>CAYLPJ010000140.1:0-2967 GCA_964385465.1 uncultured Planctomycetaceae bacterium | reverse complement strand
GATGCCCCACTCGAAAGCGGCGTCGTTGCCGCCGCACTCCACAGGGCGCGACGCGAATTCTGGAGGGCGTCGGCCGGGGCGGCGGTCTCTTCGAGGATGGCGGCCGTTTACACACCCGCCACGTCGCGGCGAGCGTGCCCGCGTCGGCCGCCGAACGCCCGCGATGCCCCACTCGAAAGCGGCGTCGTTGCCGCCGCACTCCACAGGGCGCGACGCGAATTCTGGAGGGCGTCGGCCGGGGCGGCGGTCTCTTCGAGGATGGCGGCCGTTTACACGGCGGAAGAACAGGGACGGTTCTTCCTGGTCCGTACGGCCTACTCGCCGTACCCGTCGGGGTGCTCGCGGTGCCACTTCCAGGCGTGCTCGACGATGGTCGTCAGCTTCGGGAATCGCGGGCGCCAGCCCATCTCCTCCTGCGCCCGCGCCGAGGACGCGATCAGCCGCGCCGGGTCGCCCGGGCGGCGCGGGGCCCGCCGGGCCGGGATCGCGTGGCCGGTGACCTCGCGGCAGGCGTCGATGACCTGCTTGACGGAGAAGCCCTCACCGTTTCCGAGGTTGTAGGCCTTGACCTTGCCCGCCTCGGCGGCGCCCAGCGCCAGCACGTGCGCGTCGGACAGGTCGCAGACGTGGATGTAGTCCCGCACGCACGTGCCGTCCGGCGTCTCGTAGTCGTCGCCGAAGATCTTGATGTCCTCGCGCCGGCCCAGGGGCACGCGGAGGATCAGCGGGATCAGGTGCGTCTCGGGCTCGTGGTCCTCGCCGATCGCCCCGTCGGGGTGCGCCCCGGCGACGTTGAAGTACCGCAGCGAGACCGCCCCCAGCCCGTGGGCGGCGGCGTAGGCCCGCAGCATGTACTCCACGCACAGCTTGCTGGCGCCGTAGGGGTTGATCGGCTCGAGGCGGTCGGCCTCGGCGATCGGCAGCCGCTCCGGCGTGCCGTAGACCGCCGCCGTGGAACTGAACACCAGCGTCCCCACGCCCGCCGCACGCATCGCCTCCAGCAGCGTCATGCCGATCAGCGTGTTGTTGCGGAAGTACTTCTCCGGCTTGACGACCGACTCGCCGGCCTCGATGAACGCCGCGAGGTGAATCACCGCCTCGATCCCGCGCTCGGCGAACGTCCGCTCCAGCAGCTCGCCGTCGGCGACGTCCCCCTCGACGAACGCCGCGTCCCCCACGGCCGCCCGGTGGCCCTTGCAGAGGTTGTCCAGCACGACCGGCGTATGCCCGGCGGCGCCCAGCGCGCGAACCAGGTGCGACCCGATGAACCCCGCCCCGCCTGTCAACAGCACGTTCATGCCAGACTCCTTGGTGGTGGAACGGGCGAGGATATCCCGGCGTCGGGGGCGCGTCAACGCGCGGGGGGCGCCGGTCAGATCCCCGTCCACCGCAGGAAGAGGACGTAGGCGACGACGCCGGCGGCGGTCAGCGCCGCGGGGACGAGGATGAGACGGTACACCGCCCGCGAGCGGGCCTGGAAGTAGGCATTGGAGACGATCTGGCAGATGTGCAGCGGGCTGAGCATCTGCCCGAGGTGCCCGAATCCGTAGGCCAGGGCGATGGTCGGCCAGAGCGGCGCATCCGGCTCGGCCGCGGCGACCACGGCCAGGACGATCGGGAAGCTGGTGCCCACGAACCCGACGGCCAGGCCGGTGACGAGCCCGGCGATCAGCGGCAACAGCGCCGCGACGGCGACCGGCGGGACGTTCAGGCGTGCGAGCTCGGCGGCGATGTGCCGCGGCGCGTCGGCGCTGCGGACGGCGTACCAGAAGACCATCACGGCGACGACGGCGATGGCGAGCTTGTAGATGGGCCAGCGGGTGACCACGGCCAGCACGTCCCGCCGGGGCGTGCGGTGGCGGAGGAGCGTCCAGGCGATGCTGACGCCCAGCCCGGCGGCGAGAGGCCCGTAGCGAACGCCCGCGGCGGCCAGGCCGGTGCTGTCCCCGGCGACGGCGTCGTCGGCGCCGGTGGCGGCCAGGATGCCCCGGACGCCGCCCCAGACCAGCAGGATCACCCAGATGCTGCTGGTGGCGGCCAGGAGGCGCAGGGCGGTCCCGCGGGGCGCCGGGGGGCCCGTGCGGTGCAGGTCGGCGTGCGTCCGGCGGAAGAGCCACAGCCCCGCCGCCGCCATGACCGCGCCGAGGGGAAGCTGGTGCAGCACGAACGGGCCCACGTCGCTGTGCGTGACGCTCGTGGCGACGATCACGCCCGGGTACAGAGGCCACCAGTGCTCCCAGATGTGGCGGAACCAGTAGTTCACCGCCGACATCCGCTCGGGCGGCACGTCGGCGCCGCCGGCGGCGGACTGGACCATCGGCGCCGAAAGCTGCGCCCCCCCGGGCATGGGCATCAGCCCGATCAGCGCCGGAAGCGCGGCCATGGCGGCCGCGGGGCGGCGGAGCAGCGCCGCGGCCAGGCGGACGATCTCGTCGAGCTGCCCCGCGCGGCGCATCAGGTCCGAGAGCATCAGCATCGCCAGCACGACCACGACCAGGGCGATCGTCTGCGGGCGCGTCGCGCCGGCGACGGTGCGCAGAACCACCTCGCGGGCGCCGCAGCCGAACAGCAGGTCCAGCGCGACGGCCCCCCCGAGCACCGCCGCCGCCAGAGGCACGCGGAGGCGGGTGAGCACGAGGATCAGCGCGAAGGCCGCCAGCGTCGCGCCGACCGCCGAGCCGATCACCGACCCGCCGCCGGCCGGCGCGGTTGCGATGTCTGCCAGCAGGAGCATCCGGGGCTTCTACCACGCGGCGGCCGCAACCGCAATGGAGGCGGTCAGCCGGCGGCGCGGGCGATCCGTCTTGCCGGACGCGCCCCCGCCCGCCAAAACCGCCCCCGCGCCCGGTCGAAGCCGCCCCGCGCGTCCCGTCGAAGCGGACCGCCGGCCATCGCACTCCACAGGGCGCGACGCGGGCTCTGGAGGGCGTCGGCCGAGGCGGCGGGTTCTTCGCCGATGGCGGCCGT
>CAYLPJ010000139.1:0-2982 GCA_964385465.1 uncultured Planctomycetaceae bacterium | reverse complement strand
GCAGACGGCCGACCACGACTTCGCGGAGGTGGACATCGCCGCTTCCGAGGGCGTGGCCGCCCTGTCGGGGAACTCCTCGGCGGACATCGACTTCTCCGGCACCACGTCGCTGACGCTCGGCGCCTACACCGACTCGGTGTTCGACGGCAACTACATCCCCGGCGACGAGGGCTACCGCCTCGGCGGCGGCAGCGGCATCCTGACGATGGACAAGGCCCTCGCCGACGTCGGCGCCGCGCCGACGGCCGTCATCGTCGGATGGGACAGCGCCGCCGACCCCAACAACGACCCCGTCGACAAGGGCCGCGTGCGGTTCACGCGGGCCAACACCGTCAGCGGGCCGGTGGACATCCACGGCGCGGTCCAGTACGGCGCGGCCGACCCGTTCGCCGGCGTCACCGACGGCAACGCGGTGACGGTGCACGAAGGCGGCTCGCTGGACCTCGCGGGCAACACGGGCAACCTCGGCAACGTCGTCATGGACGGCGGGGCGCTTGCCAACAGCGGCGGGAGCCTCTCGGCCGCGATGCTGTCGCTCCAGTCGAGCGGGGACTACGTGATCGGCACGCCGTTCGGCGGGACGACGACGGTGGACTCCGGCGCGTTGAGCCGCACCGGCGCGAACCTGATCACGGTGGGCACCTCGACGGTGGTGCTGAGCGGCACGAACGCCTACGCCGGCGGGCTGACGGACGTCCGCGGCGGCGTGCTTCAGGTCAACGACATGCCGGCCCTCGGCGGGACGACGGCGCTGGCCGTCGCCGACGGCGCGACACTGGACCTCGCCGACGGCGGGACGTTCACGGGCACGACGCTGGCGCTCGGCGGGCGGCTGGACACCGACGCCAACATGAGCTTCGCCGGCGGCGTGACGCTCTCCGGCGCCGGCGGGCAGGCCTACCTGAACACCGCGGCGGGCACGACGACGACGTTCGGCCCGGCGCTTGACGGCGGCGAGCCCGTCACGCTGCACAAGGAAGGCGCCGGCTCGCTCGTGCTGGACGGCCCGGACGGCGCGGACCTCGCGGCGACGACGGTGGACGTCGCGGCCGGGACGGTGCGATCGGAATACGACGGCGGGCCCGCCCTCGGCGGCGCGGCCGTCGTCCTGGCCGACGCGACCCGCCTGGAGCTGGCCGGCGGGTACACGCGGCACAACGGGCTGCCCGCCTCGCGGAAGCACACCGGCGGGCAGTCGGCGATGTACTTCCACGCCGGCAACGGCGCGTACACCGACAACATGGACGGCAACACGTTCGACGGGCCCGCGGGGCTCGGGGGCGTGGACGCACGCGGCCTCGAGACCGGCGACCTGGACTACAACAACTACGGCGAGTACACGGCCCTGTTCGGCTCCGAGAGAAGGGACAACTTCACGGCGATGTGGACCGGCTACCTCGTCGTCCCCGACGACGCCGGCGGCGACTGGCGCTTCCGCATCACCGAACTCGACGACAATGGGACGATGTTCATCGACCTCGACGGCGACGGGACGTTCTCCAGCGAGGAACGGATGCTCGACTTCGGCAGTGCAGGCCAGACCCGCACCAGCGGCGCCGTCTCCCTCGAGCCCGGCCGGGAGTACGCCATCGCCCTGAACCACAGGGAAGGCGGCGGCAGAGAGCACGTGCGGTTCGACTTCCAGAACCCCAACGTCACCAACTGGACGCGCATCGACGCCTCCGCCGCCGGGCAGGCGGGGATGTGGCAGTACAAGCTCGGCGAGGTGGCCGACTATGGCAGCGACGTGACCGCAAGCGGCGCGACGACCATCGCCGTCGACGACGCCGAGCGGGCCGTCATGGGCGCCCTGACCGTCGCCAACGACGCGACGCTCACCCTCGACGGCAGCCTGAGCTTCACCCACACCACGCTGACCGGCGCCGGCGCGGGCACGCTGACCATCGACACGCCGGACACCACCCGCCCGACGGCCAGCTCCCTGGGCGCCTTCAACGCCGCGGGAACCGAGACCGTACTGGTCAAGACCGGCGGCAGCAGCCTCGCACTCGACCCCGCCGCCGGGGCCGACATGAGCCAGGTCAGCTTCCGCGTGGAAGAGGGCACGCTGGTGGCCTCCTCCGACGAGACCGCCACCGCCCTGGCCGGCGGGCCCGTCGCCCTGGACGGCGGGTCGCTGAAGCTGATCGGGCGCGGCGCCGACCCGGCCGCCGATGACCTGTTCGCGCACTACACGTTCGACCACGTCGGCGCCGCGGCCGTGGCGAACGAGGCCCGCGGGGCGTCCTTCCCCGGCGGCGTGCTGGAGGGCGGCGCGGCCCAGAGCGACGTGGACGTCAAGTTCGGCGCCGGCTCGCTCCGCGTGGACGGCGCGACGCCCGAGGCGCTGATGCGCATCACCGACTACCAGGACGACTTCGACTTCACCGAGAACTTCACCGTCAGCTTCTGGATGAAGCCCGATCAGACCGATTTCGAGCGGCGGTTCATCAACAACAAGGCGGCCTGGAACGGCGCCGACGGCTGGGCCGTGGAGCTCAAGGTCGAGGGCGGCAAGGAGTTCATCCGCGTCCTCGCCCAGGACGCCACCTACCGGCCCGACACCGGCAGCGCCGGCGACTACGTCGTCCCGAACGAGTGGCAGCACGTCACGGCCGTGGTCGAGGACATGCCCGACATCGGCGGGGACAACAACAATGGCAGCCGCGTTGACATCTACGTCGACGGCGAGCCGGCCCCGGGCAACGGGCAGGTCCGCGACATCTACGCCTCCATGCTGGACCTGCTGATCGGCGGCAGCGGCACGACAGCCCTGGACGGCTGGATGGACGACATGCGGCTCTACGGCAAGGCCCTCACGCCCGCCGAGGTGGCGCACCTGGTCGAGCTGGGCTCGGCCCCGCTGGCGGCGTTCGGCTCGGACGTGACCGTCCTCCAGGACGCCGGCATCGAGCTGGCCAACGGCGCGGCGATGGGCGACCTGTCGATCATCAACGGCGCGACCCTCACCGTCGGCGGCGA
>CAYLPJ010000138.1:0-3091 GCA_964385465.1 uncultured Planctomycetaceae bacterium | reverse complement strand
ATGATCGGCGAGCAGACCTCCGAGCGGATCAAGATGGAGGTCGGCTCGGCGTCGCCGCTGGAAGAGGAAATGACCATGGAGGTCCGCGGGCGGGACATGATCTCCGGCCTGCCGCGGAAGACGATCATCTCCTCCGAGGAGGTCCGCGAAGCGCTGAAGGAGCCGGTCGGGGCGATCATCGACTGCGTCACGCGGACGCTGGAGCGGGCCGAGCCCGAGCTCGCCGCCGACCTGGTGGACAACGGCATCATCCTCGCCGGCGGGGGGGCGCTGCTCCGCGGCAGCGCGACCGTCCTGGCCAACGCCACCGGCCTGGACGTCCGCGTCGCCGACGACGCCCTGACCTGCGTCGCCCGTGGGACCGCCGTCTACCTCGAAAACCTCGAGGTCTGGAAAGGCACCATGGAAAGCGACGAGGACGAGTTCTAAGCGGTCTCAGATGATACGTTCGTTGCGGTTCCTGCGCCGCACGCGGCTCGTCCGGCAAGGCGGCCGAAGCAGGCGATGCCGCAGCACCGCCGATGCAGGCCAACGGGGCCAGGCGGGCCGGGGATCAGCAGGAGCGCAACATAAGTCATCTGAAGCCGCTTGGGGGCCTACTTCTTCGGCCTGGGGTGGCCGTCGTCGCTGTCGTAGGCGGGGCCTTCTGCGGCGCGGCCCTGGATCTCGATGCGTTCGACGGCCTCGGCGCGCCCGCTGAGGGGATCCACGGTGGCCAGCAGCCCGCAGATGCGGGGGTCGCCGGTGGCGACGTCGAAGCGGGTGGGCATCGACGTGGTCAACGCGCCCAGCACGCGGTCCACACGCCGGCCCAGAACGCTCTCGTACGGGCCGGTCATGCCCACGTCGGAGATGAACGCCGTGCCCTTGTCCAGCACGCGGGCGTCGGCCGTCGGAACGTGCGTGTGCGTGCCGAAGACCACCGACGCCTTGCCGTTGAGGTACCAGCCCATCGCGATCTTCTCGCTGGTCGCCTCGGCGTGGAAGTCCATCACCCGGATGACCACCTCGGAGGGGATCTCCACCAGCGTCCGTTCCACCGCGGGCCAGGGGGAATCCCAGCAGCCCATGAACATCTGCCCCAGCGCGCAGAACACCGCCACGCGGTAGCGCCCGTTCTTGGTCTCCACGACCGTCCACCGCTTGCCCGCCGCCTGGCGGAGCAGGTTCACCGGGCGGACGATGCGGTCGCTGCTCTCCATCGCCGCGATGATCTCACGCTTGCGGTACACGTGATCGCCGAGCGTGATCGCGTCCACGCCGTAGCGGTGGAGCTTCTTGATGATCGCCGGCGTCAGGCCGCTGCCGCCGGCGGCGTTCTCGGCGTTGGCCACCACCAGATCGATCTGGCGGTCCTCGATGACGTCCTTGAGATGATCGGCGAGGACCATGCGGCCGGGGCGGCCGACAATGTCCCCGATGCAGAGGATGTTGATCGACATACTGCGGGTACTTTCCAGGCCGAAGGGGCCGCTTGAGGCACCGGCCGGGGGCCGGATCGCGAGCGTCAGTCACCACGGGCGATTATACGGGCGGGGGGAGGTCTACCAAGCGAATTCCCGCGTTGGTACACTGACGGTTCTGGATTCGGTGCATCGATGGCGCCCTTCGGACGCCGGAGGCTTGTATGTCCCTGATCGAAGTCGTATCGGAGATGACGCCCAAGGGCGATCAGCCGCAGGCGATCGAGCGGCTGGTGGAGAACCTCCGCCGCGGGCAGAAGCACAACGTCCTGCTGGGGGTCACCGGCAGCGGCAAGACGTTCACGATGGCCCACGTCGCCGCCCGGCTGGGCAAGCCCGTGCTGGTGATCAGCCACAACAAGACCCTCGCCGCCCAGCTCTACGAGGAGTTCAAGGACCTGCTGCCCAACAACGCCGTCGAGTATTTCGTCAGCTACTACGACTACTACCAGCCCGAGGCCTACATCCCCCAGCGGGACATCTACATCGAGAAGGATGCCTCCCGAAACGACGACCTCGACCGGCTGCGCCTCTCGGCCACGACGAGCCTCTCGGCCCGCGAGGACGTCCTGCTGGTCTCCAGCGTCTCGTGCATCTTCGGGCTTGGCTCGCCGGAGGAGTACCAGAAGATGGTCGCGGCCGTGCGGGTTGGCGACGTGATCGATCGCGACGAGATGCTGCGGAGGTTCGTGAACCTCCAATACGACCGCAACGACGTGAACTTCAAGCGGGGCACGTTCCGCGTCCGCGGGGACACGGTGGACGTCTACCCGGCGTACGAGGAGTTCGGCTACCAGATCGAGCTGTTCGGCGACCAGGTCGACGCCATCCACCTGATCAACCCGCTGACCGGGGACACGCTGAGCGAGACCGAGCAGGTGTTCATCTTCCCGGCGGTGCATTACGTCGCCGAGGAGGAGACGCTCGAGGCCGCGGCCAAGGCGATCCAGGCCGAACTGGACCAGCGGCTGATCGACCTGCGCAACGCCGGCAAGCTGCTGGAGGCCCAGCGCCTGGCGGCGCGGACGAAATACGATATCGAGATGATGCTGGAGGTCGGCTACTGCCCGGGCATCGAGAACTACGCCCGACACCTCGACGGCCGACAGCCCGGCGACCGCCCGTACACGCTGATCGACTACTTCGGCGACGACTGGCTGCTGATCATCGACGAGTCGCATGTGACGATCCCGCAGATCCGCGCGATGTACCACGGCGACCGCAGCCGCAAGGAGGTGCTCGTCGAGCACGGCTTCCGCCTGCCCAGCGCCCTGGACAACCGCCCGCTGACGTTCGACGAGTTCGAGGCGATGTGGAAGCAGGTGGTGTTCGTCTCGGCCACGCCGGGGGACTTCGAGATGGAGCGGGCCGGCGGGGAGGTCGTCGAGCAGATCATCCGCCCGACCGGGCTGGTCGATCCGAGGCTGGAGGTCCGCCCCGCCCGCGGGCAGGTGGCGGACCTGCTGGGAGAGATCCGCGCTCGCGTCGAGGCCGGCGAGCGGACGCTGATCACCACGCTGACCAAACGGCTCGCCGAGGACCTCGCCGAGTACATCCGCGCCGAGGGCTACCGCTGCAAGTACCTCCACAGCGAAATCGACACGCTGGAGCGCGTGGACATCCTCCGC
>CAYLPJ010000137.1:0-3141 GCA_964385465.1 uncultured Planctomycetaceae bacterium | reverse complement strand
CCGCCGAAACCGCCTGGCGCGCCCCGTCGAACCGCCGCCCCGCCCATCGCACTCCCAAGGCCCTCGCCGCCAAATATGGAGTGCGGCGGCAACGACGCCGCTTTTCTTCGCCAACAACGGCCGCCGACACACCAACACCGTCGCGGCAAGCGTGCAAACGCCGGCCGCCGAAACCGCCCCGCACGATGCGTCGAACCGGCGCGTCGGCATCGCACTCCCAAGGCCCTCGCCGCCAACTATGGAGTGCGGCGGCAACGACGCCGCTTTTCCTCGCCAACGACGGCCGCCGACACGGCAACATCGTCGCGGCAAGCGTGGCCGTGTCGAGCCCGAGCGCACGCCGCGCCTCCCGCGAAAGCGGCGTCGTTGCCGCCGCACTCCACAGGGCGCGCAGCGGGATCTGGACGGCGTGGGCCGGAGCGGCCGTTTCCTCGCCAACGACACCCGCCGACACACCAGCATCGTCGCGGCAAGCGTGGCCGTGTCGAGCCCGAGCGCACGCCGCGCCTCCCGCGAAAGCGGCGTCGTTGCCGCCGCACTCCACAGGGCGCGCAGCGGGATCTGGAGGGCGTGGGCCGGGGCGGCCGTTTCCTCGCCAACGGCGGCCGCCGACACACCAGCACCGTCGCGGCAAGCGTGCAAACGCCGAGCGCCGAAGCCGCCCCGCGCCGCCGGGAAGGCGGGCGGTTGTTTCCCGAACGGCGGCGGGTATGGTGGGCGAGGGTAGCTGGTCTCTTCTGGGAGTGCGTGTCATGAGTGCGGCATCGGGATTTCGGCCGGACGGGGAGGGGTTCGTCAGGCATTGGCTGGTTTGCGGGCCGGGGGTGACGCGGTATGACGGCCAGGCCGCCGGCGAGGACGAGGCGCGGGAGGAGATGATCGACCGTGCCGTCGTCGAGCCTCCGGAGGCGATCGCCCTCGGCGAGCCCGCCCCGGCCGGCGAGGCGTGGGCGTTCTACCAGCCCGGGCGGAACGTGTTCATGGAACGCAGCGCGTTCTATCCCCGCCGCAGCGGGCTGGACCTCTACGCCGCGACGGATCTCGTCGCCCCCGCCGCCTGCCACGTCCGCTGCCGGGTGTGGACGGCGAACACCGCCGACGTCTGGCTCAACGGCCGACACGTGGTGCGCTACACGCGCTCGTTCCATCACAAGCGCCCGGACTGCACGGCGGCGGGGCTGGCGCTTCGGGCGGGCCGCAACCGCGTGGTGGTGCGGCTCCAGGAGATGGGCGCCCGGGAGTGCCCGTACCTCGTGGGCCTCCAGCTCGAGGATGCGCCGGAGGCCCTGGCGGTGGCGCTTCCCGGCGACGAGGCCGTCACGGCCGAGCTGGCTGCCGCGGACGCGTGGTTCGCCTCGCTCCGCGCCGCCGGGGGCGGGCGGGGCATCGAGGCGGCCGGGGCGCCGCCGGCGGCGGTCACGGCGCATCTTTCGGGAGGCAAGGCGTGGCGGTCGAACGACCGCGGCGAGGCGGTCTCCTGGCCTCCGGGCCGGCCGGGGCTGACCTGGGACGCCGACGGCATCGCCTCGGCGCGCGTGACCGGGGAGGTTCGCGGCCAGCGGCTGGTGCGGGTGTTGGAGTTCCCGTCGGCCCGGCGGATGGAGCTCGTCGGCGCCGGCGACTACGCCTCCCGCCGCCAGGCGTGCCTGGAGCACTGGGCCGCCGCGGCGGGCGAGGGCTCCGGCCGCCACCTGCCCGCCATGGCCGGCGTGCTCTCCCGCCACGTCCGCGGCATCGACGGCGGGGAGGCCGACGCCGAGGCCGTCGCGGCCGCGCTGGACTGGATCGACGCCCGCCCCGACTGCGCGGACTTCCCGCTGGCGTTCATCCTCCGGCTGTTCGCCGGCGGCTGGGGCGGCGAGGGCATCCGGGGGCGGATCGGCAAGACGCTGCTGGGCTTCCGGTATTGGTCGGACGAGACCGGCGCCGACGCGATGTGTTTCGGCACGGAGAACCACTCGCTGCTGTTCCACACCGCCCAGATGGTGGCCGGGCGCATGCTGCCCGACGCCCGCTTCGCCGCCGCCGGGCGGACGGGTGCCGAGCAGGCCCGCCTCGGGCGCCGGCGCGTGCTGAAGTGGCTGGACTCGCGCGAGCGCCAGGGGTTCTGGGAGTTCCTCAGCAGCACGTACTACCCGCTGACGATGGGCGCGCTGTCGAACGTGGTGGATCTGTCGCAGGACGCGGGCCTGGCCGGGCGGGCGTCGGCGCTGCTGGACGCGATGTTCCGCCAGCTCGCCGAGCACGCCTTCGACGGCGTGACGGTCGGCCCGCAGGGGCGGGTGTACCGGAACATCGTCACGCCGGAGTCCTCCGGCGCCCAGGGCATGCTGGCGCTGGCAAGTGGGCGGGCGGTCGCGGCGCGGACGGTCTGGGCGGCGCTGCTGGCGGCCTCGCGAGGCTACAGCCCGCCGGACGACCTCGACGAGCGGATGGCCCGCCCGGTCCGCAAGACCCACCGCCAGGCGTACGCGGAGATCCACCTGGCCAAGTCGGCCGGAACCATGCTCTCCAGCCTCGCCCTGCCGGCCGGGAACCTGCCCGACGACGTCGCCGACCACGCACTGCTCCCGGGCGAGCCGGGCTACCAGCAGCACCTCTGGCACGCGACGGTCGGGCGGGCCTGCCACGTGTTCGTCAACCATCCCGGCGCGAGCTTCGACTTCAGCAGCGCCCGCCCGGGGTTCTGGTACGGCAACGGGCGCCTGCCGCGGCTGTGGCAGGACGGGTCGACCCTCGCGGCCGTCTACACCCTCCCGCCGACGCACCCGATGCAGTTCACCCACGCCCACTGGCCCGCGGACGCCTTCGACGAGACGGCCGACGCCGGCGGCTGGCACTTCGGCCGGCGAGGCCCCGGATGCGTCGGGCTGTGGTGCAGCCGCCCGGTTCGGCGGTCGACGGATGTGCTGACCGACCGCGAGCTGCGCGCCGACGGCACGCCGGTCGCGTGGGTCTGCCACTGCGCCGACGCCGACGGCCTGGCCGCCTTCGCCGACGCCTGCCGCGACCTGGCGCCCGCCTTCGACCCCGAGACGCACCAACTGACCTTCGCCGGGGGCACGTCGCGGCAAGCGTGACGACCCCGGCCGCCGAAACCGCCCCGCGCGATGCGCCGAAGCGGCGCGTCGGCATCGCACT
>CAYLPJ010000136.1:0-3179 GCA_964385465.1 uncultured Planctomycetaceae bacterium | reverse complement strand
CGGACTATCCCCTGTGGACGGCGGCGGTGACGCTGAACGGCGGCCGGGCGGTGCATTACCCCTGCCTGCCGGAGGACGGCTTCCTGCCCGACCCGGACGCACTCGAGTCGCTGATCACGCCGCGCACCCGGGCCATCGTGGTGATCAACCCGAACAATCCCACCGGCGCCGTGTATCCCCGGGAACTGCTCGAGCGCCTGGCCGCTCTGGCCGAGCGCCATCGCCTGATCATGCTGGCCGACGAGATCTACGACCAGATGGTCTACGACGAGGCGGAATTCGTCCCTCTGGCGACGCTCGTCGACGACACGCTCTGCATCACCTACAGCGGGCTCTCCAAGGTTTACCGCGCCTGCGGCTACCGGGTGGGGTGGGCTGTCTTGAGCGGTGCGCTGGAGCGCGCCGGCGGTTACCTGGAGGGCCTCGAGCTGCTGGCCGCGCTCAGGCTGTGCAGTAACGTGCCCTCCCAGTGGGCGGTCCAGACCGCGCTCGGCGGGTTCCAGAGCATCCGCCAGCTCGTGGCGCCCGGCGGACGGCTCTACCAGTCCCGCCAGACGGTGCTGGCTGCGGTCGAGGCGAGCCGGTATCTGGAACTCGTCGCGCCGATGGGCGCCATGTATGCCTTCATCGGCGTCGACCCCCGGCGCTATCCGGGCTTCGACGACCAGGCGTTCGCGCTCGACCTGCTGGAGGACCGTCACGTACTGGTGGCGCCCGGCACGAGCTTCAATACCCCCTACCGGAACCATTTCCGCATCACCATGCTGCCCGACCAGGAAACGCTGCAGGAGGTGTTCGGGCGCATCGAGGAAGTGCTGGAGAATGGGGTCCGCGGACGCGTGACCGTCGCTTGATCCGTTTCGAGATAACTTAGTCAATCTATTGAAATTACTGAAGTATGGTTGACGACTCGGTTGCCGGCCCTGCCGTGATCGTCACCGCCAGCCGGCGCCTGGCCCGGCATCTGCGCCTGCGCCACGCGGCCGGGCGTGCCGCGGCAGGAGAGTCCGCCTGGGTCGCCCCCCGCTACGTCCCCTGGGAGGTCTGGCTGGTCGATACCTGGGAGGCCGCCGGATACCGTCCGGAGGCGCCGTTGCCCCGGCCGGTACTCACGCCCCGGCAGAGCCGCGCACTGTGGGAGCGGGCGACCGCCCGGGCGCTCGGCGAGGTACCCCTCGCCGGTGCCGGGAGCCTCGCCGCACGGGCCGAGGAAGCCTGGCGCCGGGCCTGCGACTGGGGTGTTCCCGCCGAGGCGATACGCGAAGCGGCCCGCTCGCCGGACGCCACCTTCCTGGCCCGGGCCATCGGCTACTACACCGCGGCCTGTGCCGAGGGCGGCTGGCAGGATCCCGCCACGCTCCCGGCGGCGCTGGCTGAGCGCTTTCGCGCCGGCGCAACGGCCAGCGCGGGGCCGGTGACCTTCGCCGGCTTCGAGAGACCGACGCCGGTGCAACAGGAGCTCATGACGGCCATGCAGGAGGCCGGCATCCCGCTGACGCCGGAGGATACCGCCGGCCGGAAGGGGTCGGTCTCGGTACGCGACGCACCCGACCGGGATGCCGAACTCCGCGCGGCCGGCGCCTGGGCCCGGCAGCGTCTGCTGGCGGATCCGGCCTGCCGGGCAGGCATCATCGTGCCGGATCTGGCGAACCGGGCGCAGCGGGCAGGCTGGCTGATCGCCGAGGGTTTCAGCCCGGGCTGGCAGCTGCGCGCGCGCGCCGGCACCGGCATCAACGTCTCCTACGGCCGCCCGCTGGCGGACTACGGTCTGGTGGACGCAGCCCTCGGGTTGCTGGAGCTGATCCGCGAGGACCCGGATTTCCCGGCACTCGGCCGACTGCTCCACAGCCCGTTCCTGGGCGGCGGCGGGATCGCAGAACGCGCCGTCCTCGAACTGGCGCTGCGCGACCTGCCGGACCGGCGGTGGGACCTCGCCCGCCTGCCCGCCGCGCTGACGCGAGGCCGCGGCCTGCCCGGGGCGGCAGCGGAATTCGTGGCGACCCTGGCCGCGGTCTCGGCGCGGCGCGCGGAGTGGCGCGGCCGGGACCTGCCTGCGGCCTGGGCCGAGCGCATCGACGCCCTGCTGACCGAGGCGGGATGGGCCCCGGACGGGACCCTGGACAGCGAGAGCTGGCAGCTGGTGAATGCCTGGCGCAGCGTGCTGAACCAGTTCGCCGCCACCGGTGCGGTCAGCGGTCCGGTGACCGGGCACACGGCCGTGGCGCAGGTCGGCGCCATCGCCCGGGAAACGCTGTTCCAGCCGGAATCCGACGACGACAACGTGCAGGTCATGGGCATGCTGGAGGCCTCCGGCATGACCTTCGACGCCCTGTGGATCGCCGGGCTGGATACCACTACCTGGCCGCCGCCGCAGCGGCCGGATCCGTTGCTGCCGATCGGCCTGCAGCGCGACTATGGCATGCCGGACGCCACGCCGGCGGACACGCTGGAGTACGCCCGGCACATCTTTTCGGGACTTTTGTCGGCCGCGGGAGAAGTGGTCGTCAGCTGGCCGCGCCGGGACGGTGATGTGGAGCTGACGGCGAGTCCGCTCCTGGCCGGTCTGCCCGATGGCGGACCCGTGGCGGAGGTGGCCGTGCACGCGGCGACCCTCGCCGGCGCGGCCGTCCTGGAGCCGGTGCAGCCCGACCCGCCGCCGGCGCTGGCGGCCGGAGAGACGCTGCCCGGGGGCCACGGCGTGCTGTCTGCCCAGCGCACCCAGCCGTTCGACGCCTTCGCGCGCTACCGGCTGCGGGCAGAACCGCTGGAGACCCCCGTGGCCGGACTGTCCGCGCGGGACCGGGGCACCGTTATCCACCGTGCCCTGGAGGCAGTGTACCGACGCTGGCCGGACCGGGACCGCCTAGCCGCGGCAGGCGCCGGCGAACGGTCCCGGGCGGCGGCGGAGAGCGTGGAGAGGGCCCTGGCCCGGTACGCGACGGCTGCCGATCCGCGCCTGGCGGGCCTGATCGCCCTGGAGAGCGAGCGCTGCGCAGACCTGGTCACGCGTTTCGTGGAGGCGGATCTGGAGCGTCCGGCGTTCACCGGGGTACTCTGTGAGGAGCCCCGTGAGGCCGCCGTCGGGCCGCTCAGGCTCGCGATCCGTCCGGACCGCATCGAGACGGTGGACGGCGGCCGGGTCATCATCGACTACAAGACCGGCATCACGGGGGCGGCCA
>CAYLPJ010000135.1:0-3330 GCA_964385465.1 uncultured Planctomycetaceae bacterium | reverse complement strand
ACCGTTGCTGATGCGAGGACGACGAGGGGTCGGCGATCCGACACCCCCCGAGACGTGTGCCCGTTCTGTCCACCCCTGTGGACACTGGACACACAAGCAGTTTTTGTTTCGTAAGCTAAAGAAATTCAAATACTTATGATGCCACATGCTCCTGTCCACCATGCGGCGGGAGTGGACAGTGTCCACGGGGTGGGCACGCATCGCCACCCGGCTTCGTGGGGGCCCCGGGCGGGCCGGATGATGCCGCCGTAGCGATAGGCATATTCACAGTACGTCTTATTCTTGTTCGTTGCCTTCCGCCGCGGATACGCCGGATGGATCCCTGCTCCCGCCCCTGCGGAACGTTGAGGCGTACCCCGCCGCCGCCGCGACGCACAGCAGCGGCGCGACGGGCACGCGGAATCGCGGATGGGCGGCCGGGCCGGGCAGCAGCCACGACGCCAGCACCAGCAGCACACCCAGCGCGACGAACGCCGCCGGCGCTGCCGACAGCGGCGGGGCATCCCCCCCGGACCGCCGCGTGACCCGCCGCAAGACAAACACCACCACGCACGCCGCCAGGCCGACGTAGACGGCCAGCGTCAGCAGCGCCATCGCGCCCAGCGGGAGGATCATCCACGTCTCGTCGCCGACGTAATGCCTCACGGCCGCGACGAGGCCCTCGCTGTGCAGCACGGCGAGCGTGCCCTTCTGCCCGGCGGCAAACCCCGCGATTTCCAGCACGTCGTTGCCCCCCGGCAGCCAGAACGCCAGGCTGCCCGCGAGGTGGATCTTCGCGTACAGCCACGGATGGGCAACGAGTATCTCTCGCGCCCGCCGCGCCCGATAGCGAGCGATGTCCCCCGACGTGCCGTAGCAGACCGCATTCGAAAGCCCCGGCTGGCCGATCAGGTCCGGGTCGAAGTGCGGCCAGCCCTCTTCGGCGTACAGCCGCTCGCGGGCATCTTCCAGGGCGATGCCCCGCTGCCGCGCCATAACCTCCGCCGCCGAATGCATGTACAGGCTCTGGCCGGCGAAGCTGGAGAAACCGACGTAGTCGGCGACGACCGCGTTGCGGTACACCCACGGCGCGACGCACGCGGCCACGATGCCCGCGAACGCCCCCGCCCGGCGCAGCCGCTTCGGCCGCAGCAGCAACGCGAAGGCGAACAGCCCGCTCATCGCCAGCCCGACCGGCCGGACGTAGCACGCCACGCCCATCGCCACCGCCGCCGGAATCAGCGTCCGCCAGCGCCCGCTGCGCATGTGCAGCAGGGCCAGCACCGCCGCTGCCGTCAGCAGGAAGGCGAAGAGGCTGTCGGACAACACGCGGCAGCTCGCGGCGACGCTGACCGGGCAGACCGCCAGCAGCAGCGCGGCCAGCAGGCCCGTGGCGTGGTCCCGCACGCACCGGCCGAGCCCGTACGCCAGCAGGACCAGGTGCAGGTCCACCAGGACCTGGAAGGCCAGCACCGGCGCGACCCGCACCCCGACCGTCGGGTGCAGCCGGGTGTACGGCCCGGGCAGGTGATGGCTGGCGGCCAGGACGAGGGGGTAGCCGGGCGTACGGAAGATGGCCGGCTTGATCAGCACGCCCTCGACGTTGCGGTACTCGCCCCCCAACCCGATCTGCTGGCCGAGAATGGCGTAGTCGAAGGAGTCCGGCGTCGTCGGCCGGCCCGCAGGCCCGACCGCGGCGGCGAACAGCAGCCCCCGCAGCGTCATCGCGATCAGCAGGATGGCCCACAGGCGGAGGTCTCGCATGGGGGTATCGTACGGGGCGGCGGCTGCGTGTACAATCGCCCGACATGCCCGCAACGCTTGCCATCTGCGAGATCTTCCGCTCCCTCCAGGGCGAGGCCGGCCGTGTCGGGCTGCCCTGCGCCTTCGTCCGCCTGGCCGGCTGCAACCTCGATTGCGCCTGGTGCGACACCCGCTATGCCCGCGACACGGCCGCCGGGCGGAAGATGGCCGTCGCGGAGGCCCTCGCCGCCGTCGAGACACTGGCCCCGCCGCGGCGATGCCAGGTCACCGGCGGCGAGCCGCTGCTCCAGCCGGCTTGCGGCGAGCTGCTGACCGCCCTCTGCGATGCCGGCTGGGAGACGCTGCTGGAGACCAACGGCTCGCTGGACGTCGCCGGCGTGGACGCACGCGTCGCGCGGATCGTCGACGTCAAGTGCCCCGCCAGCGGCCAGGCCGACGCGACCCACTGGCCCAACCTCGCCGTCCTCACGCCACGCGACGAGGTCAAGTTCGTCCTCGCAGACCGCGCCGACTACGACTACGCCCTCGCCGTCCTCGCAGACCACAACCTGACCGCCCGTTGCGGCGTCGTCTTCTCACCCGCCCACGGCCACCTTGACCCCGCCGCCCTGGCCGACTGGATCCTGGCCGACGGAGTCGACGTTCGCCTCGGCCTGCAACTGCACCGGCTCCTCTGGGGCGGGCAGCGCCGGCGGTAGGCTGTCGGATCGTTATCGATCAATCGTTATTGGTTATCAGCACAACAGTTATCCACGCGGGGCCGGTGAGTATGGAGCCCATTCGCTCCCGGTGGCGGAGGGTGTTTTGCCCTGTGGATGCGCGGGCCTGGCCGGGCGGCGTCCGCCGAGCCGCCCAGCTCGCCGCAGCGGTGGCGGCAGGCATCTGCCCTCCCGCGGGCGCGCAAGCTTAAGTCTTTTCTTGATAGCCAATAACGATTAGACAATACCAGACTCCCCCCTCTTGATATACTGAGGCGCATGGACGCCGAGCTGATCAAGTCGTTCCGCTTCGAGGCCGCACACGCCCTGCCCAACGTCCCGGCCGAGCACAAGTGCAGCCGCATGCACGGTCACAGCTACCGCGTGGACATCCACGTCGCCGGGCCCGTGGACCCCGAGAAGGGCTGGGTGATGGACTTCGGGGACATCAAGGCCGCCGTCGAGCCCGTCCTCGAGGAACTCGACCACCGCATGCTCGGCGAGGTGCCCGGACTGACGAACTCCACCGCCGAGATGATCGCCCGCTACATCTTCGACCGCGTCCGCCCGTCGGTGCCCCTCCTCTCGGCCGTCACCGTCTGGGAATCCGACACCAGCCGCTGCGTGTACCGAGGCTGAACCGGCGCAGCCGCTCCGGTACTGGCCGGGGGGGAAGAAGCAGTGCCCGGTCGGTCAGTGGCGAGTGGTCAAGGGGAACGGCAGTGGCCGGGGAGAAGAAGCAGTGGCCAGTGGTCAGGGGGAACGGCAGTGGCCGGTCGGTCGGTGGCGAGTGGTCAAGGGGAACGGCAGTGGCCGGGGGGAAGAAGCAGTGGCCGGGGAGAAGAAGCAGTGGCCAGTGGTCAGGGGGAACGGCAGTGGCCGGTCGGTC
>CAYLPJ010000134.1:0-3889 GCA_964385465.1 uncultured Planctomycetaceae bacterium | reverse complement strand
GGGCGACTGGATTTGAACCAGCGACCTCTGCGTCCCGAACGCAGCGCTCTAGCCAAGCTGAGCTACGCCCCGTGGCGTGTCCGCTCCCGCCGCGGGGGCGGGAACGGGTACTTTAGCACACCGCGGGGCGTCGTCAAGGCCCCGGGCGGCGGAAAATGCGTGCGCCCGGCCGGTTGCGCTGTAAGCCGAGTTCTGTTCCGCTTCGTCCGGCGGGCGCTGCCGGGCGTGCGGCGAAGGCCATTTATCTGGACCCGCCCTCTCGGACGGGCTCCCGTCGGCGAGGCCTGAGGGCCCCGGCCGTCGGAGCGGCCTACCCGCGGCGCGGTGGTCTGAGCCGCACCGTGCGTCGCTGCTTGGCCTTGCACCCGGTGGGGTTTGCCGTGCCGGCTTCCTCGCGGTCGCCGCGGTGCGCTCTTACCGCACCGTTTCACCCTTTCCGGCGCCCCGGGGGCTCGCCCGGTCGCCGATCTCCCGGCGAGGGGGCCATGTCCTCGGCCCGGCCGGGGCGGCCGGCGGGACCGTTGATGTCGGGCGCAGGCGGTCTGTTTTCTGTGGCACTTTCCCGACCCCTCCGCGGAGCCGCCGCCGCGGGGGGGCGGTGGGCGTTACCCACCACCGTGGCTCAGCGGTGCTCGGACTTTCCTCCCCCCGCACGAGGCGGGGAGCGGCCTTCCGCGCAGCCGGCCACGGGTATTATACCCTATGCCCGGTGCGTGGGGGCGGTTTTCCCCCGGTCGCCGCACGCGCTCGGCGGGCTTGGCGGGGGCCGGCGGGGGGCGGCGCGGGCCGGGCCGCGCCGGCGCTACGATTTGACTTGATGCCCGCGAGCCCCGACAATGCAGGCGCCCCGCGACGATCGTCAGCGGCCGCGACCACCCAAGTACCGGAAGGCAGGCAGCGTGTGACCGAGACCGTCGAGCAGCCGGAAGTGCACGAGCTGATCGCGCAGAAGAACTTCGCGGCGTTGAAGGCGGCGATCCGCGAGATGGAGGTCCACGACCTGACGGACCTGATCGGTCGCCTGGAGGGTGAGGACCTGGCGTTGGCGTTCCGGCTGCTTCCGCGGGACAGCGCGGCGGACATCTTCGGCGACCTTCCGATCGAGCGTCAGGAGGAGCTCCTGGAGACGCTCTCGACCGAGCGGGTGGCGTCGATCCTCAACGACATGCCTCCCGACGAGCGGACGGAGCTGCTGGAGGAGCTGCCCGGTGAGCTGGCCCAGCGGCTGCTCAGCAGCCTGCGCGGGGAGGAGTTGACGATCGCCCGCAGCCTGCTGGCCTACCCGGAGGACAGCATCGGCCGGCTGATGACGCCGGAGTACGTCGCGGTCCGCCCGGAGTGGACGATCAAGCACGTCCTGGCGCACATTCGCAAGGTGGCCCCCGCGAAGGAGACGTTCACCGTCCTCTACGTGGTGGACAAGCGGTGGAAGCTGCTGGACGAGGTCCGCCTGGAGCAGGTCATCCTCGCCGAGCCGGACCAGAGCGTCCGGCACCTGATGGACGAGCAGGTGGCCGCCCTGACCGCCGACGAGGACCAGGAGACCGCCATCGAGCTGTTCCGCAAGTACGAGGCCCTCGCCCTGCCGGTGGTCAACAGCAAGGGCACGCTGGTGGGGATCGTGACCTTCGACGACGTCATGGACGTCGTCGAGGAGGAGGGCACCGAGGACTTCCAGATGATGTCCGGCATGACGGCGCTTCAGAGCACCTACTTCAGCACCGGCTTCCTCGCCATGCTCCGCAAACGCATGCCCTGGCTGGCGATGCTCCTGGCCGCCCAGACCGTCACCACCATCGCCCTGCTGGGCTTCAACTCCGTCCCGCTGTTCGCCGTGCTGGTGCTGTTCATGCCGCTGATCAACTCCCCGGCGGGCAACACCGGCAGCCAGATGGCCGGGCTGATGATCCGCGGCCTCGCCGTCCAGGAGATCGACCTGGCCGACTGGCGCCGCGTGCTGCTGCGGGAGCTGGGCAACGGGCTGGTCTTCGGCGTGGTCCTCGGCGCGCTGGGCTTCGCCGCCTCCTGGGCCTTCAGCTCCCTGCTGACGCTCGACGTCGGACGCCGCCATATCGCCGCGGCCGTGGCGCTGGCGATCCTCGCGGCCGTGACGATGGCGAACATCGTCGGCTCGATGCTCCCGTTCGCCTTCAAGCGCCTGGGGCTGGACCCGGCGGTGACCAGCGGCCCGTTCATCGCCAGCCTGATGGACGTCAGCGGGATCGTGATCTACTTCACCGTCGCGACGACGATTTTCGCGGCCGCGGCGTAGCGCCGCGGGGCGGGCGTCAGTCGCCGATGCAGTACAGGTGCGTGTTGGTGCGGATGAGCAGGTTGTCTCCGCTGACGGTCGGGGTGGAGTTGATGGTGCTGTCGTCGAGGCGGTTGCGGGCGAGCTGGCGGAACTCCGGCCCGGCAGCCAGGACGAAGATCCCTCCGCGGCGGGTGGTGTAGTAGAGCTTTCCGCCTGCGAGAACCGGCGAGGGGTAGACCTGCCCGGCCCGCGGGCCGAGGCGGTGCTCGTACTTCAGCTCGCCGGTTTTCGCGTCGAGGCAGTAGACGATCGCCTGCTGCTCGTGTGCGAAGTACAGCAGCCCGTCGTGGTAGATCGGGGAGTTGACGTTGGACCGCTGCTCGGACCACCACAGCCGGTGGGTGTCCGTCACGTCGCCGCGCCCGCCGGCGCGGATCGCCATCGACCCGCACTTGCCGTTCTTGCCCCCGACGCAGTAGATGATCCCGTCCTCGGCGACCATGCTGGGGACCATGTACCAGGTGATGTCCGTGTCGCACGTCCACAGTTCCCGCCCCGTGTCGGGATCCAGGCCGATCACCTTCCGCGGGATCGAAACGGCCAGCTCGTGCTTGCCCCCGCCCAGCGGGACCAGCAGCGGCGTGTTCCAGGCCTCCTTGATTCCGCCGACCTTCCACACCTGCTCGCCGGTCTTCTTGTTCAGCGCCACCAGCGATTGGCTCTCCACGCTGGCGTTGACGATCACCAGGTCCTTGTAGACGATCGGCGAGGCGGCCGAGCCCCAGCCGTGCATGCCGTGCCCCACGTCCGCCTGCCACAGCGGCTTGCCCTCGAGGTCGAAGGCGAACACGCCGGACTTGCCCGCGAAGACGAACACGCTCTCGCCGTCGCTGACCGGCGTGCTCGACGCGTAGCCGTGATCGTCGCGGATCCGCCGCTGCTCGGGGAGGCGCGTCTTGAGCTCCTTGGCCCACAGCAGCTTGCCCGTCTTGCGGTCCACGCACAGCAGGTGGCGCTTGAGGTGGCTCATCACCCCGCCGCCCCGCCCGGGGACGTTGAAGCCCGTATAGCTGGTCAGGTACACCCGCCCGTCGACGACGATCGGGCTCGACGTGCCCGCGCCGGGCAGCGCCGTCTTCCAGACGATGTTCTCCTCCGCCGACCACTCCACCGGCGTGTCCGCCTCCGGGCTCACCCCCGCCGTGCCCGGCCCGCGGAACTGCCGCCACTCCGCCCCCGAGGCCTCCCCGGCCGACAAGGCCCCTGCCGCCAGGCAGATCACCAGACATCGGGCGCTTCGCGTCAACATGTCGCGGTCGATCGTGGTCGTCGTCATCGTGGGTATCCTTTCGCGTACGGGGGAGGTCGCTCTCGTCTCCAGCATAGCGGCTCGGGGCGGGCGGGAGAAGAGGGTCATCCCCCCCGGAGGCCGCGAAGGCTGCCCGTGACCGCACGCGTCTGGCCGTGCGGACGCCCTGCATTCCCGAGGAACCCGCCGCCCCGGCCGACGTTGGCACGCTTGCCGCGACGGGCTCGGTGTGTAAACGGCCGCCATTCGCGAAGAACCCGCCGCCCCGGCCGACGCCCTCCAGAGCCCGCTACGCGCCCTGTGGAGTGAAGATATGAAAGCGCGGC
>CAYLPJ010000133.1:0-4099 GCA_964385465.1 uncultured Planctomycetaceae bacterium | reverse complement strand
CGCCGACACACCGGGGGCGTCGCGGCGAGCGTGGCAGACGTCGGCCGCGACGGCGCCCCGCGCCTCCCGCCGAACCGGCGTCAAGACCGCCGCCCTCCATGGAAGTCGACGCCAAATGTGGAGTGCGGCGGCAACGACGCCGCTTTTCTTCGCCAACGGCGGTCGCCGACACACCGGGGGTGTCGCGGCGAGCGTGGCAGACGTCGGCCGCGATGGCGCCCCGCGCCTCCCGCGAAAGCGGCGTCGTTGCCGCCGCACTCCACAGGGCGCGTAGCAAGATCTGGAGGGCGAAGGCCGGGGCGGCGGGTTCTTCGCCGACAGCGGGCCCTTACACACCGGGGCCGGGGCGGCGGGTTCTTCGCCGACGGCGGGCCCTTACACACCGCGGCCGGGGCGGCGGGTTCTTCGCCGACGGCGGGCCCTTACACACCGGGGGCGTCGCGGCGAGCGTGCAGACGTCGGCCGCGATGGCGCCCCGCGCCTCCCGCCGAACCGGCGTCAAGACCGCCGCCCTCCGTGGCCTCGCTGGGCTCGGCGACACGGGGGGGGCGCCCGGCGTGCGAGGGCGCGCTACCCGGCGTCGGGGAGGTCGTACATGGCCTCGATGTACGGGTGGGTCTCGTCGTACTCGGTGAGCGGAACGGGGTTCTCCACGCGGCCGGGCGGACGGCAGTTGGTGCCGGGGGCGTCGGCGGAGGCATCGCCGAGGTCCTCGCGGGCGGCGTCGACGTGGCGCATCAGGCGCTCGACCACCTCGGGGTGGGCGCCGGCGACGTCCGTCGTCTCGGCGAGGTCCGCGTCGAGGTTGTACAGCTCGCGGACGGGGTGGTCCTTGCGGTAGACGTGCAGCTTCCAGGGCCCCACGCGCACGGCCTCGAGGTTGTCCCGCAGGTAGTAGTAGAACGCCTCCCGGGGCGAGGCCGCGCCCGGCTCGCCGGTCAGCAGGTGGCGGATGTCGTGGCCGTCGATGATGCGGTCGTCCGGCGCGGCCGAGCCGGCCAGCGCGGCGAAGGTCGGCAGGAAGTCCATGCTGGTGGCGAGCTCGCGGCATGTGCTCGCTTCGGGGACCATGCCGGGCCAGCGGGCGATGCACGGGACGCGCTGCCCGCCCTCCCAGCAGGTGCCCTTTCGCCCCCGCAGCGGGGCGTTGTTGCCGCCGTGGTCGCCCCGGCTGCCGTTGTCGCTGGTGAAGATCACCAGCGTGTTCTCCTCGATGCCAAGCCGTCGCAGTTCCTCGAGCAGCACGGCCGCCGCCCAGTCCACGCACTCCACGGCGGCCCCGTAGGGGCCGTTCTGCGACGCCGCGAGGAACCGCTGGGGTGCGTAGAGGGGCAGGTGCACGTGCATGTGGGCGAGGTACAGGAAGAAAGGCCGGTCTGCGTTGGCGCGCAGGAACCGCACGCACCGCTCGACGTAGCGTTCGGTCAGGGCGGCCTGGTCGGGCTGCTGCTGGAGGACACGCTCGTCGTCGAGCAGCGGCAGCGGGGGCATGTTCTCGCGGCCCCGCTGGCGGCCCATGTCGTTGCTGTAGGGCAGGCCGTAGTAGTGGTCGAACCCGTGCCGCGTGGGCAGGAACTCCGGCTGGTCCCCGCAGTGCCACTTGCCCACGATGCTGGTGGCGTAGCCCTGGCGGCCGAGCAGCTCGGCGACGGTGACCTCCTCCGCGCTGAGCCCGACGCCGTGGCCGGGGAAGAGCACCCAGGCCCCGTCGAAGGTCCCGAAGCCGATGCGGCGGGGATAGCAGCCGGTCATCATGGCCCCGCGGGACGGTGAGCAGACGGGGCTGGCCATGTAGAAGTCGGTGAACCGCATCCCCTCGCCCGCCATGCGGTCCAGCGTGGGCGTGCGGTTCACCGTGGAGCCGTAGCACCCCGGGTCCCCGTAGCCGAGGTCGTCGCAGTTGATCAGCAGAATGTTCGGGCGGTCGGTCGCGGCGCGGGGCATCGGGAGAATCTCCTTTCCGGCGGCGGCGGTCCCCGCTGTCGGGGACGGGTCCATACGCAGAAACGCCTCTACACTTCCTCCAGCGGTACCGCCCGGCCGGTCCGGGCGGAGCGGACGGCGGCGAAGGCCACGCGGGTGGCGGCGATGGCGGCGTGGACGTCGCAGACGACCGGCCCCCGGCCGCGGATCTCGGCGGCGAAGGCGTCGATCGCGTGGGCGTGGCCCTTGTCCGGCTGCGGGCCGGCGTCCAGCCCCGGGTCGCCGGCGGCGGCGCAGGCACCGCAGGCCGCACGCTTCTTGGCCAGCCAGCCGGACAGCCCGCCCTCGGCGCCGACGTCCGGATGGCGGTCGCCCAGCAGCGGATACGTCCGCCGGGACGGGGCGCCCTCGATGCCGGCCGTGCGAAGCTCGACCATGTGGTCCACCACCACCGCGGCCCCGCGGCCGAATACCTCGTACAGCTCCTTGGGGTAGCCGAACGTCCCGTTGCCGGTCATCAGCAGCGTGGCCACCTCGCCGGTTCCGTACCGGACGACAATGCCGTGGTTGAGCATCCCGGCCTCCAGGGCGGTCACCTCGGCGGGGACGGCGTCCAGGAGCCAGTTGCACAGGTCGGTGAAGTGGGTCATCTCGAAGAGCATCGGCCCGTGGGGGGCCTGGTTGCTGTCGAAGACCCAGCCCTTCCAACTGTACCAGTCGTCGTTGATCCGCACGCTCATCGCGGCCGTGCCGTCCTCCGCCAGCGCGGGCCGGCCCTCGGGCCCGAGCCGGTCGTATCGCCAGGGGCAGGGCTTCGGGTCGGCCATGTGGGCGCGGAAGATGGCGCGGGCCTCCCGCATGGCCGGGGCGCAGCGGCGATTGTGCCCGACGCAGAACGGGATGCCGGACTCGTCGACGACCTCGCCGATGCGGTACATCTCCTCCAGCGTTCGGGCCAGCGGCTTCTCGCAGTAGACGGCCTTTCCGGCCTCGGCGGCCGCGGCGACGACCTCCACGCGGAGCTTCTCCGTGGTCGCCAGGCAGACGGCCTCGACGTCGTCGGCCGCGACGGCCTCGCGCCACTCATGCGTGGTCCGCCCGGACCCGTGGCGTTGGCGGCACTCGGCCAGCGCGGCATCGTCGAGGTCGCAGCAGACGGTCAGCTCGGCCGCGTCCGAGGCGGCGATATTGGGTATATGCTGCAACCGGGCAATGTTCCCGCAACCGATCACGGCGAAGCGAACGGGGTCGTCTGGCATCGTGGCGTATCCTCTCGTCAGCAGGGATGCAGGAGATTCAGTCGATGGGATCCCTTGCTCGCAAAGCAGGCCGTCACCGGCCGGGCCTGTGCGGCGTTCCAAGGTGGTCGTCGCGGCTCCGGCCAGCCGCCGGCCAGGGCTCTCGCGCCGGCGAGGCAGCAGAGCCGCAAGGGGTCGCCGCGGGGATCGTCTTCTCCCGGTCGCCCGCGGCGCCCGCGGAGGCGTGGGCTGGGGCAGGCGACCGGCATCCGCTGGTCGGCAACGCCTCTTGCGGCCTCAGGGACGGACGTCGAGGCCGGCGGCGCCTTCGGGGGCGCCGTCCCAGTTGTGCTGCGCGGCGGCGGCGACGATCTGCTCGGCGAGTCGGACGGCGGCGAGGCCGTCGGCGCCGGAGACGACCGGCGGGGCGCCGTCCTCGACGGTGGCGCGGAAGGCCTCGGCCTGTCGGCGGAGGGGCTCGACGGAGTCGTCCACGCAGAGCTCCTCGACCTTGACCATCTCGGTGTAGTCCACGGACTGGGCCATCTCGGCGAGGTCCTCGACGTCCAGGTCCCGGGCCATCTTCAGCAGGTCGAGGTTCTCGCTCTTGCGAACCGCGATCCCCACCTTCTTGCCGTAGTCCACCGAAAGGTACGCCTGCTCGCTGAAGATCCGCATCTTCCGCTCGGTCTTGATCGCCAGGCGGCTGGCCGTGACATTCGCCACCGCGCCGGAGTCGAACAGGATGCGGGCGTTGCAGATGTCCTCCGGCCGGCCGAGGACGCTGACGGCCACGGCGTGGATGTGCGCCGGGCGCCCGTCGATCATCATCAGCACGAGGTCGAGGTCGTGGATCATCATGTCCAGCACGACGCCGACGTCGGCGGAGCGGAAGGTGAACGGGCTGATGCGGTGAGCCTCGATGAACTTCGGCTGGA
>CAYLPJ010000132.1:924-4463 GCA_964385465.1 uncultured Planctomycetaceae bacterium | reverse complement strand
TCGTCGCCGCAAGCGTGCCCGCGCCGCCCCCCGAAGCCGCCCCTGGCGCCCGCCAACGGCGACGGCCTGCACGGCGAGCCCGTCGCGGCAAGCGGGGTCGCGGCAGGCGCAACGGCACCCCGCGCCGCCCGCGAAAGCGGCGTCGTTGCCGCCGCACTCCACAGGGCGCGACGCAAGATCTGGACGGCGCCGGCCGGGGCGCCGGGTTCTTCGCGGATGCGGGGCGCCCACACGGCGAGCACGTCCCGGCGAGCGTGCCCGCCCCGCCCCCCGAAGCCGCCCCACGCGCCCCGTCGAACCGGCGCCCCGCCCTTCGCACTCCACGGCCATCGCCGCGTTCGGCGACACAACAGCCCGGCGGGCGTCGGGCTCGCACCGGCTCGGCCGCGCACGGGGCGCAATAATGAACACCGGGGCCGACGCCCGGCCCCGCGGCAAGGAGACCACGCCATGAACCGCACACGACACGCCCGTCGCATCGCGCCGGCCGCCCTGGCCGCCGCGGTGCTGCTCGCCGCCGGCTGCTCCCAGCCCGACGCGCCCGACCGCCCCGCCACGCGGCCGCGGGCCGGCGCCGCCACCGCGCCGGCCGGGTCGCCGGCGACGCACCCGGCCTTCGCGCAGCGCCGCGAGGACCGCGAGGCCATGGTCCGGCAGATCACGCGGTACGGCATGGAGGACCCGAACGTCCTGGCCGCCATGCGGGCCGTGCCGCGACACGCCTTCGTCCCCGAACCACTCCGCGAGGCCGCCTACGAGGACTCCCCCCTGCCGATCGGCAACGACCAGACGATCTCCCAGCCGTACATCGTCGCCGAGATGACCCGCCTGGCCAAGGTCCGCCCCGGCGACCGCGTGCTGGAGGTGGGCTCCGGCTCGGGCTACCAGGCGGCCGTGCTGGCCGAGATCACCCCGCACGTGTACACCATCGAGATCGTGGGCGCCCTGGCCCGCACCGCCCGCGAGACCCTCCGGCGGCTGGGCTACGACGGCGTGAAGGTCCGCCATGGCGACGGCTACAAGGGCTGGCCCGAGCACGCGCCCTTCCACGCCGTCGTCGTCACCTGCGGCGCCCCCAGCGTCCCCGAGCCGCTGGTGGACCAGCTCGCCCCCGGCGGGCGGATGATCATCCCCGTCGGCCCCGACGGCGGCGTCCAGAACCTCCTGGTCGTCGAGAAGTCCCGCGACGGCGAAACCACCACCCGAAACATCATGCCCGTCCGCTTCGTACCCCTGACCCGCGAAGTCCGCTGACCCCGCCGCCCCCGGCCGCGGCAGCCGCGCCGTCCGCGGCCTACCGCCCCCCCCGCCGGCCGCGGAACGCCACCGGAACCTCCTCGGTCCCGGCGTGCCACCGGCCGGCCGAGCGTGTATGATGGGCCGCGACGACGCGACGACGCGACGTCGCCGCGGGCTTCGCCACGGCGGCGCCGCCTCCTGTCCGCGTCGCAATGAGCAAGGGGAACGGCATGGCCGAACGGGACGAACAGGCGCAGCGCGAGGCCGAGGCGCTGAGGGAACTGGCCACGACGCTGCCGAACTTCTGCGGGATCAGCGACAACCCGCTGGCGCCGGGCGAGTACGAGCAGGACACGTTCGGCCTGGCCTACCGGGTCGGGCCGATCTTCGACATCATCCGTCACGAGAGGACCGGCACGCCGCTGTGCGTGGCCATCTACGGGCCCTGGGGCAGCGGCAAGACCTCCGCGATGGCCTGGCTCCAGGGGATGCTGCGGGCATGGAATGAGGAGGTAGGCCGGCACCGTCAAGCCCCGCCGCGAAAGGGCAAGCGCAAAGGCAAGGGCGAGGCCGACGACCCCGAGCGATGGTCCCGCGCCGTCGCCGTCTACCCCGTGCTGTTCTACCCCTGGAAGTACCAGAACCGCGAGGACGTGTGGCGCGGGCTGATCGCCGAAATCATCCTCCAGGCACTCCCCCAGGTCAAAGACATGAAACGTCGCTACCGCCAGGCCCTGACGGCCGCGCGGGAGTTCGGGGGGTTCCTCGGCCAGTCCTTCCTGACAACGCTGAAGTCCATCCGACCCAAGCTCAAGGCCGGGGACGACCCGGGCGGGGCCGTCGAGTTGGAGGCCGACCTGGAGAAGCTGATCGACGGGGTCTCGGCCAACTGGGAGAAGTACCGCCGCCCCGCGCAGGCATACCTGAACGAGTTCGAGGACCGGTTCGGCCAGTGGGTGAAGAACCTGGTGACCGGGACGGAGCGGCTGGCGATCTTCATCGACGACCTCGACCGGTGCATGCCGCAAGTCGCCCTCCAGGTCCTCGAGGCGCTCAAGCTCTACCTGAGCGTCGGGCGGGTGGTCTTCGTCGTCGGCGTGCACCGGGCGATGATCGACGACCTCGTGGCCAAGCATCACGTGGACATCGGAATCAAGGACCGCAGCGTCGCCAAGTACCTCGACAAGATGTTCCAGTTGGAGGTCACCCTCGACGCCACCGACGACCAGGTCCGGCGGTTCCTCGCCAGGCAGTTGGCGGCCGTATCCTTCGGGCAGGATGCCCTGGACGACGAGCAGCAGGAGATCTTCGAACGGATCATCCTCCGCCGCGCCCAGCGGATACCGCGGGAGATCAAGCGCCTGGTCAACTCGGCGATGATGTACGGGGCCGGCGTGCTGATCGGCGAGCGGGCGGACACCACAGAAGCCCGGCCCCGGATCACGTTCGCCCAGGGCGTGCAGTGGTTCTTCGTCACCAAGGTGCTCGGCGAGCGGAGCATGTCCACGCTGGCCGGCTCGGACGACCTGGCGGCGTTCCTGCACCGCTGGAGCGAGATCGTCCGGGAAACCCCGGGCAACGCCGCACGGTATGTGCCCGGTGTGGAGGAATTCCTGCCCTCCGCGCGGCCTGAGGCGATCGCGGAGGCCCGGGCGAGACGAGCCCCGGGTGACCCGCGAAGGGCGCCCGGCGACACGATCGAGGAGGGCGACCCGCGTTCCCCGAAGCCCCTGCCCGAGCCATACGCCCGTTTCCAGCCGCTGTTCGGGGAGGAGCGTTTCCGGCGTCTGCTGCCGCTGCTGAGCAGCCGCGACCTCGGCGACCTGATGCAGATCGAGTTCCCCGCACCCGAGGCCCAGATCGGCCGTGTGCTTCCGTCCACGACGCCCGGGGACCCCATCGCCGAGGCCGTCGCCCGCTCGCTCGGGAGGAACGTCGAAGACCTCACCCCGGCGGACTACGGCAAGGTCACCAAGCTGGTCCTGAGCGATGCCCCCCTCTCGGACATCTCGCCCCTGGCCGGGATGGAGAGCCTGACGACTCTGGACCTCTCCGGCACGCAGGTCTCGGACATCTCGCCCCTGGCCGGGATGAAGAGCCTGGAGTGGCTGGACCTTTCCGACACGCAGGTCTCCGACATCTCGCCCCTGACCGGGATGGAGAGCCTGGAGGGGCTGGACCTCTCCGGCACGCAGGTCTCGGACATCTCCCCCCTGGCCGGGATGAAGGACCTGCGTAGCCTGTCCCTCTCCGGCACGCAGGTCTCGGACATCTCGCCCCTGGCCGGGATGAAGAGCCTG
>CAYLPJ010000132.1:0-824 GCA_964385465.1 uncultured Planctomycetaceae bacterium | reverse complement strand
GGGTATCTGTCCCTCTTCGGCACGCAGGTCTCGGACATCTCGCCCCTGGCCAAGATGGAGCGCCTGGAGCACCTGTTCCTTTCCAACACGCAGGTCTCGGACATCTCCCCCCTGGCCGGGATGAAGAACCTGCGTAGGCTGAACCTCTCCGGCACGCAGGTCCCGGCCGAGGACGTCGAACGCCTCCGCCAGGCACTCCCGGATTGCCAAATCGTCTACTGACCGCAGCCGTCGGGCGGGGGACGAGGGCAGGCACGTGCTGCTGCCCCCCGCCCCCCGAGGCGGGGAGCGACTTCGGATATCTCCCGCGGCTCGCCCCCGCCACCGGCGGGCACGCTGCCGGGCGCCCCGGGCTGCTCCGGAGGGCCGGTCCGCATGGGCGAGAACGGATGCCCCATTCCACTTGGTTTACCATACCCCGTCATTTTCTGCATACGCCATAAACCGCACAGACTGAACTCCGTCGCCGCCCCCGCCGCCCCCCCGCCGACGATGACCGGCCGTGTCCAACGCTGTCCACCCCCGGACAAGGTGTGCACCTCCGCACAGGGGTGGACAGAATGATACTCTATGTAAATCCTTATGAAATATAGCTTTATGATTCCCGACCTTCGGTGTGTCCACATGTACGAGGGGTGGACAGAACTGACACACCGCCCCTCGGCGGGGGTCTGCGGCGACAGCCATCCAGGGGACGCGGAGATGCTCGTGGCCCGGGGCGCGGGAGGGGCATGCGGACCCCCGCGGCGAGGTCGCAGCCGCTTCCCCCCCGGGCCCTGACCGTCCTCCCCCCGGCGGGCTCAGCCCCCCGACCTGCCCTCCCC
>CAYLPJ010000131.1:0-4804 GCA_964385465.1 uncultured Planctomycetaceae bacterium | reverse complement strand
GGCGTACTCGCCGGAGCCGCCGAAGGTGTAGCACGGCAGCAGCTGCAGGACCTGGAGCTCACGGCACGGGGCCGGGAACTGGAGGTAGGTGCCCTTGTAGAGGTCACCCCAGCCGCGGCTGTCGAAGTACCACGGGGCCGAGAAGGAGCCCTGCATGCGGTGGCTCATCCTCTTCTCCCACTTCAGCATCTCCATGAGGCCGCCACACTCGCCGTTGGGCAGCTTCGGCACGCAGCTGGTGTTGGTGCCCGCCGCGTCCGTGGCGTCGAGCCCGGCGGCCGTGCGGGTCACGTTGATGAGATCCGCCGCCCCCGCCATGTCGCCATTGCGGTAGAGGCCCTCGGCCTTGAGGAGGCGCATCTCGTTGAAGTTCATCTCGTTCCAGGTGAAGTCCGCCCAGTAGGTGTACTGCTCGGACTCGACGTGCCAGTAGTAGGACCACCGCCACGTGCCCCGGTCCGGCCGGGCCCACACGTTGCCGATGCCCCAGTACGGGATCACGTACAGGGAGCCGGGATTGGCCTCCTGCTCGGCGATCGTCGCGCCCTGGGGGAACCGGGTGTCATCGGTGACGACCAGGATCGGCCCGTCCGCCGGGTTCGGGTTCTTCTCGCCGAGCGGCTGCGACAGCCAGCGCTGGTAGTTGCCCGACTGGTCGGCCATGCCCATGACGAAGTACGGATTCTCCGCCCAGCCCGGGTACGTGCCGTAGTCGATGACCATGTTGTACCAGCCATCGTAGAAATCCATGTCGTGGGTCCAGTCGGTCTGGAGGCCGGCATCCACATCGGCGATGACGGCGTTCCAGTCCACGGCGGCCCGCTCGTCCGGCGTCCGCGCCACGCCCGCCCGGTAGCGGGCCCGCATGCTGTGGGCGACCAGCGCCAGCTCGGCCGAGCTCGTCGAGCCCGAGAGCGCCGGGATCCACGTCCCCGGGATCGAGAAGCTGGACGCGCTGGCCAGCTGCGCCGCCTCATCGAAGTACCCGAGCGCCGCGTCCATCAACGTCATGTAGCCGACGGGGTCCTGCGGCGTGGAGACATCCGTGGTCTCGTCCACGATGAAGCCCTGGTCGTACAGCAGCGCGATGTTCCCGTGGGCCATGCCCTGGACGAGCTTGCCGAACGCCTTCAGCCGGTCCACGGCCTCGGCGCCCAGCCGCTCGGCGATCTCCGGGTTGTTGTTCAGCGCCTTCAGCCCGTCGGAGACGGCCGCCAGCGCGCTGTAGTTCTGGTACCACGGATACGTGAAGTGTCCGTAGTCCGGGTCCGCCGCGTCGTTCACGATGGCGATCCGGGGGATCCGGGCGTACTTCTCCATGCCCGCATTCGCCCACGGCGCCGTATGCTGGAACGACGCGTTGCTCAGGAACAGCCCGGGACCCCAGTAGCTGTAGTTCCCGGAGAACCAGGTGTTGTACGCGCCCGCCACCAGCGACTCGATGTCGCCCGGCGTGGACAGCGCGCGCTGCGCGTCCGGCGCGTTCGGATTCGTTACCTCGAGGTCGACGCACGCCGTAGCCCCGAACAGGGCCAGCACGGCAACGACCGCCAGTTTCTTGTACACTCTCATTTTGACCCCTCCTCAGAAGACCAGTTCGAGACCGACGGTCCACGTCCGGAAGTTGGGATACTGGAATCCCTCCACCCGGGCAATGGCCGCAGAGCCGGTGTTCCCACCGCCCTTGCCGACCTCAGGGTCGAACCCGCGATAGTCCGTCCACGTCAGCAGGTTCCGACCCGTGGCGTTGATGCCGATGCTGCTGAACCGGTTGAGCCCCGGAATCGCATTGAGCATCTCCGGACCGAACCGGTAGCTCAGCGAGATCTCACGGAGCTTCCAGAAGCTCGCGTCCTCGACGAACGCGTTGCTCGGCTGGAGCCCGCTGACGCCGTACAGCGCGTCGTAGTAGCCCAGCGGCTTGCGCTCCGCCTCGGGAACGTCCGTCTGGTCCATCATGCTCGTGTAGCGCTTGAACAGCGCCCACTGCAGCGGCTGGTTGTAGACATCGAAGCCCTGCGACGCATCCAGCAGCCCGTACACCGTCAGCCCCTTCCACGACACCGTGGACGAGAAGCTCATGTTGTAGTCCGGGATGCTGTTGCCCACCGGGCAGAACAGCGTCGGCTCGCCCGTCGCACGGTCCGTGCACTCACCGGCGAACGGCGTCCCCCACTTCACCGGGGAGCCCCGGACGTCCACGTCCGAGTCCGTCCCCCACTGCGGGTTCGCAAAGCCGCCATCGCCGACCCACACCAGCCAGCCGTTCTCGTCCACCGCGAACCCGTCGCAGGACGTGCCCGCCGGCAGGTCATCACAGCTCGTGGCGAAATGCACGCCGTAGAACGTGCCGAACTCCTCGCCCTCCCGGGCATAGAACACGCTGCCCAGGCCCTGGCCGCCCACGCCGTACGTGAACGGCGGGACGTTGAGCTGGGTGATCTCGGAGTTGGTCCGGTCGTAGATGAACCGGGCCGACCAGTGCAGGTCTCTCGTCCGGATGATGTTGCCCTGCAGGCTGAACTCGAACGTGTTGTTCGTCAGCGTCCCGGCGTTCTGCCACTGGGTCGAGTAGCCCGTGTACGCGGGCAGCGGCACCGGCAGGATCTGGTCTTCCGTCTCGCTGTGGGCATAGGTGATGCCCGTCACGATCCGGCCCTCCAGGAAGGACGCGTCCACCCCGATCTCCTGCTCCATGCTGAACTCCGGCTTCAGGTCCTTGTTCCCCAGGTTCACCGGGGAGATCCGGCCGCCGGAGACGTTGTACGTCTCGTACTGGGCGCTGTAGTTCGGCCGACCACCCGCGGTCCCCAGCGAGTAGCGCAGCTTCAGCTCGTCCACCGCGTCGATCATGAACCACGGCTCCTGAGCCACTCGCCAGGCACCGGCGATCCGGTAGTACCACTGGCGACGCTCGTCCTCGCCGAACAGCGAGCTGCCGTCGTTGCGCACCAGCGCGTCGACGATGTAGCGGTCCATGATCTCGAAGTTGGTGATCGCGAAGTACCCGTCGGCCAGCACCTCCTGCACCGTCGAGTTCGCCGTCACCGTGGTCTGGTCCAGGTTCTCCAGCACCGGCACGTTCCCCACGGCGAACTGGCTCCCGCCCGTCCACACGTACAGGTAGTCCTGCTGCTCGTACAGGTACCGCAGCTGGGTCTGGTTCACGATGTCGTCCGTCAGGTTGAACGACATGGACGCCGTCAGGCTCGCGTTCAGCGCCTCGTTCGTGATCTCCGTCATGTCCATGTTCCCGTCGTTCAGACCGGCGTTCGGATCGATGGTCCGGAATCCCTTCGGGAACAGATCCTCGCGGCCCAGGTCGAGGCGGTCGTAGCTCACGTTCGCGTCCAACCGCATCCACTCCATCGGCGACCACCGCATGTTCGCCGCGCCCAGGAAACGGCCCCGGTCCTCGGTGTACTCCCGATTCAGCATCTCGTAGATCGGGTTCGGGCTCTCGTTGTTCGCCGGGTCCGCGTTCAGCACGATCTCGCCCGGCTCGAGCGGATCCTCGCCCAACAGGTCCACGCCCGCCGGCATCCGCGTCAGGTCGAACAGCGGGTTGCCCTGGCTCTCCGGGAACTGGTCCTGGTTCGAGCGGGAGTAGAACGCGCTCCCGCTGACCTCCAGCCCCTCCACGATCGACTGGTCCACGTTCACCCGGAAGTTCGTCCGGTTGAAGCCCTCCTGGCCGGGCATCACGCCGCCCTCCTGGAGGTTGCTCATGCTGATGTGGAAGTTCGTGGCACCACTGCGGCCCTCGGCCCCCACGTAGTTCTGCATGAACGTGCCGTTCTCGAAAAACCGCTCGACCTGGTTGAACGTCTCACCCGGCCACTGGTAGATCGAGTACGTGTCCCACGCGTTGTTGCCCGCCTCGGTCGGCGAGTCGCACAGCAGCCACTCGCAGGTCGTCCCGTCCGAGTTCACGAACTGATCGCCCTGCATCGCGAAGTGGTGCGTGGTCTGGGCCAGCTGGTCCGGCGTGCTCGCCAGCGCGCTCTCGCCGTACTCGCTCCGGACCGTGTACCGGATCTCGTTGTCCGGCAGGCTCATGCCCCGCTTCGTCGTGATCTGGATCACGCCGTTCGCCGCGCGCGAACCGTACAACGACGCCGCCGCGGCGCCCTTCACCACCTCGATGCTCTCGATGTCCAGCGCATCGATGTCCACGATGCTCGAGCCCAGGATCACACCGTCCACGATGTACAGCGGCTCCTGGTCACGACCACTCGCGTTGATGCTCGTCGGCCCACGCAGGAGGATCGACGGCGCCGACCCCGGCCGGCCGCTCCCCGATACCACCTGCGCCCCCGCGATCTTCCCCTGGATCGCCGACACCGGGTTCAACTGCGGGACCGGGCCCAGATCGTCCTCCGTCAGCTGCGCGACCTCGAACGGCACCTTCGCACGCTGCGTCGCGCCCGCCACGCCCGTCACGATGATCTCCTGGAGCGCGATCGCCTCCGACTCCAGCCCGATCGTCACCGTCAACGTCTGGCCCTCGGTCACGTTCACCTGACGCGTGTACCGCGCGAACCCGATGTAGTCCACGCGGATCACGCGGTTGCCCGCGGGCACGTTCTGGAGCAGGAAGCGGCCTTCCTCCCCCGACAGCGTGCCTACGCCCGTGCCGATCACCGAGACCTGGGCGCCCACGACGGGCTGGTTGGTGGCCTGGTCCACCACGGTGCCCGCGATGGCCCCCGTCTGTGCACTCGCCGCCCCCGTAAAGAGCAGCAGGCACAGCACGCCGAGCCATCGCAGCGCTACTGTAGCACCTCTTGACATTGTACCTCCT
>CAYLPJ010000130.1:0-4885 GCA_964385465.1 uncultured Planctomycetaceae bacterium | reverse complement strand
CGCCATCCCGCGGCCGCCGTTACCACGCTTGCCGCGACGTACCGGGTGCGCAGCCGTCGCGGGTTGGCGAAGAAAAGCGGCGTCGTTGCCGCCGCACTCCACATTTGGCGTCGACCTCCCGGGAGTGCGGCAGCCTCGATGCCGCTTCGACGGAACGCGCGGGGCGGCGGTCAGGGCTTTGCGGGTTATCCAGCCGGCGGGCCTGCCATCGGCCGGCCTCGGTTCGCCGGACCGTCCAGCCGAGGCGGGGGAGGTGGAAGGACTGGATTTGCCAGGAGTTGGCGTCGCGGGTGGCGGTGAAGGGCACCTCGCCGCGGTAGGCACCGGGGGCCTGGAAGCTGACGCGGCCGGTGATACGGCCGGCGTCGGCGGTGAAGTCGCAGGCGGTGATGTAGTCGGTCTGGATGATCGAGGCGGGGTGGTGCTCGGAGGGGTGGATCGCGCCGGCGAGGTCGGCCGGGTCCGGGCGGCCGAGAAGGGCGATCTCGGCGTCCGACGGGCGATGGCGGGACGCCGCCTCTCTGTGAGATTTGGGATCTGAGTCTTGAGACAGCCCGGTGGGGGAGGAGCCGGACGTCGCCGGGCGCGAGAGTGCACGCGGCGCCGAGATCAGTGGATAACCCCACGCCAGAATACAGGCATTCGCTCTGGACACCGAATGTCCACCCATCGAGGGGTGGACAGGCGATTGTTTCATTTAAAGCTAAGTAAAGGAATAATTTATGTCGTCCATAGTGGCTGTGTGTCCACTGTTCCAAGGGTGGACAGAACTGACACATCGCGTCCGAGGTCACCGGGAGCGGCGGACCGGACGGAGGGTGGGAGCCACACCGGTTCGTGGCGCGGACCCAGGGCGGCGGGGTCCTGTGGAGGGGGGCGCCCCGGCTGGTGAGTCCCGGCTGGGGGCTGCTTCCGGGGGCGTCAGCGTTCGCAGTAGTCGATGAGCCGGGCGAGCTCGCTGCGGAGTTCCTTGCGGGGTACGATGCGGTCGACGAAGCCGTGGTCGGCGAGGAACTCGGCCCGCTGGAAGCCGTCGGGCAGCTCGGCGCGGATGGTGTTGGCGATGACGCGTGGCCCGGCGAAGCCGATCATCGCCCCGGGCTCGGCGAGGATGACATCCCCGAGCATGCCGATGCTTGCGGTGGTCCCGCCGGTGGTGGGGTCGGTGAGGATCGGCAGGAAGAGCCCGCCGGCGTCGTCGAAGCGGGCGAGGGCGGCGGAGGTCTTGGCCATCTGGACCAGGCTCAGCGTGCCCTCCTGCATCCGCATCCCTCCCGAGGTGCAGACGATGACCAGCGGCAGGCGGCGCCGGGTGGCCAGCTCGATCAGCCGGGTGAGCCGCTCGCCGGATACCGAGCCCATGGACCCGCCGACGAACTCGCCGTTCATCACGCCGAGGGCGACGCGTCGGCCCTTGACATAGCCGGTGCCGGCGAGGACGCCCTCGTCGGTGCCGGCGCGGCCCTGGTAGTCGCGGAGGTAGTCGGGGTAGTTCTTGCCCGCCCACTCGAAGCCGAGCGGGTCGGCGGGCTGGACGTCGGCGAAGAGCTCCTCGAAGCTGTCGGGGTCGCAGGTCAGCTCGATCCGCTTGCGGGCGCCGACGCGGAAGTGGTAGTCGCACCGCGGGCAGACGTCGAGGTTTTCGGCGACGGTCTTGCGGTAGAGCATCTCCTCGCAGCCGCCGCAGCGCATCCAGAGCCCGTCGGGCACCTCGCGCTTCTTGCGCATGGCGGGGCCCTCGAAGGCGGAGGAGTCGAACGGGGCGGCGGTGTCGTCGGCGTTCTTGGCCATGGGTCAGCTCTCGCAGAGGAGGTCGTTGGGCGGCTTGAGCGGTTCCCAGTTCCCGGCGGGTCGGACGTTCTTCCACAGCGTCTCGGGCTGGTCGGCCTGGACGATGCACCGCAGCAGCCCGTCGACGACGGGGCGGAGCACCAGCAGGGCGGCCCCGCCGCGGTGACGGCGGAGGATGTCGCGCACGGCCTGGCGGAGGCGTTCCTCGGCCTCGTCGAGGCTCTCCCCGCCGGGCGGGCGGACGCTGGCGGGGTCCTCGTGCCACTGGCGGAAGAGCTTGGGCTGGCGGCGTTTGATCTCGGTCCGCGTGAGCCCCTGCCAGAGCCCGTAGTCCAGCTCGCGAAGGTCGTTGCGGACGCGGACCTTCGCGCCGAGCTGCTTGGCGATGAGCTTGGCGGTCTGCTGCTCGGCCTGGCCCTCGCAGGCGTAGACGGCGGTGAACTTCGCTTCCTCGGCGAGCTGGCCGAGGGCGGCGAGGACGTCCTGCTCCCCGGCCGGCGCCAGCGGGGCGCCGGGGATGGAGTCCACGCGGGACTGCTCGTCCCACGTGGTCCGCCCGGTCTGGATGACGTATACCCTGGCCATAGGTCAGCCCGTCGGTCTCCGCTTCAGGCCACGGCGGACCGCAGCCTCCGGACGGCGGCGGGGATGTCGTCGGCGCCGAGCAGGTCGGTGCCTGCGACGAAGACGTCGGCCCCGCGGTCGCGGCAAAGGCGCCCGGTCCCGGGCTTGATCCCGCCGTCGACTTCCAGGCGCTGCGCGTCGGTAAGCATACCGCGCACCGCGGCGATCTTCTCCAGCATGTCGCGCATGAATTCCTGCCCGCCGTAGCCGGGCTCGACGGTCATCACCAGCACGAGGTCCACCTCCCCGGCCCATGCCGCCAGCGACGCCGCGGGCGTACCGGGCTTGAGAGTCAGCCCCGCGCCCAGGCCCAGCTCGCGCAGGCGGCCGATGAGCCGGCCGGGCTCGTCGGTCGCCTCGACGTGGAAGGTGATGCTGTCGGCCCCGGCGTCGGCGAACCGCTCGATGTACGTTGCCGGGTCGGTGAGCATCAGGTGCACGTCCAGGGGCAGGTCGGTGTACCGGCGGATGGACTTGACGAACACGGGCCCCATGGAGAGGTTGGGCACGAAGTGCCCGTCCATGATGTCCACGTGCAGCACTTCGGCGCCGGCCTCGGCGAGCTGGTCGATCTGCTCGCCGACCCGCGCGAAGTCGCTGGCCAGCAGCGACGGTGCGATCGCCGCCGCCCGCTGCTGAAGCCGCGTCCATGGGTTGCCGCGTTGCATCCGTTGGTCCCATTCATTACGGAAGCCCGCCGGGGGAGCCGACGGGCTGTTCATGAGATCATTGTAGGGCGCCGGGCCCGGCGTGTCCAGTGCCGCAACCGCCCGGAAAGACCGACCTTTCCGCCGCCGTGGGCGTGTTGAAAACTGGTTGGCACCCTCCGGCGGGCGCGGCTGGCCCCGCCGCCGGGCGGCTGCCGGGAGAACAGTCCCTCGCCCCGCGGATTGCGGGGCCGCGAACCACGAAGGAGATGCGAACATGTCGATGCGAACCACGCGGCGGGGATTCCTCAAGCGGACGATGGCGACGGCGGGCACGGTCGCCGCGACGGGCCTCGTCGGCGCCCCGCGGATTCTCGCCGACGCCAAGGGCGGCAGCAAGCTGGGCGTCGCCGTCGTCGGCGCCGGGGGCATGGGCGGCTACAGCGTCAACGAGGCCTGCAAGGAGACCTTCGTCGCCATCGTCGACATCGACGAGAAGCGGATGGCCAAGGCGATGGAGAAGGTCGCCAAGAAGGGGCAGAAGCCCAAGGTCTACCACGACTACCGCAAGATGCTCGATGAATGCCACAAGGACCTCGACGTCGTGCTCGTCGCGACGCCGGACCACCACCACGCCCCGGCCGCCATCCGCGCGATCGACCTCGGCAAGCACGCCTTCTGCCAGAAGCCGCTGGCCTACAGCATCGACGAGTGCTACAAGCTCGCCGCGGCCGCCAAGGCCAAGAAGGTCCAGACGCAGATGGGCAACCAGCGCCACTGCGGCGAGCGGATCCGGCGGCTGAGCGAGATGATCCGGGACGGGGCGGTCGGCGAGGTCACCGAGACGCACACCATCCTCGGGCGGAACTTCGGCGGCTCCGGCGGTCGGCCCGACAGCAAGCCGGTGCCCGAGGGCGTGCACTGGCAGGAGTGGATCGGCCCCAGCCCGTACCGGGAGTACCACGACGGGCTGCACCCGTTCAGTTGGCGGAACTACAAGCTGTTCGGGACCGGCACCATCGGCGACATGGCCTGCCATCACGTGGACTTCCCCTTCACGGCCCTGAAGCTCGGCGAGGCCAGGTCGTTCAAGGTCACCTGCCTGAACCGCAAGAACGGCAGCGAGGAGAAGTGGTCGCAGGACAACATCGTCCGCTACGACGTCCCCGCCCGCGGCGACATGCCCGCCGTGAAGGTCTTCGTCTACGACCACAAGGGCCTCATGCCCGCCGCGATGAGAGAGGCCCAGGAGAAGCACGGTCGCAAGTTCGGCGAGTACACGCTCTTCGTGGGCAGCAAGGGGCTGATCGGCAGCGACTGCCGCATGATGCCCGACAGCATGCACAAGGGCTACGAGATGCCCGAGAAGACCATCCCCCGCGCCCACGGCGGCCCGATCAGCGACCTGTACTGGGCGATCAAGAACGACGGGACCGCCTGCTCGAACTTCATCGACGCCGCCGGGCCGCTGACGGCCTTCGCGCTCTGCGGGCACCTCGCCCAGGCCGCCGGCGTGGGCAAGACCGTCGAGTGGGACGTCGAGAAGATGGAGTGCACCAACATCCCCGAGGTCAACGAACTCGTCCGCCGCAGCTACCGCGAGGGCTGGGAGGTCTGACCGGCCGGCTCGCGATCGCAACGACCTGACCTGCGCGAAAGGGGTCGCTCCCGGGTGGGGGCGACCCCTTTCGATTGGGGCTGTGTTGTCCGTCGGTCAGGCGAACCGCCCGCCGCCCGCCGGGGGCGGGCGGCGGATGGCTACTGGCTGTCCGGCTGCTGCCCGGCGGACTCCCGCGGTCAGGCGCGGCGACGGCGGCGGAGCA
>CAYLPJ010000129.1:0-5018 GCA_964385465.1 uncultured Planctomycetaceae bacterium | reverse complement strand
CAACCATCAAGGAGTAACGATTCATGGCAACCGCAACTTTCGTGCATGACGGCAAAGCAATCGACTACACGCCCGGCGCTGACGTGAGCGCCGGGGACGTGGTCGTCCAGAACGACCTGGTCGGCATCGCCAAGCTGGACATCGCCGCCGACACCCTCGGCGCGCTGGCCGTGACCGGTGTGTTCGACGTGCCCAAGACGGCCGGCGTCGGCGAAGCCATCGCCGCCGGGGCCAAGGTCTACTGGGACGTCGCCGACGGCGTCGCCAAGGAAGACGCCGAGGCCGGCGCGAACAAGTACCTCGGCAAGACGGTCGCCGACGCCGGGGATGACGACACCACCGTTTGCGTCCGCCTGGAGCAGTAACCCGTGGCCGACCTCCTCCGCCAAGGCTCGCAGTGGCTGGAGCAGATGCGCACGGCGCACTGCTCCAGCCCCGTCGAGTACCGCCGTCCGCCGGATGTCGTGACGGTCAATGCGACCTACGGCAAGACGGATGTCGAGCTGGCGGACGAGTCGGGCCTGACGGTCCGGTCGCACGTCTGGGACTTCCTGATCCTGGCCGACACGCTCGGATGGGAGCCGGAGCCCGGCGACATGATCGCGGCCAACGGGCGGAGATACGAGGTCATGAACCTGGGCGGCGAGGGCTGCTGGCGCTGGAGCGATCCGTACCGGCAGACCTACCGCATTCACACCAAGGACATCGGCCCTTCGACGTAGCTGAAGGCCAGGAGCGGACACGTGAGCGAAACGACCATCAGCAGTGATTTTCGGGCCGCCTGCGAGGGCGAGTTCGAGGAAATCCACCGCAAGCTGGATCGGCTCGATGACGCCGTCCGCGGCAACGGCAGGCCCGGCATCCAGCTTCGGCTGGACCGCCTGGAGCAGGACGCCAAGCGTCAGTCCAAGCTCATCTGGCTGACTCTGGGCGCGGTCATCACGGCGGCGGCATCGGGCATCGTGAGCTTGATCGCGGGGTAACGCATGAGCCTGGTCATCGACATCGCGGACGCCGTGGCGGCCGAGTTGAACGCGGCCCCGCCGGGCACGTTCGAGCCGGCCTTCACGGCCGTGCGGCGGGTGCTGCCGGAGTTCGAACTCGCCGACCTGGCGGAGTTGAAGGTGACCGTGGTGCCCAAGCGCGTCGAGATCACCGGCGCGACGCGGGCGGCCAGCCAGTACGAGATCGCCGTGGACATCGGCATCCAGAGGAAATGCGGCAAGGACCTGGACACGGAGGTCGCGACGCTGGGCGCGTTGGTGGATCAGATCGCCGATTACCTGCGTCGCCGCCCGCTGAGCACAGCCCCCTTCGCCGCCTGGGTGAGCCTCGTCAACGAACCGGTCTACGCGCCCGAGCACCTGGCGGAGCAGCGCGTATTCACCAGCGTCCTGACGCTGACGTTCCGGGCGCTGAGGTAGCAGGAAGGCGGTAGGAAGGCCATGAACAACAGCATCCTCATCGAGAAAGACGTGACGGCGAGCTTCCAGAAGCTCTCCGACACGGGCATGGTGGCCAGCGGGGAGTTGATGACGCCGCCCGGCAACGCCGCCGACGTGGAAGTCAAGGGCTCCAACGCCAGCGTGGTTCACTTCAAGCCCGGCCAGAGCAATCCCTTCCGCTCGATCAACCTGGCGGAGGTCCAGTTCAAGGGCACGGTCGGCGACAAGATCGTCTTCGTGGGAGGGACGTGGTGATGGGCTACTGGGGCATCGCAACCGGTGTGATCGGCTCGGCCGAGCTGGCCGACGGCAGCATCGTCGCGGTCGATCTCTGCGACGGCGCAGTCACCACGTGCAAGCTCGCCAACGGTGCCGTCACCGACATGAAGATCGACGCCGGGGCCGTCCAGACGGTCCACATCGCCGACAGCGCCATCGTCGCCGCCCACATCGGGGCCGGGCAGGTCTTCGGCATGCACATCAGCGACGGGCAGATCGGCGGCGCGAAGCTGGGCTACCCCTTCGACTTCACCGGCAAGGTCCGCACGTGCGGGACGGCCGGGTTCGTGGTCCGGCCCGGCTGCGGGGTCGGCGAGGCCGGCGGGCTGCGGTACTGCTGCTCGGCCTGCGTCCTCCAGGTCTACAACGGCTCGTGGCAGAGCATCACCGAAACGGGCTACCTGCTGGGGACCGACTTCCACCTGCCCGAGAGCCACGCCTACTGCCGGGACGGAGAGCTGTGGTGGGACACGGGCATGTACCGGCCCGCGTTCTATTGCAGCGGTTCGACCTACTGCCTGGCCACGTACGACGAGATCAGCGACCTGTGCAGCAGCCTCGGCGGCGCGTGGAGCTGCATCGGCGATCTCGACAGCAGCCTGTGCGGGGCCTGGAGTTGCATCGGGGACCTGTGCGGCAGCATGGACAGCGCGTGGAGTTGTATCGGGGATCTGGGCAGTTGGGTCTCCAGCAACTGCTCGCGGATCGACTGCCTGGAATCGGGCGGGGGCGGCTACCAGCTCGGGGACGCGTTCTATCTGCCCGACTACCACAACTGGTCCTGCGACGGCGAGCTCTGGTGGGACTCCAGCTACGACCGGCCGGAGGTCTACTGCGGCGGCAACGAGATCGGGCTGATGACCAATCCGCTGCCGACCTCGATCCCCTGGAACGACGACGGCGAACTGTACTGGGACTCGTGCTCGTACCGCCCCGCGTACGTGTGCAGCTATTCGTCCTATCTGCTCTGGGCGCTGTGCACGCCGCTGACCGTCCCGACGTGCTACAGCAGCTCGGCCAACGGCGGGCTCCGCTGGTGCAGTTCCTGCTCGCGGCTGGAGTTCTACTGCAACGGCTCCTGGTACTACATCAACGCCGACGGCTCGGCGTAAGGGACACCATCCATGGACAAGCTCAAGCTGAACATCGACCCGTCGAGAACCCGAGCCATCGTGCTGACCTGGCCCGACCACGCGATCACGTGGGAGGCCGCGGCGTGGCTCTACAACATCCTGCCGCCGGCCAACGTCCTGGCGCTGTGCGCCACCGACCTCACCGCGGCGCGGAACCTGTCCGTCCGCGAGCTGGCGCTGAAGAGCCCGCCGGAGGTCACGGACTTCATCCTCATGGACCGCGACATGCGCCCCGGCCCGGCGGCCATGCCTTTCCTCGCCGCCGACGCGGACGTGGTGGGCTGCGAGTACCCCGTCCCGCACATGGAGACGTGGGCCGACCCGACGGCCATCCACATGGGGCTCGTGCGGGTCCGCCGGCCGGTGTTCGAGAAGGTCGAGCCCCCGTGGTTCGCCTTCGGCCACGCCCCCGATGGCACGGCCCTGACGCACTGCGAGTGCGCCTACTTCGCCAACAAGGTCAAGCAGGCCGGCTTCACCATCGCCCGCGCCGGTTGGTGCGGGCACGGCGGCAAGCGTTTTTGCCAATAGGCCGCAGATAGGAGATCGCATCCATGGCAAGGCAAGTCACCACCGAGATCATCGACACCGCCGAGGGCAGGCGGCTTGTCATCCGCGAGGTCCACGCGCGGCAGCAGGAAGTGGACGTCGACGCCCTGCGTCGCATCGTCGCCAACCTCGACCGCCGCCTGACCGCCCAGCAGGCGGAGACCGCGCGGCTCCGGGCCGAGCGCGAAGACCTGGCCGCCAAGCTCGCCGAGCTCGAGGCCCTTGGGGCCCCTGACGGGGCGGCCGAGCCGGCCGGGCCCGCTCGCGCCGAATAGCAGACACGGATGATCCGCTTCGAGATGACGCAGCTGTTCTTCGACACCAGGAAGGTCCGCCGGGCCGTGGACGCCTCCGCGCGGCGGGTGCTCTCGAAGTTCGGTGCGTTCGTGCGGCGGACGGCGCGGAGCAGCATCCGCAGACGCAAGAAACCCTCCTCGCCCGGTTCGCCGCCGAGCAGTCACGCGGGGCTGCTCAAGCGGTTCATCTGGTTCGGCTACGAGCCGGCCCGGCGCAGCGTGGTCATCGGCCCGGCGCGGCTGACCCGGAAGGGACGCGGCGAGGCCCCGAGCCTGCTGGAGTACGGCGGGACCACCAGGCTGGAGCATCGAGGCAAGCGCAAACGGGCAATGGTGCGGGCCAGGCCGTTCATGCAGCCGGCCTTCGAGAAGGAACAACCCAAGCTGCCCGCCATGTGGCGAGACAGCCTGCGGTGAGCAACGTCGAACCGCGTTCGATAAGGAGATCGATCAATGTCGCAGGAATTCCTGTTGGGCATGAACGCCAAGATTTACCAGGGGCCGGCCGGCTCGGACCTGGCCAGCCTGACCGAGATGGGCAACGTCAAGGACGTCACGCTCAACCTCGAGGCGGGCGAGGCCGACGTGACCACCCGCGCCAACCAGGGCTGGCGGGCGACCGCCCCGACGCTCCGCGAGTGCACGTCCGAGTTCGAGATGCTCTGGAAGCCGGGCGACGACGGCTTCGACGCGGTCAAGACCGCGTTCCTTACCTCGGCGACCATCCGCCTGGCCGTGCTGACCGGAGCGTCCGACGCCTCCGGCACCGAAGGGCCGCTGGGCGACTTCTCGATCACCAACTTCAGCCGCAGCGAACCGCTCGAGGAGGGCGTGACGGTCAGTGTGACCGCCAAGCTCGCCACGTTCGACCAGTGGGTGGAGGTGGCCTGATGTCTTCTGGCATGGGCCGTCGAACGTCACTCGTGATTCCCCATTCTGTCAACCCGACGAAGCACACGGAGGTGCTCTGAATGAAGACCTTCACTGACACTGCGGGCCGGACCTGGACGCTCTCGCTGACGCTCGGCACGGCCATGGCCGTCAAGGGCAAGCTGGACATCGACCTGCTCCAGCCGGAGGCGGGCGATCCGCCGCTGCTGACGCGCCTCGGCACCGACGAGATGCTGCTCGGCGAAGTGCTCTGCTGCCTGCTGGAGAGGCAGTTCGAGACGCACAGGGTCAGCGAGGATGACGTCCGCGCCGCCTTCGACGGCCAGACGCTGCTGGCCGCCCAGAAGGCGTTCTACGAGGAACTGATCGGTTTTTTCCGGTCGCGCGGCCGCAACGACAGGGCCAAGGCGGTCGCCAAGCAGATG
>CAYLPJ010000128.1:0-5194 GCA_964385465.1 uncultured Planctomycetaceae bacterium | reverse complement strand
CCGGGCAGCGGGTCTGGCGGCGGGGCGCTGGGGGCGGGGCCGGCGATCGCGGCCGGCGACCGCGGCCGGGACGGCCCCCGGGAGGCCGGCATCGGCACGCCCGACGGGCAGCCTGTCGGCCGAATACACACGTAACAAGTACCAAGTGCACGCGATAGTATGCCTCTGTCCAGTCTGTCCACCCTGTCCACCCCGGCCCTGGGCCGGACAAACGGGACAGACGCATAAACTCTTATATTATAGATATTAACGTACGAAAAATCTCCGTGTGTCCACTGTCCTGGGAGGGTGGACAGAACTGACACAGAGGTTGCCCGGGGCATGCCCGGGGGGCATGGTGGGGGCAAGCCGGGGGGGACGGCCGGGGGTCAGTCGCCGGCGGGGGCCTCGATGGCATCGGCGGGGACGTGGGCCTCGACGAAGGCGACCATGGCCTTGAAGTTCTGGAGCTTCCAGGCGTCGAGGACCATCGGCTTGGTCGTGCCGTGCTCGAGGCGGAGGATGCCCTTGGCCGGCAGGTCGGTGGCATCGAGGCGGGTGACCTCTGCCCAGGGCACCTTCGTTCCTCGCTCGTAGCCGATGCCCTCGGCGTCGGCAACGAGCCTGCGGGTGAGGAACCGCAGGCCCATCGCCAGGGGGATGATCCCGGCGATGGGCAGGGCGATGGCGCAGATGCGGTTGAACCACCAGGCGGCGACGTCGTTGAACTCGTCGCTGGCGGGTGTGCGGTAGCTGCCGAAGAAGCTGTCGTAGAAGCACCAGGCCCCGAAGGCCAGGAGCATCCCGGCGACGATGAACAGCCGGACGGCGGGGTCCTTGGCGGGCGGGCATTCCACGCGCTGGGCGGCGTCGGGCGTCGGCTCTTGGCTCATGATGGTGCATGCTCCCGTTGGGCCCCGAGGGGCGGTCGCTGGCCCCCGGAGCATACCGGCGGGGTGCGGATTTGCCAAGCGGGAATTGCCCCGTCCGCCGCGGCGGCCACCCCGTCGCGCCGGGCCAAAAAGGGTTGACGCCGCCGCCCCGCGGAGATAAGGTGTTGCGCTCTGCTATGCGGGGCGGGCACAGGGAGGCATGGCGGATCGGCAAAGGACAAGGCCGCAGGAGCCCGGCGGACGGCCGGGGCTTACACGAAGAAAGGAGCATTCTCCATGGCGGTGAAAATCGGGATCAACGGTTTCGGTCGGATCGGTCGGCTGGTATTCCGCGCGATGTGCGATCAGCCGGATCGCTTCGAGGTGGCGGCGATCAACGACCTTGCGGACGCGGACATGCTGGCGTACCTGCTGAAGTACGACTCGACCCAGGGCGCGTTCCCGGGCAAGGTGGTCGCCAAGCAGGACGCGCTGGTGGTCAACGGCAAGGAGGTGAAGGTCTGCTGCGAGAAGAACCCCGCCGACCTGCCGTGGGGCGACATGGGCGTGGAAGTCGCCATCGAGGCGACGGGCATCTTCCGCTCGAACAAGACCGACGACAAGCCCGGCTACGACAGCCACCTCGACGCCGGCGCGAAGAAGGTGATCATCTCGGCCCCGTCGAAGGGCACGGCGGCGATGATCGTCCTGGGCGTCAACGACGACCAGTTGACGGCCGAGACCACGTGCGTCTCCAACGCCTCCTGCACCACCAACTCGCTGGCTCCGGTGGCGAAGGTGCTGCACGAGAAGTTCGGCATCGAGAAGGGCCTGATGACCACGGTGCACGGGTACACCAACGACCAGCGCATCCTGGACATGATCCACAAGGACAAGCGCCGCAGCCGCGCCGCGGCGGTCAATATCATCCCGACGACGACCGGCGCGGCCGTGGCGGTGGGCAAGGTCCTGCCGGACCTGAACGGCAAGCTGGACGGCTACGCCCTTCGCGTGCCCGTGCCGACCGGCTCGATCACCGACCTGACGGTCAACCTGAGCAAGAAGACGAGCATCGAGGAGATCAACGAGACGGTCAAGGCGGCCGCCGAGGGCCCGATGAAGGGCATCATCGAGTACACCGCCGACCCGATCGTCTCCAGCGACATCGTCCATAACCCCGCCAGCTCGATCTTCGACTCGGGCAACACCGCAGTGATGGACGGCGACATGGCAAAGGTCACCATGTGGTACGACAACGAGTGGGGCTACTCCAACCGCACCTGCGACCTGGCCGAGAAGCTCGCGGGCATGTAAGCCGCACGACGCGTTGACAGTTCGCGCTTCCCCCGGCGGGCTCGCAGGCAATGGCGGGCCCGCCGGTCTGCGCGGCTGCCGGGGCGGCTGGCGACCGGTCGCGCATGGCCACCCGGTCAGCGGCCCGTGTTCGGGAAGGGCAAGGTCGGTCGCAGTTGCTGTGCGGCGCGAGGCGGTTGCATTGTCTCGGCCCTTGGAGGACAATGCCCGCCTTGGTTTACGGACTTCGGACGGGAGAAAGACGACAGCCCCCGTGGCCCTGCTTGACCGCATACGCCACGACCTGGCCGACGCCTTCGGCGCGCGGCTTCGCGGCGTCGTGCTGTACGGTTCGGACCCCCGCGGCGAGGCGGATGCCGAAAGCGACATTGACGTGCCGGCGCTACTGGAAGGCCCCGTGCGTTTGCGGGAAGACATCGGTACGTGCGTCGAGGCGCTGTATCCTCTGGCCCTTGAGCCTGGGCGCCCGATCGATGTCCTGCCCGTGGACGCCGCCGCATGCGGTGAAGGCAAGTATCCGGTTCGCGTCGCGGCCGGGCGGGGAGGGCTTCGGGCATGAGCGATGAGCCCCGGCAAGGCATAGGCAAAGGCAGTACAACGAGCGATATCGAAAGGAAGCAGACCGATGGCGAAGAAGACGGTTGAGAACATCGACGTGGGCGGCAAGAAGGTGCTGATGCGCGTGGACTTCAACGTGCCGCTCAAGGACGGGAAGGTCACCGACGACAAGCGGATCCGCGCCGCCCTGCCGTCCATCCGCAAGGTCCTCGACGGCGGCGGCAGGCTCGTGCTGATGAGCCACCTCGGCCGGCCCAAGGGCAAGGGCTTCGAGGGCGAGTTCTCCCTGCGACCCGCGGCCGAGAGGCTCGGCGAACTGCTCGGCAAGGCGGTCAAGCTCGGACCCGCCGACGTGATCGGCCCCGAGGCCGAGAAGCTTGTCGACGGCTTGGCCGACGGCGACGTCGTGCTGCTGGAGAACGTACGCTTCGACGCCGGCGAGACCATGCCAGACAAGGCCAAGAAGAACCCCGACGGCAAGCTGACGGCCGAGCAGGAGCAGGCCCACCAGGCCTTCGTGGACGGCCTGGCCAGGCTCGGCGAGGCATACGTCAACGACGCCTTCGGCACCTGCCACCGCAAGCACGCCAGCATGTACGGCGTGCCCAGGGCCATCCAGGCTGCCGGCGGACAGGCCGTCGCGGGCTTCCTCGTCGAGAAGGAGATCACGTACCTCTCCGACGCCGTCGCCGACCCGGCCCGGCCCTTCGTGGCCATCCTCGGCGGCGCGAAGGTCTCCGACAAGATCAAGCTGATATCCACGCTGCTGGACAAGGTCGACCGCATCCTCATCGGCGGGGCGATGGCCTACACGCTGCTCAAGGCCAAGGGCGTGAGCGTCGGCAAGAGCATGGTCGAGGAAGACCAGGTCGGCGAGATGAAGTCGCTGCTGGACAAGGCCGGCGAGACCATCGTCCTGCCGCAGGACCACGTCGCCGCCGAGGCGTTCGAGAGCGACGACGCCCGGACCGTCGAGGATGTCAACATCCCCGACGAGCTGATGGGCATGGACATCGGCCCCAGGACCGTCGAGGCTTTCGGCCAGATCGTCGCCGACGCCAGGACCGTCGTCTGGAACGGCCCGATGGGTGTCTTCGAGCGCGACGCATACGCGGCCGGGACCAGGGCCATCGCCGAGGCCGTCGCCAAGGCGACCGACGCCGGCACGGTGAGCGTGATCGGGGGGGGCGACTCGGCCGCGGCGGTCGAGCAGATGGGCCTCAGCGACCGCATGACGCACGTCAGCACCGGTGGCGGGGCGTCCCTGACCTTCCTGGAAGGCAAGCCCCTGCCTCCGATCGAGATCCTCGACGAGGTATAGGCCCCCGAACTCTCGCAGACGCAAGCCATCCCCAACGGGCCCGTGCCACCCCGGCGCGGGCCCGTCGTGTGTCAGCTCCGGTCGATGCACGCGCCCTTCGCTGCGTCCCCTCCGGGACGGACCATGGACCCGATGCCGTCGGCCGTGAAGTCCGTGACCCACCGCCGCGGCGACGACACCGGCGACACCGACCACCCCGACGTCGCCCGTCGCGGCAGCGAAACACGGGGCAACGGAAACGTTGCAGACGACGGCACGCGGCGCTATACTCACGGTACGTTCCACATTCACGGGGCTTCAAGAGCGAGGCGGATGACACGGTGATCGCCACGCAGACGTACAATGCACAGGTCCGTCGGATCCGCCGCACGGTCACCAACGGCGGCCTGCCGGACGAGTCGGTCCTGAACGGCACGACGGACTTCCTGTACGCGGGCATCCAGTGCGTCGAGGAACGCAGCGACGCGGACACCCCGCTGCGCCAATACGTCTGGGGCCGGTACGTGGACGAGTTGATCCAGCAGGAAGAGCTGACCGGCGGCGACGCAGGGACGTACTACCTGCTCAGCGACCTGCTGTACCGCGCCACGGCCCTGACCGACGACGGCTCAGCCGCCGCCGCGGCCATCCAGGAGGCCTACGACTGCGACGCCTACGGCCAGACGTTGATCTTCAGCGCCCCCGGCACGGCGAGCAACTGGTGGGCCAGCAACGCCACCCAAACGCGGACGCCCTTGTCCCGCTTCCTCTTCACCGGCCGCCGCTACGACCCCGAGACCTCCGACGACGACAGCCAGACGTACTTCTACCGGGCACGCTACTACTCGCCCCAGAGGGGGAGATTCCTCAGCAGAGACCCGATAGGGTACGGAGCGGGGATGGGGCTGTATGCGTACGTTCTGGGTCTGCCGGCGATACTTGTGGATCCGTTGGGCTTACAGGAGTGGGGCGATGGATATGCGGTCGACATGCCGATCGAGGATCCGGTCGAAGGCGTCCCAGGATGGAGACAAACGGACTACGAGAAGATTGCCTCTCTCTGCAATTGCGACTGCTTGGGGCTGTCGGGACCGACCCCCCGCACGACAGATGACCTAGCCCGCATTATTCATGAAGCGGCGTGAGAGGCAAGATTCGAGAGCGTTTTGCG
>CAYLPJ010000127.1:0-5285 GCA_964385465.1 uncultured Planctomycetaceae bacterium | reverse complement strand
GCGGGCTCTGGAGGGCGTCGGCCGAGGCGGCGGGTTCTTCGCCGATGGCGGCCGTGTACACACCCGGCCCGTCGCGGCAAGCGTGGTTGCGTCGGCCGCGAAGGGCCCCCGCGCCCCACTCGAAAGCGGCGTCGTTGCCGCCGCACTCCACAGGGCGCGTCGCGAGGTCTGGAGGGCGTCGGCCGGAGCACCGGCCTTTCCGCAGACGGGAGGCCCCATCCGCCGAGAGCGCGTCGCGACGAGCGTGGCGGCGCCTTTCTTCGCCAACGGCGGCCGGGCTACTGTTGGTGGGGCGTGGGGGTCGGGACGATCTCGTAGCGTAGCACGCGCTGGCGGCCGGGGGGGAGGTCGGGCGGGATCTCCACCAGGACGCGCCCGTACTCCCGGGCCTTGCCGTAGTGGTCCACGGAGCGGTTCCTGCCGGCCTCGGCCGCCCGGGGCGAGGCGAAGCGGACGGTGTGCCCCTTGCCCGTATCGTCGGTGATGCGGAAGCCCGCCCACTGCCCGCCGTCTTGGCCGAGCGGGACGACGCGCGTCGGCCCGGATTTCGCCGCCGGGTAGGGGAAGCAGCAGACCAGGCGCCGCAGCTTCAGCGGGCCGGAGGCGGTGAAGCCCCACTCGCAGCGGATGCGCCCGTCCTCGAAGCGGTATCGCCTGCGGTAGGCCAGGGGCAGGTCGATGAACGAACCGGTCACCGTCAGCTCGCCGGTGTTGGCGTCGAAGGCGCGGTCCACGGACCAGTAGTCCGGCCAGCTCTCGCGCCCGGCGGCGGTGGTCGCGACGGCCGTGTTCGCCGTGTAGGCCGACCAGTTCTTCGCGAGGATGGAGGCCCCGAACGCCTCGGACCAGAGCAGGCAGATCCCGCCGTCGTTGTGGGGGTACTGGTGGTTGGGCCCCTCGGGGCGTCGGGGGCGGAGCCATTCGGCCATGGCTTGGCCGGCGTAGATCATCGCGTAGTAGCCTTCCCGGCGGATGCAGAAGAACTCCCCGCCGAAGTCCCGCTGCCAGCGCCCGCCCTGGCGGCAGGGCAGGGGTTCGGTCTTCGGCTCGCGGGGCCAGTGTAGGAAGACGGGCAGCCAGATATCGAACGCCCCGCCGGCCCGGGCGAGGTTGGCCGGCTCGGCCCGGAGGCTGTCGTGGGGGTAGTAGTGCAGTTGCTTGCGGAGCTCGCGGCGGGCGTCCCGCTGCTGCTCGGGCGTTCGGGCCAGGCGGGGGAAGACCCAGGCGCGGCCCTCGCGGAGCCCGGCCTGGGCGAGCACGTCGGCCATGATCGCCAGCCCGCCGCCGTACTGGGGGTTGGTCCAGTCGCCGGGGGTGCGGCAGCAGAAGCTGGACGCGCCGACCCACCGCCCGTCCGGCTCGGGGGCGATGGTGTGGTGGAACAGGCGGTAGCATCGGCGGAGCATTTCGCGTGCCTCGGCCGAGCCCGTCCGCCGGCAGACGTTGGCGGCGAAGTGCGCCATCAGCCCGTTGTAGGTGGCGTCCGGGCCGGTGGCCTCGGTCATGTAGCCGGCCGGTCGCTGCCCGGCGCCGAACATCGCCCCGGTGGCGATCCAGTGCAGGTGGCGCAGCGCCGCCCGGCGGTACCACGCCTCGCCGGTGCCCTGGTGGAACCGCTCGAGCGCCTCGGGGAAGTGCGCCCACTGGTTCGTGCACCCGCCGACCTGGCATAGGGCCATGCGGTCCACCAGGCGCCGCAGCCCGTCGGTCCACACCGCCCGCACCTCCGGCGGGCAGGCCGGCGCCGCCAGCGCGAACGCGCCGGTGTGATCGTGCACCAGCGGGAAGCCGTGGCTGCCGTAGTAGTAGGAGTTGAGCGCCGCGAGGTGCTCGCCCTCGCCGATGTACATCAGGTTCTGGAGCCCCGAGAGGATCACGCGCCTCAGCAGCGCCTCGTTGCCCCGGTAGGGGTTGACCGGCTCATCCAGCCAGTGCAGGGCGGCGAGGTCCTTGCCCAGCCCGGCCGAGGCCTTCAGGCCCAGCCGGTCGTAGTGCGCCAGCGGGTTGTCCTTCCGCGCCCGGAGGGTCCGGCGGTCCTTCCACGCCGCGATGCTGCCGAACCACGGGCTCGCCGCGTCGAGGTTCTGCTCGGACAGGACCGAGGGGAAGATGGCCATCAGCCCGTACCGGCCGAGCAGCAGGGAGTTTCGCACCGGCCGGGCCATCCAGGCGTCCATGCGTTCGCCCAGGGGGTCGACGGGGACCTCGAACGCCGAGGCCGGCATGCGGCGGTAGCGTGCCAGCAGCTCCCACGCCCGCCGCTGGAAGCGGTGGAAGCAGATCGTTCCGTCGTCGAGCACCTCGACGCTGGCGCGGATCGCCCGGGCGGTCCGCTCGTCGGGGCAGAGGATGATCGGCAGGCCGGAGAAGTCCAGCTTGCACGCGCCGTCCAGCCGCAGCCGCCAGACGTGCTCGCCGTCGGCCGGCAGGTCCGCCGCGCCCCTGGGCTCCTTCGCCGTCAGCTCGAGGCGGGCCTCGCCCCGCTCGTCGAGCAGCCTCAGCCCGCACGGGCGGGCGGAGGCGTCGACGGGCAGCCGGTCCAGCCCCGGGGGCAGGTAGAGGAAGCTGCCGTCGAACTGCCCCCGGCGCCCGCAGAGCCACTGGATGTGCCCGTGGACGCCGAAGGGCAGGTTCGGCTCGACCGCGAGGTCCACCCGCCCGCCGGCCCATGCCGAGACGCGGAGCTGCCAGATGCCCGCCCCCGCGGCGGGGATGGCGAAGGTGTGGCGGACCCAGGGCACGTCCGCGCCGCCGGGCAGGGGCTCGCCGGCGAACTCGTGGCGCGCGACGAGCCGCTCGTTGGCGTCGAAGAGGCGCAGCAGGCAGGGGCGGGGCATGTCGCGTCGGCGTGCGTCGCGGTAGCGGACGGTCGCCTTCAGCGGCCCGTCGGCGGCCTGGACGAGGTAGAACGTGATCCCGTCGTTGAGCTCGAACGGCCCGGCGAACGGCTCGCCCGCGGCGGCGGGGGCGGTCAGCAGGGCCGCGACGGCGGCGGTCCGGAGGGCGGCTGCGGGGCGCATGGCGGCTCCTCTCTGCGGGGTGCGGCTCACTTCCCGGCCGGGGCGACGATCAGCCGCGCCTCCCGCCCGCCGGGCAGGCTGAGGGGGAGCCCGTCGGCGAGCTTCGCGCCGGCGGCGGTGGCGTCGGTCCCGGCCGTCAGGTCGCGGACGCGGTACGTCCGGTCCGCCCGTACGGTGAACCACTCGGGGAACTGGTTGATCCGGGGGTAGTCGATGGGCAGGCGCATCTGCGTGCGGTGGCGGGGCGTGTCGAAGACCAGCCGCCCGGTCCAGGGCTCGTCGGAGGCGAGGCTGACCAGCAGCGTCCCGTCGCGGCGGACGGCCCCCACGCGGACGTCCTTCCGCCACGGCCGGACCGTCAGCCCGGCGGACTTCCAGAGCGCGTACATGATCGCCGTGCGAGCCACGTTGCCGTCGCCGTGCCAGCCCTCGATCACGCCGTCGGGGCGCTGGCGGCTCCACATGTCGCGGATCTCGCTGTCCAGCCACGCCGCCGCCGACGCCACCGGCTCGCGGTTGAACAGGTTGATCCCGCCCTCGATCGTGTCGGCGTACTCGTCGGCCGAGCCCCAGTGGTGGTCGGTCAGGTGCTCGTGGAGATTGCCCAGCACGTCGCGGACGGCGTCGCGATATGCCGCCGTGCCGTCGATCATCCACACGGCGTAGACGCCGTTGTAGTTGTACCCCCACGTGTCGCAGATGCCCTTGCCGTGCGTGCCCGCCTTGGGGTTGATCGTGTTGTAGAGCATGCCGTGCTCGTCCCGGCCGACCTCGAGCACGCGGTCGAGCATCGCGTGGACGGGCCCGCGGTAGGCCTTGGCCTTCGCCGCGCGGGCGTGGTGGCAGGCGACGTACAGCTCCGACAGCCCCGAGACGATCTCGCAGCCGTGGTCCCGCAGGCGGAGGGCCTCGACGTCCCGCGTGGGGTGGCGGTCGCCGAGGAGGTAGTAGTCCCCCAGGCGGCAGGCGCGGTCCAGCCAGGCCTCCTCGCCGGTCATCCAGTACACCCGCGAGAGCGCCTGGAGCAGCTCGCCGTTGACCTCCACGTTCGTCGAGGGGATCGCCCCGGCCGGGGTGTCGACCGCCGCGTTGGCCCAGATGTCCTCCAGCAGGCCGAGCATCCGCTGCGACCACGGGCTCTCGCCCAGCCACTCCGTCAGCGGCAGCAGGCCGTCCTTGACGTACTCCGACGCGCCGAAGATGATCCGCCCGAGTTGGGGCTTCGGCGACGCGAAGCCGCCCTTCGAGAACGACCACGTGTCCGGCAGGCGGCCGACGCGGCTGGTGAGCTCCGTCTCCGTGCGGAGCATGCCCCGCATCCGCCCGCGGAACATCGCCCGGTCGGTCAGGGCGCAGGTGAGGACCATGAAGGGGTAGTTGTCGGCCGCGGCGTCCTTGGCGTTCCAGATGTCCCGGCTGCGATTGAGGTTCCGCGGGATCAGGCCGGTGTTGGGGTCGGCATGGGCCAGCCAGCCGTCGACGAACCGCCGGCAGCGGAAGAGCATCTCGGCCCATCGGCGGGCGTTGGCCTCGGCGTCGCGGAAGGCCTGCTCGGTCGCGTCGTCGCCGGCCGCCTCCGGCAGCGGGACCGTGCGGCGGTCCCAGAACGGGCGCATCTCGCCGAAGGCCTCGGTCGCGCCCGGCACGGGGCGGGCGACGGGGGTGGCCTTCATCGTCGCGCGGTGGGCGGCGGCGTTCGGGTCCGGCAGGTCCCCGCCGGCGGGGGCGGGCCCCAGCAGCCGGACGCCGGCCAGGAACGCGGCCTTCGGCGCCGCGGCGCGGAGGGCGATCTCGTAGGCGCCCCCCGTCCGGGCCTTGGCCGGGACCTCCACCGCCAGCCAGCGGAAGCCGTTCCACCCGCCGCCGCGGACGGTGACGGCCCGGCCGTTGATCTCCGCGGCCGCGCCGCGGGCGTCGTTCTTCGAGCCCCACAGCAGCTCCAGGCGGTGGTCGGCGGCGGGGGGCACGTCGAGGCGGATGCGGAGGTCGTTCCGCCCCAGCCAGACGTACGGCGTGTCGGCGTAGCTCTCCCCCGCCTCGGCCACGCGGAGCCAGGCCAGCGGCACGGGCTGGGCGCAGGCGGCAGCCGAGAGAAGGGCGAGGGCGACGAGCGTTCCGGCGGTCGTTCGCATGGCGCGGCTCCTGTGGGCGGGCGACAGGTGTGTCTTACCCCGACCGTGCCGACACATGCAAGCGCCCCGGCCCCCGGCGCAGGGCCATCGCATCTAATCGGGACTGCGGGGAGCAGATTGTTTCGAATTCCGA
>CAYLPJ010000126.1:0-5332 GCA_964385465.1 uncultured Planctomycetaceae bacterium | reverse complement strand
TCGGCGTTTCGCGACGCCATGGCCCCCCTCGGAAAGCAGCCGGTTCCCCCTCCCCGCTGGCGTGAGGGCGTGAGGAACCCCGAGCATGCTCCCCCGCCACCGGGCGCCCGGACATCCCGCCGACGGCCTCAAGCCGGTCGGGGCCATCATCGGCTTACGATTCGGCGACGGCCTCGATTGCGCTGAGCAGCGGGAGCGCTTTCATGCCCTCGGCTCCCGGGCGGGGCGTGAACTCGACGCGGATGCTGCGCCCGCCGGGGATGCCCGTGAACTCCTTGACGAGGGCCGTGTCGGCGGCGCCGGCCTCGGCGCGGATGTCCAGCCCCTCGATGACGGTCCGCCCCTGAATCGCGACGTCGAAGACCCGTTCGCCCGACCGGGCGTCGTCGACCTCCGCGAAATGCAGCCGGACCGTGAACTTCCCGGCCGGCGGCGGGGCCGACTCCTCCAGCTTCAGACGATGCGCCGCCTTCGCGGGGTTGTACAGTCGGTCGGGGGACATTTCTCGACACCGGAAGTTGACGTACAGGTCCTCCTTCTTCAGTCCCTTCGACTCGAGGACGGCCCACGGGATGGCCGCCTCGACGGCGAATCCGTTCCCGGTCACGCGAGAGGCGCTTTGCCACTCGGCATCCCAAGTCCGGTCTTCGCCCCGGGAGTACCTGGCCCAGCCATCGACTCGATGCACGGCGGCTTTCACTTCGGCGCCGTACTTCGGGAGGAAACCGTCATAGCGCACGCCCGCGGGGGAGACGGCGAAGTGGAGCATGGCTTTCGGCCTTCGCTCGCCGAAGTACATCTCGAGGCAATCGTCCTTCCAGATGGGCCCATCCTTGGCTCGATCCGCGACGCGCAGCGGCGTCTCATTCCCTTGAGAGTCGATTGTCGGGCGTTTGTCATAGGCAATGTAGAGGTTCATCGCGTCGTAGCGGAGTTGGACGCGGGCGTTTTTCTCGGGCAGTCTCACGGCGAGCCCGTTCTTCCAGCATGGGTCATCCAGGACGCCGTCGAGTGTCGGCGGAGTCTCGCACGGGAAGGCCATCGCGTCGCGGTCGGGGTCGCAGTAGGTCAACGGGACGTCGACGGCGGCAAGGCCGCGGTAGCCTGAAGCGTACAGCCAGGGCCTGTCGGTGTTCCGGACGACCCGCCGCCCGGCGTGGAAGCGGAAGGTCCGGCATCGCTCGTCTCCGGCGACCCGTACGGGGAAGGGAAGGGCCAGCGGGTTCCAGAGGATACTGGACGCGGGGCGCGGGTAGTTCAGCCACAGCGTGCCCCGGTCGTCCCGCCGGTCCCCCGGGGCGCCCAGGTTGATGTGAAACTGCTTTATGGGCGTTCCCGCCTCGGCCTTGTCGTTGAAGGCGGCCCAATCCTCGTTGCGTCGGCGCAGGGCGGGCGCGAGAGCCAGCGACGTCTGGAAGTTGTAGGAGCAGACGCAGTAGGAGCTGCCTTCGATGGCCACCAGCACGCCGAGGGCGGGTATCATGCTGCCGGGGTCCCCGCAGGAGGGCTTGACGCCGCCGAAGTTGCGCACGCCGCTATCGTCGGCGTAGTCATAGAAACCGATCGTGCCCGAGCGGAAGAAGTCCATCGAGGCCGAGGAGATGACGCCCCCGCAGCCGTACGCACGCGTGTATCTCTTCGAGGACTGTGTCCTGAAAAGCGGGTGCGTGCGGGTCGCGATGTACGTGGGCCACTTCGCGCCGCTGTCCGCGGTCTTGCCCGGCCGCGACGGCATGCGGCCCCACCGGAGGGCCCGTTCGGGAAGCTCAGACCGCTTGGCGACCGGGCGGGAGGCACGGTGGGGCGCCGCAGGTTCGTCGTCGAGTGCGAAGATGGCCCACCCGTTGTTGAAGACGCCGGCATAATCATCACCGAACAGATGGGTTCGACTCCAACTTGGGACCATGGGCCCCGGGGGGCCCGGTGGAAGGCGCCTTCTGGCGCGCAGCGTCACCGTCTTGGTGCTGGGCCGCGGGCCCGTGCAGAGCAGCGTGCCCGCAAAGGCGAACTCCTCGGGATCCCGGCCGGCGACCCGGCGGATCTCATCCCAGGGCATCTTCATGACCACGGTGGTGGCGTTGTCGGTCCGGCGGGCGTCGAGCGAGACCTTGGGGTGGACCGGGCCGACACCGGGCCGCAGCTTCGATCCGCCCCAGCTCTCGCGGTTTCGTCTGGCGAATTCCCGGTCCCACGCTCCGTTGGTCTCCACGAACACCACGGGGCGCAGTTGTGCGGTCTTCGTCTGGATGGCAAGCTGGAAGGCGCCGGGCTCGTAGAGATTCATCCGACGGTCCGCCGGACGGAAGTCAAAATACAGCTCCCATCCATCATGGTCCTCGAAGTCCGTCCGATCGACCGTCATGGCGACTGTCAGGCCGGCCTCCGTCTTCTCCATGGCGATCCGCGCCGGCACGGGGGCGTCCGGGACGTCGAAGACCAGCCGGGAGGCCAGCGCAAAACGCTTGGGCACCTTGAATTCGCCGTACACTTTCTGCTGCGCCCCCGTCTGCGCATCGAGCTGGTAGGCGACGTCGCCGAAATCCATGTAGACGCTCTCATCGTCGCCGGCCAGGTTCTTCAGCGTGGGAAGCGGCGGCGCGAAGGCGCCCGGCACGTCGCGCCTCCATAGCAGCGTGCCGTTGTACGCGTCGAGGCAGAAGACACAGTGTTCCCCGACCGCCAGGATGCGCCCGTTGGCTGCAATCGGCATGGGTGGTCCCAAGTGGCGGTCCGCCATTTCCGCCGGTCCCGGCTCGCCGAACCAGAGCAGCTCCAGCGGCCACTTGACTCGCCGGTCGCACGTGACCGCGGAGTCCCAGTCGAACGCGTCTTCGAGCTTGCCGCGCACCACCAGTGTCGGGTTGTCCGGTGACGGCGCTTCCCTGGCGGGCACTCCTGCCGCGTTGACCAAGGCCCTCCGCCGGTCGCCGGACAGCCCCGGCATGGTCATCACGCCCCCGCATGGGCGGAGGACCCGATACAGGTCCTTCTGGGCGGCGGCGGCCAACGGCCCGGTGATCGCTATCAAGTTGGCGAAATATGGTGGCAGGGCGCGGCGGGACAGACTCCCGGGCTCGACGACGGCGATCCGCGTGCCATGCAGTGCCGTGTGATCCAGCAAGTCGTTGCGGATCTCGGCGATTTGCGATGACTCCTCCGCGACGATGATGACGTGAAGCTCCGTCGCGGCGGCGAGACGGGATGCCACCTGCGCTGCCATGCGACTGTCGACCGCTCCGGCTACGAGTGCGTATCCCCTGTTCAAGCGATGGCTGTGCGCCACGGCGACGATCTCCCGTGCCATCGCGTCGTCGGGCGGATCATCGAGTGCGGTCGGCGTCTCCTTCTTGATGCGTGGGGCGGTTTCAGCGGCCTGTGCGGGCGCGAAGCAGTAGAGCAGACCGGTCGAGGTGGACACGACGAGCCGTCCGTCGGCGATGGCCAGTCCCCGCGCTTCGCCCTCGAGGGCCTGCCGCCACACTTCGTCGCCGCGGGCATCGATGGCGACCACGGCGCCGTCAGCGCCGTGGATCGTCACGTCGCCCGCGCGGGCCCGGCGCGGCGGGACAACGGCGAGGCCCCCGACCCGGTCTTTCGGAACGGGCCGTCCGCTTGCGACCCACCGCCATTCACTGCGTTTGCCGTAACCGCTCAGATAGGCCCCGTGAGCCGTGTCCACCGCGACCCATGCGCCGGTTCGCCTGAGGAACCCCGACGTGTCAAGATGGCGCAGCTCGCCGCTTCGGCGATCATAGCAGCCGGGGACCCCTCGCCCGGTGGGGACCAGAAGGGCATCGCCCGTGACCGCCAGGTAGCCCTGCGGCGCCAGCCCGGTGAGGGCGGCGGCGGTCCAGTGCGGTTGGTTGCGGTACGAGACCGCGCTGGTGTCGTTGATCCAGAGCTGCTTGCCCGTGCGGGCGTCGACGGCATAGACGAATGCGCCTTCGGACGGCCACATGCCCGCCGCGACGTATGCCACTCCGTCCTCGACGAGGACGCCGCTGCGCAGAGGCCAGCGTGAGATCAGTCGCTTGTTTCCCACCACGCGACGGTCGTTCAGCGCGGCATGGAACGTCCATCTTTCGCGGCCCGTTGCGAGGTCCAGGCAGTACAGCCAGCCGTCATCGGAGGTCACGTACAACGCGCCATTGGAAACCGCCGGCGCAAAGCGAACGGGGCCGCCGGTCACGAAACGCCATTCCAGCGTCCCCGTAGCGAGATCCAGCGCGCGAACGCAGTCATCGGCCGAAGAGCCGAACAGGACCATGCCCCCGGCCACCACCGGCTGGAAGGCCGCGTCGAAGTCCATCACGTGCGGCTCGTTGACGGGGTCCGGCCACGCCGGCCGCGGGCCTTGGGCGGGCTGGTAGCGCCAACTCATTCCCAGTGGAAGCTCGATCGCTTCGGCGGAGGTCGCCGACCTTGCGGCGTCCGCACGGTAACACGGCCAGTCGGCCGCCTGAGCGACGCCGACACAAGCCAAGCTCGCCAGAAGGAAGATCGACCTGGGAGCGGGGCATATCCTGGAGGTGGGCAGGTCGTTCATGGGAAACTCGCTTTCATCTTGATCTCTCATCGCGTGAAGCGCTCAAACCGGCCCCGCCGCGCAGCATGAAAGAGAGTGTATCCCATTTGGCTCCGTGCCGCCAACAGGCATGGGCGATGAGTGGCGCGGGTATGGGCACGGGCCGTCAAACCCGGTTCGAAGTGGCGCATGGGCGCCCGGCTTCGCCCTTGTGCGGGATGCCGGCCAGGCTCGCATCGCATCGCTGGCCGTCGGGATGCGCTCCTTGGGAGAAGACCGCTGCCTGGAATGTTGGCGCGGACGACCGTCGCAGCCAGATTCGGGACGAGATCGCGGCGCCGCCGTCGCCCAGCCGCGGCGGGCGGTGACGACGCCCCGACGCATCGCGTCCAGGCCGCCGGCTTCGTGGGCGTCGCTGTTGATCACCAGCTTCGCCCCAGCCTCCACGGCCGCGCGGAGGCCAAGCGGGGTCCGGTCTTCAATATTCAATTCTGGCTGGCGCCATGAGGCCCTGATTCACCTCGATTCGAGCCTTGAACAATATTGCTGGCCGGGATATCGGACGTCAAAATTGAATTTTGAAGACCGGACCCCGTGCTCTCGTCATGAGGTAGAGAGCCGAACAGAGACAGAAGTAGACTCGATGGTTCCACTTTATGGAACGCAAGGTTCTACTTTTTCTTGCCGATAGAAGAGAGACCGCGTAGGATCGTGGCCATGGAAATGACACGAGACGACATCCTGCGGCTGCTTCAGGAACTCGACCAGTGGATGGAGCTGGAAGATTGCCCGCCCGTCGACTGGGTC
>CAYLPJ010000125.1:0-5395 GCA_964385465.1 uncultured Planctomycetaceae bacterium | reverse complement strand
CCCCGTGACGGTGATCCGCCCCAACGACGCGAACACCGACGGCCTGACGCTGACGCTTCGCAGCGAGGACGACTACGACCTGCGGATGACCGGGACGATCGACGGCAATGGCAACCTGGTCAAGGCCGGGCACGGGCGCGTGAGCCTCGACGGCGACGCCGCGTGGACCGGCACGACGACGGTGGAGGGCACGGGCACGCTGTGGGTCGCCAACGCGCTGACCGACACCGCACGCATCGACATCCTCGACGGCGTGCTGGAGGCCAACGACGTCATCGACCTGCCCGGCGCGGACATCGAGGTCCACATGACGGTCAACTCCGGGCTGATCGCCCGCAAGACCCTTGTCGCCAATTCCCTGCTGGTCCACAGCCTCGCCGAGGTCCAGGCCGACGACGACGCGACCATCGGCACGCTGGACATCTACGAGGGCACGGCGGACTTCGGCGCCGACCTGAACATCCTCTCGGCCATGAACGTCCACGAGGGCGTCACGACGGTGGACGGGAACCTCTCGACCACCGGCGGCGCCGGCGTGACGATCACCAACGGCGACCTGACCGTCCACGGCGACGCCGACGCCAACGCCCTGGCCGTCACCGGCGGGCGAATGTTCCTCGACGGGCGGCTGAGCGTGGATGCCAACGCCACGACCCTCGCCACGCGCGGGCGCCTGACCGTCACCGGGGCCGACAGCCTCTCGACGATGACGCCCTTCACCGTGGGCGACCGCGGCTGGCTGGACCTCGACGCCGCCCAGGCGTCCGTGCCGCAGATCACCGTCGCCGCCAACGGCCTGCTCAGCGGCGACACCGCCGGCCTGACCATGCGCGGCGCGGGCCTCGCCGACGCCAACACCGACGTCGTGCTCGCCGACGGGGCCGTCTTCGACGGCACGGTCGAGCCGACCACCGACGAGCTCGGCGCCGCACGCCTGCTGACGCCGCTGTACGGCGGCGGGCTGGACCCGGCCGTCATCCGCGTCGGCGACGACGGCGACGCCAACACCACCGACGACATCTACTCCGGCGCCGCCTTCGGCGTCTGGGACCGCGAGGACCACGACGTCTGGGAGACCGGGCGGACGTTCGAGGGCACGATCATCGACATCGAGGGCGCCGGCATCCCCATCGCCGTCAACCACGAGCACATCCACCTCGACACCGACTCCAACTTCGTCACGTCGAACACCGACATCGGCGTGCGGCTGTGGGGCGCCGGGCGGGTGAACATCAACGAGAACCCCTCCGGCACGTGGACGGTGATGCGGCGCGACGGCGGCGAGGACACCTGGGCCGACCGCATCCTGGTCCTCGCCGGCGGCGCCGTCGGCGACAGCCAGACCCTCTACGCCACCAACGGCCGGGTCGACCTGCGGTCGCAGACCGCGCTGGACCCCAACGCCACGCTGGTGATCGGCGAGGACGCGCAGTTGGTGCTGTCCGCCGACGAGGACCGGCTGACCGAGGGCACGCTGATCGTCGAGGACGGCGGGATGGTGTGGACGAACAAGTGGGACCGCATGACCGAGGGCGTGACGATCGAGTTCCGCCCCGGCTCGGCGGTGGCCTGGAGCTACGACAACGTCCGCCCGGAAGGCCACAACTGGCCCAACGGGCAGAAGGGCATCACGTTCATCCAGGACACGCAGAGCGAGAATACGTTCGAGCTCCAGCCCCTGCGGCTGGGTGACGGCTCGTACCTGATCAGCCGCGCCGGCGGCGGCGGGGAGATCGCCGGGGGCCTCGGCGTCCGCGCCGCGACCGACGCCAACGTCGGCCACACGGCGGGCATCGCGGCCCCGGACGGGCGGACGTTCACCATGTGGGACCCGGTGGACCTGCGCGTCGAGGGCGACCCGAACGACCCCAACGACGACTTCGCCATGAACCTCGTCTTCGGCAACGACGAGCAGATGACGACGGTGATCGGCAACAACAACCCCGATCGCGTGCGTCGCGACATGACCGGCACGGTGCGCGTGCTGGCCCCGCTGATCGCCGCCGACATGACCGTCACCAGCGGCGAGACGCGGATCGTCCTCGGCGAGGACGGCACGGGTGACGCCACCGACGACGGCCTGATCCGCACGATGATCGTCGAGGACCTCATCGTCGAGGACACCGGCCGGCTGGTCATCGAGGGCATCCAAAACGCCTTCCATGCCGAGAACGTCTACGGCAGCGGCGAGGGCGAGCTCGTCTTCAAGAAGCTGCGGGCGCTCAATGCCGACGGCAACCGATCGATCGCCGGGAGCATCCAGTGGAACGGCGAGTTGCTCTGGGTCTTCGGCGAGCCGGAGTTCACCACCGCATGGACGACGACCGACCCGAACCTCCGCATCGCCGACGAGATCGCCCTGGGTGACGGCGGGCACCTCCAGCTCTCCGTCACCGAGGCCAACGAGCCGCTGGCGTGGTACGGCGACGCCAACGCGTTCATCATCCGGCATCCCATCCGCGTCGAGGCCAGCGACCCCAACCGATCGTCGAACTTCACCATCCGCACGCTGCGGAACATCGACGGCGGTACGGGCACCTACAACGCCTTCTTCGCCGACCTGACGCTCGAGGAAGGCGCCGTGCTCAGCATGGACGGCGACTGGATGAACAACCTCGCCGACCTGAAGCTCGACGGCAACGCCGCCACCAGCCACCGGACCACCGGCAACGGCGACAGCGACGATTTCGACCTCCGCGACGTCCTCTCCACCGGCGGAAACCGCGTGTGGACGATCGGCGAGGCCGGCGAGGCCACGATGGCCCACGTGCTCCACGGCGCCCTGGGCGACGCGGCCGGGCGCGTGGACGTGAACTTCGTCAACGGCGCGCTGACCCTGCCGGGCAACCCCGACGGCACCGGCGCGTGGACCGGCGACGACGCCAACACCGTCTTCGGCTTCTCCGGTTCCGGCGAGCTGAACGTCTCGCTGGACAACGGGGACAACGGCACGCCGAACCAGCCGATGATCGTCGAGGTGCCCCTCAACGTGCAGGTGCATGACGGCGGGGTCGCCCGGCTCGCCGCCGGCGGAACCCTCGCCGACAGCGACGCCAACGGGCCCGGCGGCACCAGCGTCGGCTCCTGGGGACACTTCACCAACGTCACCGTCGAGGACGGCGGGGCGCTCGTGCTCGCGACCGACGATGGCCGCAAGACGCTCGTCGATGCGACCTTCGACGGCAACGCCGCCCTCCACAGAGGCGACGAAGGGACCTTCCCCGGCGCCCTGACCTCCTCCGCCCCGGCCGTGGTGACCGGCACCGGCGATCACGCCCTGTGGCTGTTCGGCAGCTTCGACGCCGGCCTCACCCTCGACTGGCAGGACAGCGAGAAGATCGTCCTGACCACGCAGGCCGACCCGGCCCTGGGCCTTAACGGCGTTGACCTCGGCTTCGACCCCGACGGCTTCAAGCTCAACGGCGGGACGCTGAAGACAGTCCACGGCAACGTGCAGATGCTTGCCGACCCCGGCGACGGGACCATCATCCTCAGCGATGAGACCGGGCATAACCCGGACCTGTCGATCGAGTTCAACGCGGCCGCGACACCGAACGACCCGGCCATCCTCAGCGGCGGGACGGTGGTCTTCGGCGACCAGTCGCGCCTGAACGTGGACATCGACATGCTGGCGGGCAGCCGGACGCGGACCTGGCTGGACGCGACGCTCATCGCCGACGCCAACGCGACCATCCCGGCCAACGTGGACGTCGGCGTCCGCGACGCCAACTCCCCCGGCGGCGAGGTTCGCATCAGCGAGCTGGTCCTGCGGGACAACGCCCGGTTCGAGCTCAACATCGACGACCAGGACGGCGCGCTCTGGGAAGACGCCCTGTTCGCGACGTTCGACAAGATCACCGTCGCCGGGCAGAACACCGAGTTCCAGATCGGCGACGGCACGTCCGACGTGATCCGCATCGGCGAGATCGCCCTCGACCCGGCCGTCGGCGCCGACGCGAACCTCATCCTCGAGTCCGTGACCGGCAGCGCCCGCGGCGTGCTGTTCGGGCCGATCAACGGCAACGGATACAGCCTGGGCACCATCGTCGTCCGGGGCCACCTCGGACCCGGCAGCGTGCGAATGGTCGAGGGCTTCGCCCTCAACGGCCACACCATGGACATCCGGTCGGGCTACCAGAACCGCCTGGACGTCGATCCCGGCGCCGGGGCCGTCATGCTGACCGACAGCACCATGGAGATCTACCACGGCAGCGGCCTCGACTCCAACACCGGCGAGAACGGCTGGGGCGACGCCCTGCCCTTCCGACTGGCCGACGGCGGGATCAAGCTGGCGGTCGCCGACCCGGCCGACGCCAACGGCACGAACGTCAACAAGCTGCTCAGCCCGATCACCGTCGCGGCGGACTCCCAGGGCAAGGTCCAGTCCATCCGGGACGGCAACGACGTCGGCGGCATTGACGGCGGCGTGATCTTCCCGGACATCGCCCTCGAGGCCAATTCCGTCCTTCGGATCGACCGCGACGGGCCGGACCTGGCCATCGAGACGGTCACCATGCTGCAAGGCAACGCCCGCCTGGCGGCATGGGACGACGGCACATGGGGTGCCCGCGTCGGGCAGATCGTCACCAGCGAGCCGGGGCAGGTCCTCGAGGTCGTCGGCAACAAGCGCCTCGTCTTCGACGGCGCGTGGGACGCCAACCTCCACGTGATCTACGACAACAGCGACCCGATGGATGTCCGCGACGACGAGGGCTGGGACCTCAACGGCGCGCGGCTGGACATCCTCGACGGCGACGGGCCGACGATCACCGAGGATCAGCAGGGCACGATCCGCTTCGCCGGCAACTCCGACGACGGCGGGAGCATCAACTTCCGCGTCGGGCAGAACGGCGGCGCGTGGGGCGGCGGGCTCGACTTCGAGGTCGGCACCGGCGACGCGCCCGGGGCCTACAACCGCACCAACCACAGCGTCGCCGCGTTCTACGTCAACGACGACCCCAACAACGCCCTGACCAGCGAGTTCGCCGGCGAGCTCCGCGTGCTCGAGAACTCCTACATGTGGGTCCGCACCCGCGAGGGCGAGGTCGCCGGAGGCGTCGACGGACACTTCGTCGCCAACAACGTCCGCCTCGAGCCCAACTCCTGGATGTTCCTCGCCGAGGGCGACCTCATCTCCATCACCGTCGGCGGAACCGTCGAAGGCGACGGGCACATCAACTCCGACGGCAGCAACCTCACCTACATCGGCGACTTCGCAGGAAGCGGTACGCTCCATCTCGACACCACCGAGGACTCCGAGTGGAACGGAAACACGACCGTGCTGGGCAACATCAGCAGCACCGGCCTGGCCATCGAACGCAACAAGAGCGGCAGCACCAGCTTCGTCTACTTCAACGACGGGTCGAGCCTGACCAGCCAGACCGTCACGCTGGAC
>CAYLPJ010000124.1:0-5697 GCA_964385465.1 uncultured Planctomycetaceae bacterium | reverse complement strand
CGTAGCTGCGTCTGGAGGGCGACGGCCGGGGCGGCGGGTTCTTCGCCGACGGCGGCCGCTTACACACCGAGCCCATCGCGGCAAGCGTGCCGACGGCGGGCGCCGAAGGGGCCCCGCGCCCCACTCGAAAGCGGCGTCGTTGCCGCCGCACTCCACAGGGCGCGTAGTTGCGCCTGGAGGGCATCGGCCGGGGCGGCGGTTTCTTCGCGGATCGCGGCCGACTACACACCGAGCTCGTCGCGGCAAGCGCGCACACGCCGGCCGCACCGCGTCTCGATGCGACCCTCTCGCCGGCGTCAGCGATTGGGCACCAGGCGGACGACGCCGATGGCCTCTTCGCCGGCGCCGGTGTAGAAGAGGTAGAGTCGGCCGTCGGCGTCCTCGAAGACGTACGGGTCGCGCAGCTGGCGGACGCCCGCAGCCGAGCCGCCGGTGGAAGGCTTCAGCGGCAGGGCCGCGCCTTCCCACTCCAGCTCCGGCCGGAGGATCTCCGCCGGAGGATAGGTCGGGTCCCACCGCGTGAAGGCCCCGGCGGTCAGGTCCACGGTCGTCAGCAGGACCCGCTCGGGACGGTCGCCGACGCGGCTGTGAAAGACCTCCAGGACCTCGCCGGCCACCCGGACGGCCGAGTGACGCAGCCGCCCGGTCGGGTCGCGCGCAGGATCGCGGTCGAGGTCGTGCTGGAAGGGGTTGTCGTTGTTCCCCCCGCCCTCCCGATGCCACAGCTCCCCGCGGAAGTCGAAGCCGCCCGGCGGCGTGAATGGCTCGGGCGGGGCCTTGTAGAGGGCGCCGCGGGAAGCGATCGCGTAGGTCGCGCCGCCGTAGTCGAACACGCGGAAGTACGCCAAGCCCAGGATGACCGGCTCGATGCCGGCGTTGAAGTCCAGGCCGTCGGCCGACTGGGCGGCGAACGATTTCTGCCCCACGTTCGAGCCGCGGTGGTCGGCCGGGCCGTGAAAATACATCCTGATCCGCCGGTTCTCGCCGTCCACGTGCACGTCCGGGCTGGCGATATGGCCTTTCAGGGCCAGACCGTGGGCGAGATCGATGCGGCCGTCGGGACCGAGAGCCAGGACGCCGCGGGCGCCGTCTGCGTCGGGGCCGTCGAGGCCATGGAGCGTGTAAGGCCCGGCGACGTTCACCGCCCACGCCATGCGGATGAATCGGCCATGGTGGTGAGCGAAGTACAGGTAATATCGGGCTTTGGGGTTCGCACGGCGGGCGGGGGGGATCCAATCCGGCACGCGGATGACCGACGGGCCGTTGATGTTGCTCCCGAGGCGGTCGTGGCCGGCGTCGGCGAACATCCGCCGGGTGATGACGGGCTTGCCCCCGGCGAGCCGCTCGACGCGGTACCGGCCTGCGGCGGGCGTCTGCGACATGGCGTCCTCCTTGTCGTCTGCGGCGGCGGTGCGCAGTCTGCGGGCATGCCCGGGCATGCGCGAACCGAGTCTGCCCCGCACGCGGGTGATGCCGACCTTGTGCGCCTTGGCAAAGGCCAGCACGGCCGGGCCGAAGGCGTGGGTATCGTTGAGCTTCCATCGCTTGGCGAGATACGGCCTCGCCGTGCCGTCACCCGGGCAGAGGCAGCCCCGGCAGGTGTGGCTGACCGAGCCGTCCGGGCCGATGTAGGCCAAGTAGCCGGCCAGGCCGCGGGTGAGATCGCGTTTGCGGGCCGGCGGCAGCACGCCGTGCTCGATGGCGGTGGCGAGGGCGTAGAGGATCATCCCCGTGCCGGAAGTCTCCACGTAGGACGCGTCCGTGTGCAAGTCCATGACCTGCCGCCACATACCGCGATCATCCTGGACTTTCAGGCAGGCCACCAGGTGGTCCCGCAGCAGCTCCCGCGAGCGGTCGAGCATCTCGCCGTCGGGCAGGTAGTCCACCATCGCGGCCAGGGCCACCAGCCCCCAACCGTTGCCGCGCGACCAATACACAGGGGAGATCGGTGTCTTGCCCGTGAAGCCCCGCCCCTGGTGGACGAGGCCGGTCTCGGCATCCGAGAGGACGTTGTAGAGCTTGGCCGTGTGCTCGAAGCCATCCCGCACCCAGGCGGGGTCGTCGAAGTGCAGCCCGGCCGTGACGAGGAACGGCGTGACGGCGAAGGCGGTGTCGATGAAGACCTTGTCGCCCTTGACGCACCAGGGGGCGGTGATGATCCCCTCGCTGCTGCGGGGGGACTTCTCGTGTGTAAGCTCCGCGGTGGCCTTTACTTGCTGGGAAGCCTCGGGGAGGTGGCCCGTCCGAAGCAGGATGGCCGCCCCGTTGCCGCCGCAGCGGTAGGTCAGGAAATTGCCGCCGAATGCCCTCTTGCCGGTGGCGGTGGGCATCAGGTGGCGGCGGGCCAATTGCAGATCGCACGGGTCCCCGCTGGCCCGGTACAACTCCGCAAGTGCCTGGAGCAGCAACACATGCGTATAGTGGCCCCTGGCGACCTCGCCGAGCCCCTTCGCCGCCACCCGTCTGGCGACCGCCAACGACTCGTGCTCCGTCGGCGCGGGCGCCGCTGCGGGCGCCGGCGCCGCCTCCGCCACATCGGCCGCGGCAGCCGGGCGCGGCGATCCGGGCCGCCACGCGCCCCCCGCCAGCACCCCCGCGACCAACGCTGCACGACAGACCTGGTTCGCGTTCATACATTGTCCTTCCGTGGAGCGCGGCCGGGCTCGGCTGCGGAGCCGACGGACGCGACGCTCGGTCCGCGCCGTCCGCACCGGCGCCTTGCCCGAACCACCCCCCGCCAGTATGCCCGCAACCGCCCCGCAAGGCAAACACCCAGCCGACCCGCCGCGCCGGCCCGCCCGCCACGGTCCGGCTCCCCCGTGCATAAGGTGTAAACCTTACAAACCCGGTGGACAGGAATATCCAACCTGCAAACACAATACACAAAAAGACTTACATATACCGATCCCCGTTGTGTCCACGTGTTGCGGGGGGTGGACAGAACCGACACACCGCGGGCCCCGCCCGTCCGACGACGGTTGATCCCTGTTGCCACCTTGACCCCTGGCGGGCGCGGGTCTAGACTCATTGTGCCGAGTTCCCCGGCCGCCCCTCGCCCGCCAAGGCGACCCGACCTCCCGCGTGCCGAGGACCCCGGGCCCTTAGCTCAGCGGTTAGAGCAGGGGACTCATAATCCCTTGGTCGTAGGTTCGAATCCTACAGGGCCCACTTGTGCTCCTCGGAGCAAAACGCATCGCGCACCGGATGGCCCGCCGACACCCCGGCAGGCCGTCGCGTTTTCGGCCAGTATTCAAAGGAGTCTGCGAGCCGTGCACGGTGCGGTCCGGCCGCACGCTTGGACGCGCCCCACCCCCAAACGCCCCGTTTCGGCCCCGGGTCTCTCTCTGTCGCCCCGAAATCTCTGTTTGGCTTGGTCAACCCCCCCGCGCGTCCAAGGCTACGCAACCCGTTGACATAGAATTACATGCCGCAGACGCCGCATTTTGGGCTAAACCGGGTTCGAAACGACATGGCAGCTCATGCAAGGGCAACGGCAAACCGCTCGACCAAGCCGAATGCGCCGCAACAGCTCGTGTGCGAGGTTGGCATATTGCAGCCCCCGTGTCTGCTAATTCGTCATTGCGGCCTGGTAGACATTTCAGTAGAAAACTCGACTATGAAATCAGTGGATGCGACCCTTCGAAGTCGACTGGAACAGTTCGGCGATCCCCGAAAGACTTGGCGATGGGAAACTGGCGAGGTCGATTACATTGCCCAAGTTGCCGTCACCGCTTCCGAGATTCCGGAGCTCGTGACGATTGCATCTGAGTGGGCCGAGCCGATCGACTGGCCGGATGATAAGGATTTCGTGGCGGGCTATGCGCCGATTCACGCCTGGCGGTGCTTGGCACAGTTGCGGGCGGTGCAGGCAATCCACCCGCTCTTGAACCTGATGGATCAACTGGACAAGGGAGGGGACGACTGGTACCTGGAGGAGTTTCCGCATGTCTTTGCGTGGATAGGGCCGGATGCGTTGGAGCCTCTCACCGGATATCTGGCGAATGATGAGCATGAGGTTTTCGCACGTGTTGCCGCCGCCGGTGCCCTGAAAGAACTGGCGGGCCGCCATCCAGAGGTGCGTGACGATGCCCTGAAGGGTCTGTGTGATACGCTGTCGCAATTCCAAGATACGGACGAGACCGTCAATGCATTCATCATCAGCGGTCTGCTCGATCTGGAAGCGGTCGACGCGGCGGAACTGATTGAGCGGGCACATGCCGCCAATCGTGTGGACATTTCCGTCAACGGGAACTGGAACAGCGTACGCCAGGAACTGGGCGTCGAAGGGTTAGGACTTGTGCCAGAGGTGCTGGCCCGGGCTAGAGCATTTCCGAGCCTGTTGCCGCCCATTTCCGACACGGGCGGCAAGTCCGGCCCCAAGGCACGTCATGACGACTCCGCAACGATACGGTCGGACGACAAAGTCGGCCGAAACGAGGCCTGTCCTTGCGGCAGTGGCAGGAAATACAAGAAGTGCTGCGGTCCTTGATCGTGGCAGGCCCTGTTTCTCTCTGGAGGTGACAGAATGCCTTGGGGGTTCAATCCCCATTCCGGCGGAACGAAAATTCCCGAAGACGTGCGCAAGCGCACACGCGGGCGAATCCTGGCCCACGCGGAGAAGCACTATGCCGGCCGTTATACCTCGCTGGACATTCGTTTTCGCGGGGCGTTTTGCTACATGGACGCGTACGTACAGCCGGATGTGCCCAAGGGCTGGCCGCCGAAGCACTGGGGCGAGACGCGCGAGGAGACGATCGAGCGCCTTAGGCGGAATCCCGTCCATCTGGTCCGCCTGCGATACTTCGGCATGGAGGACCGCTGGAGCCTGGCCTACTACACCTACAGCAACGACCGCTACAAGCCCTGCGTGTTCCGCTCCGGCGAGTTCATCGGCACGCCCGAAGAAGCCCTCGATGTCGGATCATCGCATCTCCGCATTGATCCCGCCCCTCGTCAGGGGGATGCGGATGATTGAAGATGCCGGCCAGGCAGATCAATTCACCAAGGTGAACCATCAATCCGCGCCCGAGGCGAAGATTGCCCTGTTCCGCTCGCTGTTTCGAGGGCGCGAGGATGTCTACCCGCGCCGTTTCGAGAGCCGCAAGACAGGCAGGAGCGGGTACGCGCCCGCATGTGCCAACGAATGGGCCAGAGATCTGTGCGACAAGCGATCCGTCAAGTGTGCGGAATGCCCCAACCGCCGGTTTCTGGCGGTTACGGATGATGTGATCCGCTGGCACCTCTCCGGCCGGGACGATTCAGGGCGGGACTTCGTCATGGGCGTCTATCCGATGCTTCAGGACGAGACGTGCTTCTTTCTCGCCGCCGACTTCGACAAAGAGAGCTGGCAGAAGGATGTGTGGGCTTTCCTGGAGACCTGCCGCCAAACGGGCTTGCCGGTCGCGCTGGAGCGGTCCCGCAGCGGCAATGGCGGGCACGTCTGGGTGTTCTTCGCTCAGGCCGTCCCAGCGGCCCTGGCGAGAAAGCTCGGCGCGCACATCCTGACCGAGACGATGGAGCGCCGACCTGACATCGGGCTGGATTCTTACGACCGGTTTTTTCCCAATCAGGACACGTTGCCGATGGGCGGCTTCGGGAACCTGATCGCGCTGCCGCTCCAGAAGGGCCCGCGCGAGCACGGAAACAGCGAATTCCTCGATGAGGGCCTTCAGCCGTACGAAGACCAGTGGGCATTCC
>CAYLPJ010000123.1:0-5825 GCA_964385465.1 uncultured Planctomycetaceae bacterium | reverse complement strand
TAAGTCACGTTATCACAAGGACTTGGGCTGCGCCACCCAAAAATGTCGCACACGGGGGGCGCCGCCGGCCGGGAACGAGCCGGGGCCGCTCGGCGTCTGCCAAGCGGCCCCGGGGGTGCGTCGCAGGGGTCGTCGTCGCGGGGCGGCTACCAGGTGAACATCAGCTCGTAGCGGAGGAAGGCGGCGACGTCGTTGTAGTTGTCGCTGTAGAAGTCGCCCGGGAAGAACAGCTCGCCGAGCAGGTGCCCGCTGACGTGCTTGTTGAACTTGTAGGTCAGCTTGCCGACCAGCAGTTGCCCGCGGCAGGAGCCGTCGTCGGTGAAGATCCGCCCGCCGCGGCTGCGGGAGGTGCCGTAGGCGTTGTGGTGCGAGAACAGCACGTGGTAGTCCACCCCCAGCTTCAGCGGGTCGCAGGGCACGCAGGACCATCCGAGGTTGATCCGGTGCATGTTGGTCGTCTCGCCCGGGCGGTTCTCCAGGGCGACGGGGTAGACGTACAGCTCGCTGAACTGAGGCCAGCGGCCCCACAGCGGGTCGAACTGGCTGGAGCGGTCGCCGTTGGCGCCTTCCTCGCCGGAGAGGAACTCGTAGCCGGCGTGCAGCTCGTTCTGGAGCTCGTCGGCGAAGGCGTAGGTCACGCGGCTGTTGAAGCCCCACGCGCAGAGGTCCTGGCGGACGTCCATGGGGAAGAGGTTCTTGCTGCCGAACTGCCAGGCGAACTCGCCGCGGGCCGACCAGTGGTCGTCGAACTTGTGCGTCGCACGCCCGCCGAGGGTGTAGATGTCCGAGTGGGCGCCCTGCTGCCAGGGGGCCATCTGCCCGGGGGCGATGTCGCCCGGCTCGTCGCCGAGGACGCGCTCGTCGTGCTTGTAGATGAAGTACCCGTCCAACTGCGTGTTCGGCAGGCAGGTGTTGGTCAGGTACAGGATCACGCCCTGCTCGTCCTGCTCGTGGTTGTGGAAGTCCTGATCGTTCATCGGCGTCAGCCACCGGTCCGTGTCGGCGTGGTTGGTGATGTAGATCAGGTCGGCCTTCATCTTCGCCGCAGGCATGTCCAGCGTCAGCCGGGCGGCGTCGAAGAAGATCGTCCGCGAGCCGTCAAGCGGCGTGCCGTCCAGCACCAGCCAGCCGTTGCCCAGGATGATGTCCTGGCGGCCGACGACCGCCTTCAGCGGCAGCCCGAGGATCTTGCTCCACGTGACGTTCAGCCGGTCGATGATGATCTCGTTGGTCGTCACGTCGTCGATGAAGTACTGGTTGCGGACCAGCAGCTTGCGGTCCGGCTGGCAGAAGTTCCGGATCTCGTAGACCATCCGGAAGTTGAAGTCCAGGTTCTCCACCGGCGTCACCGTCGCGCCCGCGCGGAAGCGGAACCGCTGGAAGTGGCGGTCCTCGTCGTCCAGCAGCAGGTTGGGGGCCACGATCTCGCGAAGCCGCACGTCGCCGAACAGCTTCAGCCACGGCGCGGCCTCCTGAACGGACTCCTTCGCCTGGCAGAAGATGCAGTTGCACCCGGCGCGTTCGCCACCGGCCTCGGCCGCCGTCGCCAGCGGCGCCAGCAGCAGCACGCCCAGCGCCACGGCCATGATCCATGTCGACTTGCTACCCATAGCTTTCTTGCTCCTTGCTCTCGGGTCTCGTTGCCCTTGGCTCGTGTTCCTGATTGTCCGGTCCCTCAACCGCCGTCATCGGCCGACGGCGGCCGATCGCTTGCGTAAATTACTTTCCCATCTTGTGTCCGTGGAAGCATTTGGCGAGGTGCTCGTCGCTGGGGGGCTTGGTGATCAGCGAGACGACGATCAGCACCGCGATGCTCAGCGGCAGGGCGACCACGATCGGGTCGACCACCGGCCAGTTGCCCGGCGCGCCGGCGAGGATGCTCGGCTTGCCGTCGGTGATCCTCTGCACCAGCCCGATCGCCGAGGCCTCCTTGGCCTTGACGAACAGCAGCCAGAACGCCGTCACCGCGAAGCCGACCAGCACCGACGCCACCGCCCCGGCGCGGGTGACCCGCTTGGAGAACAGCCCCCCGACGAACGCCGGCAGGAACGCCGACGCGCACAGGCCGAAGAAGATCGCCGTCGCCCGCGCGATCATCGTGCTCTCGCGCCCTTCCAGGCTGATCAGCACCGCGATGACGATGCCGATGATGATCCCGATCCGCGTGACGCCGATGCTCTGCCCGTGCCGCCCGGTCACCTGCTCGTAGACGTCCCGCCCAATGCTCGTGCCCACCGCGTGGAACTGGCTGGACAGCGTGCTCATCGCCGCCGCCAGCAGCGTCAGCAGGAACACCAGCCCGAACCAGTCCGGCAGCGCCGAGGTGATGTACGTCGGGATGATCTGCCCGGCGTTGCCCTTGGCCAGCACGATCGAGATCGTGCGCCCGGCCACCACGTCCACCGCGTTGCCGTCCACCGTCGCCGTCGCCAGCGGCTCGCCGCCGGGGTTCGACAGCACCACCGGGGCCATCTTGCCCGGCACGTCCGCCCATGCGTTGGCGTCTCCGGGGGCCATCAACTGCAGCACCGCGTGGTGCTTCTCGGCGTCGATCGTCTTGACCACGCGCCCCTTGAGCTGCGGGCCGAACTTCGCGAAGTACGCGTTGGACAGGCTGCCCACCGTGAACGCCACGCCGGTCATGATCAGGATGAACACCCCGCCGACCAGCACCGCGCGGTTGAGCTGCTTGCGCGACTGCACCGTCATGAACCGCACCACCAACTGCGGCTGGGCCAGCACGCCGATGCCCACCCCCAGCGTGATCGTGCTGACCACGATCCACCAGAGGTTGTACTTCGCCTCGCCCCAGCCGAACGGCGGCATGGCCGTCCAGCCCTCGTGCCCGATCGCCTTGAGCTTGCCCGGGACCAGCGTCTTGAGGTCCGTCAGCGCCTGGTGCCCCTCGGTCACGCCGCCCAGCTTGGTGTAGGTGAACAGCAGCAGCACGATCATGCCGAGGAACATCACCGAGCCCTGGAGGGCGTCCGTGTACATCACGCCCTTGAGCCCGCCGATCACCACGTACGCCGCGATCAGCACGCTGAAGACCAGCAACGCCACCTGGTAGGTGATCCCGAACTGCGTGGCGATGAACTCGCACCCGCCGATCAGCACCGCCGCGGCGTACAGCGGGATGAACAGGAAGATCACCAGCCCCGAGAAGACCTGGATGAACGTGCTGCCGTACCGGCGACCCAGAAGCTCCGGGAACGTGTGGGCGTCCAGCCGGTGGCCCATGTGCCGCGCAGGCCCGCCCAGGCAGACGAACGCGATGAAGATGCCCACGAAGATGTTCAGGAACGTCAGCCACAGCAGGCTCATCCCGAACAGGCCCGCCACCCCGCCGAAGCCGACGATCGCGCTGGTCGAGATGAACGTCGCCCCGTAGCTGAGAGCCATCACGAACGGGTGAATCTTCCGCCCCGCGACGAGGTAGTCCGTCGCCGACTTCGTCCGGTGAAACCCGAGCCAGCCGAGGTACCCCACGATCAGCAGGTACAGAACGACGACGATGATCTCGGGCGCGCCCAATGACTGTGCGATCATGTCTTGCGTCTCCCTGGAGCGAGCGATAACGACGGGACGACCTGACGGGCAGGGCCGGGGAGGCCTACATCTCCTCCTCGACCTTCTGCTCTTCCTTGGCCCACGTGATGTCCTCGGTCTCGGCGGGTTCGTCGCCGCGGTTCCAGCAGATCGCGCCGTAGATCACGCACAGGATCGTGCTGGCGATACAGAGGATGTAGGCGATCCACACGAACGGGTCTTCAATCCCTAGCATGGCGAGGCGTCCTCTTTTCCTGCGGGCCCGCCGCCGGTGGGAGCGAACTCCACCGCGGACCGGTGCCCATCGTCTGCCGGATCGGCCCGGGCGATGAGATGAGAAGTGCCCGAGCCTGCCCAATTCAGCCGCAACTGCCGTGCCGTCCGTCACTACGACCGACGCCTTATCGGGGATTCTCCCGGGGATTGCAAGGGGGTATTTCGCAAAATCCCGCGATCCGCTCGCGCCTCCCAAACCGCCAGAGCCGCCGACCAACCCAAGAAAAACTTCATGATACGAGGGCCCCGCTGCCGACCTACCCTCACAAGGCGCCCGCGCGGGCCTGCCCGTCCGCCGCACGCCCAGAGAACCCCGGCCGCGCCGTCGGCAGCGTATCCGGCGGCCCGGCGAAGGACCGAAGAGGAGACCGCCCTATGCCCCGGATACCGCTGGCTTTCGCTGTGCTCGCCGCCGCCCTCGCGGCCGTTGCGCCCGTCCGTGCCGCCGACGGCGACGAGGCGCTTGCCGACCGCGTCAAGGCCCTGGAGAACCAGGTCCGCTCGCTGACCGACACGGTCAAGGACACCCGGGCGGAGAACCGCCGGCTGAAGGGCATCATCGAGCGCGGCGAGGTCATGAAGGTCCACAAGGACATCGCCAAGGACGCCGCCAAGCGGGACGTCACGCGCCACAACGTCTGGGCCAACCTCGACGTGCAGCTCTACGGCAAGATCAAGGCCGACGCCGCCATCGACACCGCCCGCACGGATACGGGCAACTTCGCCCGGTGGGTCGAGAGCGACGAGGGACGCGGCAACGACCACACGTTCAACCTCACCGCCCGCGAGACCCGCCTGGGCCTGAAGGTCAACGGCCCCGGCGATGAGGACTTCCGCACCTCCGGGCTCGTCGAGATCGACTTCTACTCCGGCAGCAGCGAGAACACCCCGCTGCCCCGCATGAGGCACGCCTTCCTCAAGCTGGACTGGCCCAAGAAACGCTTCAGCGTGCTCGCCGGCCAGACCTGGGACGTGATCTCCCCGCTGAACCCCTCGACGCTCAACTACTCCGTCCAGTGGTGGGTGGGCAACATCGGCTACCGCCGCCCGCAGGTCCGCGCCACCCAGGGCTTCGTGCTCTGCCCCGACGTCGAGCTGACCCTCACCGGGGCCCTCGCCCGAACCATCGGCCACGACAGCACCTTCGACCCCGGCGACACCGGCGAGGATGCCGGATTCCCCGGCGTTCAGGGCCGCGCCAGCCTCAGCTTCCCGGGCCTCGGCGGACGCAAGACCGTCGTCGGCGTCTCCGGGCACTACGCCATGGAGGAGTACGACTACGACTCGACCGACAGCCACGTCGACGTCGATAGCTGGTCGGCCAACATCGACCTGCTCCTGCCGGTCACCGACTGGCTGGCGATCAAGGCCGAGGGCTTCACCGGCGAGGACCTCGACGCCTACCTCGGCGGGATCGGCCAGGGCATCCTCGTCCACAACAGCGGGCGCGACGTCCGAGAGGTCCAGTCCGCCGGCGGCTGGCTCGCACTGAGCCTCGGGCCCTGGGATTGCTGGCGGTTCAACGTCGGCTGCTCCGGCGAGTTCCTCTGCAACGACGACGAGGACTTCATCAGCTCCAGCACACGCACCTGCAACAGCTCGATCTTCGGCAACGCCATCTACGAGATCAACCCCAACGCCTCCGTCGGCGTCGAGATCTCCCGCTGGCTGACCCGCTACTACGACCAGGCCGCCGGCGACAGCATCCGCGTCCAGTCCTCCTTCATCTACAAGTTCTGACACACGCCGGCCCCTCGCGGCCGCGGGCAACGAGACCACCACCGGGCCGGGGCGCTCCCAACCGCCCCGGCCCGCTCCATGCGCCATCTCCCCCATGTGCCACTTCCGTCCACCCCGCCGGACACCGGACACACGACCATATGTTCGCGTCTAAGTGACTTATTGTCAGTGCTTTACGCTTGGACACCCCGTGTCCGGGGCGGGTGTACGGTGGACACTGTACTTTCACAATAATTGCCTGTCTGCGAAGTTTATTCTTG
>CAYLPJ010000122.1:0-5903 GCA_964385465.1 uncultured Planctomycetaceae bacterium | reverse complement strand
TGCCGCGACGCCCCGGCTGTGCAGCCGCCCCCCGTCGGCGAAGAAAAGCGGCGTCGTTGCCGCCGCACTCCACATTTGGCGGCGACTGCCGTGGAGTGCGACAAGGCTATGGCCGTCCTTGCGGGCGGCGTGGGCCCCCTCCGCGCCCGACGCGAGCACGCTTGCCGCGACGCCCCCGGTGTGCGGGCGCCCCCCGTCGGCGAAGAAAAGCGGCGTCGCTGCCGCCGGGGTTCGTGGGCTCCGTTGCGTTCGGCGGGCGATGGGCATTCTGACGCTGCTGGCGAGCATGGCCTCGGCGGGCGAGCCGAACGCGCCGGCGGGGCTCGAGGGGCTGCTCCGGCCGATCCGCGCCCGCCGGGGCGTGCCCGCGCTGGCGGCGGCGATGGTCCGCGGCGGGCGCCTGGCGGGGATCGGTGCCGTCGGCGTCCGCAAGGCCGGCTGCGACGTGCCCGTCACGCGGGAGGACCTTTTCCACATCGGCTCGTGCACGAAGGCGATGACCGCCACGCTGATCGCCCGGCTCGTCGAGAGGGGGCGGCTGGCGTGGGACACGACGCTGGCGGGCGGGCTGCCGCGGGAGGTCGCCGGCGCGATGCACCCCGGCTACCGCGAGGCGACGCTGACGCACCTGCTTCGCCACCGTGCGGCGGTGGTCGCCAACGCGCCGCCCGGGGTGAGCTTCGGGCGGTACTTCCGCCTGCGCGGCAGCGGCAGGCGGCAGCGGCTGACGTACGCCCGCGGCATCCTCGCCGTGCCCCCCAAGGCCCCGCCGGGCGAGACGTACAGCTATTCCAACGCCGGCTACGCCCTCGCCGCCGCCCTCGCCGAGCACGCCGCCGACGCCGGCTGGCAGGAACTCATCCGCCGCGAGGTCTTCGCCCCGCTGAAGATGACCGCCTTGGGCTTCGGGGCGATGGGCACCGCCGGGCGGATCGACCAGCCCTACCAGCACGCCGTCGGCGAGGACGGGCGTGCCAAGCCGGTCGGCCCCGGCCGGCTCAGCGACAACCCCCCGATCCTCTCGCCGGCAGGGCGGGTGCACTGCTCGCTGGCCGACTGGGCGCGGTTCGCGGCCGCCCACGTTGCCGGCGCCCGGGGGCGGGCGACGCCGCTGGGGCTCTCCCCGGCGAGCTGGAAGCGTCTCCACACTCCGCCGGCGGGTGGGCACTACGCGATGGGTTGGGTCGTCGCCGACCGGGACTGGGCGGGCGGGGCGGCGTTGATGCACAACGGCAGCAACACGATGAACTACGCCGTCGCGTGGCTGGCGCCGCGGCGGGACTTCGCGGTCCTCGCCGTGACAAACCAGGGCGGCGAGGCCGCCCGGAAGGCCTGCGACGAGGCCGCCTCCACGGTGATCCTGGCCCACCTGCCGCCGAGCCCCCGCCGCTCGGACTAGCCTGCCCGTCGCGCCCGGACCACAGGCAGGATCACGCCGCTGGGTCGCTGCCCGCCGCAGTGGATGCGGTTGGTCTGGCGGACGATCTTTCCGCCGGGAACGTGCGGCCTGCCCGTGCCGGGATTCACGTCGAAGCGCGGGTGGTTCGAGCTGGTCACGTCGATCCGCAGGCGGTGCCCGCGGTTGAGCACCAGGCTCACCGGCCAGAGCTCCACCTCGACCTCGACGACCTCGCCGGGCGCCAGCGGCCGGGGCTTCTCGAAGCCGCCGCGGAACCGCAGGCGCAGCATCCCCTCGGCCATGAGATAGCTCGCGCCGCTGGGATACACGTCGCAGAGGCGGACGGACAGGTCGGTGTCGGCGGCGGAGCTGGCGAGGAAGATCCTCGCCGTGCCGTGCCCGGTGATCTCGACCGGCTCGGGCAGGGGGGCGGTGGTGAAGGTCAGCACGTCGGGGCGTTTCTCGATCCGCCGCTGGTCCCTCGGGCCCTTGGGCAAGGCGAGGTTGCAGCCGCCGACGGTGGGGCAGGGGTCGCCCGGGTCGAAGGTGTACTGCCGCACGCCGGCGTCGGGGCGGGCCCTTGCCAGCCCCCCGTCGGCGCGGAAGTGCCACGTCGTCGGCGTATGGGGCAGGGGCCAGTCGTCGGCGAACCGCCACTCGTTGCCCGGGGCGTCGGGCCGCGACGTGTCGCCCAGGACGTAGTACGCCACCGGCGGGAGGCCCGCGGCGCCGTTGTCGGCGCCCCGGAGCCAGTGGCCCAGCCAGGTGGAGGCATCGTAGCCGGCGGGGGCCGCGCTGTCGGGGAAGGTCAGCTCGCCGGTTCCCCGGCCGTGGGTCCACGGGCCCATCAGGAGCTTCTGCCGCCCGCGGGCGCCGGGCCCGCCGCGGTGCTGTCGCGTCCGCCAGCCCTCTACCGTGCCGAGGCTGAACGTGTCGAACCACCCGCCGCGGTGGACGGCGGGGCAGTTGGCTTCGGCGGCGCGGGCGGTCGCGTCGAGGCGGCGCCAGTAGGCGTCGTAGGTCGGGTGGGCGCGGAAGGTCGCCATCGCCTCGGGGTCGAACCGGTTGCCGCCAAGCCACGCCGCCACCTGGCTCTTGCGGAACGCCCCGCCGACGTACCCGGCGTGGTGGTACAGGCTCGAGGCCGCCACGCTGATGTACTGGGCGACCAGCCCCTCCGGCGCCGCGCCGGCCAGGAGGTACTGCGTGATGCCCAGCGCAGAGCCACCCAGCGTGGCGACCTTGCCGTCCGACCACGGCTGCTTGCGGATCCAGTCGACGGTGTCGGCCCCGTCGCGGTGCTCGCCCCAGCCGCAGGCGACGAACGGGATGTCCTTGCCCTCGGAGGTGAACCGCCCCCGCATGTCCTGGGCGACCACGGCGCAGCCTTCCTCCACCGGCCAGAGCGCCGCGCTGCGGGCCTTGCCGTACGGCGTTCGCATCAGCACCGTCGGCCAGGGGCCCTTGCCGGCGGGCAGGTAAACGTCCGTCGCCAGCCGCGCGCCGTCGCTCATGGCCACCCGGTACGTCCTCGGGCGAACGCGCGGACGCGCCTTGCCGCCCCTGCCCGCCACGCGCTCGCCGAGGGCCTTCCACTCGGCCTCGGTGATGCGCCCGTCGCGGTCGGCGTCGGCGGCGGCCAGCACGGCCCGGAGGATGACGACCCCGCCGCCCTTGTATCGCCTGGCGACGTGGGCCTCGAGCCTGGCGGTCTCGGCGGCGTCGAGCGCGCGGTCGCCGTCGGCGTCGAACCGCTCCAGCAGGGCGTTGACGATGCGGTAATGGCTCGGCTGCACCGCCGCGGCCGCGGCGGCCGCGCCGGCCGCAAGAGACAGTACCGCAAACACAAGGGCCTTACGTTTCATCGCTGGGCCTCCACACACAGTCTACCCGCCGCGGACGGCGGCAGGAACCGCTGGCCGGGGAGAGGCTTCCGCCGTCTACCGACGCGTCGGGCCGGCCGCGTCTTTCCGGCCACCGGCCACCGAGCACGGGCCGCTATCCGGGCTGCGGTCCGGAAGTCGGTGCGGGGCGCGCCCGCCTCGCCGGTCCCGCCGGTGCCAGCAGCGCGTCGATCAGGCCTTCGCCGGCGGGCATGAGGTCCCCCGGAATGCACGCCAGCATGCCCGAGCTCAGCTCGCGGGCGTCCTCGGCCAGGCGGGCCAGCTCGGCCTCGACGGGGTCGTTGGCCAGCGTGTCCACGCCCTGCCAGAACGGCTCGGTGACGTCGTCGGGGCCCGGCACGGCCGGGGGGGGCGTCCGCGCCGAGCCGCCCGGCGGCGGCGGGGACACCGGGGCGAACAGCGCCGCCAGCGTGATGGCCAGCAGAACGCTCGCGGCCGCGGCCATCACCAGCACCGGCCGCAACGTGATCCTCGTCGAAGGCCCCCCGGTCTCGGGCGTGCCTTCCGCCGCACTGCCCGGCCTGGCGTGCTTCGCCGCCCGCAGGATCCGCTCCCGCAATGCCGGCGGGAGGTCCGGCTCGGGCGGGGTGTCGGCCCGCAGGCCGTCGGCGAGGTCGGCAAGCTGCTCGTCGGCCTGGCGGCATCGCGGGCAGCGGGCGAGGTGCTCGCCGACCCGTCCGGGGAGGTCGCGACCGGCCGACCGCCGCCGCATCAGGATTCGCTGTACGATCCGGCACCACATGCTACACCTCATTTCGTACCCCGGCCTCCGCCGGGGCCATGTGCCGCAACATCCGCTTGTGCGCCCTGTGCAGGAGCACCTTGGCGTTGCTCAACGACTTGCCCATCACCTCGGCCACGTCGCGGACGGGCATGTCCTCGGCGTAGCGGAACCACAGGGCGGTGTACTGATCGTCTGACAACAGCCGCCGCGCCGTCGCCCACAACCCGCGGTCGCGCTCCCGCCGGCCGGCAATCTCCGCCGGGCCGTCCTCCGCCGGCGCCGGCGGGTCCACCGCGTCGGCGGGCACGTGCGCCCGCTTCGCCCGCCAGTGGCTGATCGCCAGCCGCGTGGCGATCGTGAACAGCCACGTCGAGAAGCTCCGCGACGGGTCGTACCGGTCGAGGTGGCGGTAGGCTCGAAGGAACGTCTCCTGGACGAGGTCCTCGGCCGCGTGGGCGTCGCGGACCCGCCCGGTCAGGTAGCGCAGCAGGCGAGGCCCCAGGCGATCGACCAGGGCCTCGAAGCTGCTCACCGATCCGTCGGCCGCGGCGGCGGCCAACTGCTCGTCGCTGCGCCCCCCCCGCCCGGAGGATGTCGCGGCGGCGTTCACCATCGGCGTCCGCGCCCGGCTCCTTGCTGCATCGCCGCCCTCTTGGCCGCGATGGTCTGGATCATCTCGATCAGCGAGACCGTAGGCACCGCGGCGTCAATCGTCACCGTGCCCCCCTCGCCGTTGACCTGGACCGTCTCGCCCAGGACGGGCAGGTCCTCGCGTTCGGCCAGCATGATCTGCCAGACCGCCACCAGCCCCTGGACCACCTGCCGGACCCGCATCGCCTGCTTCGGCGTCCCGGCAAGGGCGGTGAGGTGAAGGAACATCGCCTCCTCCACCTCCCCGAGCTGAAGCGACAGGTCCGTGATGTTCCGCAGCACCGCCGCGTGGGGCCTCGGCCGTTGGCCGGGCTTCGGCGCCGGCGGCTTGATGTCCTCGGCCGCCAGCGTCAGGAAGACGCCCGGCGCCGGCTTGGGCAGCGTGGGCAGGGCCTCGGTCTCGGCAAGGCTGCGGGCCTCGCCGTCGAGGACGTCGATGGCGTCCTTCAGCAGGTCCATGGACGTGGCCACGAGGATGGTGTTGGGATCGTGGAAGCAGCCGAACCGCTCCCTCGCCGGGCGGACCACCTGCTCGCCGGCCCGCTTGTCCCGGACGGTCTTGGCCGGGTCCGTCCACTGGTGAAGCGTGTAGTCCCCGTACTGGCTTTGCTTGTAGGGCGCCCGCTGGGCGACGATGCCCAGGAGCTTCTCGCGGTCGGTCGTGGCATCGAAGACGACCACGCCGCTCTCGTCCCCGTGGACCTTGCCGTACAGCGTCACGCCGCGAACGTCCCGCAGCGGGTCGAACCCCAACTCCTGCCGCATCGTCGCGATGCCGTTGAGGAAGCCTTCCTTCCTCTCCGCCTCGGCCAGCACGAACTTCGCGATGCCGCTCTTGAGCAGCGCCACCGCGTCCAGGTGCGCCACCCACACCGCGTCGCCGGCGACCTGCTCGGTCTTCAGCCCGCCGCCCATGGCCGCGACCGACGCGACCGTCATCACCATCAGACCTGCGAGAATGCGTTTCATTGCTCGGCTCCTTGTTCCTTCGCCATCGGACCGCTTCCAACGTCACACCGCATACGCGCCCGCCCGGCGAGGGGTTACACTCCGTTCCCACGATATCCGCCCCCGCCCGCGAAGCAACCCGCCGAAGGCGCCGGCGCCCGCCGTCTGCACGCCTGCCGCGACGATGTTGGTGTGTCGGCGGTCGTTGTTGGCGAGGAAACCGCCGCCCCGGCCCACGCCCTCCAGATCCCGCTGCGCGCCCTGTGGAGTGCGGCGG
>CAYLPJ010000121.1:0-5907 GCA_964385465.1 uncultured Planctomycetaceae bacterium | reverse complement strand
GGCGAAGGCCGCCGTCCCCCCGGCGAAGTCGGCCGTGCCGGCGGCGAAGTCGCCGTCGATGTCCAGCGTGCCGTTGAGGACCGCGGTGTTGACGTCGATGGAACCCATGCCGTCGAGGACGGCGCCGGAGGCGACGGTGAGCCCGTCGGCCTGGAGGTCGGCGCCGACGCGGAGGGTGCCGCCGTTGACGTCGACGTCGGAGGCGGGCAGGAGGATGTTGGCCTTGGCGTCGAGCAGGCCGCTGTTGACGGTGACGGCGGAGCTCTGGGTGAGGGCGGCGTCGAGCTGGAGCGTGCCGCTGCCGTTCTTGACCGTCGCGCCGGCGTGGTCGAGGTTGCCGAGGATGACCATGGAATCGCCATCGACGGCGAGGCTGCCGTTGCCGTCGATCAGGCCGTCGACGCGCAGGAGGTAGGCGTCGGAGGCCAGCAGCGTCAGCGTGTTGCCGTCGGGGATGGTGGCCCCGCCGAGGAAGTTCACGTCGGCCGGGCCGGTCAGGCCGGTCTCGATCGCGCGGGCGCCGATGGTGGCGTCGCCGTTGAGTGTGATGTCCTTGGTGACCGTGCTGTCGCCGCCGGTCTCGCTGGTGAACAGCAGTGCGGTGTCGGCCAGGGCGAACTGCGAGCCGGGCAGGGGCGTGCCGCCGTCTCGGACGACGACGATCGTCCCGCCGGTGCCCTCGATGGTCGCGTTGGGATCGGTGCCCGTGTCGCCGTCGAAGACCAGCGTGCCCGCACCGCCCTTGACGAACGTGACCGGGGCGAGCCCGGCGTCGAACGTGCCCGTGTAGACGCTCACGTCGGCCGGGACGTTCACGCCCGTGCTTGCCGCGCCGTTGGGGTCCAGGTGGGTCTCGGTGAACTGGAGGGTCGCGCCGCCGCCGCCGAGGAAGTCCAGCGTCGAGCCGTTGCGCAGCGTCAGGCTGGACAGCACCAGCGCCCCGGCGCCGACGGCCTCGATCTCGGAGTCCGTCACGACGTCCACGGGGTTGTCCCAGACCGGGGCATTCATGCCCACGAGGTTGAGGGCCCAGATTTCCCCGGCCGTCAGGGCCCCCTCCCAGATGCGGGCCTCGTCCACGACGCCGGCGAAGCCCGTGCCGATCTGGTACTGCGGGAAGTCGTCGATGAACCCGTCGTTCTGCCAGGAGCCGAAGCCCGGCTGGCTGGTGTAGTCGTTGAGGGTCCGCGTGGCCGAGTCGATCAGGACACCGTCGACGTACAGGCTGTGCGTGGAGCCCTGGTCGATGGTGTAGGCGATATGGTGGAACTGCCCCTCCGTGAGTGCGGGGGCGCCAAGCAGCTCATCGGTGCCCGAGTCGTCTTCGCTGAGCAGGCCGATGGGCACGCCGTCGTGGAGGATCATGCCGAAGCCGCGCCCGCTGCCGCCTTCCTCGAAGAGCATCACGTTGCCGTCCAGCGCCGCGGCGTCGGGAGCGATCCACATCGACCAGGTCCGCCCGTCGTTGTCGCTGTGGAAGATGTCGTTTGCGTTGTTGCCGGTCTGGTTCCCGACGCCGACGTCGAGATCCCTGAACCCGCCGCTGGCGGTCACTCGGGCGGCCCTGCCGGAGACGACGAGGGCCGTCTCGACCGTCGTGTCGGTGCCGAAGTTGATGACATTTGCGTTGCGGTTGTTCCCGCTGTCGTCGGTTCCCAGCCCGTAGGTGCCGGTGCCGTCGTCGAACGAGTAGTACACGTCCGGGGCGTCGGGGATATCGTAGGTCTGGACCGCCAGCCGCCCGCCGGCCAGCGTGACCGACGCCTCGCCGAGGGACCGGTCGGTCTCGTCGGCGGTGGCCGAGAGGGTTCCTTCCTCAATGCGCAGGTTGACCGAGGCCGGCAGGTTCGCCGGGTCCGTGGGGGCGCTGGTCAGCGTGCCGGGGCCGCGCTTGATGAGCTGCGAGCCGCCGGGCATGGTGACCGGGCCGAGGTCGCTGGCGGTGTCGGCGCCGGAGACGATGGTCGCCGAGCCTGCGAAGGTGGTGCTGTCGAAGCCGATGATGCCGTCGAGGCCGAGCTCGACGCCGGCGGCGACGGTCAGGTCGCCGACGCTGACCGGCGCGGGCAGCCCGACCGGGCCGGTCGAGGAGATCACCCCGTCGGCCTGGACGTCCACGTCGCTGTCCACCCGCTGGGGGTTCGCCACGCCGGAGGCCATCGCCAGGATGCGGTCGGCCGAGAGGGGCATGTCGTAGGCGGAGACCTCGTCGATCACGCCGTGGAAGCCCGTCAGCGAGCCGGACCAGGGGGTGTCGTCGGTGAAGGTGGAGGACCCGTTCTCGTAGCCGATGCCGGCATCGTCGCCGTGGGCGCGGATCGCGCCGGCGTGACTGGGCAGGGCGTCGCTGTCGGAGTCCACCAGCTTGCCGTCGAGGTACAGGCCCCAGAAGCCGTCGTCCAGCACGGCCGCGACGTGATGCCAGCCCTCGTCGAACGGGGCGATCAGGTTGCTCCACTCGTAGGGGCCCTGTCCCGGGTTGTTGTAGGCATTCTTGATGCGTGCGACGACCTGGCCGCTGTCGACGAGGATTCCCAGCCCGTTGGTGTTTCCGCCCTCTTCGAAGAGGACCTGGCTTCCGGAGGTGTTGCCGGGGTCCTGGTTGAACCAGATGGAGACCGTGTGCTCGCCGTAGGCGTCCTCGAAGAGCGCCTTGTCGACGACCTGCACCCCGCCGCTGCCGCCGACGGACATGCCGCCGTTCTTGGCGCCGTCGGCCCCGCTGGGCGAGCCATGCTTGCTGCCGTCGTTGCCGTTGCCGCTGTCGTCGCTGCCGAAATTGCCGGGGTCGTCCATCGAGTAGTAGGCGGCGGCGCCGGTGGGCACGGCGAAGGCGCTCGAGCGGACGTTGAAGCTGAGGTTCCCGCCGGCCAGGACGACCTTGGCGCCTTCCAGCGAGCTCTTCTGATCCTGTGCGAGGACTTCCAGCGTGCCGTCGTCGACGCGGACGTCGGTGGAGGCCGCCGAGCCGCTGCCGGTCGCGTCGGTCAGCTCCAGCGTGCCCGCGCCGCCCTTGACCAGCGTGACGGCGTTGGTGCCGTCGGCAAGCTGCCCGAGCTTCGTCCGCGTGGCGGCGGCGGTGTTGACGGTGACGGTGCCCGGCATGCTGAGGGTGACCTGCCCGGAGACGGTCACGTCGGCGTCGGCGTGGAGGACCGAGCCGTCGCTCATCACCAGCGTGCCGGCGGAAGAGGCGCCGCCGACGGTCAGCGAAGTGTTGCTCTGGAGGGTCATCTGCCCGACGGCCGAGAAGGAGCCGTTGGCGTCGACGGTGGAATCCTGCCAGATGGTCACCGCCGAGCCGGTGAGGTTGCCGTAGGTGGCCACGTCGCCGCGGCCGAGCTCGCCGACGATGATGCTGCCCAACTGCGCATCGGCGCCGGTGTTGCGGATGACGGCGTTGGCGTCGGCGTAGACGATGTTGCCGTAGCCGCCCGAGGCGGCGCTGAGGGCCAGCTCGGCCCCGTCGCCGGTCAGCTCGACGAAGCCGGCGCCCATGGCGTTGGCGTCGGCCAGCTCCAGCACGCCGCCGCTGACGGCGGCGCTGTAGATGCCGCTGTTGTCCCCGGCCAGCAGGAGGCGCCCGTCGGAGACGTTGACCTCGAGGTCGCTGCCCTGGATGTCGGCGGAGATGGTGTTGGTCCCCGCGCCGAGTTGCCAGAGGTTGCCGGCGCCGATATCCAGCGTGCCGTTGACGATGTCATAGCCGTCGGCGGAGCCGCTGAACTGAAGGCCGTCGATGGCGCTGACCTGCCCGAGCAGGTCGGGGCTCATCCGCGCGGTGTTGGCGTCGAAGATGGCGAAGGTGTCGCCGGCGGGGGCGCCGACCGGCGACCAGTTGTTCGGGGCGAGCCAGTTGGCGTCGGTCGCGTTGCCGGACCACGTGGCGTTGGCGCCGAAGGCGCCGCCGGCGGCCACCGAAAGGGTCAGAATGGCCGAGAGAAGGATCTTCTTGCTGGACATGGTCGCCTCCTGAGGCAATCTCGCCGCTGGACAGGGCTGAAGTTGGGTCTTCCGATGGAAGAGAGCTGCAATCAAACGGACGATCCCCGCTGCGAGGGCCGCGAGCCCCGTGCGTCGATGAATGCGTCTACGAGCAGCCACTCCGAGTATCGCTCCGTTGTTGTCAATCAGGCCCTCTCGCCGCCGCGACGGATCATGCGCGGTAGCGGCCCGGCGGCTCGCACCGGGCAACGAGAAGAGTAGACGACCTGGCGTGGAATCCCTCGCCTTGTCGGCTCTTCGGCCTGTTTCCTCTGCTTTGCGGGCCCTGCCTCCCGGCCGATGCGTCGAGACCGCGGGCGGGCGCCCGAACTGCAAACGCTGTTACTCCATAGTGAAGGATACTGTTCAGACGGCGATCCGTCAAGGCAATCCCGCAAATCCGGTGGGGTCATGCCGGTCGATGCGCTTGCGGGGAGGCGCGGGGGGAATTGCGCACAAAAGGACGGGGCTTCGGCACGTAAGATACCGAAGGCCCGCGGGTTAAGCAATCAGGATGCCCGCCCATCCGGACGGGCCGATGCGCAGCGGTCAGGTCCCTTCGTGGACCTCCTGGAGTTCCTCGCCGGGCTCGGACTCGCTGGGGGACTCGCCGATGCCCTCGAAGTACAGGTGCGACTCGTCGTCGCCCTCCGAGGGCCGGACCGAGACCACGATCTTGCTCTTGCCCTTGTAGCCGCCGCGGAGGATCTCCTCGCTGATCGGGTCCTCGACGTGGTGCTCGATCGCCCGGCGCAGGGGCCTGGCGCCGAAGTCGGGGTTGTAGCCCTTGTCGATGAGGAAGGCCTTGGCCTCTTCGTCGAGGTCCAGCTCCAGGCCGTGCTCTGCGAGGCGCTGGCGGACGTTGCGGAGCTCGTAGTCGACGATGGTGTTCAGGTCGTCGCGGTTGAGCGTCTTGAAGACGATGGTGTCGTCGAGGCGGTTGATGAACTCGGGGCGGAAGTGGCGCTCGATCTCCTTGTGCAGGAGGTCCTTCATCTTCTCGTAGGTCGTCTCCTCGTCGCGTCGTGCGAAGCCGAAGCCGCCGCCGGACTTGATCAGCTCGGCGCCGATGTTCGTCGTGAGGATGAGGATGACGTTGCGGAAGTCGACTTTCCGCCCGAAGGAGTCGGTGATGTGCCCCTCCTCCATGATCTGGAGGAGCGTGTTGAACACGTCGGGGTGGGCCTTCTCGATTTCGTCGAGCAGGACGACGGCGTAGGGCCGCCGGCGGATCTTCTCGGTGAGCTGCCCTCCTTCCTCGTAGCCGACGTATCCCGGCGGGGCGCCGATGAGCCTGGAGACGTTGTGCTTCTCCATGTACTCGGACATGTCGATCTGTACGAGGGAGTCCTCGTCTCCGAACATGAACTCCGCGAGGGCCTTGCTGAGGAGGGTCTTTCCGACGCCGCTGGGCCCGGCGAAGATGAACGAGCCCATCGGGCGGCGGGGGTCCTTGAGCCCGCTGCGGGCCCGGCGGATGCTCTTGGCGACCGCCTGGATGGCCTCGTGCTGGCTGACCACCCGCTTGTGCAACTCGTTCTCGAGCTCGAGGAGGCGCTGGGCCTCCTCCTTCTCGAGGCGGGTCAGCGGCACGCCGGTCATCTTGCTGACGACCTCGCCGATGACCTCCTCGTCGACCATCCCGCCGATCTCGCTGGTCTCCTGCTTCCACTGCTTCTTCAGCTCGTCCTTGCGGGCTCGGAGCTGCTCGGCCTGGTCTCGAAGCTCGGCCGCCCGCTCGTAGTCGGCGTTCTTGACGGCCTCGTCCTTCTCGACCTGGAGCTGCTCGATGTCGGACTCGATGCTGGTCAGGTCCGGCGGCTTGGTCATGCACTTGAGGCGCACACGTGCCCCGGCCTCGTCGATGACCTTGGCCCGGTCAGGGGTTCCATCCTCCAGGAGCGGGAGGTCATCCACGAACTC
>CAYLPJ010000120.1:0-5942 GCA_964385465.1 uncultured Planctomycetaceae bacterium | reverse complement strand
CGCACTCCACAGGGCGCGACGCGGGCTCTGGAGGGCGTCGTCGGGTGCGGCGGCTTCTTCGCAGATGGCGGCCGTCTACGCGGCGCGGGCGTCGCGGCAAGCGTGAGAGCGTCGGGCGCGATGGCGGTCGTCTACGCGGCGCGGGCGTCGCGGCAGGCGTGGGAGCGTCGGGCGCGATGGCGGCCGTCTACGCGGCGCGGGCGTCGCGGCCGGCGCTGGGAGGCGTCCGGGCCTGGCGTTTGGCGATGGGTTCTCGCCTGCTCTCCGGTTCTTGAAGCCTGGTGCGTGCCTTCCGTGACGCCGGTCACTGTCCCAGGCAGATCAGCCGGCCGTCGTCGAGGGTCAGGTAGAGCCTTCCGCCGGCGGCGGCGAGGGCGTCGAAGGCCGGCGGGGCGGGCAGCTTCATGCGGCTGAGCTCCTTGCCGCTGTCGCGGTCGATGACGGCGAGCAGCCCGCCCTTTCGGCCCTCGAAGGCGCCGAGCGGGTCCTCGGGGTCCACGACGTCGGGCGGGCCGGCGACCACGAGGGCGCCGGGCGTGACGAGCATCGCCCGCACGCGGATGTCGATCCGGCGCTGCCAGAGCGGCTTCTTCGGCTCCTTGCCCGCCGCCAGCAGCATGTAGCCCTTCTGGCCGGGGACGAAATACACATCGGGGTTCAGGCCCTGGAGGGAGTCGAACATGCGGACGACGAATGCGGCCTCGGCATCCTGGACGATCAGCCGCCCGTAGCCGCCGACGCCGCTGGTCAGCGTCCACTGCATCCGCTTGAAGTACTCGCTGTCCAGGAAGCCCCCGCGGGGGCGGAGGCGGTGGGTTTTCGGGCGGCGGTCCCACGAGGCGGCCTTCAACTCGCGGTCCATCGCCAGGTCCCGCATGAAGACCTTCCCGTCGGCGGCCTGGAGCACGTCCGGCAGGACGCCCTGGGGCAGGCGGTAGTTCAGCTCGATCGAGTCGCTGTCGTACCACGGGCCCGCGAAGTGCCTGCGGTATCGCTGTCGGCCGGTGGCGGCGTCGAGGCCGCAGACGACCATTCCGCCGTCGAGGTGGCTGGACCGCCCGGCCGCGGCGTAGGCGGTGGCCTGCCCGCCGTTCTTGCCGGGCAGGACCAGCACGCTGCCGTGCACCGGCCAGGCGGACTCGATCTGTCCGAACGCGGCGATGCGTCGCAGCCCGGCCACGGGGCGGGTCCGCCATGCGAGCCCGCCGTCGCCGGCTCGAAGGCAGGTGACCGTGCCGTCGCGGCAGCCGAAGATCAGCCGCCCGGCGTGGTACGTCGGGGGCGAGTCGATCCGCCCGCCGGCGGTGTGACGCCACAGCAGCTCGCCCGTGGCCGCGTCGCGGCAGATGAGCTGGTGTGCGTCCGGCAGGGGGAGCACCACGCGCCCGGCGGCGACGATGGGCGCGGCGGCGTTGGCGTCGTGGCCGACCTGCCAGAGCTCCCGCGGCGTGTCGGGCACGGCCGTGGTGGCGGCACCGCTTCGTGCGGCGTCGTGTCGGTAGGTGGGCCAGTCGGTCGCGGCGGCGGGGGCGTCGGTTTCGATCTGCGCCGCCCCGCGTGTGACGGCGGCTGGCCCGGCGAGCAGGGCGGCGTCGTTGGCGTCGTCAGGGGCGGCGGCGAGGGCGTTCATGCCCTTGAGCTTCTCGTCGAGGTAGCACGCGCAGGGGTGGGGCGGGGCGTAGTGCAGGCCGTTGGCGGGCATCATGCCGAGGTGGCAGGTCCCGCGAACCCAGTTGTGCACGGTGTGCGCCCCGCCGGTGAGGTCCACGAACTCGGTTCCACGCCGGCTGGCCAGGATGTACCGGTCCGTCGCCTTGTTGCGGTAGCAGCGGTGGTGGTGGTGCGTGCGGAAGATGTTGGCCAGGTCCACCTGCCGCGTCAGCTCGCCGCTGTGGAGGTCGTAGCCGTTGACGCTCGCCGGCCAGGAGGTCCGCTGCGGCTTGCCCCGGCGGTTCTTGCCCGGCAGGGAGCCGCGCTCGATCTTCGCGCTCCACGTCCAGACCCGCCCGTCGATGACGAACACGTCCTTCCAGGCGTACCACAGGTGCCCGAGGTAGCTCTTCGGCTGCGACCAGAGGACCTTGCCCGTCTCGGCCGAGAAGCCCGCCAGCTTGTGCGGGCTGGCGTGGACGACCACGCCGTCGGCGACGATCAGCGTGCCCACCCACAGCGTGGTGGCGTCGATGCGGCCCGCGCGGCGGTCGGCGTCGGGCGGCTCGAACGGCGTCCGCCACAGCTCCTTGCCGCTGCCCGCGTCCAGGCAGACGACGTCCAGCCCGTCCAGCAGCGCGACCACGCGTCCGTCCGTCGCGGTGTTCAGCGTCGGGTCCACCTTCGCCGGACGCACGCTGCCGCGCATCGCACGCCAGCGGTAGTAGTCCGTCGTCACGCCCTTGTAGCCCCCCGACGTGATCCACCGCCGCTCGCCCGTGCGGGCCGAGACGGCCGCCACCTTCACGCCCTCGTCCCGCAGCAGCGACAGGTAGAGCAGGCCGTCCTTGTGGAGGATCTCGCACGTCCGCTCCGTGTCGCCGTAGGTCCGCAGCTTCCCGCCGGTGTTGGCGTCAAGTTGCGTGACGGCCGCGCGGTAGCCCAGCGTGGCGTAGACGTGCCTGTCCGTGGCGACCAGGCGCTTGGCGATGTTCAGCGGGATGTCTCCGGGCCGGGGGGTGAACCAGCTCGTCTTCCAGACGCGCCAACCCCAGTCGGGTACGGGGACGCTCCAGAGCTTGACGCCGTTGAAGGCGTCGCGTGCGGTGAGGGACCACTTGTCGGGCAGGGGGTTGTCGCCGGCGAGGCTGGTGGGGGCGTTGTCGACGATGTAGAACAGTCGCCCGCCGGCGGTGACCAGGGCGCGGACGCTGGAGTCGGTCTCGTGGGACTTCAGCCACAGCGGGCGGGAGATCCAGCGGGTCCGCCGCGGCGGGCCGACCTCGCTGTCGTGGGCCACCGGGTTGCCGTCCGCCCCGTGCAGGGCGTGGCCCCACTCGTCGATCGTCGCGGGCCAGGGCCGCACCGCCCGGACCCACACGCCGCTGTCCTTGCCCGGCAGGACGTGCACGGCGGGGCTGAGCTTCCCGAGCCGCTCCAGCAGCTTCAGCGGCGGGGGCATGCGGCTGGCCGCGCCGGGGCGGGAATCGCCGAAAAAGGCCGCCCCACCCGGCGCCAGGCAGCGGAAGACCTCCGCCGGGTCCGCCAGGTTCCGCGACGCCGGCCAGCCGTCGACGACGATGAGGTTGAGCAGACGGTCGGCATGGGGCAGCCGGCCGCCGGGCAGAATGTCCGCGGAGACCTGCCCGTACCGCCCGGCCTCGCCGATGGCGTCGCGTGCGGCGGCGAGGGCGTCGGCGTCCTCGTACAGCGCGCGGACGACGTGGCCGCGCTTCTCGGCCAGGGCCAGCGGCAGCTTCGCGTCGGCGGCGCCGAGGACGAGGGCGATCCCGCCGGGCGAGTCGGCGGCGCGGAGGATGCGATCGGCGGCCGCGCCGGCGTCGGCGCGGGCGGCGGCCAGCGGCATCAGGACGAACAGGCAGGCGGCGATGCGGTGCATGGGCGACTTCCTCATTGGGACCGTTCGGTTTTGACGTGCGTATCCTACCGCGCGGGGGCGGGGATTCGCAGGGGCTGTGTATGCCCCCGGCCGGGCGCGATAGGATGGGGGCATGTCCCCGGTGCGCGACACGTCTGCGAGCTTCTTCTGCGACGCGATGCTCGGCGGGCTCGCGCGGTGGCTGCGGGCGGCGGGGTACGATGCGGCGTTCGAGTACGGCATCGACGACGGCGATCTCGTCGAGCGCTGCCGCCGCAGCGGGCGCATCCTGCTGAGCTGCGACGGGCCGCTGTTCGAGCGGACCGTGATCCGCGAGGGCGAGGTCCCCGCCCTCCGCGTGCCGCGTGGGCTGAGCAACGTCGAGGCGCTGCGGTTCGTGGTCCGGCGGCTGAGCCTGCCGCTTGGCCAGCCGCGCTGCATGGCCTGCGGGGGCGAGCTGGAGGAGGTGCCCAAGCACAGCGTCGCCGGCGAGGCCCCGCCGCTGGCGTTCCGCAACTGCGAGCGGTTCTGGCGGTGCGCCGGCTGCGGGAAGCTGCTGTGGCGAGGCACGCACTGGAGCCGGATCCGGCGGAAGCTCAGGGAGGTCGCCGGGGGAGACCGGTGAACCGGCGTCCGGGCCGGGGGCTCACGCCAATCGCGGCAGAAGCTCGCCCGCCTTGCCGTGCAGCGCCACGGCCGCCATGCGCGTCGCCGGGGTCGGCTCGAGGTTCAGCTCGATCACCTTCCCGCCGGAACCGATGGCCCACTCGATGAGCCCGGCGGCGGGGTAGACGGTCGCGCTGGTTCCGACGGCCAGCAGGACGGAGCACTCGGCGACGGCCTCGACGGCGGGGAGGTAGGCCGCTTCCGGCAGGGCCTCGCCGAACCACACCACGTCCGGTCGCATGGCCGCGCCGCAGCGGGGGCAGGTGGGCACGGCGGCGACGGGCTCGACGGGCATCTCCCGGCGGTGCTCGCAGTCGCGGCATCGGACGGACCGCATCGAGCCGTGCAGCTCGATCGCGTCGGTGGATCCGGCGGCCTGGTGGAGCCCGTCGATGTTCTGGGTGGCCAGCGTGAAGGTTCCGCCGCGGCCCAGGACGTCCCGCTGGAGGCGGGCGAGGGCCTCGTGGGCGGCGTTGGGTCGTGCGGCGTCGAGCTCTGCCCGGCGTTGGGCGTACCAGTTCCAGACGCCGACGGGATCGCGGTCGAAGCCGTCCGGCGTGGCGAAGTCCTCGATCGGCGTGCCCTTCCAGAGCCCGCCGCCGCCGCGGAAGGTCTGGATGCCGCTCTCGGCGGAGATGCCCGAGCCGGTGAGCACGGCCAGGCGGGGCGCGTCGGCGAGCATCTCGCGTGCGCGGGCGACGGCGGCGTCGAGTTTGTCGGTCACGGGCTCTCCCCGGGGCGCGGGGCCGGGTGGAAATGCCGCCGCCCCCGGCGCCGCGTGGGCGCCGGGGGCGGGGCGAATGCGTCGCGTCGGCCGGCGGGGCTACTCCTGCTCGCCGTCGCCGTAGTTCATCTCGGCCATCTGCTTGTAGAGGTTGAAGCGTGCGGTGACGTCCTGCTGGCCCTGGGCGAGCAGCGCCTTGGCGCGGTCGGGCATGCTCTTGGCGAGCATCTTGAACCGCGTCTCGTTGTAGGCGTACTCCTCCAGCGACTTGGTGGGGGGCTTGGAGTCCAACTGGAGGGGGTTCTTGCCCTGCTCGGCCAGGCGGGGGTCGAAGCGGTAGAGCGTCCAGGCCCCGCAGTCGACGGCGGCCTTCTGCTGATCCATGCCCGTGGTCATGTTGATGCCGTGGGCGATGCAGTGGGCGTAGGCGATGACCAGGCTGGGCCCGGGGTAGCTCTCGGCCTCCATGAACGCCCGGACGGTCTGGGCGTCGGAGGAGCCGAGGGCCACCTGGGCGACGTAGATGTTGCCGTAGGTCATCGCGATCATGCCCAGGTCCTTCTTGGGCAGGGGCTTGCCCGCGGCGGCGAACTTGGCCACGGCCGCCCGGGGCGTGGCCTTGGAGCACTGCCCGCCGGTGTTGGAGTAGACCTGGGTGTCCATCACGAGGATGTTGATATCCCGCCCGCAGGCCAGCACGTGGTCCAGCCCGCCGTAGCCGATGTCATAGGCCCAGCCGTCGCCGCCGAGGCCCCAGACGCTCTTCTTGACCAGCGAGTCGGCGAGGCTCACCAGGTGGACCGCCTTGGGTTCGGTCGAGCCCGCGAGCTTCTGGCGGACCTGCTCGACGCGGGCCCGCTGGGCGGCGATGTCCGCCTCGGTGACCTGCGGGGCGTTGATGATCTGCTCGGCCAGGTCGGCCCCGAGCGTGTCCTTCATCTCGGCGACGAGTTCCTTGGCGTACTCCATCTGCTTGTCGAGCGTCAGGCGGAAGCCGAAGCTGAACTCCGCGGCGTCCTCGAA
>CAYLPJ010000119.1:0-6267 GCA_964385465.1 uncultured Planctomycetaceae bacterium | reverse complement strand
GTGTTCGGGGGCGCAGGCCGGGCGGGTGCTGGAGCAGGTGGCGGCCTGGACGGCGACGGGTCATGCGGCGTGGGCGGCGAAGTGCAACGCCGTCGGCGAGGCTCGGGCGCGGCTGCTGCGGGCCGAGCGGCGCTCCCGGACCGGGCCGCGGAACCCCGAGCTGCTGGCCCAACTGCCGGCCCTGCGGCAGGCGCTCGCCGACCGCAAGGCCGAGGAGCAGACCTCCGTCGAGCCGCTGCTGGCGCGGATCGGGTCGATGTTGACGCCCTCGCAGCGGGCCGTCTGGACCGCCGCCCGGAGCAACGCCGGCGGCCCCTGCCGGTACGCTCCGGACCTGACGGCCGCCCAGCGCGAGGCCCTGTCCGCCGCGCGCCGCCGCTACGCCCGGTCGGCCCGGTCGCCGTCGTCGGCCAGGCGCGCGGCGGCGAGGACGGCCTACGAGCAGGCGACGGCGGGCATTCTGACGCCCGCCCAGCGTGCCGCGGTCGCCGCGGCGGAGGCGAACGTGGCTCGCCAGCTCGCCGCGGTCCGCGCCGCCAGCGAGGCCTGAAAGTCGGCCGTCCGGTTCGACGAGGCGGGGGGTTGAAGCGCAGAGACATCGGACCTTCCCGCGTTCTGGACAGGAGCTTGGCATGACTTCTCGGACGTCTGTCGTGGCCGTGGCGGCTTTGGGGATCGTTTGCTGTGGGTTGTCGGCGCCGTGCCCGGCGGCTCAGACGCCGGACGGGCGGACGTACGTCTGGTGGGAGGCCGAGGCGTTCGACGAGACGAACCTCGACCGGCTGAAGGCGCCGTTCCCGGGCAACATCCGGCCGGATGAGCGGGCGAAGCTCTCGGACGGGACGTGGATCGCCCCGCGGAGCAAGGGTGTGGAGGAGCCTCACATCGCCTGGACGGTGGAGGTCCCCGAGCCGAAGACCTACAACTTCTGGGTCCGCAAGTTCTGGAAGCACGGGCCCTTCCGGTGGCGGTTCGACGACGGGGAGACACGCGAGGTGGGCAAGGACATCGTCCTGCACGACAACGCTTCCCTGCGGCTGCACATCGGGGCGAACTGGGTGTACCTCGGGGAGGTGAAGCTTTCGGCGGGCAAGCACACGCTGCACGTCGAGCCGACCGGTGGGGCGTTCGACTGCTTCCTGCTGATCGACGGCCCGTTCATCCCCCGGGGCAAGCTCAAACCGGGCGAGAAGGCCGGCGCGGCGGATGAGGGCTTCTTCGCGTGGGAGCCGCCGTCGGACCCGCTGGCAGACGACTGCCCGATCGACCTTCGCCACCTCAACGAGCCCCAAGCCGGCGCGTCGGGGTTCGTCCGGCGGATGGGCAAAGACCTGGTGTTGGGCAACGGCAGGCCGGTGCGGTTCTGGATGGTGCAGGCGGGGCTGCGGAACCTGCGCAAGCCCATGATGGACTACTGGGCCCGCCGCATGGCGAAGTACGGCATCAACCTCGCGCGGATGGGCATGTTGGGGCTTTTCCGCCTCCACCGGGACGGCAAGGACGAGGCGTTCGCCCGCGAGCTGGACAAGCTGCACTACACCGTCGCCGCGCTGAAGCGGGAGGGCATCTACGTCTACCTCGGGCACCTGTACTGGCACACGTCGGTAAAGGTCTCCGAGGCGCATGGGTTCGAGGGGTACGGCAAGGGAAGGTCGGCACTGGGGCTGATGTTCTTCGACCCGAAGATGCAGAAACTGTACAAATCCTTCGCCGACCGCCTGCTCAACACGCCGAACCCGTACACGAAGCTGCCGATGTCCAAGGACCCGGCCGTGGCGGTGGTGGAGATCCAGAACGAGAGCAACCTTCTGTTCTGGGCGTTCAACCCCGAGCGCATGGTCCCGCGGACGCGGGAGTTGATCGAGCGGGCCTTCGCGAACTTCGCCGCGAAGAAGTACGGTTCGATCGACAAGGCCCTGGCCGCGTGGGGGCCGAAGAAGAAGCCCGGCAGGGATCATCCCGAGGACGGCCGGCTTGCACTGTACGGACCGGGCCACCTTACGGGCCAGTCGTGGGCGGCCGCGCAGCGGAACGTCAAGCGGGCCGGCGACCAGCTCCAGTTCTACTACGAGTGGCAGAAGGGCTTCTACGCGAAGATGGCCTCGGATTTCCGCAAGCAGCTGGGCGTGCGGAACCTGATCTCGTGCAGCAACTGGAAGACGGCGGACGCGGCCGTGCTGGGCGTGCTGGAGCGGGCGAGCTACACCGCCGGCGACGTGATCTGTAGAAACGTTTACTACGGAGTGGACTACAAACCGAAGCCGAAGCGTTTCTACGCGATAGACGTGGGCGACACGTTCAAGGGCTACAGTTCGCTGAAGCCGCCGGGCTTCCCGGGCCCGTTCACCATCGGGCACGTGTACGATCATCCTTACATGCTCACGGAGACCAACTGGACCCGGCCGAACCCCTACCGCGCGGAGTGGCCGTTCCTGGTGGCCACGTACGGCTCGATGGCGGGCGTGGACGGATGGGTGTTCTTCGCGCAGGACTCGGCCCTGTGGGCCAGCCAGATGGGCGTGTGGGACATCAACAACCCGACGATCCTTGGCCAGTTCCCGGCCGCGGCGCTGACGTTCCGGGCCGGCTACGTCAAGGAGGCCCCCGCGGCAGTGACGGACCACCTGGCGATGGAGGACCTGTACGCGTTCAAGGGCGCGTCCCTGTACGAGATGGGGGGCAAGGACGCGTTGTGGGAGGCGCGGATCGGCGACCTGGAGGGCGCCCCCAGCGAGCGCAAGGCCCGCGTGGACCCGCTGGCATTCTTCGTCGGCAAGGTCAACCGCGTGCCCGGCGAGGGGCCCTCCCGCGTGGAGAAGGTGGACCTGGGCAACTACATCGAGCGCAAGGCCCGAACCGTCCGCAGCCTGACAAGCCAACTCCGCTGGGATTTCGGCACGGGGGTGGCGACGGTGGCGGCACCTAAGGTCGCCGGCGCGGCCGGCTTCCTCGCCGGCGCCGGGCGGATCGAGCTGGGCCCGGTGGCGATCGAGGCCGGCAACGACTACGCGTCGATCATGGTGGTGTCGCTGGATGGCAAGCCGCTGGGCGAGTCCGCTCGCATCCTCATCCAGGCCGCAACGAAGGACCGGCCGTCCGGGTTCGAGACGCAGCCGCGGGGCGAGTACCGGCGGATCACGGACCTCGGCGGCTACCCGCTGATCGTCCGCCGGATCGACGCGAAGGTGACCATTCCGGCCGGGAGGGCGCGGGCCACTGTGCTGGACGGCAACGGCTACCGCACGGACCGGCAGGCGGAGACGGCGGCCGCCGGCGGCGGACGGCTGACCGTCGAGCTGCCGGCCGAGTCGCTCTACACGCTGGTCGAGATCGACCGCTGACCGGCGACCGCGGGCGGGGCTACTTCGCCGCCCGGTAGCCGAGGAAGCGAAACCCCGGCGCGTCGTGGATCTCGAAGGTCGCCTCGCCGGCGTCGGTGAGCGTCTGTCGCGACGTGTCGCCGGTCAGGTGGTCGACGAGCTCGATTGTCTCGCCGGCGAGCTCGCGGAGGGCGATGCCGCGCGTCGCCTGCTCGTTGAGGCGTTCGCGGAACAGCAGCAGCTCGCCGGCGCGGTCGTCGGCGCGATGGACCTGGAACCCGCTCCAGGACGCGTTGTCCGGCTGCTCGCCCACTGGGTGCACCAGCCCGCGATACATGTCGTCCCGCCGGGCGCGGTACGCCGCCAGCAGCGGCCGGATGGCGTCGCGGTCGGCGGCATCGTAGTTCTGTAGTTCCATGAAGAACACGGGCGTGGCCGCCAGGGCCACGGCGACGGCGTAGGTCTGCGGGTGCAGGTGGGCGTCGCTGCGGTCGGGGTTGACCATCCTGACGTTCTGTACCGAGCCCTGGAACCTGTGGAGGTCGGCGAAATGCGCGACCTGCCACAGGTCGCGGAGGACGAGGTGCGGAATGTAGACGACCTCGTCGGGGAAGTACGGTTTGCGGTTCTCCAGGTAACAGCAGCCGAACTCCCGGCCGAAGTAGTATCCGAACCGCGGGGCGACTTCCGTGGCGTCGAAGTTCATCCGCACGCGGTGGCCGGTGGCCTGGATGAACCTCCGGACCTTGTTCACCAGTTCGTGGACTTCCTCGGGGCGGCGGAGGACGGCGAAGTCGAGCTTCCACTGCACGAATCCGCCGTCCCGCCAGTTGTCGAGCATCTCACCCGGCGCGATCCACTGCGCCGCGGCCCACAATCCCAGCTTCACCCCCGCCTCGGTTGCGCGGCGGCGGACGTTGGCCCAGCCCTCGGGGTACATATCCGGGTGGGGTCGCCAGCCGAGGTCGGCCGGCGGGTGCCAGTTCTTCAGCCGGCCGGCGGGGAGCTGCCAGCCGTCATCGATCTGCACCACGTCGATGCCCAGGTCGGCGGCGGCATCGATTTCGGCCAGGACGTTCGCCTCGGCGGCGGCATCGCGCGAGCCGCGCCCCCGCGGCTGGTTGCCACCGGAGCCCCATGTGTTGGAGATGATGTACACGTCGCGGCCGGGGTCGAAGTCGAACCGCGTGCGGTCGACGGTCTTGACGGCCCGCTGGAAGGCATAATCCACGTCCGCCCCGGCGGCGCAGACGGTCCAGTGAGCCCAGGCCGGGTGGAAGGCCCGCGGGTCGAGCGCCCCGCCGGCGAGGCCCCAGCCTGTCGAGGTCAGCCCCGCGTCGAGGTCGAACGCGAACGCCCCGGTGTCGCATCCGGGCTGGTTGGGGCACTTGTGCGATTCCTTCACCAGCCCCACCGCCGCGCCGTCACGGACCGCCCAGCCCAGACTGGCCCAGTCGATCGTCTCTCCCCCCGCGTGCGGCCCCTCCTGCCGCCAGCGCTGCAGCAGGTCCGTCTCCGGTCGGTTGCGAGCCTGCGTATGGTTGTAGTAGCCCGCCGCGTGCCACTCGGCGTCGGCCAAGGCGATCGGCAGCCGCTCGGCCGGGCCGGTGGCCCCCAGCCGGAGGACATCCGCGCTGACGCCCGGGCTCAGCCACAGCCGCGTCCGCAGCCCGGGCACATCCGGCCAGGCCCGGATGACATACCGCAGCCGCGCCGCCGGGCCGGGGTAGACCAGCTCGACCATCACTGACAGGTGCGGCGAGGTGAAGCCTCCGTCGTCGTCCTCGGCCATGCGGACGCTCTCGACGCGGCAGGACACGGTCTCGCCCTCATCCACGCCGGGCAGCCGCCAGTCGCAGGCGGCCCGGTCGGGCGCGGCCGTCCACTCCCGGCCGGCGTCTTCGTCGACGATGCGCCGCGTCGCCAGCCCGTTGGGCGTAACCTGCCACTGGCGGCTGAGGAGCCCGGTGGACACCGTCAGCACGCCGTCGCCGTAGGAAGCCTTCGCCGAGCCCATCGACCGTTCCATTTGCGTGGCCCTTTCGCTCCGGGGGGAACTCGCAGGCGACAGACAACGCCACGGCGGCCCGGCAGTCAAGCGCAACTCCGGCCCCGCGCCCGCCGGCCCGACCGACCCTTGCCCGCGTGTCCATGGGTGATACAATCCTCCGACGCCCCCCGCGGGGCCCACAAAGACGGATCAGACGAAGGGAGCATTCGTGCATTCGCAGGAGCAAGGCGCCGGCGTGGCCGGCGGATCGACGGGCTCGCCGAGGCTGTTTCTCACCCGGCGGCAGTGGGAGGAGCTTCCCGAGCGGCTGGAGGACCCCTACTTCCGCATGCTGGATGAGCGGAACGAGGAGGTGCTGCCGTACTGGGAGGAGGTCGCGGCGGGGGAGAACGCCAAGCGTTCGGCGGACCACATCCAGGGCAAGGGCGGTTTCGAGGTCCACCTCTGGCGGTGGATCAAGACGCGGCTTCTCCGCAACGCGCTGTCGTGGTATCTGCACCGGCGGGAGGAGTGCCTGGCCCGCTGCGTTGAGACGATCGACCGCCTGCTGGACCGCGGTTTCTGGCGAACACATTACGACCCGCGAATGCTGCAGCACTTCGACCTGAAGATGGGGGAGCTGACGTTCGACGCCGCGTTCGCCCTGGACGTGCTGGGCGAGCAGATCGACGCCGACCGCCGTGACGGCCTGCGGGCCGTGCTGGCGGAGGTCGCGCTGCCGGAGTACCTCGAGGGCCTGGCCGCCCGCGAGTGGTGGGTCCACAGCGACTTCAACTGGGGGACGGCCTGTCACGGCAACTCGGCGCTTGCTGCCCTGGCGCTGGAGCCGACGCACCCCGAGCTCGCCGCCCGCGTGCTGGGCGAGGCCCGCGAGGGCCTGGAGTACGTCATCGAGGCCCTGCCCGCCGAGGGCGGCTGGACCGAGGGCATGATGTA
>CAYLPJ010000118.1:0-6455 GCA_964385465.1 uncultured Planctomycetaceae bacterium | reverse complement strand
CCTCAAGGACCTGATGGTCTGGCGGGAGGAGGAGATCCTCGCCACCGAGCTGCTCAGCCAGATCGTCAGCGGGCACGGGCGGTTTTACATCCTCGGGCGCGGCGACGACGAGGCGCCTCTCGCCGGCTCGTCCGCCGAGGCGCTCGTCCGCTTCCTCGACGAGCCCCGACCCCGCACCGCCTACCTCAGCTTCCCCATGAGCCATGTCGCCGACTCGCCAGACGTCCTGGCCGAGATCGACACCTTCCGCCGCGAGATGAAACGCCACTTCATCTGCTTCGACCCCGGCGACGTCGAGGAGAAGTACCTCACCCAGCTTGCCATCGAGGCCGCCGAGGCCGGGCGGCGAACCGTCGAGGTCGGCCCGCCCGGGCGGAAGGTCGCCCTCGAAACCAACGACCTGCTGGGCATCACCCGCGACATCGACGGGCAGATCTACGTCCGCGACTTCAAGCTCATCGACCAGGCCGAGATGATCATCTCGCTCATCCCCGCACTCCCCGACGGCCGGGCCGCCCTGTCCTCCGGCGTCGAACGCGAGCTCCAGCACGCCCACGAGGCCACCCGCGAGGTCTACGTGATCTGGCGGCCGGACATCGCTCCCTCCCCGTTCGTCACCGAGACCGCCACGGCCGTCTTCCGAACCGTCGAGCAGGCCGTCCGCCACTTCCACAACGAGGGCCTCGTCCGCCCGCCGAACAAGGCCGGCACGCTGTTCGGGTAGGCGGCCGGGTCGGCGCCGGCGCGGGGTCCCATGATGGGGGCGAGCGGCGAACCCGCGGCGACGTCGCTGCTGACGGAACCGTCTTCCCCCCGCCGGTTTGATATCCGCCGGGCGCCGGCGCTATAGATGGATGTCACCGATGGGGACAGGAGTTCGCCGTGGTCTGCCTGACAAAGAAGACCTGCTACGCATTGATCGCGATGGCCTACATGGCCCACCGAGGGGGCGAGTTGTCCTCGGCGAGGGAGATCGCCGAGCGGTTCGACATCCCCGTCAGCCTGCTGATGAACGTGCTGAAGGAACTGGCCTCGGCCGGCTACGTCGAGAGCGTCCGCGGGGCGCGGGGCGGCTACCGGCTGGCCCGAGGGACCGATGAGATCGCCGTCGGCGAAATGGTCGAGGCTCTCGAGGGGCCCATCCGCGCCTCGCACTGCCTCCGCGACCGCATCCCCGACGACCAGCAGTGCGAGCGCACCGAAACCTGCGAGATCGCCGATCCCGTCCATCGCCTCCACCGCATGATGCACGACTTCTTGCACGGGATCGCCCTTGGCGACATCATGGAACTCGGCGAGTTGGCCGAGCCGCACGTCGCGACCGAGCCCGCCCGCCCACGGAACGCCAGCGATGTCCGAGAGTCGGCCGATCTACCTTGACCACAACGCCACCACCCCCGTGGACCCCCGCGTGCTCGAGGCCATGCTGCCCTGGTTCACCGAGGAGTACGGCAACGCCGCCAGCCGCCAGCACGCCTACGGCTGGCGGGCCGCCTCGGCCGTCGAGACCGCCCGCGAGCAGGTCGCGGCACTGATCGGGGCGGCGGGCAAGGAGATCATCTGGACCAGCGGCGCCACCGAGAGCAACAACCTCGCCATCAAGGGCGTCGCGGGGATGTACGCCGGGCGGGGAAGGCACATCGTCACCTGCGCCACCGAGCACGCGGCCGTCCTCGATCCCTGCCGGCGGCTGGAGGGCGAGGGGTTCGACCTCACCGTCCTCGACGTCGATCCCGCCGGGCGCGTGGACCCCGAAACCGTCGCCGACGCGATCGCCGACGAGACGATCCTCGTCTCGATCATGGCCGCCAACAACGAGACGGGTACGCTCCAGCCGATCGCCGAGATCGGGCGGGTCACGCGGGACCGCGGCGTGCTGCTGCACTGCGACGCGACGCAGGCCGTCGGCAAGGTGCCCGTGGACGTCGAGGCCATGGGCGCGGACCTGCTGAGCCTCTCGGCCCACAAGATCTACGGCCCCAAGGGCGTCGGGGCCCTGTACGTCCGCCGCCGGTCGCCGCGCGTGCGCCTCGCCTGCCAGATCGACGGCGGCGGGCACGAACGAGGGCTGCGAAGCGGCACGCTGAACGTGCCGGGCATCGTCGGGCTCGGCGCGGCCGCGGAGATCCGCGCCGCGGAGATGGCAGCCGAATCCGCACGCCTGGAGGCGCTTCGCGACCGGCTTCACGACACCCTCGCCGGCAAGCTGGAGGGTGTGCACCTCAACGGCCACCCGACCGAGCGGCTGCCGAACACGGCGAACCTGTCGTTCGCGCACGTCGAGGGCGAGGCGCTGCTGATGAAGCTCACGGGCTTGGCGGTCTCGACCGGCTCGGCCTGTGCCAGCGGGACCAAGGAGGCCAGCCACGTGCTGCGGGCGATGGGCGTCGCGCCGGAGCTGGCGGCCTCGGCGGTGCGGTTCAGCCTGGGCCGCCAGACGACGCCCGAGCAGATCGACGACGCCGCCGGGCAGGTCGTCGGCGCGGTGGAGGCGCTTCGCGAGATGAGCCCGCTGTATGAAATGGCCCGCCGGCGCCGGGCGGGCGGCGGATAGAATGACGTGAAGCGGCGGGCGTTCCGCCGCGAGTCCACAAGGACCTCACCCGACGGACCACCGTGGAACAGCCCTACAGCGACGAAGTGATGGACCATTTCCGCCGGCCGCGGAATGTCGGCTCCCTCGATGGCGAGGCGCCCGACGTCGGCACGGGGGTCGCCTCGGCCGACGACTGTGGGGACGTCGTCCGGCTCCAACTCCGTTTCGGCACCGACGGGCGCGTCGGCAAGGCCGTCTTCAAGAGCTTCGGATGCAGCGCCGCCATCGCTGCCGGAAGCTGGGCCACCGTCTGGCTGACCGGGCGAGGCGAGGCCGAGGCCGCCGCGATGGGCGACGGGCTCGCGGCCGCCGAGCTCCGGCTGGCCGACGACAAGCGCCACTGCTCGGCCTTGGCGGCGAGGGCGGCCCGGGAGGCGGTGGCGGATTGGCGGCAGAAGCGAAGCCGCTGCCGAACGACCCCCCCCGACCGCCAACCGGCGGGGTGCTGAGGACGCCCATGAGCATCACCCTCACCGAGCGGGCGGCGGAGAAGATTCGCGAGGTCTTCGCCAGGCACAACCTGCCCGACAGCGCCTGCCTTCGGATCTCCGTCAAGGGCGGCGGGTGCGAGGAGTTCAGCTACGCCATGGACGCCACGGACGGCCCGACCGCCGAGGACGAACTCTTCACCAGCCGCGGCGTCCGCCTCGTCTGCGACCCCAAGAGCCTCCGCCTGCTGGACGGCACGGAGATCGACTACTCCGACGCGATGGTCAAGGGCGGCTTCGCCTTCCGAAACCCCAACGCCAAGACCTCCTGCAACTGCGGCAGCAGCTTCTCGGCATGAAGGCCGGCGCGGGCGCCGGCCGGCAAACCGCGGATCCCAAACGCCAGACGCGTTCGCGCCTGGCCGACGACCGAGCGGCGCAGGGCCTCGTGCGACACGGCCGCACTGTCGGGGGTACGGTTTGTGCATCTGCGTTCTCTCTTTGCTCTTTGCCGTCTGCCGTTTGCCATCTGCGGCCCTTGACTTCCTTCCTCCCCTGACGCATACCTTCTGCGGAAGGAGACTGTCATGCGAACCCTGGATCGGCGGGAATTCCTGCGAACGGCCGGCGCCGGGGCCGCCGCGGCCGCGACGCTCGGGCGACTCGATGCCGCCCTCGCCGGGGCCGAGGGCAGGCGAGGCGACAAGCCCAACGTGCTCTTCCTGGCCGTCGACGACCTGAACGACTGGATCGGCTGCCTCGGCGGGCACCCCGACGCGCGAACGCCGAACATCGACCGCCTCGCCGCGCGCGGCGTGCTCTTCGCCAACGCCCACTGCCCCGCGCCGCTGTGCAACGCCTCCCGGGCGGCGCTGATGACCGGCATCCGCCCGTCCAGCTCCGGCGTGTACACCAACTACCAGCCGTGGCGGCCCGTGATGAAGGATGTGACGACCCTCCCCCAGCACTTCATGGCCGGCGGGTATCGGGCGGTCGGCGGCGGGAAGATCTACCATGGGCGCTTCCCCGACCCGCCGAGCTGGGACGCCTACTTCCCCGACCGGAAGCGGAACCGCCCGGGCGACCCGATGCCGCCGGATCGGCCGCTGAACGGCATCCCGAAGACGGCCCACTTCGACTGGGGCCCCATCGACGCGACCGACGAGCAGATGGGCGACTGGCAGGTCGCCGACTGGGCCCGCGGCGAGCTGAGCAAGCCTCACGACAAGCCGCTGTTCCTGGCGTGCGGCATCTTCCGGCCGCACCTGCCCTGGTACGCCCCGCGGAAGTACTTCGACCCGTTCCCCCCGGAGAAGGTCACGCTGCCGAAGGTCAAGAAGGACGACCTGGACGACTGCCCGCCGATCGCCCGCAAGATCGCCCGGCCTCACGGCGACCACGCCAAGGTCCTCAAGACCGACAACTGGGCCAGGGCGGTCTCCGGCTACCTGGCGTCGATGGCCTTCGCCGACGCCTGCGTCGGGCGCGTCCTGGAGGCCCTCGACAACGGCCCGCTGGCCGACAACACCGTCGTCGTCCTGTGGGGCGACCACGGCTGGCACCTCGGCGAGAAGCTCCACTGGCGGAAGTTCACGCTCTGGGAGGAGGCCACGCGCTGCCCGCTGATGATCGTCGCGCCCGGCGTCACGAAGCCCGGCGCTGTCTGCAACCGTCCGGTCAACCTGCTGGACATCTACCCCACGCTGGTGGACCTGTGCGGCCTGGCCGACAACGACCGCCTCGAAGGCCGCAGCCTCCTGCCGCTGCTCGAGGACCCCGCCGCGGCGTGGCAGGCCCCGTCGCTCTGCACGTTCAAGCGGGGCAACCACTCGCTGCGCGGCGAGCGGTGGCGGTACACCCGCTACCACGACGGCAGCGAGGAGCTCTACGACCACGCCGACGACAAGCTGGAATGGACCAACCTCGCCGGCGACGCCAGGTACGACGACGTGAAGAAGCGCCTCGCCAAATGGCTGCCGAAGACCGACGCCCCCGGCGTCGGCCGCCGGCGGAAGAAGCCGAACCGCAAGGGATGATGGAGCCCCCCATGCCCGAAATGAACCGTGCTGCCCTGGTGCTGACGCTCCTGGTCCACGCCGCCGCCGCGCCGGCCGCCGAGCCCCTGGCGACGCTGGTCGTCGACGCCGGCGAGCATGAGCGAATCGACACGCCGGTGCCCTTCCCCCCGCCGCCCGGCATGGAGGCGGGCAAGGCCTGCGCCCTGGTCGAGCTCGGCGGCGCCGGACGCACGCTGCCCTGCCAGCTCGCCGGAGGCGACGGCGCCCGCGCCTGGTTCATCCTCGCCGGCAAGACGCCGGCGGGCGCGACGCGGCGGTTCCGCCTGGTGGCCCGCGAGGCCGGAGGCAAGCGGCGGGTCGAGGCCCGCAAGGGCGACGGCGCGGTGGACCTCGCCGCCGTGGGCGCCGACGGCGAGGAGGTCGGCAGGATCCTGCGGTACCACCACGCCGCGCTGGCCCCGCCGGAGAAGGTGAGCAAGCGCTACGCCCGCAGCGCGTTCATCCACCCGGCGTGGTCGCCTTCCGGCGACGAGCTGACCCACAACTTCCCTCGCGACCACTACCACCACAAGGGCATCTGGATGCCCTGGACGAAGGCCGTCTTCCGCGGCAAGGGCGTGGACTTCTGGAACCTCGGCGGGGGCAAGGGGACGGTGCGGTTCGTCGAGTACGTGTGGGTCGGCGGCGGGCGCGTCTTCGGCGGCTTCGCGGCCAGGCACGAGCACGTGGTCGCCCCGGGCAAACCGGACGAGGTCGTTGCCCTCAACGAGACGTGGCGCGTCCGGGCCTACAACGTCGGCGGACCCGGGGCGGGCTTCTGGCTGTGGGACATCGCCTCGACGCAACGGTGCGCCACCGACGACCCGCTGATCCTGCCCAAGTACCGCTACGGCGGGATGGGCTACCGCGGCGCGCCCGGCTGGAAGGGCAAGACGGCCTACACGCTGACCAGCGAGGGCAAGCACCGCAACAACGCCCACGGCACGCGGGCGAAGTGGTGCGCCCTCGGCGGCGAGACCGACGGCGACTGGGCCGGCGGGGCCTTCCTGGCCCACCCGGAGAACTTCCGCTTCCCCGAACCGATGCGAATCTGGCCCGGCCGGAAGAACGTCTTCGTCTGCTGGACCCCCTCCCAGGCCGGCGAGTGGCGGATCGAGCCCGGCAGGGACTACCGCTGGCGGTACCGCTTCGTCGCCTACGACGGCAAGGCCGACGCCGACCTCCTCGAACGCCTCTGGGCCGACTTCGCCCACCCGCCTTCGGTGACCGTTCAGAAGGAGTAGCAGGGATGCAGCGGATGGAGGGGATGGAGGTACATATATAATCTCTGATACGCATTCCGGTTGGTTCTCGGGCGCTCCCGCCCTGCCTCTTGCCGTGTAACAGCCCACGGCTTCAGCCGTGGGTTCATTG
>CAYLPJ010000117.1:0-6723 GCA_964385465.1 uncultured Planctomycetaceae bacterium | reverse complement strand
GGCTGGGGGCGGGGTGGGGGCCGGGGGCTCGGGGGGGGCGGGGGGGTGCTGCCCAGTTGGACGCCCTCCGGCAGCGGCCGGGTGGCCACGGCGGGGGTCTTCGGCTCGGGAGGCTCGGGGCGGGCGCCGTCGAGTATGTCGCTGAGCTTCCGGACGCCGACGGCCTTGCCGAGCACCGGCAGGTCGCATTCCAGAACGATCTGCCCGGTCTTGCGGTTGAACCCCAGCGGGACGTTGCCGGCGAACTCCTGCAGGCGGTCCTCCCCGTCGTACTGCATGTAGCCGTCCAGCAGGTTCCGCCGCCCGGCCATGAACATCACGTGGGGGGTCTCGCCGACGGGGTGGAACCCGGCGAAGCTCATGTCGTACCGCTCGCCGCCGGCGCCGTAGGGGGTGATGTCCGTCCGCACGCGGATCTGCTGGTCGGTCTTGTGGAAGTAGGCGCTGAAGGTCAGCCGGAAGGGCGGGCCGAACCGCAGCACGTTCGCCACGCCGGGCGAGATCCTGTAGTTCAGCGCGTTGACCCCCGCCGACGCGACCGCCATCCGGTTGCCCCGGGCCAGGACGGCGTAGACCAGTTGGTACGTCCCGGCCGGGACGCCCGCGGTGCCCCCGCTGCGGATCTCGTAGGCCCGCCCGTTGCCCTCGTCGGCGATCACGAGGCACCGCAGGACGTCGTCGCGGACGGGCACGTCCACGGCGCCGAGGTCCTTGTGCTCCCGCGGCTCGAACGTGACCTGCTTGCCCTCGACGGAAACGTCCAGGCGGTAGTGGCCCTTGCCGACCTGGTGGTTGGTCCACAGCGGCACGGCGGCAACGGTCCCGACGGCGATCGCGTCCTTGCCGTCCTGCGTGTACGCGCCGTCGAGGTTGTCGTCGAAGATCATGACGGTCCTGCCGCCAAACGTCCCGGACATGCAGCCGTCGATGACGACGCGCCCGGAGAAGCCGCTGACGCGGTTGGCCCGGACGTTGACCTCGACGTTCACCAGCCGCACCGCGTACGGCGTCTTGCCGTCCACGCTCGGCAGCGTCAGCGCGAAGCTCGCCACGCGGGTGATCAGGTTGAGCTGGACCCACTCGCCGCCGGCGATCTTCTCGTCGCCGTTGCAGTCCATCCCCACCATGTACCCGGTGCCCACGTACCGCGAGGCGATCAGCACCGAGGCGCCCCCCAGCCGGAGCCGACCGTGATCCTCGCCGAAGCGGAACTGCCGGCCGCGCTCGATCAGCTTCTGCGGCGTCAGCACCGTGCTGACCCGCCCGCCGGCCTCGAAGGCGAGCTTGACCGTCGTGGCGGCCGCACGGGCGGGCGCGGGCGCCGCGGCGAAGGCGATCAGGGCGGCGATGCAGGTTGTCGCGATCCGTTTCATGGTGATGTCTCCGCCCCGGGGAGAATCCGTCCTGTCCCTTAAACGCCCTGCAACCTTCGGAGGTTCCCGACGACTACGCTACCGGCTGCCGCCCCCGGCGGCAAGAGAAGCGGCCGGGCGGGCACGGGGCATCCGTGCGGGGGGAGTTTCTCCGTTGTGGGGAAACTCACCCGGAGGTATTTTAACGGCGCCTGTCGTGAATATCCCGCGGGGGCCGGGCGTCTGGACCAGAGATCGGCCGCGGGGCCGAAGGGAGTTTGACCATGATGGAATGGTGGAACGCGCTTTCGACGGTCAACCAGGCGTTCTACGTGGCGGCGGCGTTCTTCAGCGCGGTGTTCCTGTGGCAGTTCATCAGCTCGCTGATCGGGCTGAGCGGTTCGGACGTGGACGTCGACGCCGGCCCGGAGGCGGTGGTGGACAGCGACATCGACGCCGACACCGGCGTGGACGTCGACGCGATCGAGTCCGGCTCGCTCGAGGAGGCCGCCGAGAGCACCGTCGCCTTCCGCATCCTCAGCGTCCGTGCGGTGCTGGCGTTCTGCATGCTGTTCACCTGGGCCGGGGCGCTGTACCTGGACGCCGGGAAGGACTGGCCCAACGCGGTGATCCTGGCCACGGTGTGGGGCGCCGGCGCGTGGGTGTTCGTGGCGCTGCTGATGTACTGGCTCCGCAAGCTGGCCGAGAGCGGCACGAAGCGGCTGGTGACGGCCCTGGGCAGGACGGGCACGGTCTACCTGAACATCCCGCCGGGGGGGCAGGGCGAGGTGCGGGTGACCGTCAGCGGGACGATCTCCGTGGTCCGCGCCCGCGGCGCCGGCGGGGAGGGGATCGACTCCGGCACGCCGGTGCGGGTTGTCCGCGTGCTGGGAGGCAACACCATCGAGGTTCGCCCCGTCGGGGGCACGGACGGTACATCGACCACCCAAGGAGACACCCCATGACGTTCGCACGCTCGCTCGCCCCGGCGCCGCTGGCCGAGGGGCTCAGTCCGGAAGTCATCCTGGTCCTGATCCTGCTGGCCGCCGGCTTCGGACTGATGCTGTTCTTCTTCAGCCGCTACCGCCGCTGCCCGTCCAACCGCATCCTGGTGATCTACGGCAAGACCGGGCGCGGGGCGGCCAAGTGCGTCCACGGCGGGGCGGCGTTCATCTGGCCGCTGATCCAGGCGTACGACTACCTCGACCTCGAGCCGTTCGTCGTGGAGATCGACCTGGCCAACGCGCTGAGCCAGGAGAACATCCGCGTGACCGTGCCCACGACGGTGACCGCGGCGATCTCCAACGAGTCCGGGCTGATGGAGAACGCCGCCATCCGCCTGCTGGGGCTCACCCGCGGGCAGATCCAGGCCCAGAGCCAGGACATCATCCTCGGGCAGATGCGCGCCGTCATCGCCACCATGGGCATCGAGGAGATCAACCGCGACCGCCAGGCGTTCATGGCCAAGGTCAACGAGGCCGTCAGCGGCGAGCTTGAGAAGATCGGCCTGTCGCTGATCAACGTCAACATCCGCGACATCAAGGACGAGAGCGGCTACATCGAGGCGCTGGGGCGCAAGGCCGCCGCGACCGCGATCAACCAGGCCGAGATCGACGTCGCCGAGCAGGAGAAGCTCGGCTCGACCGGCGTCGCCGAGCGGGACCGCGAGAAGCGCGTCGCCGTCGCCAACGCCAACTCCGAGGCCGACATCGGCGAGGCGACCGCCAGCCGCAACCGCCGCCAGAAGGTCGCCGGGCTCGAGGCCGAGGCCGTCAGCGCCGAGTCCGAGGCCGCCGCCAAGCGGGCCGACTACCTCGCCAACCAGAAGGTCGCCGAGGAGCAGGCCCGCGGGCGGAGCGAGTCCGCCGGGCGCGAGGCCGACGGGTCCATCCGCGTCGCACAGGAGCGGGCCCAGAAGGCCGCCGAAGAGGCCCGGGCCGACCGCGAGGAAGCCCGGCTCAAGGCCGAGGTCATCGTCCCCGCCGACGCCCAACGCCAGCGCGTGCTGATCGACGCCGATGCCGCCAAGCAGCGGTCCATCCGCATCGCCGAAGGCGAGGCCGCCGCCGAGTTGGCCAGGATGCAGGCCGAGGGCGAAGGCGTACAGGCCATCCTCGACGGCAAGGCCCTCGGCTACCGCAACCTCGTCTCCGCATGCCAGAACGCCCAGCAGGCCGGGGCGCTGCTGCTGATCGAGAAACTCACCGAGATCGCCGGCGTGCAGGCCCAGGCCGTCCAGGACCTGCCGATCGAGAAGGTCGTCGTCTGGGACGGCGGCTCCGGCGGCGACGGCGGGGGGCTCCGCGGCCTCGGCGGGCGGCTGATGGGCGCCCTGCCGCCCATGCACGAGCTGGCCAGGCAGGTCGGCCTGGACCTGCCGGAGTTCCTCGGCAAGCTCCAGCAAGGCCCCGACGGCGACACCGGCGGGCGCCCCCGCGCCGCGGCGGCCGAGGGCGGCGACGACGGCGGCGAGGACCAGGGCGAACAGCCCGAGACGCTCCGCCCGGTCTCCGGATAGCGACGCCTTCACCGACCGACCCCACGGAACCCCCGGCCCGGCACCCGCCGACCGGGGGTTTCTTATGCAGGAACCGAACCGATGAGCCCGTCCGGGCCGCGCCGGCGGAAACCCGGCCGCGTGCGGAGCGCACGGCCGGGCAGCCCTCCGGCTGCCCGCGAGCTCGTCCGGCGGGCAGAGCAGCCTGCCGATCCGACAACCCGATCCCGCTCGATGACACCAGGAACCCGCCCATGACCCATGCAACGCCGATCGCAATCGCCGTCACGTTCGCCCTCGCGACCGCTGCCCTCGCCACCGAGGGCGATCCGCACGTCGCGCGCGTCTGCGCCGTCGCCCCCGACGTCCTCGCCGTCACCGTCGACGCCGGCAAGGCGGTCATCCCCGGCCAGGAACCGTACGTCGAGCAGCCCGGGGACAGGATCAAGGTGTACGGCAAGCCGCCGAAGACCGAACGGACGCTCATCCGCGACGGCAAGGAGGTGGGGTGTCTGGCCGGGCCCGACGGCAACGTGCTCTGGCGGGCCGAGCGCATGGTCGGCTCGCGGCTCGATACCGTCCGAGCCGACAAGCCGGAAGCCTACGCCGTCGCCTCCCAAGACCACGAGGCCTACGGCGCCCCTCGCCGCCCCGAGGCCGTCCACCGCAAGAGCAAGCCCCGCAACATGCTCCGCATCGGCCACTGGAAGTGGGCGTTCCCGATGCGGCACGTGCTCTACCTCCGCCTGCCGGCCGCGATGAAGCCGGGCGCGACCTACACCGTCCGCTTCGCGGGCCTGCCGCTGGAGCCGGCGACATACCGCCACGATCCCGCCGGCGTCCGCAGCGAGGCGGTGCACGTCAACCAGGTCGGCTTTCGCCCGGACGATCCGGTCAAGCTCGCCTTCCTCTCCTGCTGGCTGGGCACCGGGGGCGGCCTGGAGTACCCCGAGGGCATCACGTTCCGCGTGCTCCGCGCCGGCGACGGCAAGGCCGTGCTGACGGGCAAGACCGCGCTGCGCTTCGGCGCCGGCCGGCACGTCGATCCGTACAAGCGCGACTACAACGGCACGGACGTGCACGAGATGGACTTCAGCTCGCTCACCGAGCCGGGCGAGTACCGCGTCTGCGTCGAGGGCGTCGGGTGCGGCTACCCCTTCCGCATCGCCGCGGACGCCTACCGCGAGGCGTTCGTGGTCTCCGCACGCGGGTTCTACCACCAGCGGAGCGGCATCGCCCTCGGGCCCCCGCACACCGACTACGAGCGCCCCCGCAGTTTCCACCCGGCCGACGGGGTGAAGGTCCACCACTCCGACTGCATGCTGATGGAAAGCGGCAACGGGCTGAACTGCTTCGGCACGGACAAGAGCAACTTCCAGAACCTCGTCGACCAGGGGACCGACCGGCTCGTCGAGAACGCCTGGGGGGGCTACATGGACGCCGGCGACTGGGACCGCCGCATCCAGCACCTCGTGGCCACCCGGATGCTGCTGGACCTCTACGAGATGTTCCCCGCGACGTTCGGCGAGCTGTCGCTGAACATCCCCGAGAGCGGCAACGACCTGCCGGACGTGATCGACGAGGGGCTGTTCAACCTCGATGTCTACCGCCGAATGCAGACGCCCGAGGGCGGCATCCGCGGCGGGATCGAATCGGCCGAGCACCCCCGAGCCGGCGAGTGCAGTTGGCAGGAGTCGCTGAAGATCTTCGCCTACGCGCCCGGGCCGTGGTCCAGCCACCTCTACGCCGCCACCGCCGCCCGGGCCGCACGCCTGCTCGGGAAGCTCGACGCCGACCGGGCGGCCGTCTACGCCGACAGCGCCCGCCGCGCGTGGGCGTTCGCCGAGCGGGAGCTGCCCAAACTCGCCGGCCGCCTCAAGCCCAAGTGCCACCAGCCCGCCGACGCCCGCAACCTCGCCGCCGTCGAGCTGTTCCGACTCACCGGCGAGAAGGCCTTCCACGACGTCTTCCTGGCCACGACCGCGTTCACCAGGCCGGACGTGGACGTGGCCCTCTGGCAGAGCCACGACCAGCGCGAGGCCGCGTGGAGCTACGTCTGCGCCGCCCGCGACGGCGTGCGGGAGGCCATCCAGGCCAACGCCCGCAAGGCGATCCTTCGCGAGGCGGACGTCGCCGCCGGATTCGCACGCAAGACCGGCTTCGCGTGGGTCAAGTCCAACCCATGGCGCCCGATCAGCTACGGCACGCTGACCGGCCCCGACGCCGTGACGGTCCTCTGGGCTCACCGGCTGACCGGCGACCGCAAGCACCTCGCCACGGCCGTGCTCGCCTGCCAGTACGCCTTCGGCGCCAACCCGGACAACCTGTGCTACACGACGGGCCTCGGCGACGCCTGGCCGGCCAACCCGCTGGTGGAGGACTCCCGCCGCCGGGGCGTGGAGGACCCGCCGGGGCTGACGCTGTTCGGCCCGATGGACCCGTCGCGGAAGAAGGACTACTGGGTCTTCAAGCTCATGGGCGACCGCACCGTGCCCCGCCCGTGGACCTGGCCCACCGCCGAGGCGTTCTGGGACGTCTGGCTCTTCCCCCCGGTCACCGAGTACACCCCCCAGAAACCCATGACCCAGGCCGCCTGGTTCCGCGGCTACCTGATGGGGCGGGAGTAGCCCGGCATGGGGCGGAAGTCGGACGGGCGCGGATGGACCTTGCCCGGCCCGGGTCTGGAACGCATTATCGGCTGCTAAGCTTGGTCTGGTCTATGGAGAGCCGGCGATGATCGAGGCCAACACCCACGAAGCCAGGTCCAGCCTGTCGCGGCTCTTGGCCTGGCGCGAGTCCGGGGAGGAGGAGGTCGTCATCCTGACTTCAACATTGGGACACCCAATCAGTGGATCAAGTCGTAGACGGCCTGCT
>CAYLPJ010000116.1:0-7023 GCA_964385465.1 uncultured Planctomycetaceae bacterium | reverse complement strand
GCGCCCTGTGGAGTGCGGCGGCAACGACGCCGCTTTCGCATGGTGCGCGGGCCGCCTTCGCGGCCGACGCAACCACGCTTGCCGCGACGGGCCCGTTGTGTAGGCGGGCGCGGTTGGCGAAGAAAAGCGGCGTCGTTGCCGCCGCACTCCACATTTGGCGGCGACGCCCATGGAGTGCAGCGGCCTTGACGCCGGCCTTGGCGGGAGGTGGGGGGCGGCTTCGCGGCCGACGCAACCACGCTTGCCGTGACGTGCTCTCGGCGGATGCGAACGCGGTTGGCGAAGAAAAGCGGCGTCGTTGCCGCGGCGGGCTCTCCGGGATGCGGCCCCCCGTCTGCGAAAGGACCGGCGCCGCGGCCCGCGCCCTCCAGATCCCGCTACACGCGCTGTGGCGTGGCGCGGTCGAGGGGGGCGCGTTTGCGGTTTGCCCGGGCGGTTCGATCGCGTAGGATGAGCGGGACAAGTCAAGTTCGGACGCGGCACGGGCGGGTCGCGGCGATACGCCCGTGCGTCCGTCTGCGCGCACCGAGGTCGCCATGGGCGTGTTCGACAAGGCGCTGGCCAGCGAAAGCCTCCGCGCCGCGGCCGCGCGCCTCGAGCCCGGGCGGACCGTCCGCCTTTCCGGTGTGTGGGGGTCGGCGGCGGCGCTGGCGGCGGCGGCGGTGGGCAGGCTCACCGGGCGGTGCGTGCTGCTCGTGGCCGGGCACATCGACGCCGCGGACGCCGCCGCCGACGACATGGAGGTTTTCTCCGGCTCACCGGCCCAGATGCTGCCGGCCTGGGAGGTCGACGTCGGCACGGACCATCTCAACGAGGAGGTCACCGGCGAGAGGCTGCGGGTGTGCAACCTCCTGGCGGCCGCGCCGGAGGAGCGGGACGAGCCGGCCGACGTGATCGTCGCGCCGGTCATGTCGCTGCTCCAGCCGGTGCCACGTCCGGAGTCCCTCGAGGCCGACCGGCTGGAGTTGGCGACCGGCGAGCAGCGGGACGTCGAGGCGCTGTGCGAGTGGCTGGTGGACGCCGGCTTCGAGCGCGTGGACCAGGTGGACCAGCAGGGGCAGTTCGCCCGGCGGGGGGGGATCGTGGACGTCTTTCCGATGGGCTCGTCCGAGCCGGTGCGGGCGGAGTTCTTCGGCGACGAGATCGAGAGCCTCCGCCGCTTCGACCTGGACACGCAGCGTTCGACCGACCAGCTCGGGCGGTATACCGTCACCGGTCTGGACGCCGGACTGGACGACGCCGGCTCGGCGGGCAGCCTGCTGGACTACCTCCCCGGCGACGCGATCGTGTGCGTCGTCGAGCCGCAAGAGGTCGCCGAGCTGGCCGGGCAGCTCTGGTCGCGGACGCGCGGGCTCGACGGTCGCGTGGCGGGGGCGATGCTGGATCCCGAGGACGTATTCCCCCGGCTGTCGCGGCTGGCGCTGCTGGAGGTGGGCACGTTCGGCGCCGCGGGGGAGGACGACGCCCCCGAGCCGATCGCGCTGCACGTCCGCTCGATCCAGCGGCTGGCGATCGGCACGTACGAGGCGCTGACGGAGCTGGGCGAGCTGGCGGACGTCGCCGACGTGTGGGTCTACTGCGAGAACGACGCCGAGCGCCGGCGGTTCGGCGAGCTGCTCGCCGAGAAGCACCCCGGCCTCGCCGGGCGCGTGCGGACGGAGCTGGGGCACGTGGCCGCGGGGTTCTACTGGCCGGACGAGAAGCTCGCCGTCGTCGGCCATCACGAGATCTTCCGCCGCGAGCCGCGCCGCCGGCGCGTGCGTCGCGTTCGTGCCGGCCGGCCTATCGAGAGCTGGCTGGACCTCCAGGAAGGCGAGTACGTGGTGCACGTCGCCCACGGGATCGCGCGGTTCGACGGGCTGAAGCTGATCGAGCGAGACGGGCGGACGGAGGAGTTCCTGGCGCTGCAGTTCGCGGGGGGCACGACGCTTCACGTCCCCGCCAGCCGGATCGACCTGGTGCAGAAGTACGTCGGCTCGCGGAAGTTCCGCCCGTCGCTGAGCAAGCTGGGCTCGTCGGCGTGGGCTCGGCGGAAGGAGCGGGTGGCCGAGGCCGTCCGGGACCTCGCCGCCGAGATGATCCGCGTCCAGGCGATGCGGCGGACGATGGAGGGCGTCAGCTACCCGACCGAGACGGACTGGCAGCGCCGCTTCGCCGCGGAGTTTCCCTACAGCGAGACCGAGGACCAGCTCACGACGATGCGGCAGCTCGACGCGGACCTCGCCGCCGCCCGCCCCGCCGACCGCCTGCTCTGCGGCGACGTGGGGTACGGCAAGACGGAGCTGGCCATGCGGGCGGCGTTCAAGGTCGTCGAGGCCGGCAAGCAGGTCGCGGTGCTGGTGCCCACGACCGTCCTGGCCGGCCAGCACCTGCGGACCTTCCGCGAGCGGATGGCGGACTACCCGTTCGTGGTCGACGCGATCAGCCGCTTCCGCACGGCCAGCGAGCAGGCGGGCATCCTCTCGCGGCTGAAGGCCGGGAAGATCGACATCCTGATCGGCACGCATCGGATGCTGAGCGAGGACGTGGAGTTCGCCGACCTCGGCCTGGCGGTGATCGACGAGGAGCAGCGGTTCGGCGTCGAGCACAAGGAGCACCTCAAGGGCCTGCGGGCCAGCGTGGACGTGCTGACGATGACGGCCACGCCGATCCCGCGGACGCTGCACATGGCGCTGCTGGGGCTGCGGGACATCAGCTCGCTGACGACCCCGCCGCTGGACCGCCGCGCGATCCACACGGAGGTCGCCCACTACAGCGACAAGCTCATTCGCCAGGCGATCCTGCGGGAGCTCAACCGCGACGGGCAGGTCTTCTTCGTGCACAACCGCGTGCACAACATCCAGAGCGTCCGCGACCGCGTCGCCCAGCTCGTCCCCGAGGCCCGCATCGCCTACGGGCACGGGCGGATGAAGGAGCACCAGCTCGAGAAGACGATGGCCTCCTTCGTCGCTCGCGAGGTGGACGTGCTCGTCTGCACCACCATCATCGAGTCCGGCCTGGACATCCCCACCGCCAACACGATGATCATCCACGAGGCCGACCGGTTCGGCCTCGCCGCCCTCCACCAGCTCCGCGGGCGCGTCGGGCGCTACAAGCACCGGGCGTACTGCTACCTGCTGCTGCCGCAGCGGCGGAGCGTCTCGGCCGTGGCGACCAAGCGGCTCAAGGCGATCGAGGAGTTCTCCGACCTCGGCGCCGGCTTCCAGATCGCCATGCGGGACCTGGAGATCCGCGGGGCGGGCAACATCCTCGGGCCCGAGCAGAGCGGGCACATCGCCGCCGTCGGCTACGAGCTCTACTGCCGCCTGCTGGAGCACGCCGTCCGCCGCCTCCGCGGCGAGGAGGCGCCCGAGCGGCCGGAGGTCCACGTCGAACTCGGCATCGACGCCTACATCCCGCGGGCCTACATCCCCTCGCAGCGCCAGCGGATGGAGGTCTACCGCCGCCTCGCCGGCTGCGCCGCGCCGGAGGAGCTCCAGCGGCTCCAGGCGGACCTCGCCGACGCCTACGGGCCGGTGCCCGGCGAGGTCGAGACGCTGTTGGAGATCGCCGAGGTCCGCATCCGCGCCGGGGCGTTCGGGATCGAGAGCATCATCCTCATGGGCCCGGACCTGGTCTTCTCCGTGCGGGACTTCCAGGCCGCACGCGGCGTCTTCGAGGGCGCCTCCGGCTCGGTCCGCCTGCCCGACGACCGCACCGCACATTGGCGGCCGCCGCCGGCCTACCTCCAGATGCCCACCCTCACCCGCGTGCTGCGAAAGCGTTTGAGAGCCGCCGCCGGCGACGTATAATAGCACCCGCGCAGCGACCGTCCCCCGACACGCTTCCCGGTGAGCTCATGAGACCGAGAATCCTCCTGATCGCGACCCTCCTGGCGCTGCCCCTCGGCGGCTGCAACGGCGACTCCAAGGCCATCTGGCCCTGGGGCGAGGATGAGAGCGTTCCCGTCACCGAGCCGACCGGCGACGGCGACGCCAACGCCGCCCCGGCCGGCGAGGGCGAGGACCTCGCGGCCGCGTTCGAGACCGCGCCGGCGCCTGCGCCTGCGCCGGCGCCCGCGCCGGCGCCTGCACCGGCTCCCGCGCCGGCGCCTGCACCGGCTCCCGCGCCGGCGCCCGCCACGGGCAAGCCGACGAACCTCGCCGAGCTGCTCTCGGGCGGGCCCGCGCCGGCCCCGGCCGCCGGCGGCGCCTCCGCGACCGCGACGCCGGCGCCCACGCCGGCGCCGACACCATCTGCCGCGCCGCCGCCGACCCCGGCGCCCGCGCCGGCGACCCCGGCCCCCGCGCCGGCGCCGCCGACGCCCAAGACCATACGCATCGCACCATCGCCCGAGCCTCCGGCGCCGACGCCGGCGCCCGAACCGGCGCAGGGGGGCGAGCCGGGCACCGTCAACGTCCGCGTTGCGTCGCGGACGCCCGCCCCGGGCACCGAACGCGTCGTGGCCGCCTCGGCGGTCCAGGTCAACGGGCGGTTCATCACCGTCGAGGACATCGTCAAGGCCGTCCGCGGGCCGATCAAGAAGCTGCCGGCCGGGCTGTCCGGCGCGGCCTTCCGTGCGCGGGCCAAGCCCATCATCGACCGGGCCCTCCGCGACCGGATCACCCGCGTGCTCGTGCTCATCGAGGCGGACAAGCGCCTCACCGAGGAGCAGAAGAAACGCGTGGACATGGAGGTTCAGGACGCCCGCAAGGAGATGCTCGCCGAGGCCGGCGGCAGCAAGACCGTCCTGCGGGGTCAACTGGCCAAGGAGGGGCTGACCCTCGAGGACGTGCTCAGCGAGCACCGCGAGCAGGCGGCCTTCAAGTTCTACCTCCGCGCGAGGTTCCTGCCCGCCATCGTCATCACCCGCAAGATGCTCTGGGACTACTACCGCCTCAACCACGAGAAGTACACCACCGACCGCCAGGTGCAGATGCAGTTGATCTCCGCGCCCTACCGCGCCTTCCTGCCCGAGGGCGTCCGCCGCCCGGGCCCGTCCGACCTCGCCGCCGCCCGGAAAGCCGCCCGGGAGCAGATCGACAAGGCCTCGGCCGCCCTCGCCGGCGGGGAGGACTTCGCCTCCGTCGCCAAGCGCCTCAGCCGCGGCGCCAAGGCCGACAGCGGCGGCGTCTGGCCCATGATGGGGCGGGACAACTTCCGCGAGACGGAGGTCGAGGACGCGGCCTTCAAGCTCGCCGAAGGCGCCGTGGCCGGGCCGATCGAGACCGAGCACGGCGTCTACCTCGTCCGCGCGAAGACGGTCCGCCCGGGGAAGGTCACGCCGTTCGAGGAAGCCCAGGACGCCATCGCCGGGACGCTCCGCGACCGCCTCTACGCCGAGCTGACCGACAAGTACTTCCACGACCTGCTCAGCAACGCCACCGTCAGCCAGTCGCAGGAGTTCCGCCCCCTCGTCCTCGAGAAGGTCGTCGAACGGTACTGGGGAAAGTAGGCCGGATTACCGGATTACCGGCAATCCGGTCCCACGCTCTTCCCGTCTCGCGGTTCTTCCCTTGCCAGGTCCGCCAGCGTCATCCCGGAAACCGGGCCGCGGGCGGCCGTGCGGGCGCGGGCCACCGCCGACGCCACCGCTCGCTGCATGCCCTCCTGCACCGGCTTGCCCTCCGGCTGCTCGGCGATGTCCAGGACCTCGCCGACGCCGATCGCCTCGGGCGGGCGGGCAGGCACGTACGCCGCGCCCTCCCCGACGTCCGCCTTGCACAGCACGTCCGCCTCGACCAGCCGACCCAGCAGCTCCTCGGTCGCCCGCACCCCCGTGCGGAGGCGCCGGGCCACCTCGTCCATGGTCGTAGCGCCCTCGCCGGCGCTGTGGCGGCGCGCCACCGCCACCGCCGCCGCCAGGAGCTGCCAGGCGTTTACCGCGTCCGCGGGCTTCTCGTCGCTGGCGCCGACGCGCCCGAGGTTGGCGGCCGTGTGGGCGATCTCCGCCCCGAACAGGAACACCCACCAGGACAGGTTCAGCCACAGCAGGAACAGCGGCAGCAGCCCCAGCGAGCCGTACAGCGGGTCGTTGCCGACCACGCCGGTGACGTACCAGGAAAACAGCCACTTGGCGACGAGCCAGACGGGCACGGCCACGACGGCCCCGCCCAGCGCGGCGCGGGGGCTGACGCGTGTGTTGGGCATCCACATGTAGATGCCCGTGAGCACCAGCACGCCGACCAGCAGCGGCTGGGCCCACCCGATGGCGGCCAGGATGAACGTCACGCCGCCGATCTGCTCGAAGAGGGACATCGCCTCGCTGCTGGCGTAGGAGGCCACGAACATCGCGATCGGCCCCAGCGTCATCGCCGCCCAGTACAGCATGATCCGCCGCCCGAGGCTGCGCGACTTCGGCGCGTGGAAGATGCGGTTCAGCGAGCCCTCCATCGTCGTCAGCAGCGTCAGCGCCGTCCAGATCAGCAGCGCCATGCCGATCGGCCCCAGCCGCCCGAACGTCATCTTCCGCTCGACCTGGGCGACCACCTCGCCGATCTTGTCGGCGACGTTGACGACCTCCTCGACGTCCTCGTCGGCGTCCGCCGCCGGCGCGGTCGCCGTCGCGGCCGTCGCCGGGGCCGGGGCGGTCGCCGCCGCCGTCGCCGGCGCGGTCGCCGTCGCGGGCGCGGTCGCCACCTCGTTGGCGTCGGCGACCACGCGGATCACGTTGAAGCCGCTCTTGTCCAGGAAGTTCCGCAGCGCCTGCTTGCTGCTGTCCAGCCCGCCGAAGCTCCTGAGCACCACCACCGCCAGGATGATCGCCGGCACCATCGCGAAGATCGTCCGGAACGACAGCGCCGCGCTCATCGCCATCGCGTTGTTCTCGTGCAGCCGCCGCGCGCAAAGCTGCCACAGCCGCAGTTGGAACTGCACGAACCGCGCCCAACTGTTCAGCTCCTCGCCCGGGCTGGTCAACAGCCGACTCAGCCGCTCCTTCACCTTCGCCAGCTTCTTCATCATGCCCGTCCGCCTTCCTCCCCGCCCGCCGGCATCCCTGCCGACGCCCCCATTCTGAACGCCCCCGCCCCCAGACACAACACC
>CAYLPJ010000115.1:0-7249 GCA_964385465.1 uncultured Planctomycetaceae bacterium | reverse complement strand
ATAGACTGACGAATGGAGCCGCGCTTTCATATCTTCACTCCACAGGGCGCGTAGCTGGATCCGGAGGGTGCCGGCCGGTGGGGGCTACATCTGGCGGATGACGCCAATGACCACGCCGCGGATCTCCACGTCGCGGGCGTAGATCGGGTCGAAGGCGGGGTTGGCGGGCTGGAGGCGGATGCGGTTCTTCTCGCGGTAGAACTTTTTGAGGGTCGCCTCGCCGTCGTCGAGCACGGCCACGACGGTCTCGCCGTTCCGGGCGGTCTGGCGCCGCTCGCAGACGACGTAGTCGCCCTCGCGGATGTGCTCGTCGATCATGCTCTCGCCGGTGACGCGGAGGACGAACCGCTCGCCGGGCCGCTCGAAGACGTCCTCGAGGTCCAGCGACTCGACGTCCTCGACGGCCTCGATGGGCATGCCGGCGGCGATCTGCCCCACCAGCGGCAGGCGCGTGCGGCGGTCCTCGGGGAAGGGGAAGTCAGGATCCACGCGCAAAGAGCGGGCCTTGTGCTTGGCCCCGCGATGCAGCACGCCCTTTCTTTCGAGGGCTCCGACGTGCTCGAAGACGGTGACCCGCGTGAGATCGAGGTGGTCGCCGATCTCCTGCATCGTCGGGGAATAGCCGCAACGTTCGCGGTAGTCCCGGATGAACCGCAGGATCTCCATCTGTCGCGGCGTCAGGTTCGCTTCGCCCATGGTCGCTCTCCTCTTGCTTCCTCGGCGCCGTCACGGCGTAGCCGCGCTCGCGCGTCAGCCGCCCGGCCGTCGCGGCCGGGGCGGACGGCATCGCCACGTCGCCCAGCGGCGCGGACCCTTCGGCCAGCACGCCGGGGCCTTCGCCCGCGCCGGCAGGCGAGCCCAGGCCGGCGCCCGCCAAGCGGTCCGTCCCGGCCGTGGGCGGGTTGGCCGCATTGCCCGTGGCGCTGGCGGCCGTCTCCGGCACCGCGTTCGGCGCGGCGGTGTTTGCCGTCGCCCGCGTCGCACCCGCCGGGGCGCCGGGCCGTGTGCCTGTAAGCGGCACGGCGATGGGCACCTTCGGGCCGCCTCGCCTGGCCGAGCCGCCCTGGCCAGCCGGCCGGGGTGCTGGGCCCTGACCGGCCGCCCGGGTCAGTGCCGCCGGCCCCGCATGGGCCGTCGCCGCCCTGTCGGATTCGCCCGGCAGCAGCGCCCGGGCGACCCGGCGGAGCAGCCTGGCCAGCGGCCCGCCGCGCGGCCGGGCCGCGGCGGCCGGGCCGGGCCGGATGCCCTCGGGCCCGAGGCTGACCAGGGGGATCTCCATCCCGTGCTGGCCGGCCAGGACCGTGATGTTCGGTTCTCTCGCCGCCGCCGGCCGTAGCGGCCGGGCCGCGGGGGGCCACGTTCGTGCGTAATCTCCACCGGGCCCGAGCTGGCAGATCGGTACGTCAGACATCGCTGGACCGCCTTTCCACGGGCGTTCCGGAGGCCGCGGGGCGGGCCCCAGCGGGACCCGTCGGCGACCGGAAGGCCGCGTGCGCTCCCAGCGTCGGCACCGGCGATCCGTGTTGGTCAAATCGTGTTTGCATAACGTTAGCCTAACATCGTCCGTACGTCAAGCGAAACGTGAGAGAATCCGCGATTTTCCTCTTCCGAGCCGGCCCCTGACCGCGCACCCCCGCGGCGTCCCTGCCGCCTCATCACCACCATATGGGGCGCGCCTGCAGATGCTCCACTACCCATGGCATACACTCTATCGGCGGAGCTCAAGCGAGTTCTTCAGGTTCTTCGGTCGCGGCGGCTGCATAGAGAAAGACTGACGCCGTGTTGCCCTTTGCCCTCTGTCCTCTTACCCTTTGTGGGGGTCCAGGGGGCGAAGCCCCCTGGTCGGCCCGAAGGGCCGGAACGCCGGGAGCTCGGGATGGCGCGAACACCGGTTGGGGGAGCCGGCCTGTCCGGCGACTTGCAAGGGCTGTTCAGGACGGTACTCCGAGGACATCATGCACCATCGCTTCAAGAGGCTCATCGCGGATCTTCACGGTCGGTTCGAGACGCTCTTGGCGATGCCGCCGGTGAAGGTCAGGGCTTTGCCCCCCGACGTGCCCAAGAGCGGCGTGTACCTTCTCAGTGAGGCGGGAGACCACCTGTACGCCGGGCGGTCGAACCGGCTGCGGCAGCGGCTTCAGCAGCATGGTCGCCCGAGCTCGGGGCACAACAGTGCGCCGTTCGCGTTTCTTCTGGCGCGGGTGGAGATCTACCGTCACTACCTCCGCGAGATCAAGCGGATCAGCCCGGGGACGCCGGCGACGATCTGCAGCGATTCCCGCGAGGTCTGGGACGCCCTCGCCGACGAGGTGGACGGGACGCCCGAGAGCATGTACTGCTGCTGCGGCGGCCTCAGCGCCCCGAGGCCGCGGTAGCGACGGTTCTCGGATGGGCGGCCGGGGAGGGGCGGCGTGTCGCGGAGCCGCCGGCGCGGCCGACGGGGGGAAGCGGTTGCGAAGGAGGCGCTGCCCGCGCAAAGGGTGGCGGCATGACGTGCGGGGTGCACGCCATGCCGCCTGCTGCGTCATGTCCCGTCCAGTTGGCTTCCGGGGGGGTAGGGATGATGGACGGGACCTTCCAAGGTCCGTTGTCAGAAGTCGTTTGTCATTCAGGCGAAGGGCTCAGGGGTCCTCCGGTCCCTCGCCGCGGAGGTCGTCGTTCTCGCGGCGGGTGCGGTTCTCGAGCATCTGGCGGAGGTAGCGGTTTTCCCTCCGCGTGGCCTCCAGGTCGAACAGGAGGTACTTGACCTGCAGTCGCAGGTTGGCCAGGGAGGCGTCCACGGCCTGGCCCTCGGGGCGGGCCTGGGACTGGTACATCCCCTGGAGCGAACGCACGCACGTCTTGCCAAGCAGGGGCGAGGACGTGATGACATCGAGGATACCGCTGAGTTCCTGCTGAATCGCCGCCTCTTTCATGGCAGCCAACTCCCGTCTGTTCTGGCCCGCCTCCGGGGCGGGTGGCATCGGTCGCACAAACCTTCGCCAAACTATAAAGCAATTCCCGTGCCGCAGACGTCCGCCGCCGGTTTTCCGGGGTGTCTGTGCGTAAGACATTTCATATAAAGGGGTTGAGTGTGTGTGCGCTCCCCGTGGCAAACGGGGTGGGCTGTTCCGCCTGTGCGGGCGCGTTTCTCCCGGGAAACGGCCCGGGGGTGGCGGCGGCCCGAGACCGCCTCCCGGCCCCGCCGCTGCACGGCGTTCGCGGAAGGCATCGGATGTTGCGTTGCGGCAACGCCGATGCTGTAAGGCAACATCCGGGGTGTTCGCCGCGACAGCCACCCGGGACGGTCCGCCGGTGGGGGGGGGGGCAGCGGCGCCCCCATCAGGCCCCGGGCCCGGCCCCGGCGGGTGGTCGGCCCCGGGGCTCCTGTCGCGTGACGGCCCCGGCTCCGGTCGGCGGTGGGGCGGCAGGGGCGAGCGTCGAGAGACGAGCCGGCTGAGCGCCCGCGGGGGCGGCGGAGGCCAGCCTACCGGTATACAGGAATACACTGGGTCAGGCATACAGTATACCCCTTGTACCCATGTCTTGCGGCCCCGGGACCGGACACGGGATGTATTTGATATAAGAATTTATATAAAGTAGGTTTGCGTGCACGAATGCAGCGGTGTGTCCATTGTCCCAAGGGTGGACACAGCCGACACACCGCCCGGACGGAGCCCCCGCCGGAGGGCGACGCCGCTCGCCCCGGTCGCGCTGCCCCCCCCCGGGCCCGCCGCGGGGGGAGTATTTGCCCGCCGCCGACGGTTTTGCTGAATCGTCCGGCGGGTCCGTGCGTTCTATAAGGTACAGAGTCGAGAGCCCGCCCGACTGGGGAGGCCGGGCCCGCGAAAGGCAGCATGATGCTCGCGACCATGAACAAACTCCACCTGGTGCTGGCGTCGTCGAGCCCCCGCCGTCGGCAACTGCTGACGGAAGCGGGGTACGCGTTCGACGCTGTCGCCCCCGCGGTCGAGGAGCCGTCGGAGCTGGCGGCGGACCTCGGTCCGGCCAAGACGGCCGAGGCGCTGGCGTACTTCAAGGCCCGCTCGGTCGCCGACCGCCGCCCGGAGGCCCACGTGCTGGGTGCCGACACGGTGGTCTCGGCCGGGGGGGAGCTTCTGGGCAAGCCGGCCGACGAGACGGACGCCGAGCGGATGCTCCGTCGGCTGAGCGGCACGCGTCACCAGGTGATCACGGGGGTGGCGCTGCTGAGTCCGGGCGGGGGTCGGGCGATCCACTCCGAGGTCACCCACGTGACCATGCGTGGCATGACCGACGAGGAGCTGGCGGGCTACCTGGCCAGCGGCGAGTGGGCGGGCAAGGCCGGGGCGTACGCCATCCAGGAGACCGCCGACCGCTTCGTCACGCGGCTGGAGGGCAGCTTCAGCAACGTCGTCGGCCTGCCGATGGAACTGGTGGGCCGGCTGCTGGGCGGCGACGCGGTCGGGCGGTTCGTCCCGGAGCCGCCGGCGTGACCGGTCCGCTTTGGCCCATCCTGCCCGCCGCGGCGGCGATGCTCATGACAGCCATGACCGGATGCGACCGCCCAGCCGCGACGCCCCCGCCGGCGACGGTGACCATCGCCGGGCGGACGTGGACCGTCGAGCTGGCCACCACCGCCGACGCCCGCTACGAGGGCCTGAGCAACCGCGAGCAGCTTCCCCCCGGCCGCGGTATGCTGTTCATCTACCCCGACGCCAACGTCCGGGAGTTCTGCATGAGGCAGTGCCTGATCCCGCTGGACATCGCCTTCATCGGCCCCGACCGCCGCGTGGTGCGGATGCACACGATGGAGGTCGAGCCCTACGGCTTCGCCGAAAAGGTCTACAGCAGCGGCGTGCCCATGCAGTACGCCCTGGAGGTCCCCGCGGGGGAGCTGGCGGCCGCGGGGGTCCGCGTCGGCGACGAGGTGACCTTCTCGCCCGGTGTGGCGGCCCCTGCTAAAGCCGACCCCGGCCCCTGACGATGACGAGGAGGGGCCTGAGCTTGGGCCCGCCGTTCGTCGCGTACCGTCACAGGCAGAGGCGCCGTGGTCGCCAAACGCAAAGTACTCTGGCTCAGCACGCAGCCGGCTCCGCCGAACGTCCGCGAGGCCGCCGGCAGGCAGTGGGAGCTGTCCCCCTGGGCCCCCGACGCCCCGCTGGACCAGGCCCTCGCCAGCGCCGGGGTGGCCCTGGCCTGCCCGCAGGACCGCGCCTGCGACCCCCATGCCCTGTCCCGCCTGCTGGATGCCGTCGAACACGCCCCCGCCGTCGCCGTCGTGCTCCTGCCCGCCGACGCCGAGGCCGCCTGGCGACTGCTTGCCGGGCGCAGCGGGAAGTTCGTCTGCATTCGAAGCGACGCCTCCTCGGCCGAGATCGCCGCCAAGCTCGCCGCGGCCGCGTCGCTCCAGCCGGCCATCCGGGACCTCCAGGCCGAGCTGTCCGCCGCGCGCCGCCTCGGCGACGCCGACGGGCGCCGGCTCGAGGAGCTCGACGAGGAAATGCGCCTCGCCGCCCGGCTCCAGCGGGACTTCCTCCCCCGCCGCCTGCCGGAGGTCGGCGACATCCGCTTCGGCGTGCTCTACCGCCCCCTCGGCTGGGTCAGCGGCGACATCTACGACATCCGCCGGCTCGACGAGACCCACCTGGGCTTCTACGTCGCCGACGCCGTCGGGCACGGCATGCCCGCCGCCCTGCTGACCATGTTCATCAAGCAGGCGCTCCAGTCCAAACGCATCGCCGGGCATACCTACGAGATCATCCCGCCGCACGTCTCGCTCGAGCAACTCAACGCCGCCATCTGCGAGCAGGGGCTCTCGAGCTGCCAGTTCTGCACGGCCGTGTATTGCGTGCTCGATGTCGCCGAGCGGACCCTCACCTACAGCCGCGCCGGCCACCCCGAGCCGCTGCTGCTCCACGCCGACGGTTCGGTCGAGCTGCTGGACGGCCCCGGCTCGCTGCTGGGGGTCTTCCCGGACGAGCGGTACGCCTCCGCGACGGTCCCGCTGGCCCCCGGCGACCGGCTGGTGCTCTATACCGACGGCGCCGAGGACGCCCTCGCCGCCACCCCCGGCGACCGCGATCGCTTCCGCCAGGCCGTCACGTCCCTCGCCGCCGCCCCCCGCGACGAGATGCTCCTGCAACTCACCGCCTGGATCGACGAGCGCACAGCCCTCCCCGTCGAAGACGACATCACCATCGTCACCGCCGACGTGGCCGCACCGTAGCCCGGCCCCAAGGCCCTGCCCCCCAGTCGCGACACTGTTGTATATGCCCGCCCCGTGATGTACTGCACGGCTCGCAGCATGATCCCGGCATACCCCCACGCGGGGGGCGCAGGGCTGAGCAAGTGCACGATGAGTCTGGACTGACAGTACGACCGGGCGGCTGGCGAATGGTGAGGGCGGGAACCCTCCTTCTTGCCGGCGCAGCGATTCTCACATGCGTGGACATGCTCGTGTGCCTCAAGCTCTGGTTCGAACTGGTCGAGGCGAAAGGGATCCCAATATCCGGGCGACTCCTCTCGACGACCCCGGGGGCGCTGCCGATCGGAGTCCTCGCCCTCGGCGCGTTCATCGCCTCGGCCTAGGGAGCGGTCATGGGCCACATCAGGCGGTCCCTCCCGGCGAGAGCTTCACGAGCTTGATCCCCAGGCCCTTGCCCGCGACGGCCGCCTTGCCGGCCAGGTGCTTGTCGGCGGCGGTCTGGTCGGACAGCGAATGCTGCTCGGCGCTGACGCCGTCGGCGCTGGCCCGCCTGGGCCCTTCGGCATTGGTCCGGATCGCGTTGTCGAGGTCGCCCGCCATCGTCGCACTCCATCGCGGGCCTGCCACGCCGCAGCCGGCAGGCGAAGGCGGGAGCCGGATTCGAACCGGCCACCTCGTGGGCATGAACCACCCGAACTGCCGCTGCTCCATCCCGCTGTGCCCCGGCCGAAGCCGGGCGACAACCAATCGAGCACCCAATAGAAAAGGCCACGCGAGTACTCGGCCCCGCCTGGCCTTGGTCTATTGGCTCCGCGCCAGGGATCAGCCGGCGCGTCGCTCGGTTGGTTGTCAGGTCCTAGCCTACACTATCAGTTGGGGTGGGCAAAGGGCTCCCAGCCGAGTTGCTTGATTTGCTACGCGTATAGACATGCAGGTGCTGATGCAGTGCATCAATGTCGCCGGAGAAGGGCCAGTCCGCCCGCGGCCAGGAGCACGAGAGCCGATGGCTCCGGCAGTTGGACGACTCGCCTGACTTCAACATGGCGATGAGATTCGTCTGTAAGTCCTTGTCTGACAAGGGGG
>CAYLPJ010000114.1:0-7466 GCA_964385465.1 uncultured Planctomycetaceae bacterium | reverse complement strand
ACCTACGCGACGTGGTGGATCCGCCAGGCGATCACCCGCGCGATCGCCGATCACGCGCGGACCATCCGCATCCCCGTCCACATGATCGAGACGATGAGCAAGCTGCGGAACATCTCCAAGCGCCTCGTGCAGGAACTCGGGCGCGAGCCGACCATCGAGGAGATCGCCAACGAGGCCGGCATGAGCGTCGCCGAGGCCCGCCGCGTGCTGAAGATCTCCCGACACCCGATCAGCCTCGACCGGCCCGTCGGCGAGAGCGAGGACAGCTACTTCGGGGACTTCATCGAGGACGAGACCGCCGAGAGCCCCGTCGAGTCCGCCGGCACGGAGATGCTCAAGGACCGCATCGAGGAAGTACTCAAGACGCTCACCTACCGCGAACGCGAGATCATCAAGCTCCGCTACGGCATCGGCGACGGGTACACCTACACGCTCGAAGAGGTCGGGCGGATCTTCAAGGTCACCCGCGAACGCGTCCGCCAGGTCGAGGCCAAGGCCATCCGAAAGCTCCAGCACCCCGTCCGCGCCCGCAAGCTCGAAGGCTTCCTCGACGGCTCGGCCATGCAGAGCCCGTGACCGCGCCCGGGACGATCTTCTCCCCGCGACGCGCCCACCCAACCTAAAGGCACCCCCCAAGCCGACCGATACTTCTCTGCGGGCACGTCGTGTGAAGACGTGACCCCGGAGGCCGGCCCGACGGGGCCGTGGAGGAAGGCTGTGCCAACTGCGCCCCATGTCCTGATTGTCGACGACGAACCGCACGTCGCCGAACTGATCCACGATGCGTTCGCCGTCGAGGGCCTCGGCTCCCGCACGGCCGCCGACGCACGGGAAGCCCTCGCCCTGCTGGACGAGGCGACGTTCGACGTCATGCTGGTGGACGTCCACATGCCCGGCGCCAGCGGGCTGGACCTCCTCGCCCGCGCCCGTGGGCTGACCCCCGCGCCGCGGGTGATCCTCATGAGCGGGGTGACCGACACGTCCTCCCTCGCCCAGGCGCTCTCCCTCGGCGCCTACGACTTCTTCCCCAAGCCCCTGGACCTGCCCCGACTTATCACCACCGTCCGCGAGGCCGGCGGGCAGGCACGCTCCCCGCAGTTGCCCCTCCGGGCCGCCCGGGCCATGCAACTGGAGGCCCAGGTCTCCCGGGCGTCGCTGGAGAGCATCGCCGCGCTCGTCCAGGCCGTCGAGGCCAAGGACCCCTACACCCGACGCCACAGCGAGCAGGTCGCCCACTACGCCACCGGACTGGCCCGGAGGCTGGAACTGCCCCCCCGCCGCGTCGAGGTCATCCGCACGGCCGCCCTGCTCCATGACATCGGGAAGATCGGCGTGCCCGATCACGTGCTGACCAAGCCGGGCCCGCTGACGGACGCCGAGGCCGCCCAGGTCCGCCGTCACCCGGCCCTGGGTGCGGAGATCCTCCGGAAGATCACCGCCCTCTCGCACGAGAGCCGGCTGGTCCGCTGCCACCACGAGCGATGGGATGGCGAGGGCTACCCCGACGGGGTCGCCGGGGAGGACGTGCCCCTCGGCGGGCGGGTGATCCACGTCGCCGACGCGATGGACGCCATGCTGATGGCCCGGACGTACAAGGACCCCTACCCGCTGGCGAAGATGCTCGAGGAGCTCAGCGCCTGCGCGGGGACGCAGTTCGACCCCCACCTTTCCGGGGTGGCGATCCAGTGGTGCCTGGAGGACCGGACCGCCATCATCCTGCCCGAGGCCGCCTGACCTGCCCGGTCGGTGCCCGCGACCCGATGTGTCGGTTCTGTCCACCCTTTCGGACGCTGGACACACACCGACCCATTTATCGTAACCTACTACCAATAAATCTATTATGATCCCTATCGCTCTGTCCACCCCATCGGGAGGCTGGACGGTGTGTCCGGGGGTGGACAGCGGGCTGGACAGGGCGCTGGACAGGGCGGTGGGACTCGGCGGGGGGCTGTTGTGGTATAACACACCCCACCTTTCCTCTACCGCCGGCGGACCGTCTTCCGGGGGTCCCGATCGCCGGCCGGGGACCGGCTGAGATTCTCCCTTGAATCTCCGCGAGAGCCGACCTATGATATTGACTGACTGGTCAGTCAGGAGTCAGAAATGACCGATACCGACCCCACAACCGAGCGACGCGAGGGCATTCTCGACGCGGCCGCCGAGGTATTCGACCGACAGGGCTATGCGGCGACCACGATGGAGGAGGTGGCCTCCGCGGCGGGAATATCCAAGGGCAGTATCTACAACTACTTCCAGAGCAAGAGCGACCTGTTCGCCCACCTGCTCACCCGCGCGCTCGAGCCGGAGACCGCCGACGCCGCCGGCATCCTCCGCCGCTCGGGCCCGGCCACCAAGCGGATCGAAGCATTGATCGACATGTGGTTCAGCCGCATGGATCACTACAAAGAACTGGGGCGACTTACCTTGGAATTCTGGTCCACCGCCGCGAGACAGCCCGATGACGGCCGGATCGCCGGCGAGATCGACGCGTTCTATCAGACGTGGCAGAAAATGCTTACGAACGTCTTCACCGAAGGCGACATCACAGGTGAGTTCCACGCGATCCTCCAGCCGAGGGGCTCGGCCTCGCTGCTGCTGGCCCTGCTGGACGGGCTGATGCTCCACCTCATCCTCGGCGTCGGCGTCGACGTCAACGAGGAGCTCCGCCCGGTCGTGAAGCGCGCGGTCATGGCCGCGCTGGGCACATCGCTGCCCGAACACCTCCCCCCCGCGGGCGGGGCGCCCACCCGCTACGCCGCCGACGCCGGAGCCCGAGGAGGCGACCGTGACGCATGATCCCGCAGAACCTCCGCCCCTGCCCAAGGGCCGCGCCCGGTGGATCATCCCCCTCGTCGTCGGCGCCCTGCTGGTGGGCGCGGTGGGCTTCGTCGTGGCCGTCGGGGTCATCCCGGCCGAGCAGGACGCGCCCCCGCCGAAGACCACCCCGCCGGTGAACGTCGAGGTGATGCCCGTCCGCCCGCTGGCCGAGCTGATCGACACCATCTCCCTGCCGGGCACCATCGAGCCGAACCGGACGGTCCTGGTGGCCGCGGAGGTCGAGGGGCGGATCGAGCGGATCCCCTGCCGCGAGGGCCGCCCCTGCCGCGAGGGCGACCGGCTGGTCGAGCTGAACACCGATCTCCTCCAGGCCGACTACGACCGCACGAAGGCGAAGATGGCGTTCGACGCCCGCGAGGTCGAGCGCGTCCGCGAGCTGATGGCCCGCGACGTGGCCACGTCCACCGAGTACGACCAGGCCCGCACGCAGGCGGCCGCGAGCAAGGCGGCCTTCCAGGCGGCGGAGGCACGCCTGGAGCGGGCGGTCGTCACCGCCCCCATCGCCGGCGTCCTCAACCGCGTGGAGGTCGAGGTCGGCGAGTACGTCTCCCCGGGCAACCCGGTGGCGCAGATCGTCGAGACCGACCCCGTCCTCGCCGTCGTGGACGTGCCCGAGAAGGACGTCCCCCACCTCCGCGTCGGCCAGGCCGAGCGGGTCACCCTCGACGCCCTCGACAACCGCACCGTCACCGGGACGATCAGCTACATCGGCGAGCTGGCCGACCCGGCCTCGCGGACCACGCGCGTCGAGCTGACGATCCCCAACCCCGACGGCGCCATCCACAGCGGGCAGATCATCACCGCCCACCTGGAGCGCCGCCGCCTCCGCGACGCCATCGTCATCCCCCTCCGGGCCGTCATCTCCCTCGAGGAGGGCTACCGCGTGTACGTCGTCGAGGCCGGCCTGGCCGTGCCCAGGCACGTCACCCTCGGCCTGCTCAAGGGCCGAAGCGTGGTCGTCGACCGGGGCCTCGCCCCCGGCGACCGCCTGATCGTCCAGGGCCACCAGTACGTCGGCCCGGGCCAGCCCGTGCGGGTCGTCGAGACCGCCCCGGCGACCGCGCCGGCGACCGCGCCGGGCGAGCGCCCGCGGGACGCCGACGCGGGCCTCGAAGGCAAGCAGCAGACAGACGGCAAGCCGCAAGCGGCCAACGGCGGACGAAGACCGCTCGCGGCGGGCGCGGCGGGACAGGCGCCCCGAGCCCTTCGCGCGCCGACGGCGCCTCCCCCGTCGGCCCCCGGCCGACGCGTCCGGGACCTGCCGATTGCCGTCCGCGGTCTGTCTGCTGTCTGCGGTGGGGGGTCTGCTGTTTCCCCACCGGCGGGTCCGGGCCGATGATCCTCTCGAACGCGGCCGTCAAGAACCGCGCGACGGTGCTGATGCTCGTCGTGCTGATCGTCACCGCGGGCGTGTACAGCTACGTCACGCTGCCCCGCGAGGCCGCCCCGGACGTGCCCATCCCGATCGTGGTGGTCACGACGATCTACGAGGGCGTCAGCCCCGAGGACATGGAATCCTCGGTCACCGACAAGATCGAGACCGAGCTGACCGGCATCAAGGGCGTCGACGAGATCCGCTCCTCCAGCGCCGAGGGCGTCTCGATCATCATCATCGAGTTCCTCCCCGACGTGAAGATCGAGGACGCCCTCCAGTACGTCCGCGACAAGGTGGACCTGGCCAAGCGGGAGCTGCCCCCCGAGGCCGAGGAGCCCGCCCTCAGCGAGATCAACGTCGCCGAGTTCCCCGTGCTGGTGGTCAACATCTCCGGGGACGTCTCGCCCGTCCGCCTCAAGCTCATCGCCGACGACCTCGAGGACGCCATCGAGGAGAACGTCCCCGAGGTGCTCAACGTCGACGTCCTCGGCGGGCTCGAACGCGAGATCCGCCTGGAGATCGACCCCGACCGCGTCGCCGCCTACGGCCTGAGCATCCCCGAGGTGCTCGAGCTCATCCCCTCCGAGCACGTGAACATCTCCGCCGGCGGGCTGGAGACGCCGGGGGTCAAGTTCAACGTCCGCGTCCCCGCCGAGGTCGAGACCCCCGACGCCATCGACACCTTCATGCTCACCGTCCGCAACGGGCGCCCCATCTACCTGACCGACGTCGCACGCGTCCGCGACACCTTCAAGGACCGCGCGGGCTACGCCCGCCTCAACGGCAGGCCGTCCATCACCGTCAGCGTCCAGAAGCGGATCGGCACGAACATCGTGGAGATCGTCGACGAGGTCAAGGCCATCCTCGACAAGGCCCGGCAGCGCACCCCCGCCGGGGTGACCTTCCGCATCACCCTCGATCAGTCCGACGACATCCGCATGATGGTCGCCGACCTCGAGAACAACATCCTCTCGGGCCTGACCCTCGTCCTGCTGGTCCTGCTGCTGTTCATGGGCCTGCGCAGCAGCCTCATCGTCGCCCTGGCCATCCCCCTGAGCATGCTGATGAGCTTCGCCATCCTCCAGGCCCTCGGCTACACGCTGAACATGATCGTCCTGTTCAGCCTCATCCTCGCGCTGGGCATGCTCGTCGACAACGCCATCGTCATCATGGAGAACGTCTACCGGCATGCCTCGCTGGGGCTCGGGCCCATCGACGCGGCCATGACCGGCGCCGGCGAGGTCGCCTGGCCCGTCATCGCCTCCACCGCGACGACCCTGGCGGCCTTCTCGCCCATGCTCTTCTGGCCGGGAACCATGGGCGACTTCATGAAGTACCTGCCCATCACGCTGATCGTCACCCTCTCCAGCAGCCTGTTCGTGGCCCTGGTCGTCACGCCGACGGTCTCCACGCTCCGCCTGCCCGGAAGCCGCCACCGCCGGCGCGTCCAGGCCAGGGCCGAGGCCGACCGCGCCCGCCGCCACCCGTTCGTCGGCGCCTACCGCTCCCTGCTCGCCGTCGCCATGCGGTACTGGTACGCCACCCTGGGCACGACCGTCCTGCTGCTGGTGGGCATGGCGATCAGCTACGGCAAGTGGGGGCACGGGGTCGAGCTGTTCCCCGACATCGACCCCCGCGTGGGCATGATCAACGTCCGAATGCCCCAGGGCACCAGCATCGAGGCCAGCAACCGGCTCGCACGCCGGATCGAGCGCCGCCTGGCGCCCTTCGAGCCCTGGCTCAAGGACGTGGTCACCAACGTCGGCTCGGCCGGCAGCGGCAACATGATGAGCGAGGACGCCGGCGGGCCGCACATCGTCAACATCACGCTCATCTTCCACGACTTCGAGGACCGCGAGCGGCCCAGCATGGCCGTCATCGCCGACATCCGCGAGGCCCTCGCCGACATCCCCGGAGCGGAGTTCCAGGTCGAGAAACGCGAGGAGGGCCCGCCGACCGGCTCGGCCGTCACCGTCCGGGTGATCGGGCGGGACACCGAAAAGCTCCAGGTCGTCAGCGAGGCCGCCCGGCGGGAGATCGCCGACATCCCCGGCTTGGTCAACCTCCGCAGCGACTGGGTGGCCACGCGCCCGGAACTGGCGTTCCACGTCGACCGCCGCCGGGCCGTGCTGCTGGGCGTCAGCCCCGCGGTCATCGGCGGGTTCCTCAAGACCGCCATCTTCGGCCGGGAGGTGGGCAAGTACCGCGAGCTGAACGAGGAGTACGACATCACCGTCCGGCTGCCGCTGTCGGCGCGGGAGCGGATCGACGACCTGCTCGGCCTCCGCGTGCCCAACCCCGGGGGCACGCCCGTGCCGCTCAGCTCCCTCGGCGAGTTCGTCTACACCGGCGGGATGGGCACCATCCGCCACGTGGACCAGAAACCGGTCATCACGCTCACCGCCGACGCCGAGGGCCGCCAGGCCGACGCCGTGCTCAAGGACGTCCAGGCACGACTCGCCGCGATGGACAGGCCCGCGGACGTCGCCATCCGCTACGCGGGAAAGAAGGAGGAGCAGGACAAGGCCCAGGCGTTCCTCTCCAGGGCCTTCGTCGTCGCCCTCCTGCTGATCGTCATCATCCTCGTGATGCAGTTCAACACGTTCTCGGCCCCGCTGATCATCATGACCACCGTCATCCTCTCGCTCATCGGCGTACTCGGCGGGCTGCTGATCTGCGGGATGCCCTTCGGCATCATCATGACGGGCGTCGGCGTCATCAGCCTCGCCGGCGTCGTCGTCAACAACGCCATCGTCCTGCTCGACTACACCCGCCAGCTCCAGCAGCGCGGCATGGCGCTCGTCCAGGCCGCGATCGAGGCCGGCGCCACACGCCTGCGACCCGTCCTCCTGACGGCCGTCACCACCATCCTCGGCCTGATCCCCATGGCCACCGGCATGAGCTTCAACTTCCACACGTTCACCATCGCCACCCGGAGCGAGTCCAGCCAGTGGTGGGCGTCGATGGCCATCGCGGTGATCTTCGGGCTCGGCTTCGCCACGCTGCTGACCCTGCTGGTCGTCCCCACCCTGTACGTCGCGCTCTACCGCGCCGCCGCCCGCTTCGGACTCGGAGGCCTCCGACCCGCCGACGAAAAATAGGACGACGGTTACATTTTCCGGGCAAGCTCGCCGCGAAGCGGCGGCCGGGAAAATGTAACCGTCCCTGCTCTTCGTCGCGGCAAGCGTGCAAACGCCAGCCGCCGAAACCGCCTGGCGCGCCCCGTCGAACCGCCGCCCCGCCCATCGCACTC
>CAYLPJ010000113.1:0-7828 GCA_964385465.1 uncultured Planctomycetaceae bacterium | reverse complement strand
GCTGACCCCGATGTAGTTGCCCAGCGACTTCGACATCTTCTGGACCCCGTCGGTCCCCTCGAGCAGCGGCAGGGTAAGGATCGCCTGGGGGGTCCGGCCGTACTCCCGCTGAATCTCCCGGGCCAAAAGAAGGTTGAAGGTCTGGTCGGTCCCGCCGAGCTCGACGTCGGCGGCGATGCACACGCTGTCGTAGCCCTGCATCAGCGGGTAGAGAAACTCGTGGACGCCGATGGCGATCCCCGCCCTGTAGCGCTTCTCGAACGTGTCGCGCTCCATCATCCGGGCGACGGTCATCTGCCCGGCGAGCTTGACGACGTCGGCGAGGCGCAGGTCCGCCAGCCACTCGCTGTTGTAGCGGATCTCGAGCTTCTCGTCGGAGGTGTCCAGCACCCGTCCGGCCTGCTCGAAGTAGGTCCGGGCGTTGGCGTCGATCTGCTCGCCGGTCAGCACCGGCCGGGTGGTGTTCTGCCCGGTCGGGTCGCCGATCCGCGCGGTGTAGTCGCCGATGATCATCACCGCCTTGTGCCCGAGGTCCTGGAACTGGCGCATCTTCCGCAGGACCACGGTGTGGCCGAGGTGGATGTCCGGCGCGGTCGGGTCCAGCCCGAGCTTGATCCGCAGTTGCCTGCCCTCGGCCGCCGCGGAGGCCAGCCGGCGGCCCAGTTCCTCTTCGGTATACAGCGCCTCGCAGCCCCGCGTCAGGGCCCGGGCCTGGTTCCGGATGTCTTCGCTGATCTCGCTCATAAGGCCCGAGAGTCTAGCGGTGCCCCCGGGCCGATGCAAGAAACCGCCGGGGCGTTGGCGATGCCGGGCCTCGCCGACCTCCGAATCGCCGCCTTGTATTCCCCCGCACGCCGGCGGTAGAATTCCGTGGCAAGGATGCCGGGACTGGGAACTGGTCCGAAAGCGGCGCAATGGAATTGCCGATACGCAACGCCATCTTCCGTGGGGCGGTCTTGGCCGCGGCCCTGCTGGCCGCGGGGTGCGAGGTCCATACCGTCGACCGCCCGCCCCAGAGCCTCGACGAGTACCGCCGGGCCGCCGGCGGGGACGACCCCTACCCCGTCCGCACCGTCCTGCTGCACAACCTGCGCCGGGCGCTGGATACCGAGCTGCCCGAAGAGCAGCGTGCGGCCTCGCTGGCGGTCGTGGCCCACCTCGGCGGGACCGACCCGGACGTGCGGCGGCAGTTGGCGGCGGCGCTGGCCGACGAGGGCAGCGGCCCGGTCTTCCGCGAGACCGTCCTGAGCGTCCTGCTCCAGGAAGGCGAGGGGGAGATGGGCCCGTACGTGGTGGGCCTGCTGCCGGAGTTGGAGCCTGACAGCGAGCTGGCCCGGGAGGTGCTGGACTGGCTGGCCCGCAACCCCACCCCGGGCGTGCTGGCGGACATCGTGCGGATGTGGGCGGCGGAGTCGCCGACGGGTCCGTCGGAGCCGCGCTACCGGCTGATCGTCGAGCGGGTAACGGGGAAGAAGTGGCATGGCGCGCTGCTGGAGGCCGTCAACAACCCCGATTTCGCCGCGCGGGACGAGGCCCTGGGCCTGCTGACCGCGCGGGTCACCCACGAGTCGCTGGCCGCCCGCGTTCGCGCGCTGACGCCGCGGACCGAGCAGATCGGCGCGATGCAGGCGTTCCTGACGAGGTTCGACTACCTGCCCGCCACGCCGAAGGAAGTGAACACCTGCGCGGCGATCCTGCGCCGGCGGGGCTCGCTGCTCGACGACGCGGCCACGCTGTACGCGTCGTGGAAGGAGACCTCGGGCTACCGGTTCAACATCCGGGACTTCCACCTGCTCAGCCGGCTGGCGCTGGACCCGATGCGCAAGAACCTCCGCCGTACGCAGTTGATCCTGGAGTTGGCCCAGAGCTTCCTGCGGCGCAAGCACGTCCCCCGCGTGGTCGACCGCCGCAGCGGGCTGTACGATTACACCGACCGGTTCAGCAAGCACGTCGAGAGCCTCTCGATGGCCGACCTGTGGAACCTGCTGCTGATCGACGAGATGCTCCGCCGCCCCCGCGTGCAGCAGGCGCTTCGGCGCATGGCCGACAGCGACCGCCAGGACGATCGCTCGGCCTGGGGCGGGCTGCTGTTCTACGAGAACGGCCAGGCCGAGGCCAGGCTCTACCCGCCGTCCTACCAGGGCTCCTCGGACCTTCAATATCGACCCGGCGATCGGATGAAGGCCGACGCCGTCGACGCCCTCGGCCGCTTCCACGGGCACTTCGAGCGGGTCAGCAACGCCCGCCGGGCCGGGCCGACCGCCGACGAGGTGCTGAGCGCCTCCAAGGGCAACTACTACGGCCTGGTGCTGACCGCCCTGGACTCCGCCCGCTTCTGCGCCCACTACTACAACCCCAAGGGCATCGTGATCTCGGTGGGCGTCTTCCGCTTCCGCTGAACGCCGCCGCGGTCCCCCGGACCCCGGCTCCGGCGGCAAGCGAGGCGTCAGCCGAGCTTCTTGAGCACCCGGTCGATCGCGTCGCGCTCGTTCTTCATCTCCTCGAGCTGGCGGCGGTACTCGTTGAGCACCGGCTCGGGGGCGTGGCTTGTGAAATCGTTGTCCTCCAGCCGGCGGGTCAGCTCGGCGATGCCCTCGTGGAGCATCTCCAGCCGACGGCGGAGCAGTTCCAGCCGCTCCTGCGGCGTCCCGCCCTCGCTGAGGACGTTGGTCAGCACGTGCTCGGCCACGTAGATCGGCGTGCCGAACGCCGCCCCGAGCGCGATCGCGTCCGACGGGCGGGAGTCCACCCCGATCAGCTCGGTTCCCTTGCGGATGTACAGCGTGGCGATGAACGTGTGCTCGCGCAGGTCGCTGACGACGATGTGATCCACCTCCCCGCCCATCGCCTGGATCACGTTGCCCAGCAGTTCGTGCGTCATCGGGCGGGGCGTGGAGATGTCCTTCAGGCGGCGGTCGATCGCCAGCGCCTCGGCCGTGCCGATCAGGATCGGGAAGCTGCGGTTGCCGTCCTTCTCGCGGAGGAAGATCACCTGCTGGTCACCGTACTCGGTGATGAGGATGCGCGACAGTTCCATCGGCACGTTCATGGGAGGCTCCCTGGCTGGAATCCAAGCCCCATTCTACGGTCCCCGGGTCCCAACGGCAAAACGTCTATCGCCTGCTTCGGTCGCCTTGCCGGACGAGCCGCGTCCGGCGCAGAAACCGCAACGAACGTATCTGAGACCGCTTAGATGTTCTCCCCGTACAGCAGCGCCCGGGTGAACTTGGAGACGATTCGCTGGTTGACGAACAGCAGGGGCAGCAGCATGTGGAGGGACGTGTTCGGCGGGCGGAGGTAGTCGGCGAGGATCTTCCGCCAGGCCGTCTTGTACTTCATCAAGGTGTCCTGGGGGTTGTCGGCCGCGGCGGCCTCGCGGATGATCTCGACCGCCAGCAGCGACGACCGCACCGAGGGCAGGATGGACTGCCCGGTGATGCTCTCGACGAACCCCCCGGCCGTGCCGGTCAGGAGGCATCGCTTGGCGACGTGCGTCTCGAGGTCCAGCGCCGCGCCGGCGGGGGGGGACCAGACGGCGCCCTTGGCCCGTCCGAGGGGGAGGTTGGGTCCCAGTAACTCGGCCTGCTGGAGATCGGTGAGCATGCCGGACAGTTCGGCCGCCCGGGTGCCTGCGGCGGCGGAGTTGGAGATCACGCGGGCGTGCAGCACGCCGTTGGCCTCGAAGAACAGCCCCAACTCGGACCGCTCGGGCAGCTCGACGACGTGCATCTCGCCGGGGGGGATCTGCGTGTCGACGCGTTTGCCCGAGACGGGCACATCGAGCCCGGCGACCAGCAGGGAGCGGTCGGGGATGGCGCGGAGCGGCATGGCCAGTTCGCTGAGCACGTCGTTGGGTCGGCTGTGGGCGATGATCAGGAACTTCGCCCGCGCCGGCCGGCTGCCCAGCAGCTCGACGTGGTCCTCGTCCAGCCGGATCGCCGGGTTCGTCGTCGACGACCGAACCGTCGCGCCGGCCTTGCTCGCCGCCGACTTCATCGCCTTGACCAGCGAGGCCATCTGGACGAAGTGCCCGGCCGTGCTGCGGGCGCGGTAGTCCACCTGCTTCTCCAGCGCGGCGTTGTGGTAGCACACGCGTCGGAAGGCCCGGGCCTTGGCGGCCTTGGGGAGTCCCTTGGGCACGCCGGTCAGGGAGAAGAACGTCTTGGGCAGCCACTCGGCCAGGGGGGACTCGATGTCCTGCTGGGGGGCGTCGACGACGACCACGTCGGCCTTGTCTTTGGCCAGCGCGTAGGCCGCCGCCAGCCCCGCCGGTGTCGCGCCCAGGATCGCCACGTCATAGGTCTTTGCCATGGGCGATACCGTAGCGGCCGCGGCGGGCTTTCGCAAGCCGCAACCGCCCGCTTGCGGGGGCGCTACGACGGGTCCTCGAGGTCCTCGGCGCCCAGGAGGGTCAGGCCGTGGCGGGTCAGCAGGCTGCGGGCGAGGGTGTTGTCGTCGGTGCAGAGGACCATGACGGGGCACTGCTCGCTGCGGATCATCAGGGGGTAGGCGAACTGGATGCTCAGCTCGGCGTGCAGGAGGATCGCGCAGAGCTCGCCGAGCGCCTCGGTCTCGCAGAGCACCGGCAGGAGCACGTCGCGCTCGGTGAAGCCGACGCCCATCTCATCGAGGACCGCGCGGGCCTTGCCCGGCTGGCGGCAGACGGCGCGGATGACGGCCCACTCGCTGGCATCGACGATCGACAGCCCGCAGAGGTCCACGCCCTCGCCGTGGAGCAGGTCCAGCAGGTCCCGCAGCATCCCCACGCGGTTGGGCAGGAACACGCTGAACTGCACCGCGAACGGCTCCTCGTGCCCCTGCTCGATCTGACGGGCGTTTCCGACCATGGCAATGGCATTATAGACGCGGCCACGCCGGACGGTGAGCGCGCATTTTCCGCTTGTCTCACCGGGTTAAGGTCTGGTAAGAGGTTGCCCTATGAACACGCGACCCATGGTTGTGGCGTGCCTCGGCGCGGTCGCTCTTGCCGGCTGCGTCGAGCGCGAGATGACGATCACCTCCGAGCCGGCCGGGGCGCTGGTGTTCGTTTCCGACCGCGAGGTCGGGCGGACCCCCGTCACCGTGCCCTTCACCTGGTACGGCGATTACGACGTGCTCCTCCGCCGCGACGGGCACGAGACGCTCAAGACCCACGCGGAGATCAACCCGCCGTGGTACGAGGTGCCCCCGCTGGACCTGCTCAGCCACATGGCCCCCTGGACCTACCACGACCGGCGCTTCCTCCACTACGACCTCGAGCCCCTCGCCGAGCCCTCCGACGAGGAGCTCATCCGCCGGGCCGACGAGATGCGGACCGAGCGGCTCGAGCCGTAACGTACCGCCCGTCGGGGCCGGGGAAGCGGCGGGGCAGGGGGGTCGTGCTTCCGGCGTCGCGCCCGTCGCCGGTGGGGGCGGTTTCCGGCTCGTCCCCGGGCGGCATCGCGCCGGCTTCCTCCTCGGCGAAGGCCTCGACCTCGGGGAACGCCTCGCGGACGACCCGGTAGGGCACGCGCCGGCCCACGCGCCCGGTGGCGGGGTTGCTGCGGGTGACCAGCTCCCCGTCGGCGTCGAACTCCAGGACCTCCTCGGTTACGCCGCCGCGGTCGTCGGGGGAGTGGACCCGCACACGGACGCGTCGGGGTGCGAGGATCGTCACGTCGGCCCGGGCGAAGTGGAGCATCCCCTGGCCGTCGAGCGCCTCGTCGTTGAGCACCATGCGGAACTGGGCATCGCGTCCGCCGGCGGCGGTCAGGCGATAGGCCAGGTACGAGGCGCCCTCGGGGATGTAGTTCCGCGGCGCGGGGGCCGAGCCCTGGCGCCCCCGGCCGAGGTGCTCGCGCTGGACCTCGATCTGCCCGTTCCGCAGGAGGATGAGCGTCGAGCTGAGGCGGCGCCGGACGGGCACGCGGGCCCGACCCCGGCGGATGAGGGCGTAGGCCGACGCGGAGTACCGCCCGAAGGCGGCGTCGTGACGGAGGCTCCATTCCTCCTCGAAGAGGCCCTGGCCCAGGCGCCCGATCCGCCGCCCGGCGAAGCCGGACGACGTCCGCGTCCGCGTAACGTGGAACCACCCGACCGGCTCGCCGGAGGGCCCGCGCCAGAGCGTCCAGTCGCTTTGCGGCCGGGGGGACCAGAAGGCCGGCAGCCGGCGGGCCTGGATGGTGTCGATGACCGCGACGCCGCGCAGCGTCCCGGCCGAGCGCGCCCGCGCCAGCCACGCGGCCAGGCCGACGCTGCCGCCGAGCACGAGGCACATCGCCCCGGCCAGAAGCGACCGGGGGTGCTTGCTGCGAATGTCCTGCCAGGTGACCATCGCCCCATGCTATGTCGGCGCTGCCTGCAATGCAAAGGCGAGGGGGCGCTTCGGCGTCCGCAGTGCCCGGCTGCCCGGCGCCCGGTGGCCGGCGACGGGGCAGGGGCGTTGTCGGATGGGTCTTGCGGGCCCGGCGGGCCCTGGGGGAGAATGCTCGTCGGACGGGGGCTACGAACAGACGGGAGGCCGTGATGGGCCAGTTTCGCAACCTCGTGTTCGAGGGTGGCGGGGTCAAGGGCATCGCCTACGCCGGGGCCGTCGAGGTGCTTCAGCGGCGCGGGGACCTCGCCGGCATCCGCCGCGTGGCCGGGACGTCCGCCGGGGCGATCACCGCGGCCCTGCTGGCCGCCGGTGCGACGGCCGAGGACCTCGAGCGTATCCTCCGGGAGACGAACTTCGCCAGCTTCATGGACAAGAGTTGGAACGTCTTGCGCGACCTGGGACGGCTGGCGACGCAGTACGGCTGGTTCCAGGGCGCGGTGTTCACCGAGTGGATGAAGCGCCAGATCGGCCTGCTGACCGGGGGCAGGGAGGAGATCACCTTCGCCGAGTTGGAGGCCCTGGCCGCCGCGGGCGACGGCGGGCCCCGCCGGCGCCGCAGCCTCTACACGGTGGCGACCAACCTGACCACCCGTCGGGCGGAGGTCTTCTCGGCCGAGACGACCCCGGACGTGCCCGTCTGGCTGGCGGTGCGGATGTCGATGAGCATCCCGATGTTCTTCGGCTGCGTCCGCCGCGGCGAGGACGTGGTCGTCGACGGCGGGGTGACGCGGAACTACCCGATCGACCTGTTCGACGCCGTCGCGGCCGACGACGGCGACACCGCCGGCCCGGCGGATGACGGTGCCCGCCCCTACGACGAGCCCCTGCCGTACAACCGCACGACGCTGGGATTCCGCGTGGCGACCTCGGCGGCCAGGCGGCGGGAATTGCTCGCGCGGCCGCCGGAACCCGAGCCGGTGGGCAACCTGCTCGATTACGCCGACGCCCTCCTGCCCCTGGTCATCGAGATGGGCAACCTCGTGCATCTGCCCCCGAGGGACTGGCATCGCACGGTGTTCATCGAGGCCGGAGGCATCACCGCGGTCGATTTCGAATTGGGCGACGCGGACATCCGGATGCTCGTCGACAACGGTCGCGCCGGCGCCGAGCGGTATTTCCAGTGGTTCGACAACCCCGACCCCGCCGACCCGCCGCTGAACCGCATGCCGTGACCGCAGCGGCCCGTATCCGGCAGCGCCCCCGGCCCCCGCGTTCCGTCGAAGCGGTGCGCCGGCGTTGGCACTCCCGAGGCCGCCGCCGCCAAATGTGGAGTGCGGCGGCAACGACGCCGCTTTTCTTCGCCGATGGGGAGCGTTCTCCCCGAGAGTTCGTCGCGGCAAGCGTGAGAGCGTCGGGCGCGATGGCGGCCCCCGCATCCCGTCGAAGCGGTGCGCCGGCGTTGGCACTCCCGAGGCCGCCGCCGCCAAATGTGGAGTGCGGCGGCAACGACGCCGCTTTTCTTCGCCGATGGGG
>CAYLPJ010000112.1:0-8313 GCA_964385465.1 uncultured Planctomycetaceae bacterium | reverse complement strand
TCGGCGTAGAACTCCGTGGCCTGCTGCGAGCCGACCGGCAGGTAGTTCATCAGGATCTCCGCGCCGCTGTCGCGCAGCAGGGCGGTGACCTCCTCGGCCGTGGCCTCGGCGGCGTCGGCGACGACGAACCGCCGCCGCTCGTCGTAGCCGGCCATGTGATCCGCCACGCCGTCCAGCACGCGCCCCATGGCCACCGTCACGTCGCTGGTGAAGCCCGTGTGGAATGCCTTGGTGTTGTTGGGGGGCGCGAAGAGGGCCTCGTGCAGAGGCCGGCCTACCTTCCGGGCGTCGACGTCGATCGCCGAGACGATGCGGATGTGCCGCGGCTCGTAGCCCGCCAGGGAGGGGTGGAGCAGCCCGACGGCATCGCCGTCGCCCTCGCCGCCCATGCGGTCGGCGTAGAAATGAATCCCCTGCACGAGCGAAGACGCACAATTGCCGGCGCCCACGATGGCAACGCGGATCTCATCCATGGATGCGCCTCAATCCCTTCCGGCGCCGCGGCGGGCCTGTGAGCCCCGGCGGCGCCTGCCAGACGTTACGGTCGATTACGCTCCGACCGGATTTTATGCATCCCGGTCGGGCGGGTCAACACGGCCGGCCCGGCGGTCGCCCTCGGCGGCCGGGGCAAGCAGCAACAGAAATTCCACGTTTCCCCCCTTGCCGCGCAGCGGGCTGGCGGCGGCGGCGAGGACGTCGCAGTCTCCGGCGAGTGCCTCGCAGACGTCGCGGCAGACGGCGCGGGCGTCGGCGTCGGCCAGGGGCGTGCGTCCCTTCGGCCGGCGTGCGGCCGGCAGCTCGTAGTGCGGCTTCAGCAGCGAGACCACCCGCCCGTCGGGCCCGTCGAGCCACCGCATCGCGGCCGGGACGATCCGCCGCTGCGGCGTCCAGGCGACGTCGACGGTGACCAGCCGCACCGGCTCGGGCGCGTCGCAGCGGAGGGCGTTGGTCCGTTCCATGACGACCACGCGGTCGTCGGTCCGCAGCGTCCAGGCCAGCGCGCCGTAGCCGGTGTCCACGGCGTAGACCTTCGCGGCGCCGCGCCCCAGCAGGCAGTCGGTGAAGCCGCCGACGTTGCAGCCGAAGTCGGCGCAGACGGCTTGCTCAACGGACATCTCGAAGGCATCGAGGGCGAAGGCGAGCTTCTCCCCGGCACGGCTGGCGAACCTGCGGCCGTCGGCGGGGGTCACGCGCGGGCCTCCCGCCGCGCCGCGGCGCCGCACGGCGCGGGCATCGCGGGCCGCCGGCCCCCGGCCGCGTCGCCGGACGGGCTCACCGGGTCCCTACGCGAAGGCCGCCTGCATCCGGCGGGTCAGCCGGGACTTCTTCCGGGCGGCGGTGTTCTTGTGGATCGTCCCCTTGGCGGCGACGTGATCGAGGCGCTTGTAGACGACCTTGAGCTGCTCGGCCGCCTTGTCCTTGTCGCCGGCCCGCAGGGCCTCGTTGAACTCGCGCACGGCTTCCTTGATCTGCTCCTTGCGCCAGCGATTCCGCCCGCGGCGCTTGGCGCTCTGACGAAGCCGTTTCTTCGCGGAAAGCGAATGGGGCACCGATGGTTCTCCTGCTGTCTATCCTGAAATCTCGGGCAACCGGAAACCACGCATTATACGGCCCCGGCGGATGGGGGCAAGGGCGAATCCGGGGGAAAGACTCCGCCGGTACGGGCCGCCGTGTCTGCCGTTTGGGGATTGTCGTTCGTTTGCTGTTTGCCTCATGGCGTACTCATCCCGCTTCGGTGGTTGCCGCCGGGGGCTTCCTGGTCAGGCCTCAAGGGCCGCCGGCGTTCAGCCGTCGGCGTAAGCCTTCGGTATCGTCCGGCGTATCAATGGGAGCACTGGAAGGGCGGCAGGCTGTTGGCAGGCATCTCCCGGCCCTACCGGGGCCGGGGAAGAATTGCCGCAAGCAACCATGGAAACGGGATGAGAACGTGAATTCTGAAGACCTGACCCCGTGGCCCCCCGCGACCGATGCCCCCTCCGAGCTTCGGGGCAACGCCATGTCGGGCGCCGCAGACGCAACCGGCGCTTGACAGTCGGCCCATCGTTGCCGTAAGCACTCCGTGCGTGGGCGACTGGGCAGCAATGCCCGCCAAACGGGCACGACCTGTTGTTCCGATGCGGGGCCGGGAGACCAGCCGATGGGTTCGCAGCAGAAGATCGAGAGCCTTTGCCTTGGAGGCTACAAGTCGTTTCCCGGCTCGGGTTCCAGCGACAGCACCCCGCCGGCGGCGTCGACCGGCCCGGCCGCCAACGGGCAGCGGGTCGCGTTCGGCGACGTAACCGTCCTCATCGGAACGAACGGGGCGGGCAAGAGCAATGTCGTTTCGTTCTTCCAACTGCTGGGTTTCATGATGACCGGTGCCCTCCAGGACTTCATCGGCCGCGAGGGGGGAGCGAGGTCGCTGCTTCACTACGGCCCCGAGATCACCCGCGAGATCGACATGGCGGTGGTGTTCTCCGACGGCGGCAGCCGCAACGCGTACACTGCCAAACTGACCGCGGCGGCCCCGGACACGCTGATCTTCACGAACGAGTCCATCGAGTACCAGCGGTCCGGGCACCCCGAGCCGCAGCAGTGTTTCCTCGGCGCGGGCCAGAAGGAAACCGCCCTGGTCAGTGAGACCGAGAGTGGCAATAGAACCGCGGGCGTCATGCTCGCCCTGCTCGGCGCCTGCCGGACCTACCAGTTTCACGACACATCGGAGACCGCCGGCGTCCGCCGTGCCCACTACATCGAGGACGCGAAATACCTCCGCGCCGACGCGGGCAATCTGGCGGCCTTTCTGCACCGCTTGCGCCGGACCCACCCGGAGCACGTCGACCGCATCGCCCGCACCGTCCGGCAGGTCTGCCCGCAGTTCGGGCGGTTCGAACTGGAGCCCACGGCCCGCGACGAGCGGTACATCCTGCTGAACTGGTACGAGAGGCACCGCGATGACTACCTGATGGGGCCGCACCAGCTCTCCGACGGCACGCTGCGGTTCATGGCCCTGGCGACGCTGTTCCTCCAGCCGTCGGAGTTGCTGCCCGGCGTGATCGTCATCGACGAGCCGGAACTGGGCCTGCACCCCCAAGCCGTGGCCGCCGTTGCCGACATGGTCCACGGCCTCGCCGGACAATCGCAAGTGGTCCTTGCGACGCAGTCGGTGACACTGGTCAATCACTTCGACATCGCCGACATCCGCATCGTCGAGCACACCGCCGGCCGGAGCCACGTCCTCAACGTCGACCCGGCCGAGTATGAGGCCTGGCTGGCCGAGTACACCACGGGACAACTTTGGGAGAAGAACGTCATCGGGGGAGGACCCCGGTATGAGTAGGATCTACGCGGTCGTCGAAGGCGACGGCGAGCAGCGCTTTGGCCAGCAGGTGCTGGCACCGTACCTGGGGACGCGGGGAATCGACTGCCGATTCACGAAAGCCGGCCTGCCCGGCCACAAAGCCGGGGTCGCCCCTTGGCCGCAGATCCGCTGCGATGTCCTTCGCTTCCTCCATCTGAACAAGCCGGACCAACCGGTGTTCGTAACCACGATGTACGACTACTACCGGATGCCCTTGGACTGGCCCGGCCGCAAGGCCGCCGAGGATGTCCCATGGCAGGACCGCGCCGACGTGGTGGAGTCCGCCCTGGCCGCAGACGTCAGCCAAGAGATGGGAGACGATTTCATCGAATCGCGCTTCATCCCCTACGTCCAGCTCCATGAACTCGAGGCCCTGATACTCTCCCGCCCCGACACGCTGAAGCGAGAGTTCCCCAGCCGCGTTGCCGACGTGGACGCCCTTATCGCCGAGATCGGCGATGCCGCTCCCGAGTCGATCGACGACGGTCACGAGACCTCCCCCTCCCGCCGCATCATCGCCCACATTCCCGAATACCGAGGCCTGAAGGGGGTTGCGGCGGCGAATGTGCTGGGGATGATTCCGTTGGAGACACTGCGGGAGCGGTGCGAGCATTTCGACAGATGGCTTGCCGTTCTGCTGAAGGTCGGATGTGCTGGAAGTCGCGGGTGAGAAGGGGACAGAGCCGAGTTCCCCGGTGCCCGAAGACATCTGCGGGAACGGGGTCAGGCTCAAGACTCAGGGTCTCGTCCCGTTTCGCTGCTTGCTCCCGTCCGGCGCACGCAGCGGGCCGCGGCGCCGTCGGGGACGCTCGCGGCCCGTGGGTCGCTGTGCTCGCGGGACTACTCTTCGACGATGGCCTCGACGGGGCAGGTGTCGACGCACGCGCCGCACTCGATGCACGCGTCCTGGTCGATGACGTGCTTGTCGTCGCCCTCGGAGATGGCCTCGGAAGGACAAGCCTCAACGCACGTGCCGCATGACGTGCATGCGTCTGTGATCTTGAAAGACATCTGCTCGCTCCTATGTACCTGGCTGAAGAACCGGCCGGGACTCCGACCCGACCCCTGTACGGCAGTGCCCATACTACGGATTCCTCGCAGGACAGTTCAAGCCGGTTTCGACGCTTCCGCCCACCTTTCTCGGCCCCGCGGGGGCCGCCCCCGCGCGAACCGGGCCGCCCGCCGCCCGACCGGCCGGGAAGGCGCCGCGGTCCCGGCTGGCCCTGTACGTCCGCACGCCGCCGGTGTATGGTGCTCGGCATGACCGAGGCCCCCGACGACCATCTCGCCCGCCGGTACGCCCGGCAGATCGCCTTCGGCGGCCTGGCAGGCGAAGGCCAGCGACGTCTCGCCGGCGCGACGGCCCTGCTCGTCGGCGTCGGCGGGCTCGGGTCCTGGACGGCGGCGCTGTTGGCGCGGGCGGGGGTGGGCCGGCTTCGGCTGGTCGACGCCGACCGCGTCGAGGCGCCCAACCTCCACCGCCAGGCGCTGTACACCGACGCCGACGCGGACGCCGGGGTGGGCAAGGCCCGCGCCGCGACGGCTCGCCTGCGGCAGATCAACGCCGACGTGACGGTCGAGTGCGTCGAGGCCCGGCTGGACGCCGGCAACGTCGCCGAGCTCGCCGACGGCGCGGACGTGATCTGCGACGGCACGGACAACTTCGCCACGCGGTTCGTCCTCAACGACTACGCCGTCCGCGAAGGCCGGCCGTGGGTCTTCGCCGGGGCCGTCGGCGCCGAGGGGCAGGTCCTCGCCGTCCTGCCCGGGCGGACCGCCTGCCTGCGATGCCTCTACGACTGCCCGCCCGACGCCGGCGAGGAGCTGGCACCCGTCGCCGCGGGCGTGCTCGGGCCCGGCGTGGCGACGGTCTCGGGCATCCTGGCGACCGAGGCGATGAAGGTCCTCGCCGGGCGGCTGGACGCGGTCCAGCCCCGGCTGACGCGGATCGACCTCTGGAAGGGCACGTTCCGCCGGATCGCCGCCGGCTTCGACGCCGACCCCGACTGCATCTGCTGCAAGCAGCGGCGCTTTGAGCACCTGGGGGCATGAAACGCCCGCCCGGGCGCCTACCATGATCCGTCAGGCCGCCGGCGCGTTCCGCGGCCGCGAAAGGAAACTTCCATGCCGCCAATCCACCATGACGCAACCGACGCGATCGGTCAAACGCCCCTGGTGAAGGTCCGCACGCTTGCCGGCCCCGGGGCCACCGTGTGGGCGAAGCTGGAGTCGCTGAACCCGATGTCGTCGGTGAAGGACCGCATCGGGCGGGCGATGATCGACGCCGCCGAGCGGGACGGGCTGCTCCAGCCGGGTACGACGGTCATCGAGCCGACCAGCGGGAACACGGGGATCGCCCTGGCGTTCGTCTGCGCGGTCCGGGGCTACCCGTGCGTGCTGACCATGCCCGAGTCGATGAGCATCGAGCGGCGGAAGGTCCTGCGGGCGATGGGGGCCAGGCTCGTCCTGACGCCGGCCGAGAACGGCATGCCCGGGGCCATCAGCCGGGCCGAGGAACTGCTCGCCGAGACCCCCGGCGCGTTCATGCCCCAGCAGTTCAACAACCCCGCCAACCCGGAGGTGCACCGCCGCACCACGGCCGAGGAGATCTGGAACGATACCGGCGGCGAGATCGACGTGCTCGTCGCCGGCGTGGGCACCGGCGGGACGATCACCGGCTGCGGCGAGGCGCTCAAGCAGCGCAAGGCGTCCGTGCGGGTCGTCGCCGTCGAGCCGACCGGCAGCCCGGTGATCTCCCAGCACCGCGCGGGGCAGGAGCTCAAGCCGGGGCCGCACAAGATCCAGGGCATCGGCGCCGGCTTCCTGCCGAAGGTCCTCAACGTGGACATCATCGACGACGTCGTGCAGGTCGACGACGAAGACGCCTTCGCCACCGCCCGCCGCGCCGCCGCCGAAGAGGGGCTGTTCGTGGGCATCTCGTCGGGGGCGGCGCTGAAGGCCGCCGGCGAGCTGGCCGCCAGGAGCGAGTACGAGGGCAAGAACATCGTGGCCATCATCGCCAGCTTCGGCGAGCGGTACCTCAGCAGCCCGCTGTTCGAGGGGCTGGGCGGGGAGTAAGCTGTCGGCATGCGAGAAGACGCACCCAACGTCCCCGGCGGCGGGGGCTCGCGGCGGTTCGTGGACCTCCACGCCCACAGCAACCGCTCGGACGGCACGCTGGCGCCGGCGGAGCTGGTCGGCCTGGCCGACGCCGAGGGCCTTGCCGCCGTCGCCCTGACCGATCACGACACCGCCGCCGGCCTGGCCGAGGCGCGAACCGCCGCCGCCGACCGGCCGGAGCTGTGCTTCGTGCCCGGGATCGAGATCTCCGCCGAGTACCCCCCGGGCACGCTGCATATCCTCGGGCTCGGCATCGACGAGAACGCCCCGGCGCTGCGGGCGATCACCGACCGCCTCCTGGCCGCCCGCGCCGAGCGGAACCCGAAGATGGTCGCAAAGCTCCAGGCGATGGGCGTCGACGTGGACATGGACGACGTCCGCGCCGAACTGACCGCCGGCGGCGACGCGCCCGAGATCGTCACCCGGCTGCACATCGCCGAGGCCGTCCGCCGCAAGGGCTACGCCCGAAGCGCGCAGGACGCCTTCGAGCGGTACGTCGGCAAGGGGGCGCCGGCCTACGTGGACAAGGAGCGCGTGCCCCCGGGCGAGGCGATCGCCGCCCTGCGCGACGCCGGCGGGGAGGCCGTGCTCGCGCACGCCGTGCAGCTTCGCTGCGCCACCGGCGACGAGCTGGCCGCCATGGTCCGCCGCCTCGCCGACGCCGGCCTGACCGGCATCGAGGCCTACCACAGCGATCACTCCCCCGAGCAGACGCGGCGGTGCCTGGGCCTCGCCGCCGAGCTGGGCCTGTACGTCACCGGCGGCTCGGACTTCCACGGCGGGGGCAAGCCCCACGTCCGCCTCGGCCGGCCCCGCGTGCCCATCGCCGCCCTCGATCCGGAGCTGCTGGGCGCCTGGTGCCGCCGGGGGCGGTGACCCCCGGGGCGGTCACGCCACGGCCGGGCGGCGGCGCCGGCGGCGGAAGACGACCAGCCCGGCGCCGGCGGCGAGAGTGGCCAGGGCGCCCGGCTCGGGCACCGGCGAGCCGACGTGGCCGATGAGGATGTCCTGCTTGAACGCGCTGGCCAGCACCGTCATCGTCGGCGAGGGCGTGTAGCTGTCCGGCAGCCCGTCGAGGTAGCTGTCCGCCAGGTCGCTCACCGAGGAGTTGCCGGAGACCTTGAAGCTGCCCGTGCCCACGTTGTAGTGGGGGGAATTCTCGGTGACCAGCTCCCACATGGCGACCTGCACGGCCGCGGCCTCGTCGCCGGTGGTCGCCGTCGTCCCGTAGGTGTCGAACAGCCAGGCGACCATGTCGCCGTTGGCCAGCTCGGTGACGGGCATGGGCTCGGCGGTCATGTCCCCGGCGGACTGGTAGAGGTCCACGCAGTAGCCGTTGTAGGTCTCGTCCTGCCACTCGACCTGGAGCTGGCCGGCGAAGGTCCACGTCTTCATGCCGGGGGCCTGGACCCGCACGCTGCTGCCGGCGCCGGTGCCCTTGAAGTCCATGACCTCCGCGCCCGCCGGGGCGCACAGGGCCGTCACGGCCAGGATCGTGATCGCGAGCGTCGTTCGGGTCGTCATCCAAGAATTGGCCTTCACCGGTGCCTCCGCCCTGAAGTCCAGGATTAGGGGTACGTTTCCCGTCGCTGCGAAGCGTCCGTCGGGCCGCGCCCGCCCCGGCCGCTCGGCGACTGGAGGAACCCTACGATTCGCCCTCCCCCCCGGCGAACGCGGCCAGGCGAAATCTCCGGCGCCCCCAGCCGAGATGCAGTGAGCGCCCCCGGCCGTCACGCTCGCCGCGACGGGCTCTCCGGGATTCGGCCCCCCGTCTGCGAAAGGACCGGCGCTGCGGTTCACGCCCTCCAGATCCCGCTACGCGCCCTGTGGAGTGCGGCGGCAACGACGCCGCT
>CAYLPJ010000111.1:0-8390 GCA_964385465.1 uncultured Planctomycetaceae bacterium | reverse complement strand
CTCGAAAGCGGCGTCGTTGCCGCCGCACTCCACAGGGCGCGTAGCTGCGTCTGGACGGCGACGGCCGGGGCGGCGGGTTCTTCGCCGACGGCGGCCGCTTACACACCGAGCCCATCGCGGCAAGCGTGCCGACGGCGGGCGCCGAAGGGGCCCCCTGTGCCACTCGAAAGCGGCGTCGTTGCCGCCGCACTCCACAGGGCGCGACGCGGAGTCTGGAGGGCGTGGGCCGGGGCGGCGGGTTCGTCGCCGACGGCGGGCGGCTAGGCCGTTGCGCGTCGGCGGCGGCGGCTGAGCAGCAGGACGCTGCCGACGGCGAGCAGGGCGGCGCCGGCGGGCTCGGGGACCGGGCCGCCGTGGCCGAAGTCGCCGTGGTTGACCTGCCCGCCGCCCTGGAGGTCGCCGACGATGAGCGTCCCGGCCAGCAGGCCGGAGTCGAACCGCGTCTGGGCCATGGGTGCCAGCAGGTTCACCGCGTTGGTGCTGGTCAGGTCCAGCGAGTGGGCGAAGGGCATGTTCAGCAGCACGTCGTCGCTGCCGATCCCTCCGGTCAGCCGCCAGCCGGTCCAGTCCAGGTCCACGTCCTGGTCGAGCACGTTGACGTACACCACCGCGTCCTCGGGGGCGTCGATGCTGAACGCCCAGGCGTCCTTGAGGGTCGCGGCGTCGACGGTCACGACGTTCACCCCGCTGGTGCCCTGGAAGATCAGGTTGCCCCAGTCGTCGGTCACCGTGCCGGTGTCCGCCATGAAGCCGATCTGCTCGGAGGTCGAGAGGAAGTAGTCTGCCAGCTCGGCGTGGTTGACCTGCGGCTGGAAGGCCGACCCCGGGCCCTTCGAGCCCATCACGGTCATCGAGCCGTCGAGGTCCACCGCCCCGGCGGCGAGGGCGTCTCCGCCGACGGTCCCGCCGGCGAAGTTGCGGATGCCCCCCCCGGCGACCACGTTCCCCGTGACGCTGACGTTGCCCAGCTCGACGTCCCCGCCGGCCTCGATCCCGCCGAAGTACGCCCCGCTGAGCCTCGCCGACCCGCCGGTGTGCAGCCCGTAGCCCGTCGGCGAGCCCGTCGCGTGCAGCGAGAACGACGAGAAGTACGCGTTGCCCCCCGCGCCCGCGACGCCCTGGAAGTCGCTGCCGTACGGCGACTCCGGCGAGCCGATGTCGCCGAGGCTGTAGACGTTGAAGTACTGGAAGGGATCGGTCGTGTCGCCGCGGGCCGAGACGGTCACGGCCGCGACGGCGGCGAGGGCGGTCACAAGGAACGGGGACTTCATAGCACGGCCTCCTGAGCCGGTCCGGCGGATGCGCACGGGTGTACCAAGGTTCGCGGGGCCTTCGTCGGCCCGTCAGGAGGAAACGTGCGATACATCCGGGCCGTCGGCAACTTCCCCGGGGCATCGCGGGAATAAACGCGCGGGAACGCCGAAGCGGCAGCAGGCGTCACCAGGGATGCGCGGGGCGCAGGGGATCGGACAGGGGGCCGCACTGGGCGAAAACAGCAAACGCCCTTGCTCCATCCCCCAACCCCCTGCGTCCCTGTCACTGCCCTCCGCCGGCGCCCCCGCCGGCCGCGGACAGCGAAGCTCCTCCTGCCAACGACCACCCGTTACCTGGCAGCGAGCAACAGCGTACGGCCGCTTGAGCGGTCTCAGCTACGCTCGTTGCGGTTCCTGCGCCGGGTGCGGCTCGTCCGGCAAGGCGGCCAGGCGGGCCGGGGACCAGCGGGAATGCGGCATGACTTCTCCGAGGCCGCCTACATGTTCTTCTGGCACTGGACCCACTGGATGGCGTGGCGGGCGAGGTCGGTGGCGGTGTCGAGCTGGAGCTTGCGTTTGATGTGCTCGCGGTGGGAGTCCACCGTCTTGGGGCTGATGTGCAGCTTCTCGGCGATCTCCCGCGTGGCCATGCCCCCGCCGATCAGCTCGAAGATCTGGAGCTCCCGGTCGGTCAGGTCGTCGACGGCCGAGCCGCCCACGTCCCCGCCGCCGGCGTGGTCGGCGATGCGGCCCATGATCTTGGTGGCCATCTTCTCGCTGACGAAGATCTGCCCGTCGAGCACCTTGCGGATGCCCTCGAGGACCTTGTCGCGCCCCTCTTCCTTCGTGATGTACCCCTGGGCGCCGGCGCGCAGGCATCGCTCGGCGTAGAAGCCCTCTTCGCGCATGGACAGCACGAGCACCAGGGTGTCGGGAAAGCGGATGCGGATGTCCTTGATCAGGTCCAGCCCGCTGCTTTCCTTCAGCGTCAGGTCCACCACGGCGACATCGGGGGGGTTCTTCTCCATCGACTCCAGCGCCCCGTGGGCGCTGTCGGCCTCGCCGCTGACCTCCATGTCCGGCTGCTGGTCCACCACGGTGGCGATGCCCTGCCGGACAAGCGGATGATCGTCGACGATCAGGACCTTCCGGGTCCCCGCGGTCGTCTTGGGCGAATCGTCTGTCATAGCTTGGTCCCTTTGTTGCGTTGCCCCCGATGCCGGGGCAGCGAGCAGCGAACGGTCGTCCCGCCGCCGGCTCGCCGCCGGACACGGAGCTGCGCGCCGATCGCCCGTGCCCGGAATCTCATGATACGCATCCCGCGCCCGCCGGAGCGCTCGCCCCGTTCGGCGATTCCGTCCCCGTCGTCCTGCACGCGGAGCTCGAGGGCGTCCTTCGTGCCCCGAAGCGAGATCTCGACCCGGCCGGGGGAGGCGTGCTTGACGGCGTTGTTCGCCGCCTCCCGGGCGATGCGGTACAGTTGCGTGGCCTCGGCCTCGGGGATGTCGACGGCCCCGTCGGCGCGAAACGCGCAGGGGATGCCGCTGTAGCTCTGCATGTTGCCGGCCAGCTCGGACAGCGCGGCGGCGAGCCCCTCGGCCTCGACGCCGACGGGGTTGAGCCCGTGGGCGAGCCCGCGAACCTGCTCGGTGGCCTCGCGGATCGCCTGGACGATCTGCTCGGCCTGGTCGCGTTCCTCGGGCATCCGCTCGGCGATCCGGTCGGCGAGGCCGCCGATGAGGAAGTTCAGCCCGGTCATCGTCTGCCCGAGCGTGTCGTGCAGGTCGCGCCCGATCTCCCGCCGTTCGGCGTCGCTCATCTCGCTGACCATCCGCTCCAGCCGCCGCTGCTCGGTGATGTCGATGGCGAACTCCAGCAGCAGCATCTCGCCGTCGGCGGCCTTGAAGGGAAACGCCCAGACGTGATACGCCGTGCCGTCGGGGTACACCCACTCCCAGTCCTCCGGGCGGCCCGTGGCGAAGACCTCGGGCATGGGACAGTCGTGGCAGGGCTCGTCGAGGCCGTACTGCACCTCGTGGCAGGGCCGGCCCCGCGGCTGGGAGAAGGCCTCGAGGTACCCGTGGTTGGCGAAGCGGACCTGGTAGCGCTGATCCTTGAGCACCGCGTATCCGGGCAGCATGTTCAGGAGGCTGAACAGGCGGTCGCGTTCGTTCGCGGCTCGCCGCTCGGCGGCCAGGCGGTCCTGCGATTCGAGCTGGAGCTGGTCGACGGCGCGGTGGAGGTCGGCGGTCCGCTCGGCGACGCGCCGCTCCAGCTCGTCGCGGCTGCGGCGAAGGGCCTCCTCCATCTCCCGTCGCTCGGTGATATCGTAGGACATCGCCAGCACGTGGGTGACCTCGCCGCGGCCGTCGCGGATGGGCACGCCGCGGCTGATGTAATGCCGCCCGTGGGCGGCGTGCTCGCAGTCGAACGCCTCGCCGGCGAGGGCGGCGCGGCACATCGGTTCGTACTCGCCGGCGAGCTCGGCGGGCAGGGCCTCGGCGAGGGTCCTGCCCTCCAGGTCGCCCGGCCCCATGCCCGCGGCCGCCAGGGCCTCGCCGCGGGCCAGGACGTACCGGAGCTCCCGGTCCACGACGAACGCCGCGCCGCCGGGCAGGTGCTCGGCGAGGGCGCGGTAGAGCGCCTTGCCGCGGCGGGCCGCCTCCTCGGCGGCCTTGCGGTCGGTGACGTCGTAGTTGACCCCCACGGCGCGGATCGGTCGGCCGTGCTCGTCGCGGTGCAGCCGCCCGGTGGAGATGAACCACCGCACGGCCCCGTCGTCGCGGACGACGCGGAACTCGTCGTGGAACTCCTCGTTGCCGTCGTCCTCCCCCCCGCCGGCCTCGCCGGCCCACCACACCTCGGCGTGCTCGCGGACGCGCCGGCGGTCGTCGGGGTGGATGTAGTCGAAGAACGTCTCCCGCCGCACGCGGTCGCGGGGGTGGCGCCGGAGCAGGTCGTACAGCGTCCAGCTCCAAAGGACCTCGTTCCGCTGGAAGTCGTAGTCCCACAGCCCGACCTGCCCGCCCTCCAGGGCCAGGCGGAGGCGCCGCTGCTCCTCGAGCAGGCTCTCCCGCGTCTGCCGCCGCCCGGTGACGTCCGTCATGGTCACCCGGAAGCCCGTCGGCCCCCCGCCGGCCTCGGCGCCGACGACCTTCGTCTCCAGCAGCGCCCAGGCGTCCCGCCCGTCCGGGCGGAGCAGGCGGACCTCGCAGGCGTGCCCGTTCTGCTGCGCCGCCGCCTGCTGGAGGTGCTGGTAGCACGTGTCCCGGTCGCCCTCGGCCAGCAGCAGTTCCAGCCGCCGGCCGAGGATCTGCTGCCGCTCCCGCCCGGTGAGCTTCGAGGCGGTGAGATTGGCCCGGCGGACGGTCCCCGCGGCGTCGAGCGTGAGGTACGCCACGGGAGCGAATTCGTAGAGGTCGGCGTAGCGGTCCCGGGCGTCGGCCAGCTCATCCCGGGCGCGGCGGAGCTCCTCGTTCTGGACCTCCATCTCGACCTGGTGGACCTCCAGCTCGTGGATCAGCGCCTCGACGTCCTCGGTGTCCATATCGGACAGCTTGCCCCGCCGGCCGCGGAGGCGGCGCAGCGCCTCGGCCCGGAGCCTCTCGGCGTCGAGATGCGAGTTGTCTGCGGCGGGGCGGTCGGTCATGGCTCGCGTCCGGTCACGTCCTCGAAGGCCAGCAGAATCATATCCCCCCTGTCACCGCCCGGGCGGAGCCTTCGGGCGTTGACCAGAAACGCCCGCCGCCCGATCCAGGGGAACTCGCCCTCGACGCGGTAGCCGCTCACCGCGTTGTCCTCGGGCAGGACATCCTCCAGCAGCTCGCGGAGCTCGGGCAGGTCCCACTGCCCGTCGCCCAGCGACGACAGCGCCCGCCCGTCGGTGTCCTCGGCGTGCGTGCGGAACGTCCGGTGGAAGGCCGCGTTCGCCAGCACCACCTCCAGCGACGCGTGGAGCACCAGCAGCGGCTGGCGGACCGTCTCGACGATCCCCCGGAACAGGTCCCGCCCCGCCAACGCGGCCTGGTAATCGCTCTCGGCGCCCTTGGTCCGCGTGATGTCCACCACCGTCAGCACCAGCCCGTCGATGACGTTGTCGGCCGTGCGGTACGGCAGCAGGCGGACGAGCTGCCACCGCCCGTCGGCGTCGCGGGCCTCCCGCTCCACCGGCGAGAGGGTGGCGAGGACCTTGCGGCAGTCCTCGACGAGGTCGGGGTAGTCCAGCGTGCTGGTCAGGTCGCTGAGTGGCCGGCCGATGTCGGAATCGATCAGCCGGACCACGTCGCGGGCCCGCTCGGTGTAGCGTTTCACGCGGAGGTCGCCGTCGAGGAAGATCGTGGCGACCTGCATGCTGTTGAGCAGGTTGCTCATGTCGTCGTTGGAGCGGGCGAGGGCGTCTACCTTGCTCTCCAGCTCGGCGTTGACGGTGTTGAGCTCCTCGTTGAGCGACTGCATCTCCTCCTTGGAGGTCTCGAGCTCCTCATTGGCGGACTGGAGCTCCTCGTTGGTGGACTGGAGCTCCTCGTTGCTGCTGCGGAGCTCCTCGTTGGAGGTCTCCAGTTCCTCGACGGTGCTCTGGAGGCTCTCGCGGGTGCAGCGAAGCTCGCGCTCGATGTCCTCCCGCTCCGCCGGCCCGGCCCCGGGCGCCGGTGCGGGTCCGAGGCCCTGGTCGCCCTGGTCGCCCTCGGCGCCGTCGGCGTCCTCGGCGGGCGCGAGGGTCACCAGCAGCAGCCCGCGGAGCGAGGCCGGCGAGGTCAGCGGGCGGACGGTCAGGTCGCAGCGGACGTGCTCGCCGTTGGTGCGGACGCGCAGGCCCCGCCGGACGGCCTGGCGGCCCTCGCGGGCGGCCTCCCGGAGCGCCGAGGCCAGCGGCAGCGCCAGGCCCTCGCGGGCCATGCGGAGGATGTCGTTGCGGGGCTGGCCCTGCTCGGGCTGGAAGTACATCCCGCCCTGCCCGTGAATGTACGACACCGTGCCGTGCTCGTCGGTCACCGCGCTGCACGGCGCGAACCGGTCCAGCAGCGCCCGCTCGATCGTCCGGGACAGCCGGGCGCCCGCCGGGCCGCCGGCGGCGGAGGCGAGCCCGCCGGCCTCGTCGCGGCCCTCGCCCGCGGCGGGCCCGGCCTCCGGGCGGCGCGCCCGCCGCGGCGGGTGCGGCGCCGCCGGGAAGGTCGGCTGGGGCGTCTCCCGCCGCAGGAGAATCTTGTGCCTGTTGTCGACGGTCGTGAACAGCCGCCCGGCCTCGCCGGGGGTCTCCGAGGAGCCCAGGAACAGCAGCCCCCCGGGCTGGAGGGCGTAGTGAAAGGCGCGGAGGACCTCCTGCTGGGCGACGGCGTCGAGGTAGATCAGCAGGTTGCGGCAGACGATCAGGTCCATCCGCGTGAACGGCGGGTCCGAGATGACGTTCTGCACCGCGAAGACGATCATGTCCCGGATGTTCTTGTGGATGCGGTAGGAGCCGTCCTCCTTCGTGAAATACTGCTTCAGCCGCTCGGGGGAGATGTCCGCCGCGACGCCCTCGGGGTACAGCCCCCCCCGGGCCACCTCGATCGCGCGGGCGTCCAGGTCCGTGGCGAACATCTGGATCTCGTGAAGCCGCTCGCGCCGCCGGACCTGCTCGTGCAGCAGGATGGCCACGGAGTAGGCCTCCTCGCCGGTCGCGCAGCCGGGCACCCAGACGCGGAGCAGGTGCCCGTCGTCGCGCTGCTCCAGCAGGCGCGGGACGGCGTTGTCGGCCAGGGCGTCGAAGGCCTCCCCGTCGCGGAAGAAGTTCGTCACGCTGATCAGCAGCTCCTGGAGCAGGGCGTCCATCTCGGCGGGGTTCTCGCGGAGGTGGCGAAGGTACTCGCGGGGGTCGTCGATGTGGTGGACGTTCATCCGCCGGCGGATGCGGCGGCTCATCGTCGAGCGCTTGTAGCAGGTGAAGTCCTGCCCCGAGTGCGACCGCAGGCGGACGAGAATGGACTGGACGGCGTCCTCGGGCAGTTCCGGGCGGGCCCGGCGGGGTACGGCCCGCAGGAACGGGCCGCGACAGTACTCGATCAGCGCCTCGGGCAGCCGCTCCGGCGGCAGGACGTAGTCGGCCAGGCGGGTGGCCAGGGCGCTGTCGGGCATCCCGGCGTACTTGGCGGTCTCGGGCTGCTGGACCATCACCATGCCCCCGGCGGCCTTGACCGCCCGCAGCCCGATGGCCCCGTCGTTGCCCGAGCCGGACAGGACGATACAGATCGCGTGCTCCTGCTGGTCGTCGGCGAGGCTGCGGAAGAACCAGTCCACCGGGTGGTGGACCGCCTGCGGCTCGTCGTCTTCGGTAAGCGAGTAAAGCACGCCATCGTCGATCCGCAGTAGCGAGTCCTTGGCGACGATCGCCCTGTTCGGTTCGACCTTCACCGCGTCCTCGCTGGCCGAGACCGGGATCGACGCGACGTTCTCCAGCAGCTCCGGCAGGATGCTCTGGCGGCCCGGGCGGACGTGCGTGATCACCACGAAGCCGATGCCGCTGTCCGGCGGAACCTTCGAGAAGAACGCCTGGAGCGCCTCCAGCCCCCCGGCCGAGGCGCCGATGGCGACGATCGGCACCTTCTTGCGGGCCTCCGCGACGGCCGGGACCGGGGCGCCCTCCGACGCCGACTCGCCGTCCGCGCCGTCGGGCGGGGTCTCGATGTCCGCCGGGTCGGCGTGCTCGGGAACCTCCCCGCCGGGCACGCCCGCCGGGGGCCGGCCGGCGTCGGCGGCCGGCGGGGCCTCGCCGCCGGACGCGTCGGCCGGGGCCTTCTCGCGCCCGGATTCGCCCCGGTCGGCACCAGGCGACGGGTCCTCGGCCGGCGCGGGCGAATCCCCGGTGTCCTTCCTCTCGCTCTCGTCGGTGCCCATCACGGGCTCCTTTCCCGGCGCGACGGCCGACCGTGCGCCCACGGCCCGCCCACCGGCGGCCGCACGCGCCCGAACATTACTCTACGCCCCCCGCGCCCCGCAACCCCGACCGCCTTCGCGGACACCGCGTCGCCGCAAGCGTGCCAACGTCGCCCGCCGAAGCCGCCCCGCGCGCCCCGTCGAACCGGCGCGCCACCCATCGCACTCCCGGGCCCACGCCGCCAAATATGGAGTGCGGCGGCAACGACGCCGCTTTTCTTCGCC
>CAYLPJ010000110.1:0-8707 GCA_964385465.1 uncultured Planctomycetaceae bacterium | reverse complement strand
GATAAGTCATGCTATAATAAGGGGTTACCTGGCGCAACTATAAAATGTCGCGCACGCTCTGCGCGCATTAGCGTTGCGTTCAGCCCGGATCAGGTGAACACCTGAATCGGGCGGCGGCCGTGGGCAGCCTGAAACGGTACAAGTGCGGCCTGAACAACGGGTTGTGGCGGGGGCTGGTCAGCGGCCCTACGATGGGCGGTCCGGCCCGGAAGCGGCCAAGGCGGGCGACGCGAGCGTGCGTCGGGCGGCTCAGCGGCGAGCCAGGACTGGCCTGTCGCGCGAATCCGGCCGGGAAGACTGTTCCGCCGAAGCTCCTGGTGCGGTACACTTCAAGCCCATGACCGCGACCGACCAAGACACCCAGGCCCAATGCCGCGAGCATCTCGACCGCTTCTTCGCCAGCTACGGCGACGCGAAGATGCAGAAGGCGGCGATGAAGGCGCTGCGCTTCCTGGCGGCGGGCGACGAGCCGATGCGTGGCAAGCCCGAGGGCTGGGCGGCGGGGATCGTCTACGCCCTGGCCAACCGCGACCGACGCGCCTGCGGTGTGCCAGATATGCTGAACGCCGAGGTCGAGCAGTTCCTCGGCGTCACGATGAGCACGGTCTACAAGCAGGCCGCGCAGGTCGAGCGGGCGCTGGAGATCTGAACCTACTGCGGCTGGCGGGCCTTCTTCGCCAGCGTTTCCCAGGTGGGCATGGTCCCGTCGGCCTGGTACGCCTTGCGGGCGGCGCGGATTGCGGCGTGTAGATCAGGCCACTCCTGGGACTCGTCCTCTGCCTCGAAGAGGTGGCCGATGGCGCGGAGGCGGCGGGAGAAGCCCTGGCGGCTCGACACGGCGGGTTTCGGGCAGGTCGATCAGCCGTGCTCGAAGTCCCAGGCTGCGACGGCGTGCCACGTGGCGTAGGACGCCTCGTAGCCCCAGGTGCCGGCTTCGGGGAACTCGGTCGGGCGGTCGAGGGTGCCGAAGCGGTCGGCGCTGTAGTGCGGGTCGGCGGTCTCGACATGGGCGTCGGTGCGCCAGAGGTTCTGCTTGTCCTCGACCCAGCCTTCGCCGAAGTCGTGGAAGGCTTGCTCGTACCACGGCGCTTCCGGGACGAAGAACCACTCCATCGTCGCGTACATGCCGGGGTGCAGGTCCGCGACGCGGCCCCACGGGGAGCCGCGGGCGGCGTAGCCGTCGGAGTCGGCCTGCTCGTACGGCCCCCAGCCGGGCTCCCAAGTAGCGCTCTCCCACCGGAGGGCCCCACCAACCCACCAGGATCGGCGGAGGATGGCATCGGGGTCGGGGCCCTGGCCGAACGTGCAGGTGTGGCGGGTCTTCTTCAGCAGGGCGATGGCGGCGTGGAGCTCGTTGAAGACCCACGGGCCGATGAAGTCGCCGTGGCGGGCGCGGCCGTAGGTGGTCACGAGGTCGGGCTTGGCGGTCTGGTCGGCGGCGATCTGCCAGGCCGTGCCGTCGTGCTCCATCAGCTTGCCGTTGAGGTTCGCCCAGTCGTCGGCGGTGCGGAGGTGGTCGCGGCCGACGTACATCCGCCAGCTTGAGCCCTGAAGGCCGGGGTGGACGCGGACGACGGTGCCCTCGGGCGCGTCGAGGAACGTCCACTCGCCGGGGTCGTCGTCCCACCGCGCGACCTTGCCGTCCTGACCTTCCCAGTCGCCGGCCGCGCCGGAGGCCACGGCGTAGTGGAAGCCGTCCTGTGGACTGGCAGGCGGCTCAATGCGGATGGCGTCCACCAGGTAGTCCCACGCTTTGGCCCATGTCACCAACGAGCCGTTGTTGTGGTAGGACGGCCACGGATAGCGGAAGCCGGTCTCGCGGGGCAGCGCGATGTACGCTGTCTGCGTGGCGGCGATCCGCGTGGCCTGGTAGTGTTCCGAGCCCTCGCCGCCGAAGCCCCAATTCGTGCCGGTCCACTGGCTGCGCAGGCCGCCCATGCCTTCCCAGACGCCCGTCGCGCCGGCCGCGACGAGGTACACGTCCGACGTGTTCGGCTCGGCCGGCGGGTCGGTCCGGGGCGGCTCGGCCGCGATGAGGTAGCGCCACCAGTCGTCGGCCACGCGCGACCAGTACCGGGCCTTCTGCCCGGCTTGGCCCGGCGCGCCAATGGCGACGATCTCCCGCGGGAAGCGGCGTGTGAAGCCGGCGGGGTAGTTCTCCCAGCGGCCGGCTTGCATGATGAGCGTCGCCTCGATGTCCCGCATGGGGTAGCTGTTGCCGGGCGGGGTCCACTGGCCGGTGCCGCCCGTGGCGTTGACCTGGACGGTGTGCCCCTCGCCGGGCGTCTCGTAGGTCCAGTAGTAGTAGGCGGGGTCGCCGTCGGGATCGTAGACCCACTCGGCGATCTGGTTGCCGTGGCCGACCCACTCGCCGGTGGGCTGCCACATGACGGCGTAGCGCTTGCCGACGTGCAAGTGCGGCTGCCAGGAGAAGTCCGGCGGCGTGAAGGCGTAGCCGGTGAGAATCTCATCCACGGCCGGCAGGCCCGCCGCGGCGCGGAGACGGTTCAGGTTCATCATCGGGATGGCTTCGAGGATGCCGTCGATGTCGTCGGCTTGGGGAAAGTCCACCGTGTTGACGTACTTGCCGGCCCCGGCGAGTTTTTCAGTATGCGCCTGGAGCATCCCCCACGTCGTCATGCCGTAGTAGTAGTTCGTGTACGGGCTGGCGCTCTGGACCTGCCAGCCCTGCCAACGGGCGGCCTGGCTGTTGTACGTCAGGACGAGCCCGCCGTCGGCCTGGATCGTGCAGTACGTCCCTGGCGTGGCGAAGTCCCACCCGCCGGCGGTCTTTGTGGCCAGCGTGTGGCTGTGGCCGGCCCATTCGCTCTCCGGGTCGGCGGCGAGGACGGCGAAGGTGTCACCGACCTGGGCGTCGTCGGGCGGCCGACGGGCCGCGGTCTTCACGTCGTGGCTGGCGACGGCCACGCGGTACCAGTGCCCGCCTTCGCGCCACTGCCCGCCCGTCCGCCAGATGATCCGCCCGTCGGGCAGCTCGTAGCCGCCGTAGTTGGTGCCGCCGAACGTCCAGTAGCCGGGGTCGGGGTCCACCGGCGCATGCCAGGTCGCGAGGGTGTTGGGGTTGCCGGCCCACGCGCCGGTCGGCGCGTCGGCCGTGGCGTACTGCGCCCCGTCGGCGGGCGCGCCCGGCGGGTCGTTCTGCCAGCCGTCCAGCCAGCCGTTGGCGGCGTAGGGGTTGTCGAGGTAATCCCGCCAGGTCTTCTCCCGGCCGTAGGCGGCTCTGTACCGCTCGTCCAGGGCATCGGCGAACTGACCGGTGAAGTCGATGTGCGTCCAGTCGGTCGCGGCGTCGGCAGGCAGGCCCGTCCATCCCATCGTCCAAGCCCTCCCTACGACGGCGGGTTGCCGTGCATCCGCACGAAGTCCCAGACCTCTTCGACGCCCTCGCCCGTGCCCTGTGCCTGAAGCACCTCGTATTCGGCCGGGTCGGCCGGTCGCCAGGGCGCGACGCCGAGCAAGACGACTGCCCATCGCTCACCGACGCCGGGCTGCTTCCAGAGGACCCGAGCCGCGCCGTGCTGGCGGCTGGCGAGCTTCGCGGGGTTGCCGTCGAGCACGTCGGCATAGGTGTGGGCCTCGTCGGTGACCTCGACCTTCACGGGCGTGAGGCCCTGGATGTATGCCCGGCCGATCTTCTGGCCGGCGACAGGCTCGGCGAGGATGACGAACTGCCCGGCGTGCTTTTCCTCGTCGGGTGTGCGGCCCTCGAAGGCGAACGGCTCGCGAAGGAAGGCGTCCTCGTCGTCGGTGGGATCGAACAGCACGTCCTCGATGCCCAGGACCGCGAACCGGTCCAGGTCGGCAAAGCCGGCGTTCTTGACCGGCACGGTGATGGCGCTGGCCGGGAAGCGCAGTTCGCCGCCAAGCCGGCCGAACTGTTGGGCCAGGTGGGCGTTCGCGGCGTCGGCGAAGGCGTTCCAGTGTTCCGCCCGGAAGCTGAACTTCTGCCCGCGTTTGACCTTCGGGACTTTTTGACAGTTGGCCATGGCCTACTCCGGTGCCTCGGGCGGTTCGAGGTCGGCGAAGTCGCCCGCGTCGTACACCCGTTCGACGTGTACGGCCACGGGCCGCTTGACGAGCCGCTTGGGGTTGGCCGACTCGTCCACCGACTCGGCGTACTCGACCCAGAGGTACTCCCAGCCCTTCTTGTCAATGTCGGAGATGTCGCCAACGGTCAGGTCCGTGGCGTTCGGGCTGGCCGCGAAGCTGAAGGTGATCTCCCAGTCGCCCCGGCCGCGCTTGGACCCGGACGCGCCCAGGAAGAGCACCTCGCCCTCGGCGAAGCCGCCCCAGGCATCGTCGTTCGTCTTGCCGGTCAGGCGGAACAGCTTGCCCTTGTACTCGTTGGTCACCCGCTCGTCGGCGACGATGCTCGTCTGGCTGAACCGATAGACGGGCACGGTGACGTCAACGCCCTCGATGCCGTCGAGAGTCACACCGATCGCGCCCTTGTAGTCGGCGGCCGTCTTGTCCGGCGGCGCGAAGCTGGCGACGTGGGCCTTGGCCTGCGTGATGTGCTGCGAGCCGCCGCCGGTGTCGAAGCTGTAGCTGGACTCGCCCTCTTCCAGTTCCTCGTCCGGGCGGTACTGGACCGTCGCCTCCCAGTGCTGCGGCCCGGCCGGCTCCAGGCTGATCTCGCCGCGCTCCAGGTCGTTGTGTGTGGTCGGAGTCTGCTGGCGAACGGCCTGCGCCGCGAGAAGTTCGTCGTCAGTGCCCGTGACAAGGAACTGCCGCTCGACGGACAGCAGCTCCTGGTCCGCGTCGCCCTGGCCGGAGTCCTTCGTCGGCCGGCTGAGGTATCTTTCCTCGACGGTGATGGGCATCCGTGCCTCTCCTCCTACTGGAACTCGTCGCCCGCGTCTTCCAGCAGGCGTTTCATGTCGCGTGTGTTCTTGGCCACCTGTTCCGTGGCGGCGGCCGTCCGTTCCATGGCCGACCCCGCCCCGAAGCCCGACAGCCCGGCGGCGGCGTTGAACGTGCCCCGGACGCCGATCTTGGCCGCCTGCTCGCCGATCAATCCGCCGATGTCGCCCAGTCCGTCGAGCGCCCGCTGGGCCTTGTCGATAATGGCGTCGGGGCCTTCCAGCTTGTCCGGGCTTTCCTCGGCCTCCTTCGCCTCGCGCTTCTGCCGCGCGGCGTCGATGGCCTCGCGCCATTCCTGCCGCGCCTTGGCCAGGTCCTGCTCGTTCTCGGCCATGCGGTCGGCGTACTCGGTGTCGAGCTGGCGGTGTTTCTCGAGGTTCTCCCGGCTGATCTCGCCGAGCGTCGCCTCGTGGACAGCCGACGCCTGGCGGCGCTCCGCTTCACGCTCGGCCTCGCGCTGAGCGATGCGGCGCTGCTGCTCGCTCTCGATCCGGTTGATCGCGGCCTGCTTCTGCTCCTCGACGAGCTTGTTCTCGGCCTCCAGATCGACCGAATCGTCGAAGAGCGACTTGATCCAGTTCCACGCCTTCTTCGCGCCGGACTTGATCCGCTCCCAGGTCTTGGCGAAGAAGCTGGTGAAGTTCGTCCAGGCCTTGGAGAAGAACGCGGTCGTCTCGATCCAGCCGACCTCCAGGGCGTGCCAGACCACCTCGACGATGGCCAGCAGTCCGTGCCAGGCGTCGTAGCCTACACGGATGAAGAAGTTGCGGAAGTTGAGCCACGCCTTTTCGAGGAAGTTCACGCCGCGCGTCCATTCCATCTTGATCGTCAGCCACAGAATCTTGACCGCCAGGCCGATGTCCCCGGCGGCCAGCGCGTCGGCGATGCCCTGGTAGGCCGTCAGGGCGTCCTCCTTGAGGGTGTTGAACTTCTCGCCCAGGTAAGCCAGGGCCTTGCCGCCCGCGCCGGTCGTGTAGACCAGGTACGCGCCCAGCGCTCCCAGCGCGGCAATCACCATGCCGATGGGCGAGACGAGGAAGGCGATCACGGCCGCGAGCACCTTCAGCACGGCCCCGACCGTGGTGATGACGGTGATCAGCACGCCCAGCATCGTGCCCAGGCCCGAGATGACCGTGCCCAACGCCGCCAACGCGATGCCGACGGCGATCACGATGGCGATGACCCTCAAGGCGGTGACAATCAGTTCCTGGTTGGCTTTGACCCAGGCGCTGACCTTCATGGCCAGCGACGTGAAGGTCTCGGCGACCTGCTGGAGCACCGGCGCGAGGGCCGCGCCGACATTGAACACGCCCATCTTGACGACCTTCCACAGGGCGTCGAGTGCGTCGGTGAACTCCTCGGCCACCTTGGCGTCCTCGCCGGACATGGTCAGGCCCAACCTTCTCGCTTCGGCCTGGAGGATCTCGATGCCCTTTGCGCCGCTGGCCATCATGGGCAGCAGTTGCGTGCCCGCGCGCCCGAACAGGGCCTGGGCCAGCGCCGCCTTGCGGGTGGGGTCTTCGATGCGGCTGATCGCCTCGGCGAGCAGCTTGAATTGGTCTTCGGGGGCCAGCCCGGCGAGGTCCTTGTATTCCAGGCCGAGGTCGGCCAACGCGTCGGTCTGTGTGCTCAGCCCGCGCCCGGCGTCGTAGATGCTCCGCTGCATCCGGCGGAAGCCGGTTTCCATGGCCTCCAGGGACGTGCCCGTCTGGCTGGCGACGAAGGTCAGTTCGCTGAGCGCCTCGACGCCGAAGCCCGTCCGCTTGGCCATCTTGGCGACCTGGTCGCCCATCGAGCCGAACGCCTTGGCCGCCCCCAGCATCGGCGCGAGCATGGCCGCGCCCAGGCCCGCGATCTTCAGGCCCAGGTTGCGGATGCGGTCGCCGAAGGCCTTCAGCCGCTTCTCGGCCCGGCGCAGGCCGCGCACGAGCTTGCTGTCGTCGGCGAACAGCTCGACGAATGCCCGGCCGGCTCGGATGCCCTGGGTGCCTGCCATCAGTTCATCTCCGCAGCGGTGCGGCGCAACCGCCTTGCAAGGTCCTCTTCCTGCTGGAATCGCCGCTCCAGATCGCGAACCGTGTCGTAATTGCGGAAGCCCCGGTTGTGCTCGGGGGCCATGCGGTCCATCTTCAGCATGGCCCGCCACTGCGCGGGACGATGGCGGCGCAGCCTGCGAAGCTCGCCGATCCGCTGAAGCGGGCAGCAGAAGCACGACACGCGCGAGAAGACCTCGTACAGGCCGCCCCAGTCATAGCCGAGACGGAGGCAGTACCGCAGGGCCTCGGCCTCGTCGACGTCGTACTCGATCAGCGGATACCGCTTGGGGTACCTGGCGCTCCGCTGTGCCTTGGTCTGCGTGCGATGCACTTCATCGACCGCGATTCCCACGCACGAGACCGGATTGGGCCACCGCGCAAGGTGCTTGTTGATGGCATCCACCTTGATGCGCGTGCACCAGCGTCGCGAGGGCGAAGGCCAGCCGTTGCCGATCCGGTGGACGCATCCCTTGCTGCTACCCTTGCGGGCCACGATGGGCCGCTCGAACATCCAGTAGGCGAACGGCTTGTCCGGTCGCAGGCGCGTGATCTTGATGCCGGTGTTCGCCTCGACGCGCTCGATGTGCTCGAGCATCTCGGGGAACTCCCAGCCGGTGTCGAAGAACACGACTTCCGCGATCCGCTCGCCGCGCTCGAGCATCATGTGGAGCATCGCGGTCGAATCCTTGCCTCCGGAGAAGCTGACGATGTTGTTGGCGGCCGCGCAGACCATGACGGTGCTATTCGTCCTCCGGCATCGGAAGGGAGTACCAGCCTTCGGGCAGGTCCATCTTGCCCGCGACCGGTTGGCCGTCGGCGTCCTTGACCCAGACCTTCACGTCCTCGACGGTCTCCCGCAGGCGCACGGGCGTGCCGTGCGGGACGTAGATCGTCCGCGTGAACAGCGAGCCGCTGCCGCAGCCGGTCAGCAGCAGAATTGGAATCAGGAACGGGATCAATTTGCGGATCATGGTTCCACCTCCACGACCGGCACGTCGCCGGTCAGTAGTACCCGCACACATTCGATGGCGCGATGGACCGACGCGCGGCGGCGGTAGCCTTCGCCGCTGTCGGCGACGATGCGGCCGTTCGACGCCCGCAGTCGCCATCGCCACTCGCGCTTGGCGTCGCGGTAGATTTCGAGCTTGGCGGTTCTCATGGCTTGCTCCAGTGCTTGCGAATCCGGTCGCGCAGCTTGTCGCGCGTTTCCCGATCCGGGTCGGCGTCCTCCGCCGTGGGCCGCGATTTGCTCGCGACCCACGGCAGGAGGGCCTGGAAGAATGCGGTCAGGATGGCGACCAGCCACTTCATCACGTGCTCGACTTGCTCAGGCCGCCGAAGCGGTCGAGGTCCGAGTGCTTGATCTGAATGCCCTGTTTGATCTGCTCGACCAGGGCATCGGAGGGCCGCTTGCCGTTGTTGGCCTCGGCGTATGCCTTCAAGACGAACCGCAGGGCCGCGTCCAGCTTGGCCAGGCCGCTATTCGGCGTGTCGTCGGGGATCTGCTTCTCGGCCAGTCTGATGCCGGTGATGATGCTGCCTTCGTACTGCTTCCACTTCTCCTGCAGCGGGTTGAACCGGCTGGCCAGGAAGATGAAGAAGCCCACCATCGCCGCCCAGATCAGGGCGAAGCCGATGCCGGAATTGAGGAACGTCCAGACTCCGTTGAGGATCGCGTTGCCGTCCATGTTCATTGTCAAAGACCTTTCCGGGCCTCGAGGGCCTCTTTCACCAGTGCCAGCGATTGCTTGTCGGCGACCATCCGTGATCGCCGATCCATCCTCGCG
>CAYLPJ010000109.1:0-8859 GCA_964385465.1 uncultured Planctomycetaceae bacterium | reverse complement strand
CCACGATTACCTGCTGCACCTGCTGACGCAGAAATCGTAGATGCGATTGCCCTGGGGCTGCGGGCAGGGCACGGCCGCCGGGGGGGTTCATGTCCCCGGCGGCCGGTTGGGCAGAGGCAAGGCACAGGAAAGGAGATTCATGCGTTCGCTGTCGGCCTCCCGCCGGCGGCCGGCGGGCAAGGGCGACCGCGATTGCGGGGGCCCTTCCCGGCAGCCGACAGCGGTGGGAGGTTGTCTCTCACGCCATGGCGTAGTCCTCGGTCAGGGCCCTTCGGATCTTGCCGAGTGCGTGGTTCTGGATCTGCCGGACGCGTTCGTTGGTCAGCCCGACGGTCTTGCCGACCTCCGCGAGGGTGCGCTTGCGCCCTCGGTTGCTGAGGGCGAACCGCTCCATGACGACGGTCTGCTCGACTTCCGACAGGTTGGCGCGGTTGCGCAGGAGCACCTCTCGCACGGCCTCGATGGAATGCTCCCGCTGCATTTCGTGGCGGCGGACGTCGTAGTCGCTGCGTTCCAGCGAGGGGTCGAACTCGGTGGGGAAGCGCTGGCGGTACTTTCCGGTCTTGGTCGCGAGGCGGTTGAAGCTCTTGAGGATCGCGCGGCAGGCGTAGGTGGAGAACTTGAAGCCTCGGGAGACGTCGAACTTCTCGACGCTCCTCAGCAGGGCCATGTTGCCCTCGCTGACGACCTCGCCGAACTCGACGTTGGGGATCTTGGTCCGCTTGGCCATCGCCAGCACCAGCGCGAGGTTCGCCCGGACAAGCTCGGCGCGGGTCTTCATCGCCCGCCCGTACCAGCGGACCATCTCCCGCCCGCGTGGCAGCGTGGCCCGCTTGAGCTGGGCCTCGACCAGCTTCGCGAGGCGCCAGCAGGCGTAGTTGTAGCGGATGAACATGGCCGCTTCCTCTTTGGCGGTCAGGCGGGCGCGCCGGCCCTTCGCGGCGGGCTCGACCTGGTCGTCGGCGACCTCGGGGAAGCTGGTCCAGCGGGGGATCTCGATGTCGGGCGCCTGCTCGCCGAAGATGGAGGCCTCGGCGTCGGGCTCGTCAAAGGACTCGTGGTAAACGAAGTCGACCTCGGCCGGGATGCGTGCGTAGGCCCGCCGCTCGGCCTCGCTGAGGCCGCGGGGCGTCCCCAACTCGCGGGGCTCTTCGCTGCGGCTGGCTGCCTTGCTGCTTCCGCTGACGGCTTTGCTGTTGACCTGGCTCATGGCCGTCCTGCCTTTCTTTGCCGGCCCCGGCGGACACGTGTCCGCGAAGCCGATAGCTGGTACTTCTTTTCCGGTTTCAGTGTCAACGTCAGGCCCCGCTCATCGGGGCCTCGTTCATGTCGAACCAAATGGTATGCATTCAGTCCTAATTGTCAACCCTTAATTCGGATAAAAGTGTCTCTTTCTTTACGGCAATTGTCCGCGAAGTCAGGCCGGTCGCGGATCGCCCGAGGCGACGGGCGCACTGGCGGGAGCCATAACGCGTTATTGGTTAGCAGGTAACCGTTACCAGGAGGCGCTTCGCGGCGGCGGGGCGCGGGAGGGTTTCGAGCGGAGGAAGATGGCCGCGAATGCTCGTGATCCTCCCCCACGGCCGAGCCGCGCCCCCCGCAGACGCGCACGCTCTTACCTGGTAATTCCTACCGAACACCAGATAGCGAGAAGCCCCCCGGGTCGCGCTCAGTCACGGCCCAGGAGGCGCCGCAGGAGCAACTCCTCCCCCGACCGGTTCCCCTCGATGAGGTGGCCGACGAACTGGAGGGCGTAGCCGCCGACGAAGCAGACGATCGCCAGCGGCCAGCGGCCGAGGATCAGCAGCGCGGGCGCGGCCAGGAAGCAGGCGGGGATGCCCACCATGTGGAGGTAGAAGCTGGTGGTGTTCCGGTGTCGTTTCCGCCAGTTCTCGATGCGGCGGAGGAGGAACGCCGCCAGCCGGCGGCGCGGCGGCGCGGGCGAGGGGGTGGGGCGTTCTTCGGTCATGGACGGTCGTCCTTTGGCGGGCGGGGGGGGGGCTACATGAGGTCTTTGATGCCGTAGAGGAACTCGTAGATGGTGTTGAGGAACATGCCGAGGAAGAAGTCCAGCGCGAGGATGACCATGGTGCTGGCGACGAAGCTCTCGGTGCAGGCCCTTCCGACGCCGGCGGCGCCGGGGGAGCAGTTGAATCCCTTGAAGCAGCAGATCAGCCCGATGGCGGTGCCGAAGAAGACGCTCTTGATCGGCCCGTAGAGGATATCGAAGTACTCGACGGTCCTGACGGCGTGTCGCCAGAAGTCGGCGCTGTTGACGCCGTAGACGAAGACGCTGATGGCCCATCCGCCGAGGATGCCCATGAAGTCGCCGTAGAGCACCAGCACGGGGATCAGCAGCACGCAGGCGAGCAGGCGTGGAACGACGAGGACGCGGACGGGATCGGTGCCCATGGCCCGCAGGGCGTCGATCTGCTCGGTGACCCGCATGGTGCCCAGCTCGGCGGCGAGGGCCCCGCCGACGCGTCCGGCCAGCATGACCCCGGCCAGGACCGGCCCGAGCTCGCGGAGGACCGAGAGGTTCACGATCGTGCCCATCGCGGCGACCATGCCGACGGCGCGGAACTGGGCGACCATCTGGACGGCCAGGACCATCCCCACGAACGCGCCGGTGACCATCACGACCGGGACGCTCCGCGTGCCGATCTCGTACAACTGCGGCAGGAGCAGGCGCACGTTCCGCCACCGCCTCGCGCCGCGGACGGACCAGGCACACGCCTGGCCGGAGAAGCGGCAGAACTGCCCGAAGCCGTCCAGGCTGTCCAGGGTGAAGCGGCCGAGTTGGGCAAGCATGACCATGCGGAGGACCTCATCGCCGGGCCCGATCGCCCGCCGCGGGCCGGCCCCGACGACCGGGCCGGAGGCGAGGCGGCGGCGCACCATCTCCTTCTTAGTCTCTCGGGGGCTCGGGGTCAACGGAGGGCTTGGGTGACAGACCGCCAGGCCGCCCCCCCGGCGGCCCGCGGTGGTCGCCGTCACGCGTCGGGGCTGCGGTCGGCGGCATGGAACTGCTGGTCGAGAAACTCCCGGATGGCCTGGACCTGCCGGCGGAAGCCCGGCGCCGGCGGCGCCGAGGCGCCGGCGGCGTCCAACTCCTGGAGTTGGCGGGCGGCCATGCTGCACAACGCCGCCATCTTGCGAAGCTCGCGAATCTCCTCCGCGATGGCCGCGTCCGAAACCGACCGGCCTTTGTCGGCGGCGTCGGCCTCGAACGACGCCGCGGCCTGGCGGAGCTCCTCGATGCTGGTACGGCTCACGTCTGCCATGGAACGGACCTTCCGGCGTACAGCCATGAAGCGCCGGGGGCGCGGCAAGGGGGAGATCGACGGAAGGGGCAAGGAGGCGGCCGGCGGCGGCTTCCGGCGCGCGCCGAAAACCGCTGTCGCCTGGTCAGCCACCTTGTCAGGCCGGGCCGGCCCGGCCAACCGAACACTGCTTCCGTGGAATCTCCGCCCCGTGGGGCGCTTGGCGTTTTGTCTGTCGGCGGCGGTTCGGTGCTCAGAGGCGGGTTCAAGGCGCTCTTGCTTCCGCGGCCGGAGAACACCCGGTCGCAGCATACGAGAAACGCCCAACTTCCTTACTTATACACGGTAGCGTCCCCGATGGCAAACGGGATTTGCGGTATTGGACGTTCCGCGGGCAAGCGACGGAGGCCGGGCGCCACGAGCAGCAAGGGGGGCGAAAAAAAAGGAGGGAGCGCCGAACCGGATCCCTTCACAGACACCCACGCCAATGGGCTCCACAGAAAGTTTCACGGCCGACGCTCCCAAGTACATACGGGGGCCGGCCTGCTGTTCTGCGGACACGCCCGCGAGGGCGTGATTGGCGTTTTGTCTGTGCCAGCAGGGCGCGACGCGCGTCTTGAGTTTATCGCCACGGACGGCCGGAATGCAACCGGTCATCCGCACAAATGCGCACCGTCGGGTCCGATTTGGCGGCGGGAAGACGTCCCGGCACCCGAACGGAGGCGACAGCGCCCCGATCCCTGCCTGCTATGCCCTGCGGCCGTCTCGGCCCCGAAGGCTGGTCAGCGTGTAATGCTCTTATCGGCAGCTTACGATGCCGACTGGTGTCCCATTGGAGAATTGTACGGCAATCCCCCGAAAAGTGAAAGGTGGAAAATCAGAGTCGATTTGGCTTTTTTTGCTCCTTTGCAGGTCGGCGCGGACCGGGGGGCGCGGCGGCGCTGGGCTGTGTCTGATATATCGCTCCGCGGCCCGAGAGCGGGCTGGTTCGTGGCTGGCAAGGACGCCGAAGCAGGCGATTCCGCTGCGAATCGCCGATGCAGGCGGACGCCACCAGACGCGATCCAGCACGCCGAAGCCCGGATTGGATATATCAGACACAGCCTAGAGCAGCTCGTCGAGGAGGTCGACCTCCATGGGGGCCTCGTCGGGCAGGCGCCGGGCGAGGGCGTCGGCGACGGTCGGGTGCAGGATCGCCGGCGCGCGGGCCAGGAGCCACAAGGCAATGCGGTGCCTGGCCGCCGAGGGCGTCGGTCCGTCGGTCATGCGGAGCCCGGCATCCAGCATGGCGTGGGCCCACTCGATCCGCTCGGCGATCACCCCGGCGTGGGCGGCGGCCTCGGGCGGCGCCATCGCCAGCAGGTCCAGCGACGGCGCCGGGCGGGTGGCCTCCTGCATCAGCACCGACAGCAGCGCCGTCAGCAACACCTCCCAGGCATCACGGCAGGGGGCGAGGTAGGCCTCGCAGACGTACAGCCGGCAGAACACCGGGCGCCCCACCGTCAGCAGGCACCCCGTCGCGCCCTGGGCGACGCAGCCGGGGCGGTCCTCCCAGTCGTCCGGCCACCAGTGGCCGTACTCGCGCATGCTGATCTCGCGCAGCCACCACGACCGGATGGTCTGGTTGGCCTGCCCGGCGCGGCAGCACTTGCCTCCGCAGGCCATGCAGGCGTTGGCGACGTCCGGGGGCAGGGCGCGGTCCACGCGCCGCTCCAATTCGACGTAGCGATCCATCGCCTGCTCCAGGAGCGTCTCGTCCACGTCGCCTTGCCTGTCGGACATGCTGGTCATCCTGTCGCCGCCCCCTGGCGCCCGCGATCGGCACCCTCCCTGCCGGACGGACCGCATAGGACATCATAGCCGCCCGGAACGCAAGGGGCGGCGCGCTTCTTCACCGGGTGGGTCCGGCGCGGCCGGCCCGGGCTCGGCGCCCTCGCCCGGCGGGGTTCGGCTCGATAACGACGCACCGACGGCGGCGGGCGGCCCGCAGGCCGTCGGGCAGGCAGACCGCCCCCCCGCCAGGTTCGGCCAGGGCGGCCATCTCGCGGAGGTGGGCGGCCGTCACGCGCCCGAGCCGGGCGCCGAGGCGCTCCAGCGCCCGCCGCATGGCCGCGGCGCGGACGGCGCCGTCGGCGGCGGCCAGGCAGGCGGCGTCCATGACGGCGCGGGGGCCGTCGGCGCGGAACCCGGCGTCGTCCAGCAGGGCGTCGGCGCGGTCGGCGAGGACGGCGTCGGCCTCGGCGGCGGCGTCGGCCAGGCGGAGCAGCGCCGCGTCGACGTCGGGGTTGACGTGCTCGCGGAGCCAGGGCAGCAGCTCGTGGCGGAGGCGGTTGCGCATCATGGCCGGGTCGGCGTTGGTCTCGTCGGTACGCCAGGGCAGTTGGCGGCGGCGGCAGAAGGCCTCGATCTCCGCCCGCCGCACGCCCAGCAGCGGGCGGACGACGTCCACGCCCTCGCCCAGCGCCCGACGCGGCGGAATGCCCGCCAGGCCCCGCAGGTGCGTGCCCCGAAGCAGCCGGTGCAGCACGGTCTCGACCTGGTCGTCGGCGTGGTGGGCCGTGGCCACCGCCGAGGCGCCCCGCTCGCCCGCCACCCGGGCGAGAAACGCATACCGCGCGTCCCGGGCGGCCTGCTCGATGCCCACGGACCGCTCGGCCGCGTCGGCGGCGACGTCCCGCGCCTCGCAGACGCAGGGCAGGCCCCACCGCCTGCACAGCGCGGCGACGAACGCCGCATCCCCCGCCGACGACGCCCGCAGCCCGTGGTCCAGATGCGCCGCGGTCAGCGCCCGGCGGCACCCGGGCAGCCGGGCCAGCTCCCGCAGCGCCGCCAGCAGCGCGACGCTGTCGGCCCCGCCGCTGACGGCGACGACGACCCCCTCGCCCGGCGCCAGCAGGTTTCGGGCGTCGAGGAACTCGCCGACGGCGGCGACGAACGGATCGGAGTTGTCGGGCGGGGGCGCGGTCATGGTGCGGTCGGTTTCGGCGTCTCCGGCGGCGGGCCTTGTGGCCGGCGTGGCCGGGGGTATACTATCACGCTTGGCTTTTCGGGAAAACGCGGCGTATGAGACCGGTCCCACAATCCAGGCACCTGCTGGCGGTGCTGCTGTTCGCGGCGGTGTCGGCGACGTTCGCGGCGCTGGCGAGCTTCGACGACCGCCACAGCGACACGCAGGTGAACATGGCCTCGGCGGCATGGAAGCGCCACCGCCCGGGCGCGTACGCCTACGATCCCGTCTTCGGGCCGAGCAAGCACTGGCTGTTCCACACCCCGGCCGTGCAGGGCATCCTCGAGATGGCCCTGGTGCCCACGGACTACCAGGACCTCCGCCTGCCCTTCCGTGCGCTGGCCGGCGTGCTGACGATGCTGTACCTGTGCGGCATGTACGCGCTGCTGTACGGGCAGTGCCGCAGTTGGTCGGTGGCGGCGTTCGTCTCGGTCCTGAGCGTCCGGGTCATCGAGACGCTGGCGGGGGGCTACTGGGGGCTGGGGTCGCTGGCGTCGATCACGCCGGCGGCGGCTTGCCTGGCGTGTTTCCCGCTGGTGGCGCTGGCGCTGCGGCGCTACGCCGCCCCGCCGGGAGCCGGCGGCGCCGGCGAGCCCTGGCGCCTCCTGCTGGTCTTCGGCGTCGTCGGGCTGCTGGGCAACATCCACCTGGTCACGGCGATGAACATGACCCTGGTGATGCTGGTCGCCTACGCCGCCCGGCAGCGGTTCGCACCGCGCTGCCTGCCCATGGTCCTGGCCTGCGGGCTCTGCGCGTTCCTCGCCGCCTCGCCCTACACGTGGTACTACTTCAGCCTCCGGGCCTCCCTGGGCCACCTGGACCCCGCCGCCTCGGCCGAGACCGCCAAGGCCGCCTTCGCCGCCGTCGGGCTCGACGTGCTCTACCCCGACGTCCTCAAGCCCCTGATCCACTGGCGGACCCTCGCCGGGGCGCTCGTGCTCGTCGTGCCCGCCGCGGCCGTGCTCGGGCTCGTCGAACGCTTCCGCACGCGAGACCTGGGCATGTGGCTGGCGCTGGCGCTGGGCAGCGTGGTGACCGCCCTGGGCCTCCACGCGCTCAGCCAGGGCGTCGGGCGGATGCTGGGAACGCCCCCCCCGGTGATCGACTTCCCCCAGGCCGCCAGCCTCCTCATGCTGCCCCTCTACGTCCTGCTCGCACAGGCGATCACCAACGTCTTCCGGCTGATACACGGCGGCGGCGGCGCCGTGCTGCGATGGGTGCTCGCGGCGCTGATGGTGGCCTGGATGCTCCCGGCGGACAACCTTCAGATCCCCCGCTACGCCGCCGCCGAAGGCGTCCTGAAACTGCTGCCGGGCGGGCAGAGCGGCGACTTCTTCCTCCGCGAGTACGTCGACCGCCACCGAGCCAAGGCCGACCGGCGGCGGGAGCTGTCGGCCATCGCGGCCTGGGCCAGGCCGAGACGGCACGCCGTGTTCCTCACCGACCGCGGCAGCTTCCGCATGCTCGCCCGCCAGAGCATCGTCACCGCCCCCCAGGACGTCCGCTACGTCTACTATCTCACCCCGGGGCGCCTGGCGGCGTGGCACGAGCGGTTCCTCGCCCAGCACGCCAGGATCCATCCCGCCACCGCCCGGGCCGACGGGACCGCCCTGGCCGGCTTCGCCGAGGAGCTCCGACGCCAGGACCCCGTCCTCGCCGACGCCGAACGCTGGTTCGTCATCCTCCCCGCCGAGGTCGCACCGGAGAAGCCCGGGCCGCTGGAGCCCATCGACCCCCGGGGCTGGGGCGAGCAGTTCCAGCTCTACCGCATTCCCTGAACCCACGCCGGCCCCGTGAGGCCGGAGCGAAACCGTATCGAAAAAAGGAGAGACACATGCCAACAAGACTCCCGTTCCGGGCACTGCTGCTGGCCCTGGCCGCGGCGATGACCGCCGGCGGCTGCACCTCGACGATCATCAAGGAGGGCGCGGGCATCGCGATGGGCGCCAAGGGCACCTACATGCCGATCCAGCCCCTCGCCGCCACCGAAGACGCCAAACCCCTCGGCGCCTACCGGAACTTCGAGCTGGGCGCGATCTCCGACGGGATCGGCGGGCGGACGCCGCCGGGATTCGGCGACCACCTCGCCGGCGCGTTCGCCAAGGAGCTGCGCGCGGCCGACCTCCCGACGGAGGCCGGTGGCAAGACGCTGGTGATCCGCGGGACGATCGTCCACTACGAGGACTCCGACACGGTGGGCTTCGTCCTGGGCCCCCTGGAGGAGGTGATCGTCCTGACGGAGTTCGTCGACAAGCAGACCCAGCAGGTGCTCGGCCGGGCCAACTGCGTGGGGCGAACCACGGCGCGGGTGAACGCCGGCGTGGAGAAGAAGGCCCAGGGCCTGGCCAAGGCGTTCGTCAAGTGGATCGAGTCCCGCTTCCCGGCCGACCGGAAGGTCTCGGACTGAGCCGGGCGTCGTCCTCCGGGACAAGCGTCGGGCCCTGTGCAGTGCTCCCGGGCAGTGCGACGGCTGGCGCACCGTTTTGACGGGACGTGCGGGGCGCCCTCGCGCCCGACGCAGCCACGCTTGCCGCGACGCCCCCGCCGTGTTCGCGGCCCGCATTGGCGAGGAAAAGCGGCGCCCCGGCC
>CAYLPJ010000108.1:0-9035 GCA_964385465.1 uncultured Planctomycetaceae bacterium | reverse complement strand
CACATTTGGCGGCGACCTCCGTGGTGTGCGGCGGGCTGAACGCCGCCTCGACGGAACGCGGGCGGGCGGTTGCCCGGGTTTGCTGGTGTGTGACAGCCCGTGGCTTCAGCCGCGGGGAGCGCTCGCGGGGCCCGTTCCCGGCCCGCCGCCGCTCATTCGTGCAGCGGGGGCAGGGGCGTGGGGCCGGTGTCCTTGGTTTTTTCCGGCCCGGCGGGCGTGCCGAAGGTCAGCGTGCCCCACAAATCCGGGCGAAGGGACGACTCGGTGGGCACGTCGCTGACCATGCCGCCGGCGCCGCGTGCCCAGTAGAGCCTCGCGGCCGTCTCGCCGCCGGCGCCGAGCAGCACGCCGACGTCGCCTCGCGTGGTGAGCCCGTCGCGCAGGTCCACGCCGAGCAGCTTCAGGGGGACGGCGAGTTCGTAGTTCCCGCCGCGTTGTGCCAGCGTGATCCGGTCGGTCACGTCGGCGACGTGGGCGAAGTCCACGCGGCGGACGGGCGAGTCGAACGTGTGGGGGCTGTCGCCCTCGCCGACCTGGCGGTAGAGCACGGCCCGGAGCGGTCCGGCCTTCGGGTCGCCCGTGCGAGTGACGAAGAGGCGCACGTCGCCCGGCGCGGCGCGGACGCGCCCGAACCGCCCGCGGTGCTTGGGGGGGCTGGCGTCGGGATCGGGGCGGAGCATGATGTCCAGCCCGCCGCCGGTGGCGAACAGCTCCCGCCAGCCCTGCCCGCCGGGGTTGACCAGCCGGGCCGGGTCGCCCACGCGCCACGCCGCGTGCAGCGTGCCCCCGTGCACGGCCAGGGCCGCGAAGAGCCCGCGCTCGGCGTCGACGGCCAGCCATCGGTCGTCGGGCCAGTCCGCCAGGTCCCCGTCGGTCTTCGGCGCGGCGGCAAGCAGGGGGACGGCCGTCTCGCGGGGCACCCGCCACTCGGCCGGCTTGACCATGCTGTCGGGCTTGCCGGCGAGCTGCTCGGCCGTGACGGTCACCGTGCCGAACTCCACCCGCCGGACGGTCTCCAGCCCGGTGAGCGTCAGGAGCGAGGAATGTTCCTTGCCGGCCTGGACGATGATCTCGCCGGTGTCGGCGATCTGGTTGAGCGTGGCCCACCAGTGCTCGCTCTTGAAGCTCACGTCGCCGATGAGCATGCCGCGTTTCGCCTCGGGCATGGCCCACGGCGGGGTGGTCCGCTGGTCGCCGCCGAGCTCGGCGAGGAACAGCCCGTCACTGGTCAGCAGATAGACATTGCCCATGTCGCCTACGAGCCCCCAGATCTCGCCCGCCTCGCCCTCGCGCGGGGTCACCGTCGGCCCGCACACGCGGGCGGTCTTGATCAGGTGCCCGGGGTGCTGGGGCACCGGGCCGCGGGCGCGGTTGGGGTACTGCGCGGGGTACTCCCACACCCGCCGCCCGTCGCGCCAGCCCTCGATCGGGCCGCGGGCCTTGATGAGGAAGCCGTCGCGGCAGCCGACGGCGTCCGACCAGCCGTGTCGGAACCTCGCGGCCGTGCGGACCTTCGAGATGTCCCAGACGGGCACGCCGTCGTCGTTGAGCGTCGGCGGGGGCCAGTACGTCCCGTCGGCGTCGAGCATCGACAGGTCGTGCTGGATGTGCTTGTAGCCCTCGGCCCCGGAGTCGAGGATGCGGAACCGGACCTCATCCACCTGCGGCCGGCCGTCGCGGTTCAGGTCGCTCCAGATGTACCCGCAGTTGCGGTTGGTCGCCCCTTCCGGGATGCGGTCGGCGAGGGGCTTCTCGCGCAGGGCGGGCCAGAACTTGATGCTGCCCAGCATCGCGATCTGCTCGACGGTGCGGGTCTTCTCGTCCCATTCCCACACCACCGCCGTCCGCGGGGCCCAGGCGGCGTTGCCCAGGTGCGTGACCATGAACTTCCGCCCCTCGACGTAGCAGGCCAGCTCCGGGGCGGTGGTCTTGCGCCCGACGTGGTCGCTGCGGGTGAACTTCTCGGCGTGGCAGTAGATGCTCAGCGGCACGGCCGTGCGGGCCGACCAGTCCAGCTTGAACTCGATGCCCAGCTTCAGCGTCCCGCTGGCGCCGGAGTAATAGAACAGCGTGCGGTCGCGGGGGTCGAGGCAGCCGCCGGCGGAGTACTTCGGCGGGCCGTAGTACGCCCGCACGAACCGCCCCGTGCCCGCCTGCCAGAGGCTCGTCCGCTTGGGGAAGTACGTCGTCTCGGGCACCCAGAGCTGCCCCTTGGCGTCCACCGCCGGGGCGTTGGGGTTGCACATCCGCCGCGGATCGTAGCGCCCGTAGCAGAGCCCGCCGGGCTTGCCGATCGTCCGCACCGCCCGGCCCGCGGAGTCGAAGACCTTCACCTGGTGGCTGTCGCCCCAGTCGGTCACGTACAGGTTCCCGCCCGGGCCGAAGCGGAGGGCGTGGGGGGCGTCGAGCCCGTCGGCAATGAACGGGCGGACGTTGGAGACCGCCCCGGCGGCCCAGTCCACGTCGCAGACGCGGACCTCATCGCCGGCGGCGACGTACAGCCGCCCGGCCGCGTCGACGGCCAGGCCCTTGGCGCCGGGCATCTTGACGATGGCGATTTCCCGCCGCTTGGCCGGGGCGTCGGCGTCGACGCGGAGGAAGACCAGCTCGCCGGCCGGTGGCATGCTGATCACGGCCGTGCGGTCGCGGACGGCCAGGGCCATCCCGCCGGTGCGCCCGCCGGAATCGCCTTTGTGCTGGTGGAGCGGCTCGTGCGTGCCGTCGAAGCGGTGGGCGTCGAGGTGGACCTGCCCCTTGCGTGCGCGGACGCTGTAGGCGTAGGCGTTGGGGTCGCGTCGCGGCCCGCGGTCGGCGGCGAGGGCCTGCGCGCCGCTCCAGCCGAACTTCATCCCGCCGAGCTTCTCGCCGCCCTGGTCCACCCAGATGATGCCGAAGCCGGCCTCGGCGGTGGTGCAGGCGATCATCACCTGCGGGGCCTTGCCGTAGTCCGAGCCGTCGGGCAGGAACAGGCAGGCGGTCTGCGGCGTGTGATCGCCCAGCCACGCGCCGTCGCCGTCGAGCGTCATCCACGGCGGCGTGCCCGGGCTCTGGACGCTCATCTCGTACCGCAGGTCGATCCCGTCGTGCACCAGCCCGCGCAGGCGGTACCTGCCCGCCGCCACCCGCCGACGCCGCATGTCGTGCATGCCGTGGTACGGGCGGTCGCCCAGGACGGGCTCACCCACGTCGTAGCCGTCCCACATGACCGTGTGCTCGCCGGCGGGAAGGTACGTCTCGGCCAGGAGGTTGCGCACGCGATTGCCGTCCTCCCCCTCGACCACCAGCGTGACGAACCCCCCACGGTCCAGCGTGAACCGCACCGGGATGTCCCGCGCCGGCGGAGGGGGAAGCTCGGCCACCTGCTCGGGCGTCAGCACGAAGGGGGGCAGCTTCTTCCGCCGCCCGCCGTCGGCAGGCCCGGCCGACATCCAGATCAACCCCGCTGCGCACAACCCGACGATCGCTGCGTTCCGCATGATGGCGTGACTCCTGAACACTTCGCGAACCTGTCCGCTCGACCGGGTCGAATTGTATCGCGCCGCGGCCTCGAAAGCATGAGGGGGTGACGTGGGGGGCGCGCAGTCGGTATGCTGGGTGGGCGGAACGCAACCGGAAGGAGCCTTGCCATGCGAACGACGTCCCTGGGCTGTGTCGCGGTGCTGTGCCTGCTCGCCGGCGGCTGTGCGGAGATCAACATCAAGGGCCCGAGCTTCGCCGGCAGCGGCGACTGCGACGACTGCGGCGAAGACGGAAAGAAAGACATCGTGAGCTGGAAGTGGGGCTGCTGGGGGCTGGCGGGCGTGTGCGGCCCGACCGGCCCGGCCGCGGCGGCCGCCGGGCCGAGCTGGCTGGCCCTCGGCGCGGCGATGGCCGACGACGCGGCCGATCGCCAGGGGCCCTCGGGCGCCCCCGGCGCCGATCCCGCGCACACGCCGGTGGATCGCCCGTACGTCCCCCGTGCCGAGCGCCGCGGCCCGGCGTATCCGGGGCGGCTCTGGCAGAGCTTCGGGCGGGACGCCAAGGAGCTGCTGCCGATGATCTGGGAGGACACCGTCGCCACCGCGACCAACCCGGTCAGCCTGGTCATGCTGGGCATGGCCGGGGCGGCGGGGATCACGCTGAACGCCAGCGAGGTGGACGAGAAGATCGCCGGGCACTACGAGCGGCGGGGGCACCAGCTCAACGGTTTCTGGGACGGCGTCGGCGACGTCGGGGGCAATCCCGGCCTGCACTTCGCCCTGGCCGGGGCGCTGTACTTCGGCTCTCTCGCGGCCGAGGACGTCAAGAACTACGAGACGTCCAAGACCATGCTCAGCGCCTTGGCGATCAACGGGATCACGACGCTGGCGCTGAAGGGCGCGGCGCGGACGAACGCGCCGAACGGCGACCCGTGCGGCTGGCCGAGCGGGCACACCTCCAGCAGCTTCTGCATGGCGACGGTGGTCTACGAGGCGTACGGCCCGCTGTGGGGCGTGCCCGCGTACGCCTTCGCGGCCTACGTGGGCTACGAGCGGATCGACGCGCGGAACCACGACTTCTCCGACGTGATTTCCGGCGCGCTGATCGGCGTGGCGATCGGCCACGCGGTGGCGGCGAACCACCGCCCGAAGATGTTCGGCATGGACGTCGTGCCGTACGTGGACTCGCGCCGCGGCGGCGTCGGGCTGGCGCTGGCGGGGCGGTTCTAGCGGAACGCCGACGAAGGGTTCTCCAGACGCCCGTCGCGCGGCCTACGCCACGCCGTCCTCGGGTTGCGGTTCGCCGCGGGGGCGATGCTTCCACCGCCGGTGCGTCCAGAGGTACTGCTCCGGCGCGGTGCGGATGACGTCCTCCAGCGCCCGGGTGTACTCCTGCGTCAGCCACGTCATCGGGTCGTCCTTGTCCGCCCACTCGCGGGGGTGGATCACCCGCCGGACGCCCATGGCGAAGTGGTACTCCTCGTCCAGCCGCCGCCCGAAACCGACCATCACCGGCGCGTCGAAGCGGATCGCCAGAAGGGCGATCGATTTGTACGTGCTGGCCTTGCGGCCGAAGAAGTCCACGAAGCAGCCCTTCCGCCCGGCGTCCTGGTCGGCGATGAAGCACAGGCAGCCGTTGTGCTCCATGATGTCGGCCGCGCGCGCGGCGACGCCCTTCTTGTCGAGGATCGTCATCCCACGGTTCTGGCGGATGCCGTAGATGTAGTCCGAGATGAACGGGTTGTCCAGCGGCCGGGCCACCGCGTACACGGGGAAGCCCATCGCGGCGAGATTGTACCCGACGACCTCCCAGTTCCCGAAATGCCCGGCCACGAAGATCAGCGGGCGGTCGTGGCGGACGAGCAGGCGCACGGATTCGGAGACGTCGCCGAACGTCACGTGGCGGCGCCACCGCCCGGGGGTGATCAGGCGCGTGGTGAACAGCACCTCGATGCCGAGGTAGACGAAGTTCCGCAGCGAGGCCCTCGCGACGCGGTCGATCCTCTCCTCGGTCCACTCCGGGAAGCTCAGCCGCAGGTGGGCCTTGGAGCGGTACTCGAACCGCCCGAGCTTCTTCCATCGCCGCCCGGCCCACCAGATCAGCCCGGCGACCCACCGCGCCGTTCTGTAGTTCGCCTCCCAACTGGCCATGTGGACGAACATCGCGAACAGCCGCAGGCCGATGTAGGCCGTGTAATCCAGGATGGCATTGCGCTTCTTGGGCACGGTTCTCAGCAGGGATCAACGGCGATGATCGCGGACAGGGCGAGACGAATCGGCAGGGATGCACGGGAGGCAGGGGCTGAGAAAAGAGGCGTTCTGTTCCTTCGCTCTACACTTCCCGCCCTGTCTCTTGCACGCCTGCTGACGGTTTCCGTTGTGGTATCCGTATTCATCTGCGTTCATCCGCGGCGGGTTCCTGTGGTATGCGAAGGTGCATTCACACCGCCGCGGGGTCGGCGCGGAGGTCGGCGAGGATGGCCAGGGCCTTCTCGACGGCCTCGCCGGCGGGGACGAGGGTCGGCTTGGCGTCGGTGCGGCGCTTGATCTCGACCTTGCCCTCCTTGAGCCCGCGCTCGCCGACGACCACCCGCAGGGGGATGCCGATCAGGTCGGCGTCCTTGAACTTCACGCCCGGGCGGGCGTCGCGGTCGTCCAGCAGCACGTCGGCGCCGGCGGCGGTCAGCTCGTCGTAGATCCGCCGGGCCTCGTCGGCGACGGCCGGCTTGTCGTTGTTCAGCGGCAGGACCTCGACCTCGAAGGGGGCGATGGAGACGGGCAGGACGCAGCCGTTGTCGTCGTGGTAGAGCTCGATGGCGGCGGCGAGGATGCGGTTGACCCCGATGCCGTAGCAGCCCATCAGGCAGGGCTTGTCCTTGCCGTCCTCGTCGAGGAACGTCGCCCCGAGGGCCTCGCTGTACTTCGTGCCCAGCTTGAAGACGTGCCCCATCTCGATCCCGCGGGCGAACGTCAGCGGCCTGCCCTCGTGCGTGTCGCCCGGTGCGGCGTTGCGGATGTCGGCGACGGCGACCTGTTCGCCCTCGAGGGGGAAGTCCCGCCCGGGAACGACGTTCCGCACGTGGTAGTCCGTCCTGTTGGCGCCCGTCACGCCCGAGGCCATCGCGGCCACGGCGTGGTCGATCACCATCTTCGTGGCCTTCTCGGCCAGGCCCATCGGCCCGGCGAACCCCACGGCCGCGCCGGTCAGGCGCTCGATGACCGCCGGTGCCGCCAGCTCGATGCCGCTTGCGGTGACGTGCGAGAGCTTGGCCTCGTTAACGTCGTGGTCGCCGCGGACCAGCGCGACGTAGGTGTCCCCGCCTTCCTCGCCGGCGGTGTAGATGAGCGTCTTGATCATCTGCTCGGGTGTGGTGGCGAGGAACTCGCAGACCGCCTCGATGCTGCCGACGTCGGGCGTGTGGACGTCCTCGATCGCGGGCGTGTCGGCGGGGCGGTCGGAGGCCGGCAGGGGGTCGACCTCGGCCTTCTCGATGTTGGCGGCGTAGCTGCCGTCCTCGGTGTGGACGATGACGTCCTCGCCGGTCTCGGTGGGGATCATGAACTCCTGGCTGCCCGAGCCGCCGATCTCCCCGCTCTCGGCCTGGACGACGACGTACTTGAGCCCGCAGGCCTCGCAGATCCGGCAGTAGGCGTCGACCATGGCGCGGTAGGAGGCGTCGAGGGTGTCGAGGTCGGTGTCGAAGCTGTAGGCGTCCTTCATGATGAACTCGCGGCTGCGCAGGGCGCCGAACCGCGGGCGGAACTCGTCGCGGAACTTCGTCTTGATCTGGTAGAGGTTGATCGGCAACTGCTTGTAGCTGGAGATCTCGGCGGCGACGAGGCTGGTGACGACCTCCTCGGCCGTGGGGGCCAGGGCGTTCTTCCGCCCGTGCCGGTCGGTGAGGACGCAGAGGTTTTCGCCGTAGTCGATGTCGCGCCCGGTCTGCTGCCACAACTCCAGCGGCTGGAGGATGGGCATGGAGACTTCCTGGGCGCCGGCGGCGTTCATCTCGCGCCGCACGATGTCCATGATCTTCCGCAGGCACCGCCAGCCCAGCGGCAGGTAGGTGTAGGTCCCGCTGGCGACCTTGCGGATGAACCCCGCGCGGATCATGAGCTGGTGGGAGGGGATCTCCGCCTCGGCGGGCACTTCCTTGACCGTCGGAATCAGCAAGCGGCTGTAATGCATTCGGTTCGCTTTCGTGTAAGTCCTTGCCGGGGCGTACGCCCCGGGCTGCTCGCGGACGCCTCTTCGAGGGTACCGAAGAACCGCCGCATCCCGCCCGCCACCGGGCCCGGCCACCGGCCATCGGCCACCGGCCCCGGCCACTGCACGACGTGGCGCTTTATACAGGCCGGGAGGTCGCTTGGCAAGGCGGGGGCGGCGCGGTAGACTTCGCCGCCATGGACACCCCCAGGCGGTACGTCAGCGAGATGCAGGCCGGAGAGGCCGTCGACGAGGTCTACCTCGTCGTCGACAAGGAGCTTCGCACCACCCGCAAGGGCGATCCCTACCTGACCGTCACGCTGGGCGACAAGACCGCGAAGGTCCCGGCCAGGATGTGGCAGGTCAACGAGCAGTTCTTCAAGTCCGTCCCCGTCGAGGGCTTCCTGCACGTCAAGGGCCGGGCCGAGGAGTACCGGGGCAGCCTCCAGGTCATCATCGACGCCTGCCGGCCCGTCCCCAAGGACAAGGTCGACGTCGCCGAGTTCGTCGCCGTCACCGACAACGACGTCGAGGCCATGTGGGCCGAGCTGCTCGAGCACCTCCGAACCGTCAAGACGCCCCCCCTGCGGATGCTCATCAAGAAGTTCGTCGAGGACGCCGACTTCGTCGAGGCCTTCCAGCACGCGCCGGCGGCCATGCACATGCACCACCCGTTCCTCGGCGGGCTGCTCGAGCACACCCTCAACGTCACCCGTGCGGCCAAGGCCCTGCTGCCGATGTACCCCCGCCTCAACGACGACCTCGTACTCGCCGGCTGCTTCTTCCATGACATGGGCAAGGCCGCCGAGCTGCACGCCGGCACGGCCGTGACATACACCGAGCGGGGCCAGCTCGTCGGGCACATCACCATCGCGGCGATCTGGCTCCAGCAGCGGGCCGCCGCCGTCGCCGAGGAGACCTCCGAGCCGTTCCCCCGGCGCCTGCTCGACCTGCTTCAGCACATCGTGCTCAGCCACCACGGCGTGCACGAGTACGGCTCGCCGAAGCTGCCGATGATCCCCGAGGCCTACTTCCTCCACTACCTGGACAACCTCGACGCCAAGATGTTCATGACCGTCCGGGACATCGACGCCGACGCCGACCCCGACGGGAGCTTCACCAGCTTCAGCCGCGAGCTCGGCGTCCGCCTGTTCAAGCACAGCAACGCCGCCACCGACGCCCCCGCCGGCGCCGACGACGCCGACGGACCCACGCTCTTCGACTGAGCGACGGGACCATACCGCCTCCGTCCGTCCAGCCGTCCCCTCCCTGCCGCGACGACCGCGCTGTGTAGACGGCCGGTATTGGCGAACAAAAGCCACGCCCCGGCCGCCGCCGTCCAGATCCAGCGTCGCGCCCTGTGGAGTGCG
>CAYLPJ010000107.1:0-9767 GCA_964385465.1 uncultured Planctomycetaceae bacterium | reverse complement strand
GGCGGCGAAGTGCAACGCCGTCGGCGAGGCTCGGGCGCGGCTGCTGCGGGCCGAGAGACGCTCGCGGACCGGGCCGCGGAACCCCGGGCTCCTGGCCCGGCTGCCGGCGCTTCGGCAGGCGCTCGCCGACCGCAAGGCCGAGGAGCAGGCCTCCGTCGAACCGCTGCCGGCGCGGATCGGGTCGGTGCTGGCGCCCTCGCAGCGGGCCGTCTGGACCGCCGCTCGAGCCGGGATCGAGGCATACCTTGCCCAATAGGTAGACAGGGACGGGGCGGAAAGCGTATTGCGTCGGGTGCAGTGGCCTTAGGGCGAACAGAGACGCCAGGAGACGATCATGACGAGGTATGGGACCATGGACCGGAACGGGATGGTTGTGGCGGCGGGGCCGAATGGCGGCCGGGCAATGCGGAGTTGGTGAATATCCCTTGCATCCCCCGGGCGTGTCGTGCATAGCCTCTATGGAGCAGGGCCGCGGCTGAGGGCCTTGCGGTGGTCTCGCGGTCCCTATCGCGGAAGAGGAGTGGATCATGATGAATCGGCGGCGGTTTCTCCAAGCGGCGGGGGTCGGGGCGGCGGCGACGGCGGCCGGGGGATTGCGGCGTCCGGTGGCGGGCGGCGAGGGCGGCGGCAAGGCCGGCGGCGGCAAGGCCGGGCGGCCGAACATCCTCTTCGTGCTCACCGACGACCAGCGGAACGACATGCTGGGCTGCGCGGGGCACGCGATTCTCAAGACACCGGAGATGGACCGCCTCGCGGCCGAGGGGGTGCGGTTCGCCAACGCGTTCGTGACCACGCCGATCTGCGCGGCCTCCCGCGCTACGTTCCTCACGGGCCTGTACGAGCGCCGACACGGGTACACGTTCCGCACGCCGCCGATCGGCGAGGCGGACTGGGCGATGAGCTACCCGGTGCTGCTTCGCCGGGCGGGCTACCGGACGGGCTTCGTGGGCAAGTTCGGCGTGGGCGTCGCCGGCGGCCGCAAGGCGATCGGCAAGGCGTTCGACGAGTTCGCCCGCATGGGCCGCCACCCGTACTTCAAGAAGCGGGACGGCGGGAAGCGCCACCTGACGGACCTGACCGCCGACCGGGCGATCGAGTTCCTCGACGGCTGCGAGGGGGGCACGCCGTTCTGCCTGTCGGTGAGCTTCAACGCCCCGCACGCGGAGGACTCGGACAAGCGGCAGTACATCTGGCCGCCGTCGGCGGACGGGCTGTACGAGGACGTAACGATCCCGCCGGCGCCGATGTCGGAGCCGAAGTGGTTCCAGGCCCAGCCGGAGTTCGTCCGCAAGGGGCTCAACCGCACGCGGTGGCACTGGCGGTTTGACACGCCGGAGAAGTACCAGCGGATGGTCAAGGGCTACTACCGCATGATCACCGGCGTGGACCGGGCGATCGGGCGGATCCGCAAGGCCCTGGCCGAGCGGGGCCTGGCGGAGAACACCGTGATCGTGCTGGCTGGGGACAACGGCTATTTCCTTGGCGAGCGGGGCTTCGCGGGCAAGTGGCTGATGTACGAGCCGTCGCTCCGCGTGCCGCTGATCGTCTGCGACCCCCGGGCCGCCAAGGCCGACCGCGGCGTCGTCCGCACCGAGACGGCCCTGAACCTGGATTGCTCGCCGACGTTCCTGGACCTCGCCGGCGTCACTCGGCCGGGGGGGGTTCAGGGGCGCAGCCTCCGGCCGCTGCTCGGCAAGGCCGACGCGCCGGCGGACTGGAACGAGGAGTTCCTCTGCGAGCACCTGTTCAAGCACAAGGGCATCCCGCAGAGCGAGGGCGTCCGCACGCCGAAGTGGAAGTACTTCCGCTACCGCCACCACCGCGGCGTCGAGGAGCTCTACGACCTCGCCGCCGACCCGATGGAGAAGGTCAACCTCGCCGGCAAGCCCGAGCACCAGGCCACGCTCGGGCGGTTCCGCAAGCGGTGCGACGCGCTGATCGAGCGGCACGGGAAGGCGTAGGGCAGGCTAGCCGCCTTCGAGCTTCACCAGCCGCCAGCCGTCCTTGATCGTGTCGGGGAACTCGTAGAGCAGCTTCGCCTCGCGCCCGCCGAGGCCCCCTTCCTCCTTCAGGCGCTCCAGGTCATGCTCGCGGGCGATCAGGTACTCCACGCGCGGCGGGATGCGGTCGTCGCGGGTCAGGTTCTCGGTCGGCGGGCGGAGGTAGAAGACGAACGCGTGCGTCTGCGGGCGAAGGACGTACGTCGTCTCGGCGGGCGGGACACGGGCGGCGATCTGGCCGGCGTTGTCGCGCAGGCGCCCGCGGCCGTAGTCCTCGGGGGCGGTGTAGCTGGCCATCACGTTGACCGCGCAGACCATCATCACGGCCGTGGCGCCGGCGAGGAAGAGCGTGTCGCGGCGACATCGCAGGGCCAAGGCAAACGCGGCCGCGACGGCGCCGGCGACGGCCAGGCCGACCCGCAGGCGGGGCGGGGCATATCCGACGTCGCGTCCGACGACGAGCATCCACACGGCCGCGGCGGCGGCGAGGACCAGGCCGACGATCAGCGCCCCCCGCCAGAGCCGGTCGAGGCGCGGGGGGTTCTCCCAGCGAGCCATGGCCCAGCCGAGGGCCAGGCAGATCACGGGCAGGGCGGGCATGGCGTAGCGGGGTCGGAAGCCGGGCATGATCATGAACAGCGCGGGGGCGACGACGGCGGCGGCTCGCAGGCCCGCGAACAGCCGGCGGTGCTCGGGCGGCACGGCCTCGGCGGTTCGGCGGAGGAACAGCAGCGGCAGGGCGGCGGCCCAGGGCAGGAAGGCCCCGACGAACGCGGGGATGCTCACCAGCCACTTGCCCACGTCCCGCCAGCGGAGCGTCAGGCGGGTGAGGAGCTGGTCGGACCACTGGCCGGTCATCTCCGGCGCCGCGGCCTGCTGGGCGGCCAGCCAGGCCCAGATCGCCGGCAGGCCCACGACGACGGCGACGGCGAGCAGGTGCGGCAGGCAGAGCACGTCCCGCCAGCGCCGCTCGGCGGCGGCGAGGCAGGCGACTGTCGGGTAGAACGCCAGCAGGTGAACGGGGCCCTTTTCGAGCATCCCGGCGGCGAGCAGCGCGCCCGGGGCAAGCCAGAGCGCCCACCGCGAACCCTTCCCGGCCCACACAACGAGCCACCAGTACGTGGCCATGCCGGTCAACGCGAGGTAGCTGGCCTCGATTTCGACGGTTCGGCCCTTCTCGATCATGATCAGGCAGGTCATCAGCGCGAGTGCGGCGATCAGGCGTGCCCGCAGGCCGAGGGCCTCACACGGCTGGAGGATGAGCTGGGCGGCAAAGACGAGGATCAGCAGCGCGCTGGCCAGGCGCGCGACGAACTCGCTCTCGCTGCCGGTGACGGCGAACGCCCCGGCGAGCAGCCAGTTGATCAGCGGGGGCTTCTTGAAGTACGGCTCGCCGCCGAGGTGGGGCAGGACCCACTGGCCGGTGCGGAGCATGTGCTGGGCGGGCTGGGCGCGCGTGGCCTCCTCGCCGTGGAACTCCTCGATGCCGAGTCCGGGCAGGTACACGCCGACCCAGACCAGCGCCACCACCAGCATCGCCGCCCGGCGATCATGTGCGGGATCGAACGTCACGTCGGGCTCCTTCCTGGGCACGAGCATACGGCGGGCGCGGCCGGGAAGCAAAGTCCCGGTCGGCGTGGGAAGGCGGCCTGGCGAGTACGTCCCCTACCGCCGCCGGTCGGCGGCGACGAAGTCCTTCAGGCGGAGCCTCTCGCCGGCGAGGATGGCCTCCCGCAGGCGGGCGAGGGCGGCGGCGCAGGCTTCGTAGGTCGCCTGGCGCCGGGCCTCCTCGCCGGCCAGGCGGAAGCCCGGCATCTCGGCGCGGGGGCGTTCGGCCAGCGCGGCCCGGCCGGCCTCGATGATCGCCAGCGCCTCGCGACAGGCCGCGGGGTTCTTCTCACCCAGGCCGGCCAGGCAGGTGCTCAGCGCCGGCCTCGTGAAGTTGACCGAGCCGGCCATCGGCTGGGTGTTGAGCTTGAGCCCGACAAGCTTGCTGAGCCGGTCGATCTGTCCGCGGTCCAGCGGGCTCCGCCCGTATCGGTTCTTGCGGTAGGCGCTGGCGTAGACGGGGTAGTACGGCGCGTTGATGTCGATCCACGTCACGAGGCGGTCGAAGTCCTCGCCGGGGAGCTTCACGTCGTTGTGCCCCGCACGCAGGACGGCGATGAGCTTGCTGGCGTGGCTGCCCCAGGACTTCGGCGGCAGGATGTCCGCCGGCCCGGCGCCGGGGACCTTCACGAGCTTCTTGCGCCGCAGCTCGATGTAGCTGAGGTTGAAGATCAACGTCAGGTCGCCGGCGAGGAGGAGCTTCTTGCCCCCCGGCTTGCCGACGTCGTGGCAGCGAACGCAGTGGCGGTCGAAGACCGGCTGGACCTCGGCGAGGTAGTTGAACTTCCGCGCCGGACCGTACCACGGCTCCAGCGGGCTCGCGGGCCCGGCCATCGCGGCGGCGTGCCCGTTGGCCACCACACTGTGGCGGTCCTCGTGGCAGCCGACGCAGCCGGTGGTCTCGCCCGGGCGGGCGATCGTCCCGCTGCGCATCGACTGGACCATCATCCCGTTGGCGTCGAGAAGCTGGAAGTACACGAACCGGTCGGCCGGGACGGCGAAGTAGGCCGAGCCGTCCGGCTCGACCGGCGCGCTGCCGAGGATGCGCTTGTTGTTGAAGTCGTCCCACGCCATGCCCGGCGCCTGCGTGCCGCTGCCGTTCCAGTTCGAGCCCGTCCAGAACCGCTTCTCCGGCGACTCCACCACCCGCAGCCGCTTGACCGTCCCGCGCCGTACCGCCTCCATTCCCGTGCCCCGGTAGACGTCGTGGACGTAGAAGGTCCCGGCCTCGCGGGCGAGGTCCGTGCGGTCCGGCATGACGCCCGGCCGACGGCGCGGAGCGAGGGGCATCGGGTCGTAGCAACCGGGGCCCTCGGCGTGGACGAGCAGCTCGTTGCCGAACGTATCCAGCAGCACGATGCCCATCCGCTCGCCCTCGCCGGTCATCCTGGAGCACAGGAAGAATCGCCCGGCCGCCGCCGGGGCGTTCGGGTCGTGCAGCGGGAACGGGTCCTCGTACTTCGGCCAGATGCCGCGGAACCGGTCGTAGTTGCCCCGCCCGACGTGCCCCCGCGCCTTCGCCGGCCAGATGTGGAGTTCCGGCATGGCCCGGCCGCGGCGGCCGGCGAGGGAGTCCATCCCGCGGGAGCGGTCGACGACGGCGATGGCCCCCCACGGCCGATCGTGGCAGGAGGAGTAGGTGGCGACGAACCGCTCCCCGCGGCCGGGGACGACGCGCGGATCGAGGATGCCTCCCGGGGACGGCGTGTTGTTCCCGTAGAACACCGCGTGGTTCGTCCCGTCGGGGTTGCACGTCCAGAGCCCCTGGGCGTCGCCGAAGTTGCGGTCCACGTACTCCCAGCGGTCGTAGAGGATCCGCCCGTCCGGCGTCAGCGAGCCGTGGCCCTCGAAGAGCGTGCTCCGGCCGATCTGCTCGATGTTCGTCCCGTCGGCGTTCATCCGGAACAGGTTGGCCATGATGTGGCGGTTGCACATGCAGAACTTCGGCTCGCGGGTGGAGCTGAACGCGATCCGCCCGTCGGGGAGGTACAGCGGGTCGATGTCGCTGACGCCCGAACCGAATGTGAGCTGGCGGAGCTGCCGCGCGGGAACGTCCAGCTCGTAGATGTGGTAGTCGTCGGCCTTGTTGCGGCGCATGGCGAAGACGACCCGCCGGGCGTCGAAGCGGACCTCCGGGTCGCGGATGACCCCCTCGGGCGCCTCCAGCAGCGTGGTCACCTCCCCGGTGCGGACGTCCAGCAGCTTCAGCGCGCCGGGGCCGGAGAACTTGCCCGTGTTGATCTCGCCCGTCTGGAACAGCGTGGCCGTGTTGTGGTGGTCCCGTCGATACTGGGGCCGCGTGACGAACAGGATCGGCGCGTCGGCGACAAGCGGGTTCGCCAGCAGGGCCCGGCGGTGCAGCGCGGCGAAGGCGTCGCGGTCGGCGGCGTCGAGGGCGTCGAGGCGGGCGAGGAATGCGCCGGCACGGGAGTACCGCGGGCCGAACGCCCCCGCGAGATGCTCCGTGGCCGCGCGGAGCGAATCCGGCGTGCCCGGGGCGGGCAGTTGGCACTTCGTGTCCGCCGGCGCCCCGACGGCGAATGCGAGCGTCAGGTGCAGCGCGACGGCCATACGATGAATGCGACGCGACATGCTCGTCTCCTCGGGCCACGCGGCGTGCCTCCCAGTATAACGGCCCGGCCGGCATCGCCTACCGTTCTTACAGGCAGCCCGAGCGCCCGGGCGAACGCGTTTGCGTTGGCGTGCGGCGGCGTGTAGGCTGCGGGAATCCGCGAAACGTACAGGGAGAACCATCGTGAGCGATCCGATCGAACTGGCGACGCAGCTCGGCAAGGCCATTGCCGAATCCCCTGAGGCACAGAAGTACCGCCAGGCCCGCGAGGCCCTCGAGGCCGAGGGCGACCTGGCGCAGACGTTCGAGGCCTATCACGAGCAGGCCGAGAAGGTCGCCCGCCTCGAGGCCGAGAACAAGCCCGTCGAGGTAGCCGACAAGCACAAGCTCCAGGAGCTGAACCAGACGCTGGTCTCGGCGCCGACGTTCAAGCAGTTCACCGCCGCCCAGATGGACTACGTGGACCTGATGCGCCGCGTCAACCAGGCCCTCAGCGGCGAGCTGACGCCGATCGAAGGGGCCGAAGACAGCGACCAGTAACCCCGCGGCCACTCGCACCGCGTCGCTGCCGGGCGGCTGACAGTCCGTTGAGGAAGTGCTTCGTCGCCGGGAGCGAGGGATTCTTCGGTCCGGCAAGGAAGGGAAACGGAGGCGAATCTCCATGATCCGCTGAGTTCACCTGACGCCCCCGGAACGAAGAAGACCCGCTCGCAGGCCGAATCGACTCCTTCAACGGGCTGCTGAGTTCAGTCTGGTCTATGAAGAGCCGGCGATGATCGAGGCCAACACCCACGAAGCCAGGTCCAGCCTGTCGCGACTCTTGGCCCGGGGCCGGTCCGGGAAGGAGGAGGTCGACATCTGTGGCAACGGCAAGCCCGTGGCTCGGCCGACGGCGTACCAGACGCGCCATCCAGACCGACTGAACCACGACCCGCAGCTCGGAGGGGTCGTGATGGAACAAGACCCCTGCACGCCGACCCCCAAGGCCTTCTGGCCGGAGCAGTGGCACTACGCCCCCCTCGACACCTCCCCCCTGATCTCGCCGGCCGGTGAAAAGGACCGTCAACAGGAAACAGGTTGTGTGTCCACCGATACCGGTCCACCGATACCGGAACGGGTACTACCGTCTGCGACGGATCAGCGCCAGGCCGCCGAGGGCCAGCAGGCTCAGCGTGGTCGGTTCAGGGATCGGTGTGCCCTTCACTACAACATCATCCAACCAGAACTCCTCTTCAGCTTGAGACGACACGATCGAAACACGCAGAATGGCATCATCCCGATCTGCGGCATACTCAGGCAGCACCATGTTCCATGTCGCCCATGTGACCGGGGGTTGAGGACCACTTGTGGCCCATGCAGTTGAGGACCTGCGGATTGTAGTCCAGCCGTTCTCTGTTGTCCACAAAGACACCTTAATATAATCTGACGACTCAAAGTGCGGATTATAGTCATCAGCACGATATCTCAGTGACACAGAAATGTCCTCGTATCCCCGTGTGTCCAGATGTCTCTTGAAGTTTACGGGGTGATCGTACGCAACCCATGTGCCAGAATGATGTGCCCATAGATGATTGTCACTGACCCCCCACGCCATGTGGACACCAGACGTAAATGTGATATCCCACCTGGAATCGACTCCGGCCGATCCATCTGAATAGGTTTCATGGAATATGGTGTCAGCGGACGCAACTTGGTACACTGTATGCTGCAGCAGTATCACCAACAGTACCATAAGGAGTTCACGACGCCCTTTTGTCATAGTATGGCTCCCTTCATATTCTTGCCCAACAATGTTGTGATGCATCCATCCCAAGCACCGTCTTGGCGTGCTTGTTCGGCCATATGTCTTGATTTAGTGCGGCGAGGACGGAGCAACGAGAGGCCGCCAAGGGCCAGCAGGCTCAGCGTGGCGGGTTCGGGGACCAAGGAGAAGACATATCGGTGTGCACCTGGGTTCGTGTCGTTGATAAGGATTCCCTCCGAGTCGAACACGATGTTGCAGTTGATCGGCGAAGGGGTCTCTGCGTAATTGGTAATATTCGAGGGGCTGCCGACCCAGAAGATGTAGTTATCGAAGACGGTCAGGTCGTCCAGTGTACCAAGCTCAATGCCTGTAACCCAGGAGAAATCGCCGTAGTAGCTGCTGCTGTAGCCTGTGGATCGGTGGTTCCCACCGTCGGCATACCAAACAGGAGTCCATGCTTGATCATCCAGCCAAGTGGGACCGTTCTCGTCGTAATTCAGTGGCTGGTATTCATCGTGCCATCCTGGATGGGCCGTCCCACTTTGCAGGTCTTCCCAATAGATGCGATCATCCTCGATGTGAAGCCTCGCCTTGCCATCCACGTAGGCCTGTACCTTGATGTCTGCAAAAGTTGGTATCGCACACATGGCGACAAGGAGTCCCGATATGGCCGTTACATTCTTCATCGTTCAATCTCCTTCGGAGATCATTCAGTGATGGGACACCTTGCGACGCCGGCGAAGCATCGCCAAGCCGCCCAGGGCCAGCAGGCTCATCGCTGCTGGCTCGGGAACAAGTGGAGACCCAGTAGCCACCCACATAGGGTCGGTCATTTCAGCCTCCAGCCGAGTGCCCAGCAAACCATCATTGCCAGCAGGGCTCATGTCATATGCCACCTGCCCGTTCTGCTCATCGAACGTCCAGTAACCAACTAGATTTGTTGCGCTGTCTGATATCCGTTTGTTCCAAGTGGCAGCAATTTCACTTGCATCCCTTGCGGTGCACCAGATCCTGACCTCGTCGATATATCCATCATGGCTAAAGGCTCGGGTATTTGTCCCGATCTGAAGCGGCTGTGCCGAGTTCTTGATCGGGGCAACAATCTGATTGTGGTTGGCGGTACCGGCGACTCCCGTAGCCCATTGCCCGTTAAGGTAGAGGTCAGAGCGTCCCACGATGGCATCGTATGTAGCGGCAACATGGAACCATGTGTCAACAGAGAATGAGTAGGGATAGTCGTAGCTCACCCACCCATCTCCAGTCCCTGTGAAAAAATCAACGCTGATGTTCTCCCCCTTACCAGTCCGGGGCGATGTACCCAGCGAAAGCTCGTATGAACGGTCAGACTCAACGTTCTGACCATCGCTCTTATTGATAATTCTATAGCGTTTGTCCTTAACGGAACTGTCAAGGTACACCCACGCCTCGATCGTTGCCGTCATAGCCAAGTCAAGAGAGGGGCTGTCTGGAACGGTCACCATATCCCGCTCTCCACGAGAGAAATCAAGTGATCCAAGATTGGGGTGAGATACATCCCCCGCTGCAGTCGATACCAGAAACATGGATACCACCGCCGCACAGACCGCGCGGCCCAATACCGAAAGTCTTGAAGACATTGTATGCCCTCCATCGTTCATCGCCCCCGTATGGAGTCTTCCGCTTGCTCAAGACGGAATACCGAACCCCTTGGCGGGACCAGCTTTGAACAGAGATTTGGCATATAGTCTACCCCCCCCCCCCGCGATTCGTCAAGCAGAAAACCGCCCAATCCACCTGCTCCAATGCTCATTACTACTCCGAGCAGTATTTATTGAACCTTTGGTCTGGTACAGTCGTATGAACC
>CAYLPJ010000106.1:0-10027 GCA_964385465.1 uncultured Planctomycetaceae bacterium | reverse complement strand
CGCAAAACGCTCTCGAATCTTGCCTCTCACGCCGCTTCATGAATAATGCGGGCTATGCACTCCCGTTCCTGCCCTTCAGCCATCGTCAGCAGTCACCTTGCCAACCCGCTCCGTGGGGCTGCCGCCACACGCCAACCACCGACACTCGAAGCCGCCACCGCACCGCCACGGCTCGGGGCCGGTTCGGGCATGGCTCGCCACAGCCCTTGGGCGAAGGCGAGTCGCTACTGCCTTACCGTGTGCCTCTCCCATCCACTACTCTCCGCCGGCTACTGACGCATCTCCCTCGATTATGCGTCAGTTACTGGCGCATCTCCCCCGATTAGTGGATTCGTGCCCTATAGTGCCCTACTCAATACCGTGTCTACCGACTGCCCCCTGATTGCCCCTTCGGATCAGCTCCTCCAGATACGCAACAATCTCCTTGTGGCCTGACTCCTGAGCGAGCAGAAGGACATCCAGCCTGATCTCCTTGTCGGCTCCAGCGGCAATCAACGACTTCGCCATCGAGACACTGCCGCGTTGGGCTGCCCAATGCATGGGTGTGAGGCCCTGGTTGTTGGTTGCGTTCGCATCTGCGCCTGCCCGAAGCAAGCGTCTGACAGCCACCACATTCCCGCTCCTTGCTGCCAGGTGGAGGGGACTGTCGCCAAACACATCCCTTCCTGTGAAGCTGCCCCCAGCCGAGAGCAACGTAGCCAGCGCCTCGTCTCGCCCGCCCAACGCAGCCATATGCACGGCCGACCGCCCCAGCCGCTCCTCGCGATCGAGATTCGCCCCCGCAGCCAGAAGTTCCCTGACCGCCTCGACATGGCCAAACACTGCAGCGCGATGCAGGGGAGTCTGGCCCCACCGATTCAGGACGCGGGGGTCGGCGCCCTCCGCGATAAGCGATCGCACTGCCCGGGCTTGCCCTCTGGCAGCCTCTCGGTGCAACGCCGTCTCCCTTGAAAGCCCCCCCCCTGCGCCAATCGGTGGCGCCAAGACACACCGAAACCCCACTGTCCCCGCTCGGGCCTCAGCCTCGATGGTACCGTGAACGTCCGAGCGGCTGAGTCTACCGCGTCGGCGAGTGTTCCAGGAGGCCCCAAGCAATATCCTACCGCCGGTGCCACTTGGGAACAGGTCCGCAGAGAACTCGCTGACATTCCCGATCGAGTCGTAGACACCAACCGTGCTGCGCTCCCCCATGCCCACCCTCTTGGGCCCCGTGAGCGAATCCCCTCTCCATCCCCTTGGCGTAACCGATCCGTCAAGCGAAGCACCGGCGGAGTACTCCAGCCATTCCGCCCTTGTCGGTAGCCTATACACGACGCCAGGGGAACAGCGTCCAGCCATGGTCTCTGTCTCACTAAGGCGCGTGCAGAACTCCTCTGCTTCGGAGGCGCACAGGTTCTCAACAGGCAAGCTGCCAGAAGCGTGCCAACTCGGGTTATACCCCATAACTTCGACGAACTGCTCTTGGGTGGTCTCATACACGCTGACGAAGCCACCGGTAGCCAGTTCTACCATTTCCATGCCAGCCCCGTTCCGCATATGCGGGCGTTCGGCAATGGCCGGAGTTTCGCGCCGGCACGCCCACCCGGCCATACCCGCAACCAAACAGATGGCTGCAGCGTGCGCCAACCGAGACACTGATGGCCTCGCCGGCCTGGGTCCTCTACTTCTTCGGTGCAGGTGTGGTCTTGCACGCACAGTTGCACACCTCTTCCTGACCTCGCCAGTATGCATCCTCTCCTCCCTTGTGCACGGCATAGTAGTAGAGGTTCGCTACGTCCTTGCATGTCTGGGCCTGCCTTTCATAGTAACCAGCCAGAATCGAGAACCCGTGCTTCTTCCTGTACTTCAGCCAGTCACTGCAGACCCTGGCGAGGTCCTTGTAGAAGAAATCATCACACAACGACCTTTTCGCGCAGCAGGTAGCGTAGCATATATCGTGCGCATGGCAGGCGTACGTGAAGTCCCATACGCCGAATTCTGGCGGAGGCGCTATGGTATCGGGATTGAAAGGTTTTGCCAGGTACGGACCAACTGGCTCCACCTCGTTCGGAATGAGGCCGGAAGCGAGCCAGCTCCCAAGTGTCCCTCCCCCAGGACCGCAGCCGTTGTACTCGATATCATCGAGCTTCACTTTGGGATTGACAGTTCTCCGACACTTGTCGTCCTTCTTCTCAGTAGACTTCCGGCAACTGCCCATTGCTGCCTGCTTGTCGCCATCACGCGCTTTGTTATCCCTGCACTGGAACCAGGAACGTCGCAGCTTGATCTCCCTCCTCCACCGCTTCACCCACCTATTCTGCTCAGGAGTGCGCTTCTCGTCGCTGTCGGTTGGGTTTGCTGGCTTCAGACCATCCGGGTCCACCACACCGACAGGATTGGCCCCAACGTAAGCGAATCGACACATGCCATCAGCGTACCCCAGCGGGTCCCTCTGACCCCACCTACCTATATGCGCCCAGTACTCCCTGAACCCCACCTGGTACGCCGTGGTCTCGGGGTTGTATCGGTAGCCGGCGTAGAGGACTTCGTTCTTCACGCTGTTGGCCCACGTCACCTCGTCGGACCAGTCGTCGTCGTAGATCGTGACCTCGCCGTACGGGCTGTAGACGTACCGCTCGACGGCGTCACCGTCGGTATCCAGCAGGCAGGTGACCTCCATGTTCGCGCCGTTGCAGTAGTACAACCGCTCCGAGCCGCCGGCGTCCGTGCAGTCGCCGTCGTTGTCGGTGTCCTCGTCACGTAGGATGCACGCGTCGATGTAGCGCTGGCTCCAGACGTACTGCACCTTCGCGTCCGTGGCGACGTTGCCCTTGCTCTGGTCGGAGACGTTGGGGGCGAGCCGCTCCTCGACGACCTGCCAGGCGGCCGTGTAGTAGTAGTCCGTCCGGTCCCAGTCCTCGTTCGTCGCGTCGTAGGTGAGCTTGGCGATCCGGCGGTGGGCGCCGTCGTAGCGGTACTCGGCCAGCGTCACGGCCGGGGTGGCGTCGGTGGTGACCTTCACGAGGCGGTTCCACGCGTCGTAGATGCAGACGTAGTGGTGCGCCGCGTCGCCCGGGACCGGCACCTTCGTCATGTTCCCGGCCGCGTCGTGGGCGATGTGATCGGCCGAGCTGTCGATCTCCGTGATCTCGTTGGCGAGGTTGTGCGTGCGGGACTCGTCGGTATCGCCCGCGTCGCCGTAGTCCCCGTCGCCGTTGGCGTCCACCTGGTACTGCGTCCAGTTGCCCACGTCGTCCAGCGTCCACGACCAGCCGATGGCGAGGTCCTCCGATGGCGTGCCCTGGTTGTTCGACACGATCGTGCTGTCAACCAACCCGACCGTTCCATCGCCATCGAGTTCCCCCTGTGCCCACGCCCGCTTCGCCTGGTTGTAGTTGCACAGCACGTCCGAGTAGTCGATGAAGTCCACGTCCCCATCCCGGTCAAGGTCACCCGGGTAGGGCGCCTGGTAGCTGCCGGGAGAAGGCAGGATGCCGCGTTTGGCGCCCGTCAGGCGATTCAGGTCGTCGTACGCGTACGCTTCGTCCCGGCCGCCCACAGCGTTGGGATCCTTCCGCTCCGCACGCCAGATCCGGTTCGAGTTGCGGTCGTAGCCGTAGAAGAAGCGGTCCAGAACGGTGCTGCCGGTCGTCTTCTTCCACGTCTGCCACGTCACGCGGCCGAAGCGGTCGAAGCCGCTGTAGTCGCCTGTTGTGGCGCCCACGTAGCTGAGCTTCACGTCCGGCTCGTCGTACTCCTCCTCGACGATCCGGCCGCCGCCGGTGTACCGGTAGATGGACAGCGTGTCGCCGGGGTCCCCGCTGCCGTCGTCGGCCTTGACGGCGGTGATGCGGGACAGCGCATCGTCGATGCTGTCGGCCGGCCTCGTGTAATGCACGTACCGGCCGTTGGGGTATTGGATCCGGGCGTCGTTCGCGGCGTCGCTTTCAGGTCCTCCGGTCGGGGCTGCGCCCCTCCCTCCGGCCCTGACAGCGACGGACTCATTACCCGAGACTCTCATAGCGGCTGGCACATAAAACGGGGGCAGGCCACACTGGCGTCCGCAGTCCGCGAGCAGTTGCTCCGCTTCGGTCGGATCAAAGGCCATGGCAAATCTCCCTGCTCCAGCCCCTTGCACTGCCACGTAGGCAGCGAGCAAGGGCTTCCCGTACCGTTTCACAAGAGCGGATGCCCAACTCGGGCCTCACAGGAACCCGGCGCTTCTGGCGCACAAAATGGCGCACACTTTTTGTCTCGGGCTGACGCGACATGACGCACGTTGGCCCGTGTTGGCGGAGGTCGTACGGGACTCTTGGAACGTACGCCGCCACGGCGAGGTTGGCACACGGGCGGACGTGTCGCGTCCTGACGCCGCTTGTCGCGGCGTGGCGGCGATTGCCGGAGGTGGGACTCGAACCCACACTTGGTTGCCCAAACGGGATTTTGAATCCCGCGCGTCTGCCAATTCCGCCACTCCGGCGTCGCGGCCAAGGATAGCCGCAACGGTCGGCAGGGTCAATATGGCGGAGTTGGGCGAACGGGGGCCGCCCGTCCGGGCTGGGGGAGATGGGCCACGTGCGGCCGGGCCGGCTCGGCGGGCAAGGCCTGACGCCCCGACCGCAGCCGGTCTCCACGCCCCTCTGCCCGTTTGGTGCGCCTCCCGGGGGCAGACATCGGCGGAGGTTTGTGCTATACCGTGAGCCCGGCTGCGGCGGGAGGCGGACGGCGGCCGGGACAGGCGATGGCGAAGGGGCTGGGATGATCAAGGACACAGGACGCATGCAGATTCGGATCGAGCACGTGCCGTTCAGCCGCTTCGGCTCGTACATGACCTTCAGCGTTCTGCCGCGGGAATGGGGCCACAAAGGCCTGATCCTGCGGACGATGCACGGATCGGGCGGCCGGCGGGAATCCTTCCGCCTGGCCCTGCTCCGCGACGGGCGAGAGGTGGATTACCGCGTCACGGCCACGCCGTCGCTCTGCCGCCTGGACGCCGACGGCGGCGGGCGCGTGGAGATCTGCTTCCCCGCGGCGGACCAGGCGCGCTTGCGCGGCGAGGGGCTTGCGCTGCGGCTGGTGTCGATGCAGCCCAAAAGCCCCTACGCCTTCCCGGCCGGGGGGGGCTGCTGGCAGGTCAACTGCCCGCCCAACGGGGTGCACTACCTGTTGGGCAGCGTCGCCGGTGGGATGGCCATGGACGCCCCTCACCGCGTCCGCACGCAGGACAAGCGGCGCAAGCGGTCCGAGCCCGACCGCCCGGCGGTCATCGCGGACTTCACGCCCGACGCCGACGGCCGATTCGAGGCCGCCATCCAGGAGTTCCTCACCACGCCGGTCAAGTGGGACCTCGCCCGGCCGTTCGAGGACTGCCTCGCCGACGCCGAGGCCGAGTGGCAGGCGTGGGCGAAGGCCACTCCGACGATGCCCGGCCGCTACGCCGAGGGAGCGCTTCACGCGATGCACGTGAACTACTCGGCGGTGGTGGGCCCGTCGGGCAACCTGAAGCGCCCGACGATGCTGATGAGCAAGAACTGGATGACGCACTGCTGGAGCTGGGACCACTGCTTCAACGCGATCGCGTTGAGCTACCGCAACCCGGACCTGGCGTGGGACCAGTTGATGGTGCACTTCGACCTCCAGGACCGCGCCGGGGCCCTGCCCGACGGCGTCAACGCCGAGGACTGCGGCTGGAGCTTCTGCAAGCCTCCGATCCACGGCTGGGCGCTGCGGAAGATGATGCGCAACCGCTCGCTGCTGAACGACCAGCGGCTGAAGCGAATCTACCCGAAGCTCTCCCGGTGGACGCGCTGGTGGCTGACCAGCCGGGACACCGACGGGGACGGCCTGCCGAGCTACCATCACGGCAACGACTCGGGGTGGGACAACGGGACGGTCTTCGACGGGGGCTATCCCGCCACCGCACCGGACCTGTCGGCATTTCTCGTGGTGCAGATGGACCTGCTGGCCGAGCTGGCCCAGCGGCTCGGGCGGCCGAAGGAGGTCCAGCGCTGGCGCCGCCGGGCGGACGCCCTGCTCCAGCGGCTTATCGAGAAGCTCTGGACCGGCGAGCAGTTCATCACGCGGCGGGCGTTCAGCGGCGAGGTGCACGACGCGGGCGACTGCCTGCTGAACTTCATGCCGATCATCCTCGGCACGCGGTTGCCGAAGGCCATTCGCGACGCCGTGGCGGCGGGACTGGCCCCCGGCGGGCGGTTCGTCACGGATCACGGCCCGGCGACCGAGAGCCCCGCCAGCCCGCTGTACGTGCCGGACGGCTACTGGCGCGGGCCGATCTGGGGCTCCGAGACGGTGCTGCTGATCGACGGGCTCTGGCGCGGCGGCTACCGCGAGCAGGCCCGGGAGATCGCCCGCCGCTACTGCGAGATGTGCCTCGCCTGCGGCCTGTTCGCCGAGAACTACAACGCCCTCACCGGCGAGCCCCTGCGCGACAAGGCCTACACCTGGGGCTCCAGCGCGTTCCTCATCCTCGCCCACGAGTTCCTCCGCGAGAGCCGCTGACGCCGCGCGGGCTCCCCCCGCGCTGGCCGGCGGCCGGCGAGGACAACCGTCATCACCACGGATACGACATGACCACACCCCAGTTCGTCTGGTGCGACCGCGAGGGGACCGGCCGCAATGTGTTCGCGATCTTCCGCAGGACCTTCGCCCTGGCCGACGTGCCGGACGAGGCCGTCATCGAACTGTTCGCCGATACGCGGTACCGGCTGACCGTCAACGGCCTGGCGGTCGCCCGCGGGCCGGCGCACTTCGTTCCCGAGCACCCGCCGCTGGACGCGATCGACCTGGCCGGCTATCTGCGAACCGGCGAGAACGTGCTGGTGGTCGAGGTCAACAGCTACGGCACACGGAGCTGCGAGGCCATGCCGGACGCCATCGGCGGGTTCTACTGCCGCGGCGCCGTCGGCGAAGCCGACCTCGCCACGCCGGGAGACTGGCGCGTCCTGCGGGCCGACGCGTGGGACGAACTTGGGCCGAAGTTCTGCTTCGTCCAGCACGCGGTGGAGATCTGCGACACGCGCCGGCTGGACCCGGCATGGTTCGAGCCCGGCTTCGACGACGCCGACTGGCCCCGCCCCGCCCCGCTGGACCGCCAGGACGCCTGGGGCCCGCCGATGCCCCGCCCGGTGGCGGGGACCTGCGACGCCGAACTGCGCCCCGCCCGCATCGACATGCTCGCCGCCCTCGCCGACGACGAGAACCGCCTCGGGTGCCGCGTCCGGGACCCCGACCACCACCGGTACCGCCGCGACAACCGCAGGCGGTTCCTATACGCGACCTGGCTGCACTCCCCCGCCGAGCAGGCCGTCACGCTCGGGCTGTTCTGGGGGCCGCACTACCTCAACGGGCGCGAGCTGGCGATCCCGCGCGACGAGCTCCGCGGCAACCGGTGCAACGCCGAGGCGACGCTACGCGCGGGCTGGAACCTGCTCTACGGCGAGATCGAGTGCCTCAGCGAGGTCTGGGGCATCGTGCTCGGACTGCCCGCCGACGCCGGCCTCGCCGCCCGCGCCCGGCCGGAGTTCGACTGCCCCCACGCGCTGAGCCACACCGGGCCCATGACGGCCGGGGAACTCGACGCCGCCCGGCCGAAGGTGCCCGCCGACGCCGACGACCTGGCCGCCATCGACGTTGAATGGCACGCCGTGCCGGTCGGCGCCCCCACCGCCCTGCCGGCGCGGGACGTTGCCTGGGACGTACCCGACCGGATCATCGACCACCCGCCCCACCGCACGGACGGGATCGAGATGAGCTTCGACGACGCCCACGCCTGGGCGGTCCTGCTGGACTTTGCCGGGGCGTATCTCGGCCGCGTGGTGCTGGACGTCGAGGCCCCGGCCGGCACGGTGGTGGACGTCGCCTACGACGAAGCCAAGCGGCCCGACGGCATGCTGCGGCTGTACCACAGCAACCCGTTCGTGGACACGGCCGACCGGTTCATCCTCCGCGGGGGTCGGCAGCGTATCGAGACGTTCCACGTCCGCGGCGGGCGGTACGTGCAGCTCGCGTTCCGAAGGCCCACGGGCGAGGCCGGGCCTGTGCGGCTGCACGCGGCGCGGGTGTTGTCGGCGACGGTGCCCGTCGAGCACGTCGGCGAGTTCGAGTGCTCCGACCCGGTCTTCAACGCGGCATGGCGGATGGGCCGGGCCACGTTCGACGTCTGCACCGCCGCAATATACATCCCGGACGTCTGGCGGGAGCGCGGCCTGGCCATCGCCGACAACCGCCTCCAGGCGCTCATCCACCGCACGCTCTCGACGGACCTGGCGGTGGCCAGGCATTCGCTCTGGATCCTCAGCCGCGGGCAGCGCCCCGACGGGCAGCTCAACAGCTACATGCCCAGCCAGCCGGTCGGGCCGTTCGCGGAGTTCACGCTGCACTGGGTACTCTGGCTGCACGACGACTGGTCGATGACCGGTGACGCGGCGTTCGTCGAGAGCGTCTGGGACGTCGTCGAGGGCATCTGGGGCGGGTCGGCGTGGCAGGAGGCGGACTCCGGACTGTGGGACGCCGACGCCGTGCATCCCTTCATCGACTGGGGAGCCACCAGGGAAGCCATCGGCGGGCGGGAGAACGGGTGCCTCAACGCCTTCCGGTTCCGGGCGCTCCAGTGCGCCGCCGAACTGGCCGATGCGATCGGACGACACGGCCGCGCCGGCGAGCTCCGCGCCGACGCCAACCGCGTCGCCGATGCCTTCCGCCGACGGCTGTGGGACGCCGACCGCGGGCGCTTCGCCGCCGCACGCGACGAGGCGGGCCAACTCAGCAACACCCCCCCGCCGCACGTCAACGTGCTGGCGCTGGCCTACGGCCTGGCCGACGCCGGCCAGACGCCCAATGTCCTCGAATACGTCTGCCGGCACCTCGAGGGCAACTTCCGCCAGGGCCTCGCAGCCGAAAGACGCAGCGGCTATCTGGAATTGTACTTCCTGCACTACGCCCTCGAGGCCGTTTACCGCCACGGTCGCGTCCGCGAGGCCGAGCAGCTCATCCGCGATCACTGGGGGTTCCTCATCGACCGCGGGGCGTGGACGACGTGGGAGAGCTTCCGCGGAGGCCGGCCCGGCAGCCACTGCCACGTCTGGTCCTCCCACCCGATGCTCGCGATGATCCATCGCGTCGTCGGCATCCGCCGCGCGAGGCCGGGCAGCGAAGACGCCCTGCTCATCGCCCCCTGTGCCGCCACCGTCTCCAGGGCCCGCGGCCGCTATCCCCACCCCCGCGGCCCCGTGGACGTAGCCTGGCGCCGCGACACAGACCGCCTGTGGGTCGAGATCACCGCCCCCGAGGGAATCGAGCTCACCATCCGCCCGGAAGGCGACCTGGCGGACCTGGTGCGCATCGAGCGCATCACACGACGCTGAGCGGGCGCCGCTCGGCGCCAGGCACCGGCCCGGCCCCGTCGTAGCCCAGCCGGTCGCTGGACCGGTCGCCCCCGGCCGGATTCGTCGGTTCGGGGGCATCCGGCGGGGAAGCTCAGCCGCCGACCGCCGCGTTCGTCCGGGTGTTGTTCAGCCACGTGCAGACCTGCCCGTTGCCCAGCGACAGCTCCGCCACGCGCCCCGAGCCCCAGAACGTCCACCGGGCGATCGAACTGCCCCCGTCCTCGATATCCGTGCGTCGATACATCGCATCGTGATTATACGTCACCTGGCGCCCGTTCGCGTAGGTCATCTCGCTGGCGGCCAGCGACGCGAAGGCCGTCTGCGTCACCTGGCGGTCCTTCTCGCTGCCGGCCCCGTCGAAGTCCTGCTCCTGCTGCTCCTCCACCGTCTGGCCGGAGGAGTCGGGGAGTAGTCTCGACCGGCGTTGCTTGCTGTGCTTGTTGCGCACGCCACACCCGCAATCCCATGGAACCGGCAGACCGGCGCGCTGCATCTCCTCTCGCCCCCTCAGTGGCGTCGTCCTGATCCCTCTTCTCCAGGAGGTCAGGCAGCTCGCACGCCGATAGATGTGCCGTAGCGGCCTCAGCTGTTACTACTCCGAGCAGTATTTATTGAACCTTTGGTCTGGTACAGTCGTATGAACC
>CAYLPJ010000105.1:0-10143 GCA_964385465.1 uncultured Planctomycetaceae bacterium | reverse complement strand
CGGGCCCGTCGCGGCAAGCGTGGCAGCGTCAGCCGCCGAAAGGGCCCCCTGTGCCACTCGAAAGCGGCGTCGTTGCCGCCGCACTCCACAGGGCGCGTAGCTGCGTCTGGAGGGCGACGGCCAGAGCGGCGGGTTCTTCGCCGACGGCGGGCGTTACCACGGGGGTCGTCGCGGCGGGCGGGGACGGGGCGCATACAATGCAGGTGATTGCGACCCTGTCGAGGGGAGCGGAAAGGATACGTATGACTGTCATCGCCGATGATCAACTTCACGCACTCGCGTCGCACGCCGGACTGTACAGCGTCTCGATCTGGATGCCCGCCCACCGCGCCGGCTCGGAGGTCCGCCAGGACCCCATCCGGCTGAAGAACCTGCTGACCGAGGCCTCCGAGCAACTCGAGGCCGTCGGGCTCAAGCAGGCCGAGGCCCGGGACCGCCTCGAGCCGCTCAGCAGGCTCCTCCAGGACCGCGAGGTGGCTCAGCAGCCCTGCGAGGGGCTGGGGCTGTTCGTCGGCGACGGGACGCCCCACGTCGTCCGCCTGCCGGCCGAGGTGCCCGAGCTCGTCGTCGTCGCGCCGCACTTCCACCTCAAGCCCCTGTTCGCCGCGCCGGCCCGCGATCGGCGGTTCTACCTGCTGGAGCTCAGCCAGAACGCCGTGAACCTCCTCCGCGCCGACCGCACCGACGCCGAGACCGTCGAGCTGCCCGACGCGCCGGAGAGCTTCAAGCACTTCCTGCGATTCGACGACCCCGAGCGCCACGTGGAGTTCCACAGCGGCACGGCCGGGCACCAGCCGGCCGAGGACCGCCCGGCCGTCTATCACGGCCAGGGCGCCGCCGGCGACGAGCGGCTGGAGAAGAAGAAGCTCGCCGACTACTGCAAGCAGATCGACGAGGCGGTCGCGAAGGTGATCCGCGACGAGCGTGCGCCGCTGCTGCTGGCGGCCACCGAGCCGATCCAGGGCATCTACCGGCACGTCAGCTCGTGCCGGCAGCTCGACCGGCGCGGCCTGACGGGCAACCCCAAGGACGTCGGGCGGGAGGCGCTGCACAAGAAGGCCGTCGACCTGCTGGCCGACGACTTTCAGCAGACCCTCTCGGCCGCGAGAGACCGCTACGGCGCCGCGCGGGGCGCGGGCCTGGCCGACGACGACCTCGGCGAGGTTCTCCGGGCGGGTCGGCTGCGGGCCGTGGACCTGCTGCTGGTCCGCGACGACGAGAGCCGCTGGGGTCGGTTCGACCCCGACAGCGGGCGGATGGAGACCCACGACGAGCGCCAGGCCGGGGACGAGGACCTGTTGAACACCGCGGCCGTGCTGGCCTTCCAGGGCGGCGCGGACGTCCACGCCGTCGGGTCGGGGCAGATGCCCGGTGATGCGCCCGTCGCCGCGGCGTTTCGCTTCCGCCCGGAGGGGTGAGGCGCACCGGGACGTTGCCGCCACCGACGCAAGGAGCTTTTCGCCCATGCCGCCGGAGCAAGAGGACAACGGCCCCGACCGCGGGCGGGGCTCGTCGGGCGAGCCGCCCTGGGCGCTCGAGGCCGACGCGGTCGCCGAGGGGTTGCGCGTCGTCGCGGGGGAGGGGCTGGGCAGCGACGAGGCGGACCGCCGGCTGGAGGACCAGGGCCCCAACAGCCTTCGCGAGACGGCCTCTCGCCCGACGTGGCGGATCCTCCTGGAGCAGTTTCGCAGCGTGGTGGTGCTGATCCTGGCGACGGCGGGAGTACTGTCGCTGGCGTTCGGGAACCTGCCCGAGGGGATCGCGATCGCGGCGGTGATCGTCGTCAACTGCGGGATCGGGTTCGTCAGCGAGTGGCGGGCGACACGGTCGATGGAGGCATTGCGCGAGATCGGTCGGCCGGCGGCGCGGGTGCGGCGTGACGGGCGGGAGCAGGAGGTCGCCTCGACGTCGATCGTGCCCGGGGACGTGGTGATCCTGGATGCCGGCGACGTCGCGCCGGCGGACATGCGGCTGGTCGAGGCCAACGGGCTGACGGTCGACGAGTCGGCGCTGACGGGGGAGTCGGTGGCGGTGGGCAAGCGAACCGATGCCGTCGAGCCCGACACCCCGCTGGCCGACCGTACGGGGATGCTCTACAAGGGCACGACGGTGGTGGAGGGCTCCGGGGAGGCCGTGGTGACCGCCACGGGCATGGACACCGAGCTGGGGCGGATCTCCGAGCTCGCCGAGGCGGTCGAGGACGAAGAGACCCCCCTGGAGCGCCGGCTGGAGCACCTCGGGCGGCGGATGGCCGTGCTGGTCCTGGCCGCGGCGGCGCTGATCGCCGTCGCGGGCGTGCTGGTGGGCCAGCCGGCACGGCTGATCATCGCCACGGCGGTAGCCCTGGGCGTCGCGGCCGTGCCTGAGGGGCTGCCCATCGTGGCGAACCTGGCGCTGGCTCGGGGCATGTGGTTGATGTCGCTTCGCCAGGCGCTGATCAACCGCCTGCCGGCGGTGGAGACGCTGGGCGCGACGGACGTGATCCTGACGGACAAGACCGGCACGCTGACCGAGAACCGCATGACGGTGCATACGGTCCTCACCCCCGCCGGCGAGACGCGCCTGGACGGGGAGGAGGGCAAGGGCGGCGAGGGGGGCGACGGCGAGGGCGACGGCGACGGCGAGGGCGAGGGGAGCGACGACCCGCTGCTGGATCGCGTGCTGGCCGTCGGCGTGCTCTGCTCCAACGCCTCCCTGCCCGGCGGGGACGGGCAGCAGGCCCAGGGCGACCCCACCGAGGTCGCCCTGCTGCGGGCCGGGGCCGAGCGGGGGCTCACCCGCGAGAAGCTGCTGGAGGAGAAGCCCGAGCGGCGGGAGGAGCCCTTCGACCCGGACGTGATGATGATGGCCACCTTCCACGAAGCCGGCGGGAAGATCGAGGTCGCCGTCAAGGGCGCCCCCTCGGCCGTGCTGGCCGTCTGCACCCGCCAGGCCCGCGCCGACGGCGACGAGGCCGGCGGCGATGAACCGCTCGACGACGCGGCGAAGAACCGCTGGACGGAGGAGGGCGAGGAGCTCGCCGCCCGCGGCCTGCGGGTGCTGGCGGTGGCGGACCGGACGGTGGAGGACCCCTCGGCCGAGCCGTACGAGGACCTCCGGCTGCTGGGCCTGGTGGGGCTCCATGACCCGCCGCGGGAAGGCGTCGGCGAGCTGATCCACTCCTGCCACGAGGCGGGCATCCGGGTGGTCATGGTCACGGGGGACCAGGCGGACACGGCGCGGGCGATCTCGCGGCAGGTGGGGATTGTGGAGGACGAGGGCGTCGAGGCCGTCGGCGGCGGGGACCTCGGCGACCCCGACGAGCTGGGCGAGGAGGACCGCCGGCGGGTGCTGGGCACCGACGTGTTCGCCCGCTTCAGCCCCGAGCAGAAGCTGGACCTGGTGGGCATCTTCCAGGACGACGGGCACACCGTGGCGATGACCGGCGACGGAATCAACGACTCGCCGGCGCTGAAGAAGGCGGACATCGGGGTGGCCATGGGCCAACGGGGGACGGACGCGGCCCGGGAGGCCTCGGACATGGTCCTCCAGGACGACGCGTTTTCGAGCATCGTGAGTGCGATCCGCCAGGGCCGGGTGATCTTCGACAACATCCGCAAGTCGGTGATGTTCATGCTGTGCACGAACGTGGCGGAGGTGTTCGCGGTGGCGGCGGCGTCCGTAGCGGGGACCGCGCTGCCTTTGCTGCCGCTGCAGATCCTCTATCTTAACATGCTGACGGACGTGCTGCCTGCCCTGGCGCTGGGGGTCGGCAAGGGGGAGGAGGGCGTGATGCGTCGCCCCCCCCGCCGGCGCGGGGAGGCGATATTGACGCGGCGGCACTGGCTGGGCGTCGGCGGCTGGGGGGTGGGGATCGCCGCGTGCGTGCTGGCCGCCCTGGCGGTCGGGCTGACGGGGCTGGACCTCGACGAGCACGCCGCGGTGACGGTCTCGTTCCTGACGCTGGGGTTCACGAAGCTGTGGTTCGTCTTCGGCCTCCGCGAGGTCGAAGCCGGGTGGGTCCGCAACGCCGTGACCCGCAACCCGTACATCTGGGGGGCGATCGCGGCCTGCGCGGCCCTGCTGGTCGCCGCGGTCTACCTGCCCGGGCTGTCGGGGCTGCTGAGGACCCGCCCGATCGGGCCGGGCGGCTGGGCGACGGTCCTGGGCCTGAGCCTCCTGCCCGCCGCGACCGGCCAGGCCCTCCTCGCCGTCCGCGCCCGCCTGCGGCGGTGACCGCCGGGGCGACGTGAGGACCGCCGGATGCGTGGACTCGCCCCCCGCGCCCGCCTGCGGCGGCGACCGCCGCCGCCCGGTCGTGGATACCTGGTGCAACCTGCCCCACTGGCCCCCGCGGACCCCGTCCCGCCGCTGTCCGCCGTGTCCGCCGTGTCCGCCCCTCCGACGGGCGGACAGACGCATGTACGATGTAACATCAATATATCAAACGTTCTTATGTATCATTGCGTCGCCGTGTGTCCATGTCCGCGGGGGTGGACAGAGCCGACACACCGCCCCGGCCGACGAGGACCTTCACTCCTCCGCCGCGTCGCCCTCCCCGTCGTCGGCCGGGACGGCTGGACCGGCGATCGCCTCGCGGATGATCCCGGAGTGGACCACGATCGCCAGGCCCAGTCTGTAGCGGAGGTGCCCCCGCTGGTAGACCAGGTTGTACCTCTGGTCGAAGAAGTGCTGCCCGGTCACCAGGCCCAGGATGAGCACCTGCCCGCCCCGCCGCCTGCCCGTCCGCTGCCAGAGCACCGGGCTGCCGCTGTCGCCCTCGAAGGTGTTGTAGTCGGCCAGGAAGGTCGCCCGCCTGTCCAGCGGCCTCAACGGGTGGCTCGCCACGCAGCCCAGGCGGGTGACGGGGAAGCCCGGCTCGTCGGAGCCGAACACCGCCGCGTGGGGATAGCCGACGCAGCGGACCAGCCCGCCGGGCCCGATGGGCTCGTCCCGCCAGTCCTCTGCCGAGGCGATCGCCGCCAGGGGCAGGGCGCAGACGGGGGCGCCCTCGATGGCGGGCAGGTCGAGGACGGCTACGTCGCGGTCGGGATGCCGCCGCCACAGCGGCTTGCCCTCCCGGCGAATCGCCAGTCGGTGGGTCACCGATTCGTACGTGCCGGGCTTCCGGCCAGGCTTGCGGAGCATGAGGTCCGTCGTCTCGCCCTTGGCCTTTGCGAGCACGTGGTGGCAGGTCACGAGCACCCGCCGGGCGGGGCCGTTGGGGTCCTCGCCGGGGCAGGCGACGACGAAGCACGTCGCCGTCGAGCCCTCGTTGCGAAGCCGGTACGTCGCCCGGACCACCTCGGTCATGCCGGTTCGGGCGGGGGCGTCGGCGGGCAGGGCGAGCCAGGTCAGCGCAACGGCGGCGAGCACGTGCTGCATGTCGCACCTCTTCGATACGGGACTGTGGAACGGACCCCCGTTTGAAACGCACCCCCGGCCGGGACGTTCTGGACACGCCCGGAAGGTCGGCAAGGCAAGCGGCGGTCGGCGGCGTGGCTTCGCTCAGCGGGCGTTGGCGCCGTCAGTCATCATCGTCGTCGTCGTCATCATCATCGTCGTCATCATCGTCGTCGTCATCGTCGTCGTCATCGTCGTCGTCATCGTCGTCGTCGTCATCGTCGTCGTCGCCGAGGCGGGCGGCGCGGAGTTCGAGGGCGCGGGCGTAGTCGTCGGGAGCGTAGCGGCGGTTGCCGAAGATGCCCCGCTCGATCTCCGCCCAGCCGCTGACGACCTGGAGCCGCCCGCGCCCCTCCAGCCGGCGAATGCTGCGGGCCATCTCGCGGAGGTCCTCGGAGTCGTCGGCGTCCACGTTGGGGATCAAGTACGCCGACAGGCCGTTGTCGACGTACGCCTGGGCGTCGGAGAGCTTGTCGCCGATGCCCATCGCCACGTTCGGGAAAGCCTTGCGGACCTCCGACAGCTTCGCCGTCTTGAACTTGCCGCTGTCGAAGACGTCCCGCAGGCTGCTGACCAGCAGCGGGCCCGGCGGGAAGCCGTGCTGCCCCAGCCAGTCCTTGCTCTTGCGCGTCAGCAGGTCCGGGCGGTGCGTGAGGTAGATGATGTTGTACCGCCGGGCGATGCGTCCGAGCGTCTCGGCCGCCCCGGCCATCGGGCGGGCGCCGCCGACCAGCACGTAGAAGAAGCTGCTGTCCACCACCGTGTGGTCGAGGTCCACGACGACGAACCGGGCGTCCTTGTCCCTCGCCGAGACGAGCAGCGTCGTCGGGGTGATCTGGAGCAGCGGCTGGAGGCCCTCGTCCGGCACGGCCTCGATCCGCGCGGCGAACGGGTAGTTCCCCGCCGCCGGCGGGGTCCAGGTGATCCTCGCCAGGCCATCCTCGCCGGTCAGCGCCCTGCCGACAAGCTCGCCCTCGCGGTAGAACGCCACGGTCGCGCCGGCAATGGCCTTGAGATTCTTGCCCGACAGCAGCTTGGCCGCCAACTCCACCGGCCTGCCCGGATAGGCCAGCGTGTCGAAGGCGTAGAAGACCCCACCGTGCTCGGCCCCGACGAACGTCGAGCCGGCAATGCGGGCGGCGGTGTCCTTCCAGTCGCCCCCCCCGCCGGCCGGCAACTGGCTGGGCCCGCCCGAGCCGGCCGTCTCGCCTGTGCCGCCCCCGGCGTCCGAGCCCCCCCCGCCGCCGACGTCGCTGAGGTCCACGTCCATCTTGAAGCAGCCGCTCAGGGCCGCCATCGCCAGAACCGCCGTCGCTGTCCGCAGAGCATTCATGGGCGTTCTCCCGTTGATGCCTCTATTCTACGTCGTCGGGCCGGCGTCTCCAACGCCGCGGCGGTCACGCTCGGTGGCGTCGCGGTAGCGGGCCATCATCGCGTCGGCCAGGCGGGGGCTGATCGCGGCGATCAGCGTCAGCAGCTTCCCGCCGGCGGTGAAGACCAGCTCGGGCGTGGGCTTGCCCACCGTCGCGGCGATCTTCCGGGCGACCACCCGCGGCGGGGTCAGCCCGCGGAGCGAACGCATCGTCTCGCCCGCCGAGGCGCCGCCGTCCTCCATGGCCTCGAAGAAGCCCGTCTCCGTCAGCGCCGGGCAAACGCACGTCACGCACACGCCGCGAGGCGCCAGCTCGACCCGCAGCGAATCGGTCAACCCGCAGATGGCGAACTTCGTCGCGCAGTACGCGCCGTTGAACGGCGCGCCCCGCTTGCCGATCACCGACGAGACGTTGAAAATGTGCCCGCCGCCGGCGGGAACCATCGCCTTCGCCGCCGCGGCCGAGCCGAAAAACACGCCGTGGTAGTTCACGTCGAAGAGCGCCCGCATCTGCCGCTCGGTCGTCTCGTGGACCGCCGCGTGCAGGCCGTAGCCGGCGTTGTTGACCATCACGTCAAGCCGGCCGAATTGATCGACCGCCCGGGCGACGAGGGCATCCACCTGCCCGCGGTCGGCGACGTCCGTGGGCGCCGCCACCCCCCGCCCGCCGGCGGCGTCGCAGGCCGAGGCGACCTGCTCCAGCCGCCCCGCCCGCCTGGCCGCGAGCAGGACGGCATACCCCCGCCGCGCCAGCTCGATGGCCGTCTCCCGCCCGATCCCGCTGGACGCCCCGGTCACGATGGCTGTCTTCCGCTGCATGGTGTCACGCGAGTTGCACGGCCAGGACGGCGGCGGAGGCGGCGACCGCCAGCCAGAGGGCGATCTTGATCCGCCGGACGACGGCGTCGATGTCCTGGCGGCGCCCGCCCGTGCTGCCCAGCCACATCACGTAGGCCACCCGCGAGGCGATCGAGCCGTGCCGCCAGTTCCACTGCCGCGGGGAATGCCCGTTCAGCGACGCCACCGCCTGGAGCGAGCGGCTGAAGATCGCCGCGCCGTCGGCGGGAATCGCGCCGTCGGGGCGGGGCTCGCCCTCGCCGGACAGCCACGCCGCCCACACGTCGCTCTGGCGCTCGAACCGCCGGCTGATCCACCCGAAGCCGACCCCCCAGACCAGGCCCAGCAGCGGCAGGGCGACGAGCTGGCCCATCCACCAGGGCCCGCCGGCCAGGGCGGCGGCGGCGTCTCCGGCGGCGCCGCACAGGACCACCGACGAGACGGCGAACAGCAGCGCGTAGAAGAGGTGGTGGGCGACGATGTGGGCGGCCTCGTGCGCAAAGACCGCCCGCACGCCGGCGGGCGGCAGGTTGGCCAGCAGGGCGTCGCTGAGCAGGATGTAGCGGACGCGCCCGATCAGGCCCATGACGCCGGCATTGGCGAGGGCCCCGCCGCTGCGCCAGACGAGCAGTTGGCGGTAGCGGAGGCCGAGCGTGCGGCAGAGGGCCTCGAGCTCGCGGCGAAGGTCGCTGTCCGGCAGCCGGGCCGTCCGCCAGATGCGGACGATCAGCACCGGGGCGATGAGGAACACGCCGACCGACGCGGCGATCGAGCCGCCGAGGACGACCGGCTCGGCGAGGCGCTCGGGCAGGACGGGGGCGAGCAGTTGCAGCCCGTCGCCGGCCAGGAGGATCAGCCCGACGGGTACGGCGACGAAGAGCACCTGGTGGCGGAGGTTGTAGCTGAGGTACTCCCCGAGCCCCCAGACCGGGCGGGGCGCCGGGGCCTCGGCGGCCTGGCGGAGGCGGACGGCGCGGTAGAGGGGGTACTCCAGCAGCCACGTCAGCAGAAGGGCGAGAAAGAACGGCGCCAGCAGGGCGGCCTCCCAGGCCAGGGGGACGCCGGCGAGGCCGAGGTCGTCGAGCACCCACCGCCCGTAGCCGGCCGTGACCACGGCGGCCAGGCCCGCGACCAGCCAGACGCGGGCGACGACGGCCAGGCGGTGGTAGGTCCTGCCCGTCGAGGCCCCGCCCGTACGGGCCAGGGCGCGAAGGCTCATTGCGGTTCGAAAGGCCCCGAGGGCGGCGGCGGCGGAGATGTAGAGCGCCAACGCGGGCGCGACAAGCCACCGCTGGCCAACCGCGGGGGCGAGATCGGCGAGGGTGAGTGCGACCAGGAAGGCTGTCAGGACGACCACGTGCATGGGGCTCCGGTCGATTCTACCTGCCCCGGCCTCGGGCGGGAGCGAAAAAAATGTGCGGCGGGTCATGCAATAACCTCCGCGTGCGGCGTTAAAGATAAGGACGCCGCGACATGGCGTCGCCCGGCCAACAGGGGTCGGCGACGGCGCGGCTCCGACTGCCGCCTTCCGGGGCCGGAGGCGACCGGCAGCCATTCCAGGCCCCGGGAGACTCACCGATGAAAAGGTTCGCATGGTTGGCCAGCGCGATGCTGGCGCTGCTTCTGGCGTACGCACCCGTCCAGGCCGTCCGGGCGGCCGAGGATGACGGCGGGACGAAGAAGGCCAGGAAGGCCCGCGACAAGCGCGAGGGCAAGCCGAAACGCGCCAAGAGCGGATTGCGAGGCGAGTACCAGATCATGGCCAGTGTGCTGGCGATGACCGACGCCCAGAAGACCCAACTCCAGGAGATCGTCAAGAAGCACCAGGAGGCCCAGAAGGCCTGGATGGCCGGCGAGGACGGCCAGAAGATGAAGGAGCTCTCCGCCGAGGCCAAGAAGGCCCGCGAGGCCGGCGACAAGGACAAGGCCAGGGAGCTCCAGAAGCAGATGCGCGAGCTCGGCAAGGAGCGGGCCAAGCTCAAGGACGCCCAGCAGCAGGAGATCATGTCGCTGCTGACGCCGGAGCAGAAGGCCAAGTGGGAAGGCTTCAGCCTCTACCGCTCCATGATGCGGCGGTACAAGAAGTGCGAGCTGACCGAGGACCAGCAGGCGAAGCTCAAGGCCTTCTGCGAGGCCGAGGCCAAGAACCTGCCCTCCCCCGAGGCCGACCGCAAGGCCTACCACGGCGCGATGAAGACGCTGTACGGCAAGGTCGACGCCGACATCCTCACCGCCGAGCAGCGCGAGAAGGTCGCCCCCAAGCGGGCGCCCCGCGAGAAGAAGGATCGCCCGGCGAAGAAGGACCGCGCCGGCAAGAAGGGCCGCAACAAGAAGGGCGGCGAAGACGCCGTGATCGTCGAGTAGCCCCCGCATCCAGCCCAGCTTCCCCCGGGCCGCCTTCCCGGCGAAGGCGGCCCGTTTTGTCGGCCGAAAGGGGGTTGCGAAGACGCCCCGCAGGCGGTATCAATAGGAAGGAGATGGCGGCGTAGCTCAGGTGGTAGAGCAAGGGATTCATAAGCCCTGGGTCACTGGTTCAAGTCCAGTCGCCGCTA
>CAYLPJ010000104.1:0-10227 GCA_964385465.1 uncultured Planctomycetaceae bacterium | reverse complement strand
GTGCGGCGGCAACGACGCCGCTTTCGAGTGGGGAGCGGGGCGCCGTTGGCGGCCGGCGTGCGCACGCTTGCCGCGACGTGCCGCCGTGTATGCGGCCGCCATCGGCGAAGAAACCCCCGCCGCGGCCGTCGCCCTCCAGACGCAGCTACGCGCCCTGTGGAGTGCGATGCGCGGCTCGCCGGTTCGACGGGGTGCGTGGGGCGGCTTTGGCGGCCGACGTTGCCACGCTTGCCGCGACGGCCCGCTGTGTATGCGGCCGACATCGGCGAAGAAACCCCCGCCGCGGCCGACGCCCTCCAGACGGAGCTACGCGCCCTGTGGTCAGTCGACGTAGAAGGCGTAGAGGTTCGTGCCCTCGCACTGGCCGTAGGTGTCGGTGAGGGTGTAGCGGAGGGCATCGACTTCCCGGCCGACGGGCAGGCGGACGAGCCGCCGGCGGTTGGCCTCGACCTGGTGGATCGTCTCCCATTGCCCGTTGCGGCGTGCGTCGACGCGGAAGGCCCGGGGCATCTCCTCCGGCAGCCGGGTCAGGTGGGCCTCCGGCGGTTGGAAGAGGCTCATCTGCGGGTCCTTGTGCAGGGCGCTGTCGAGCAGGAGGGTAACGTCGTCGACGGTCGCCGGGGAAGCCGGCTCCAGCGTCACGCTGTCGCCGGGTTCGTGGCGCCAGGCGTGGCTGTCGTCGCCGACCGGGCGGTTCGTGCCGTCCCGCAGCGGCTCGGGGTCGCCCGCCGAGGCGGTCAGCGTCGCACCGGTCGTCAGCGGCCCGAATCGCTGGGGGACCCACGGGAGGTAGGCGTCGTCGCGGAGCAGCCGCTGCTGGAGCTCGTCGATCCGCCCGAGCACGCCGGCCGGGCCCGTGCCGCTCTCGACCGCCATGGCCGCCGCCGTGCCGACCGCCTGGCCCATCGAGCAGCCGGTGCCCATGACGCGCGTGGAGCTCATGGCCATGTGCGTGGCGGCGTGGCAGCGTCCGGCGAACAGCAGGTTCTCGACGTCGGCGGCGTAGAGGCAGCGGTAGGGGATGCCGTACGGCGAGGGCGCCTTGTGGAACGTCGCCGCCTTGTCCCCGCGTTGCTTGCCCCAGAAGCCCGCGGGGGTGTGATCGTCCATGGCCCAGCCGCCGTAGGCGACGAGGTCGTCGAAGCGCCCCTCGGCGAGCACGTCGTTCTGCGTCAGGACGTGGGGGCCGAGGTACCGGCGGCTCTCCCGCTTGGCCGGGAGAAACTGCATCCACGTCAGCGCCCAGTTGGCCGCCTTCTCGCGCGCCTCGGGGCAGCGGTTCTTGATATGGTCCCACACACCGTAGGCGATCCGAAGCAGCTCGTCGCGGAGGGCGTCGGTGTCGTGGATCGCGTCGGCCTCGCCGCCCAGCTCGACCCACCAGTAGCCCATGCCCCAGAACTGGTGCCCCCTCGCGCCGTAGGGGATCTCCTCGCAGGAGTCGAACGTGTACGCCCACGCCAGCGGCTCGAACGGCTGGGGCGTCTCGAACGGCGCGGCGTTGAAGCAGAGGCTCATCCCCATCGTCTTCTCGTCCGCCCGCTCGGGGGCGTTGGGCTCGCCGTACTCCTCGCGGGCCTCCCGGCCGACGCGGAAGCCCGCGCCGGTCAGCGGGGCCAGCACGCCGTCGCCGGAGCAGTCGGCGAAGACCTTCGCGCGCACGGTGTGCACCGTCTCGGTGTTGAGTTGCCAGCCGGTGACCGATGCGATCCGCCGGCCGGCCATCGCCGCGTCCACGCACGAGCAGTTCAGCAGCGGCGTGAGGTTCTCCTGGAAGCGGGCGGCCTCGTAGAGGACGGTGTCCCAGATGCCGTAGATCCGGTTGGGGTTGCGGGAGAGGTTCTCCAGCCGCAGTTCCTCGAGGATGCCCGTCTCGCGGAGGTTCGGAAAGCGGTTGTGGCGGTCGGCGCCGCAGATGTGCACGCGGCATTCGCTGGAGGCATTGCCCCCGAGCACCGGGCGGTCGTGCATCAGCACGACCGACGCGCCGTGCCGTGCCGCCGCGACGGCCGCCACCAGCCCGGCCATGCCGCCGCCGACCACGCAGAGGTCCACGTCATGCTCTTTGCGGGCGAACGGATGGTCCTTGCGCATGGGTCGGCTCCTGGATCGGGCGATGTCCCCGGCCGGGGGCCGGGGCGCGGGGGCTAGTCGGCTTCGCCCCGGTACGGTTCGGGGCGGTAGACGCGGGGCTTCTCCGGGGCCTCCGTCGCCGGCTCCGGCTCGGGCTGCGGTTCGGGCTGCGGCGCCGGTTCCGGCTCGGGCTCGGGGGCCGGCTCGGGCTGCGGCTCGGAGGATGTCTCGACGACAGGTTCGGGGCCGTCCGGCGGCGACGCCACCGCCGGACGCCCCACGGCTGCGGCGATCTCCTCGGTCAGCCGGGCCTCCAGCGAGCGGTCGTGGCCGAGGTCGGTGAGGAACGCCCCCCCGCCGGCCTCTCGGGCCCGTGCCCGGCGCTCGAAGGCGTTCTCGCCAAACAGCGCGTAGGCCTCGGACGTGCTGGTCACCTCCGGCTGGGGGCGGTTGGTCCGCTCGATGAGCACGTCGACGTCGACGGTGTAGAGGGCGCCCGCGCCCTCGCCGGGCCGCACGCGAACCCGCGCTGTGCGGATGACCGTCTGGACGGTCCCCTCGGCGAGGTCGTTGGGGCGGACCGCGTCCTGCCGCCACGGCTCGAGGATGTACGCGCCGGTCATCGGCAGCGTCGTGATCACACCCGCCCGGCGGTCCTGGCGGTCGAGCTGGAAGTGGTGGTCCCGCAGGACGTCCTTGCTCGCCTGCCAGACGGCCTCGAACTCGCGTTCCTTCGCCGACTGCGCCACGGCCGGATGGGCGGGCTCGGTGTACTTCACCTCGCAGCCGATGGCCAGCAGGCACAGCCCCGACAGGGCAAACGTGGTCAGCATTCGCATGGCGTCGCCTCGCGGTAGGATCGAAAACTCGCCCGCCCTGTTTGGCGGGGGGCGAGTCGTATCATACGTTCTCAGTGTCGCAGTGCAAGCCTCGCCGCACGGCGGGGCGGCCTGCGGATGAGGTTCTGGCAACCGCAAGCTGGTCCTCCCCGGACCGGCACCAATGCCCCAGCCCCGGCACTCGCCCAGCCGCCGGGGCTTTTTTTTTGCCCCGACGGCCCGCGCCCAACGGGACGCCCGGCGCCCTCGCGGGCGAGACGCGCTGCCGGCGGAGCATCGGCGTCCCGGCCGACCTCCGCCCCCCCGGGCGTGGCCGGTCTCCCGAAGGGGAGGCGAATCTGCTATCCTCTCGGCTTTGCGGAGACCCGCTCATGGACACCGAGAAGCTCATCGAACGCGCGCGGTCCGCCATGGCCGACCAGCGCTCCCACGCCGACCGCGAGCAGGGCTACGCCTTCCATCACGGCCTGCGGACCGCCCGGCTGGCCCTGGCGCTGAAGACGCGCCTGCCCGAGGCCGGTGACGTCTGCGAAGAGACGCTCTTCGCCGGCGCGCTGTTCCACGACGTCGGCAAGGCCGTCAATCCGCACCACGAGACCGGCGCGGTCCTGGTCGGGCACCTGCTGGCCGACCTGCTGCCCGCCGAGCCGCTCGACGCCGTCGCGCGCATCGTCCGCGAGCACAACCAGCGTCACCGCCCGGCCGAGTGCGGCCTGGCCTCGCGGATCGTCCAGGACGCCGACCTGCTGGATCACTTCGGCGCCCAGGGGATCTGGCTGACGCTTCACTACAGCGCCGCCAACGGCCGCGACGTCGAGGCCACGGTGGACTACCGGATGAACGCCCGGTGGCTGGCCCGGCTGGGCGAGCACCGGGGGCTGCTGAACTTCGCCGTCTCCCTCGAGGAGTTCGACCGGCGCACGGGCATCGAGGAGGCGTACTTCCGCCGCCTCGCGGCCGAGCAGGAGGGGGAGCTGGGCTGAGCGGCCCGGCGGGCGCTCGGTCTGGCCGGGGCGTGCGGATCATTCGCTGTCGCCGGCGGCGGGGCTTGCGGTAGAATATCGGCCCGCCGGCGTCGTGCCGGCGTTTGGGAGGGAGGATGTCCCCCACGCGACACAGCATCGGATGCCTTCTCGGCGACGCGCGGCGTCTGATCGCGCCGCTGGACGTGCTCTACACGCTCGGCAAGCTGATCTACAGGCGGGCGCTTCGCTACACGCTGCTGACCGTGGGCGTGAGCATCCTGGGCATGGTGGCCAAGAGCTTCGGCCTGCTTCCGGGCTTCACCGTCAAGCAGGCCATCCTCCTGCCGCTGCTGATCGGCGGGCTGAGCGTCACCGTCGGGGTGCTGCTGAAGGTCGTCCCCAGCCTCATCGCCTCGCGCCTGCTGACCGTCGCCCAGGCCAGCGACCTCAACCTGATGGAGGACTACCGCAAGAGCCAGGGCGAAGCCCATCTGCAGCAGCTCTGGCAGCGCCTGTTCCGCCACGAGGTGGTCGTCAACGACCCGGCGGTGGACTACGGCAACATCGACGCCGCCGAGAAGCACCGCCTGGACTTCCTCGCCCGCGCCCGCGAGGCCCTCGCCAGCCACCTGCCGCAGATCCAGCAGATGCACTCGCTCGGCCTGGACCTGCGGTACTTCGAGGACTGGCGGGACGGCGGCTACCTCGACCGCAGCGACGCCAAGCTCGTCCAGCAGTTCGACGGCAACAGCACGCTGCTCGACGCCCGCTGCGAGGCCCGGCTCTCCGGGCTCGGCTGGTCCCTGCGGTTCAGCCACCGGCGCACGCTCCAGAAGTTCTGGTTCCTCTTCCTCACGCGGATCGTCGCCATCCAGGTCGCCACCGAGGTCCAGAAGCTCAACAAGGCCTTCGACACCGACCTGTTCAACTCCCAGGTGCTGCTCTGGCCCGGCACGGAGAACAGCGCGTGGCTGGAGCGCTACCCCGGCGCGCGCGAGCAGGTGTTGCGCCGCAGGCGGCGCGTCATCCGCCGCGTGTTCGGCGACGACGACGCCTCCGCACGCCGCGTGCTCGACCACATGCTCACCTGCTGCGTGGCCGCCGCCACCGAGCTTCGCTATCGCTACGACCCGGACTACTGCGACGGCACGCTGGGCTACGACGTGCTGGAGGACGTCCGGCGCGAGGGCACCGGCCGGCGGGATGCCCGGGTCGCCACCGCCGCCGCGGCCGAGGCGTGCGGCCTGCTGAAGCGGCTGGGGCAGTTCGTGCGGGCCCATCGCGACGAGCTGCTGGCCCCCGACCGGGCGGCGGATTTCCGCGCCGTGCGGATCAGCGCCATCCTGCCCAAGGGCGAGGTGCGGGGCGTCCTGGACGAAACGCCCGACGATCCCGCCGCCGTCAACGCCGCCATCGACCGGGCCATCGACCTTGGCGAGACGCGCACCCGCCGGCTCCTGGCCGTGCGAATGCACCACGAGCTCACCCGCCTCTGCCGCGCCGGCTACCACGAGCTGGTCATCACGCTCGGCTACGGCGACCAGGCGGCGCCCTGAACGCCGCCGGCGCACGCGCGGCGCCTCGGGGTCACTCGTACGCGGCCGTGATGCGTCCCGTCGGTGCGACCTCCAGGACGTTGTGAACCAGCGCCTGGCCGTCGCGGTCGTCGGCATAGTGCTCGAGCATGCAGCGGACGCTGGAGCGGACCGTCATCCGCCTGCCCCCGCGCCCGACGCGGAGGACCACGGGGCGGGCCAGGTCGAACAGCCCGTCCACGACGTACACCCGCAGCCCGCGGATGCGCCGCACGCGGATGCGCAGCGCGTTCTCCCGGCGGTCCAGTTCGGCCCGCATCTCGTAGAGGTACTTCTCGAAATGCCGCTCCATCGCCCGGTCGCCCTCGGCGTCGGACGGGCGGCGGCGGAACTTCAGGCGGATGGGCTTGCTCATGTCCATCGGCCGGCCGGCAAGGGCCGTCGCCTCCAGGTAGTACCCCCGCCGGTGGTGCTCGTGGTGGAACCGGTGGACGACGCGCCCGGGGGCCGGGTCGCGCCGGGCGTCGGCGAGGAAGGCGGCCAGCTCTCGGCGTCCGGGCCAGCAGCCGCCGTGCCCGACGCCCGGCAGCTCCGTGCCCCGGAAGCTCGTCACCCCCAGCTCCTTCAGCCGCGACGCCGCCTCGCGGTTGAAGTGCACCTGCCCCAGCGCCGGCGGCGGCGGGCGGTCCCGCTCGCCCCAGATCGACCAGAACGCCAGCGGCCGGAGGTTCTCAAGGTACAGGTACGACGTGTGCGGCGCGCCCTCGAACCACGGCGTGCCCGCCATCGCGACCCCGGCGGCGAAGTGGCGCCCGAACAGCACCCCCAGGTGCCACGTGCAGTGCCCGCCCTGGCTGTAGCCGGCCACGTAGATGCGGGCGTCGTCGATGTTGTGCCGCCGGCGGACCCACCGCAGCGGGCGAAGGTACGCCTGCTCCTGGTACCGCTTGCCGCTGTACGCCCGCGGGCCCGGCATCGTCGGGGCGACGATCACGTACTCCCGCGCCGACTCGCCGAGAAGGCGCGCCATCGTATGTGCGATCGCCCGGCCGTTGCTCCCCTGCCCGTGGGCGGCCAGAAGCAGCGGCGACGGGCGGTCCCGGCGGTAGCCGCGGGGTACGACCACGGTGAAGCGGACGGTCCATGTCTTCCCGCCGTCGTCGAACCGCAGGCTGTGCTCCGACGCGCCCGGCCGGGCCGGCGGGTAGCGGGCGTCGCGGCGGAGCAGGTCGGCGGCGGCGTTGGCGTCCAGCCCGGCCGCGGCGAGGGCGTCGGCGCAGCGCCCGGCGGCGCCGGCGGCGTCGGGGTCTGCCAGGAAAGCGGCGAGCGCCTCGGCGGGCGCGGGGGTGTCGGCGGCGGCACCCGGCAGGCCGACGCCCGTCCCGGCGGCGATCCACAGCGCGATGCTCGCGGCGCGGCGGCGCACGGCGGGTCAGCCCTCCTGCCCGCCGTCGGGTGCGTCGGCGGGGTCCGCGCCGTCCAGCACGGCGCCGGCCCAGCCGTCCCAGACGGCCACGCCGATCGGCGAGCCGTCGCTGTGGTAGGGGCGCCAGGCGCCCAGCAGCGCCTCGCGCAGGCCCGCGCCCGCCTCGGGATCGGGCAGGTGCGGGCGGGCGAACAGCGTCGCCACCACCAGGATGCTCACGTAGCTGGCCGGGAGGGTCTGCTCCAGGACGTGGGTGGACCAGAACCGCCGCCGCTCCTCGCCGACGCCGTCGGCGTCGTCGCCCTCGGCCTCGCCGCGGAGGATCGCCGCCTGCATCAGCCCCACCAGCCCGCCGTGGGAGAAGTGCGACAGGTTGTCGTAGAACGGGTACAGCACGGCCGCGAGGGCCCGGTGCTCGTCGCCGTCGAGCTCCTTGAGGCACCGCCCAGGGGTGGGCATGTCGGGGATGAACCACTGCTTGAAGCGGGGGTCGGGCTCGTCGCCGGTGACCTGCACGCGGAGGGTCTGGATCTCGTCCTCGCTGACGTCCATCTCGCGTGCGAAGGTCCGCAGCAGCCGCACGCCGGGGCCGCTGCTGCCGAAGTACTCGGCGTACGGCTCGAGGTGAGCCAGCATCCCCCGGTCGCGGAAGAACTTCTCGGCGAACGCCTTCCACGCGTTCTTGCGGTAGCGGGTGTGCCACCGCGGGTGGTCCGCCAGCAGCAGCGACAGGAAGCACCGCTCCAACTGCATCCGCGTCAGCGGCAGGCAGTCGATGGACAGGTCCATCTCGCCGTCGCCGGCCGAGAGCAGCCGCCGGACGGAGCGGTGCGTCGCCTCCATCGCCGGCAGCAGCTCCGACTGCGTGTGCAGCAGGTGCATCTCCGCCAGGGAGGTCGAGGCGTCGATCCGTCCGCGAATGTGCGAGGCCACCGCCTCGGCGGCCGAGAAAACCCGCGCATCGAGCTCGTCCACCCGCGCCGCCAGGTCCGTCTGCGGCGGCCGGCCCAGCCGGACCGGCGGGGGGGAGTGAATCAGCTCGCCCTTGCGAGGGCGCCTCCGTCTGGAATGCCCGCGTGCCATGTCCCCGGGATCATACCCCACCGCCGCCCCCGGCGCAAATGGAACTTACCCCGCCGCACGCCGACGAAGTACAATGGGAAGAAGCGCGTGGAGGCTGCGCCCATGGCGAAGCAGGCAAACTCGGCCGAGAGCGAGCTGTTCCTCGAATACTCGCTGCGGATGACCAAGGGGCGAATTCGCCTGATCGCCCTGGCCAGCGCGGCCCTGCTGGTGCTGGCCGTCGCGGCCGTCTACCTGCTCGCCGTCGTGGTCGCCGACCACGTGCTGCCCGGAGGCCTGCCCGCCGCGGTCCGCCGGGCGGCCCTGTGGGCCTTCCTGCTCGTCGAGGGGGCGCTGATCGTCTGGCTGCTCGTCGTGCCCCTCCTACGCCGCATCAACGACCTCTACGTCGCCCGGCTCATCGAACGGGCGCACCCGCAGTTCCGCAACGACCTGACGGCCGCCCTCCAACTCGCCGGGGACCCCGGCATCCACAGCGGCACGCTGGCCGCCATCCGCCGCCGGGCCGCCACCGAGGTCTTCGAGACCGACGTCGAGTCCTCCGTCACCGCGAGAAACGTGGCGATCAGCGGGATCGTCTTCGCGGCCGCGGCGGCGGCGTTCGGCCTGTACTGCCTCGCCGCCGGCAAGCCCGTCATGCCGTCCATCCGCCGCGCCCTCGGCAACGACGCCGTCCCCGTGCCCACGCGGACGGAGATCGCCGTCGTGGCGCCCTCCCCGGACCGCGTGGTCGTCGTCGGCGAGGCCGTCGACTTCGCCGCCCGCGTCCGCCGCGGGAGCGGACAGGCCGTCGTCCACATCAGCCGCGACGGCGGGCAGACGTGGCTGAGCAACGACACCCTCGCCATGCGCCCCGCCGGGCCCGACGAGGACGGGGGCGAGCAGGTCGTCGCCCGCTGGCCCGCCGCCGTGCCCGTCCGCGACCACCGCGCCCTGTTCGTCGTTACCTGCGGCGACGCCCGAACGCGCCCGCGGCGGCTCACTGTGCTGCCCCGACCGGTGATCCGGCGGATGTCCGCCGTGCTGCGCTGGCCGGACTACACCGGGCGCGGCGAGACCGGCGAGTCCGGCGGGAAGGTGGACATCGAGGCGCTGAAGGGCACGGTCGTGACGCTTCGGGCCGAGGCGAACCTGCCGGTCAAGCAGGCGTCGCTGGAGTTCGAGAACGCCCCGCCGGCGATCCTCGCCGTCGACGGGCGCGAGATGACCGGCACGTTCGAGGTCACCGACGACACGCGGTTCCGCGTGATCTACCGCGGCGCCGTCGAGCGGATCGCGGGGCGGTCGCAGTGGTGCAAGGTTACCGCCCTGCCGGACCGCCCGCCGGAGATCCGCCTCACCGAGCCGATCGGGCGCGTCGAACTGCCCGCCAACGACGAGCTGCGCCTCGCCGGAGAGGTCACCGACGACATCGGCTTCGGCCGCGTCGCGCTGGTGCTCGCCGACGGCGCGGGCGAGCGGCGCATCGTGCTGGACCGCTTCGGCGAGCCCGGCGTGCCCGCCAGGCCCGTCGACGCCGCCCTGCCGCTTCGCCGCCTCGGCCAGGCCGGCCGGCGGTTGATCTGCCGCGTCGAGGCACGCGACTTCCGGCCGCCCGACGGGCAGATCGGCCGCAGCGAGACGTTCGAGCTCGTCATCACACGCCCGGACGAGGACATCCTCGCCCAGGACCAGGCCGCCGCCGACGCCGAGCAGCAGGACCAAGGCGCCGCCGACGCCGGCGACGCCCGCGACGAGCCCGCCGCCGACGGCGCGGACGAGCCCGCCGTCGACGACGTCCGGCCGCCGGGCGCGGCCGGCCCGCAACTGGCGGCCGCCGACCTGGCGGGCGCGGGCGGCCCGGTGGATGAGCTGCTGGACATGGCCCGCGAGGATGCCGAGGTGCTGGAGAAGCTCCGTGAGCATCAGCAGGACCGGCAGGATGCGGCCCCGCAGGGCGGCGCCGGCGCCGACGCGGGGGCGGGTGCCGCGGACGCCGCCGCCGGCCGGCAAGGCGGCGAGCGGGGTGGCAATCCCCGGGCGGGCAACGCCGGTGACCAGGCCGGCGCGAATCAAGGCGCGGGCAACCAGGGCGGGCAACAAGACGGCGGTCAGGGGCCGGCCCGGCAAGGCGGCGGGCAACAAGACGGCGCCCAAGGCGCCGGCCAGCAAGGCGGCGCCCAAGGCGCCGGGCAACAAGGCGGCGCGCAAGGCGGCGGGCAACAAGGCGGCGCCCAAGGCGCCGGCCAGCAAGGCGGAGCCCAAGGCGCCGGGCAACAAGGCGGCGCCCAAGGCGCCGGCCAGCAAGGCGGCGCCCAAGGCGGCGG
>CAYLPJ010000103.1:0-10420 GCA_964385465.1 uncultured Planctomycetaceae bacterium | reverse complement strand
CCTCCGTGGTGTGCGGCAGGCTGAACGCCGCCTCGACGGAACGCGGGGCGGCGCCTTGAGGCCAGATGCGGCCACGCTTGCCGCGACGCACTCGGTGTGTAGACGGCCGGTATTGGCGAGGAAAAGCCACGCCCCAGCCGGCGTTGGCGAGGAACAGCGGTGGCTTCGTCGCGCACTTGCCGGTGATCCGCGGTCGGATCAGTGAATGAGCATCGCGTCGCCGTAGGAGTAGAACCGGTACCCGGCCGCCACGGCGTGGCGGTAGGCGGCCAGGACGGTGGCGATCCCGCCGGTGCGGCCGGGCGAGCAGAAGGCCGCCACCAGCATCAGCAGCGTGCTGCGGGGCAGATGGAAGTTGGTCAGCAGGGCGTCGACGGCGCGGAACTCTGCGGGGGGGTAGAGGAACAGGTCCGTCCAGCCGCGGGCGGGGCGGAGGCGCCCGTCGGGGGCGGCGACGGTCTCGAGCACGCGCACGGCCGTGGTGCCCACGGCGACGACCCGGCGGCCGGCGGCGCGGGCGGCGTTGACGGCCTCGGCGGCGGCGGGGGGCAGCTCGTACCACTCGCTGTGCATCTCGTGGCGTGTCAGGTCGTGGGTCTTGACCGGCGCGAACGTTCCGAGCCCGACGTGCAGCGTGACGGCGGTTCGTGCGACCCCGCGTGCCTCGAGTGCGGCGAGGACGTCGTCGGTGAAGTGGAGCCCGGCGGTGGGGGCGGCCACGGCGCCGTCTCGCGCGGCGAAGACGGTCTGGTAGCGGCGGCGGTCTTCGCTTTCGTCGGCCGGCGGGGCGTCGGCGCCGGCCTCGCGGCGGATGTAGGGGGGCAGGGGTGTCTGGCCGGCTTCGGCGAGAATCTCACCGGCCGGGGCGGGAGGATCGGGCGCGACCAGCCAGTTTCCCTCGCCGCGGTTCTCGCGGAGTTCGATGGCGGCGTCGTCGATCCGGGCCAACTCCAGCCTTTCGCCGGGCTTGCAGCGTCCGGCGTTGCGGAGCAGGACCTCCCAGAGGCCCTCGTCGGCCTCTCGGAGGAAGAGCCCCTCGATCCGCCCGCCGGAGGCGCGTCTACAGAAGAACCGGGCGGGCACGACGCGGGTGTCGTTGACGACCAGCAGATCGCCTTCCCGCAGCAAGTCCGGCAGTTGGGAGAAGATACGGTCGGCGACCTGTCCGCCGGCCCTGTCGAGAACCAGCAGGCGGGAGCGGTCCCGGCGGTCGGCGGGCGCCTGGGCGATGCGTTCGGGAGGCAGGTCGTAGTCAAAGTCCGCCAGGGAGACGGGCATCGGGAATTTTCCCTATTTCCAGTGGGTATTTCCTGGACACTTCCGGACATACCCACAAGTGAAGATTGGGTTCAGCGGAACGTAAGTGGTATTGTTTACAGCCGTTTAATCGCGGCGCCAACCGGTTATCCACACCTGATTCACAACCTCGCCCGATATGCAATCGTGGCGCCAGGCAGGGGAATTCGGCCGTCAGAAAATGCGACGCCAAGCTCGGGATTGTCGTAGGCACAGGCTAAAACGTTAAATATAACAAAACGCGGATACGGTGTTTCGCGCAGCGAGGCATCAGGTTCTTGCCGGTCGGCGTCAGGGGCGCTTGCCGACAACGGCCAGGCCAAGCCGGTCGGCCAGCGCGAGCGTCTGCGGCTTGTCGACGATCAGCGTGCGTTCGGCCTCGAGGACCAGGCAGCGGCAGCCGGCGTGGTGGAGGTTTCGCAGCGTCTCGGGGCCGACGGTCGGCACGTCGAAGCGCATGTCCTGGTTCGGGCGGGCGACCTTGACCAGCGTCCAGCCGCCGACGGGGCACAGCTCCGCGGCGCGGGCGATCATCGCGTCGGTGCCTTCCATGGCCTCCACGGCGATGATGTCGCGTTCCTTGACGGCGACGGCCTGGCCGATGTCCAGCTCGGCGCTGGAGCGGGCGATCCGCCAGCCGAACTCGACGTCCTCGGCGGTCGCGGCGGCGGGGCGGGTCCGGGTCATGACGCCATCTTCGGCGAGGTGCTCTTTGCAGTATTCGACGGAGGACACGAGCGTGATCCCTTCGCGCTGGAGCTCATCGGCGACGGCGTGGAGGACGGCGTTGTCGCGCTTGTCCTTCCGCACGCGGACGTACCACAGCCTCGCCGAGCGGACGTCCGGAATGTATCGCAAGATGCGAAGCGGGGAGTAGATCTCCCGCTTGTGCACGCCGCCGATCAGGACGGCCTCGCGGACGCGGTGGCGGCGCAGCACGCGGATCCATCGCCCGATGCGGGCGACCCCGGCGGGAGCGTAGACGTCCGCGATGCCCGCCAGCCGCCGCGGCGCCAGGTGCGCCAGGCCCACGCAGACGACCTTCCGCCCGGCCGCCTTCATGCCCCGGGCGACCAGCAGGGGGCCGCGCCCATACCCGGCGATCAGCCCCAGCGGCTCGCCGGCGGGCGCCATCAGGTCGGCTCCGCCTCGTCCGGCTCGCCGCCGGCGCCGTCGGCGTCGATCCGCCGCTTGAGCTCGGCGACTTCCTTGGTCAGGCGGCGCAGCTCGGCCCGCATCTCGGGCAGGCGGTTGATCAGCACGACGGAGCGCCGCCCCTCGGCGCGGGGCTTGGCTGGGCTGCCGAGCATCTGCACGCCGGCGGGCACGTCGTTGATCACGCCGGACTTGGCCGCTACCTGCACGCCGTCTCCGAGGCGGATGTGCCCGTTGATCCCCGACTGTGCGGCGAAGACGCAGTAGTCGCCCACGTGCGTCGAGCCCGCGATCCCCGCCTGCGAGACCATCAGGCAGTGCCTCCCCATCGTCGTGCCGTGCCCGATCGCCACCAGGTCGGCGAACTTCGTGCCCGCGCCGATCACCGTCGCGCCCAGCGTGGCTCGCTCGATCCCGCAGCAGGCGCCGATCTCCACGTCGTCCTCCAGGACCACGTGACCGGCCATGGGAATCTTGTGATGCGCCCCGCCATGCGTCGCGTAGCCGAAGCCGTCCACCCCGATGGCCGAGCCGGCGTGCACCCGCACGCGGTCGCCCAGGACGGTGCCCGCGTACAGCGTCGCCGCGGGGTGCAGCACGCACTGCCGGCCGAGGCGGCAGTCGGGGCCGATCGTGGCGTTGGGGTGGATGACCGAGCCGTCGCCGATGCGTGCCCGGGGGCCGATCACCGCGAAGGCCCCGACGCGGACGCCCTCGCCGAGCGTCGCGGACGGATCGACGCCCGCGCGCTCGCTGACGCCGTCGAACCACGGCTCGCGGAAGCCGTAGAAGGCCGCCATCGCCTCGCGGAAGGCGAAGTAGGGGTCCTCGCAGCGTATGAGCCGCTCGCCGGGGCCTTCGTAGTCGGCGGCGACGATGACCGCCGCGGCCCGCGTCCGGCCCATGTGCTTCTCGTAGCGCGTGTTGGCCAGGAACGTGACCTCGTCGGGCCCCGCGGACTCGATGCTGCCGATGCCGCCCACGCGGCGGGCGGGCTCGTCGATGCCGACGAGCTCGCCGCCGATCCGCTCGGCCAGTTCCGCCAATGTCATGCCGTCCATATCCATCCTTCAACCGCGATCTTCGCCGGGGGTCTTTCCCAAGATTCCCAGCAGGGATAAACGCCGGCGAACGCGGATACAAGCGAAAGAACCATCCGCATCGACTCGGGGGCTTGCAGGGGGAAGGGCAAGGCTTGGTCTCCTCCCGGAGCTTCCTGCACCGTCCCGTGCATGCCTGCCGGCGGTTCCGCTTCGGCACCAGGCTCTGTCGGCGTCCATTCTTGCCGGATTCTACCGCGTCATCCGACCATTCGCCCGTCGCGGAGCAGGAGGGTGCGGCGGGCGTCGGCGGCGAGGTCGGCGTCGTGGGTGACCATCACGACCGTCTGGCCGATCTCGGCGCTGGTCTCGCGGAGGACGGTCATGATCTGTCGCCCGGTCTTGCTGTCCAGGTTGCCCGTCGGCTCGTCGGCGAGCAGGTAGGTCGGGCGGTTCATCAGGGCTCGTGCGATGGCGACCCGCTGGCGTTCGCCGCCGGAGAGTTCCTTGGGGCGGTGGCGGAGGCGGTCGGCGAGGCCGACGCGTTCGAGCATGGCCTCGGCGTCGGCCCGGCGGGGGCCCCGGCGGGCCGGCCAGGCGACGGCCGAACTGTCCACCATCGCAGGCAGCAGCGTGTTCTCCAGGACGTTCAGCTCCGGCAGGAGGTGATAGAACTGGAAGACGAAGCCGATGTCCCGACATCGCATGCGGTTGCGCTTCCGCCCGGGCAGGTCGGTGACCTCCCGCCCGCCGAGGCGGACCGTGCCTGCGTCGGGCATATCCAGCAGGCCGAGCATGTGCAGCAGCGTGCTCTTGCCGCTGCCCGAGGCGCCCACGACGGCCACGAACTCCCCCGGCGCGACCGACAGGCTCACGCCGCGCAGCACGTCGAGCTTCGTCCGGCCCAGCCGGTAGCTCTTGTGCAGCCCGCGGACCTCGATGCTGCCCGGCTCACTCATAGCGGAGGGCCTCCACCGGCTGCTTGGCCCCCGCGAGCACGGCCGGGAACAGCGAGCCGATCACCCCGCTGAGGATCGCCCCGCCGACGATGGTGGCGACGACGGAGAGGCTGACCTCGCTGGGGATCTTCTCGAACATGAAGGTCTCCCGGTTCCAGACGACGAAGCCGAAGGTCCGCCCGATCCAGTCGTGGATGGCGTTGATGTTCCAGACGAAGAGACACCCGGCGACGGCGCCGATGACCGAGCCGACCAGGCCGATGGCGGCCCCGTAGCCCAGGAAGATGCTCGCGACCCCGCCGCTGGAGGCTCCGACGGCCTTGAGCACGCCGATGTCGCGGGTCTTCTGGACCACGATGACGTACATGATCACGAAGATCAGCACCAGCGCCACGGCCGAGATGATGCTCAGAATGATGACCATCAGCGTCCGCTGGTTCTCGATGGCCGAGACCAGCCTGCTCTGCCGCTGCCTCCAGGTCTCGACGACGACCGGCGTGCGGGCGGCGTCGGGGTGGGTCTGCTTGAAGGCGGCCCATGCCCGGTCGATCTTCGCCGCCACCGCCGCCAGGGCCGCCCCGCGGGAGACCCCGTCGCGGACCTTCACGTGGATCTGCGAGCAGCGGGCCGGCTCGGCGAAGCGCGTCGCGTCGGCGGCGTCCTCGGCGCCGGACATGTTGTTCAGGCGCTGGAGCGTCTGGAAGGGCAGGTAGACGATCTCCGAGTCGATGCTCGATACGTCCGTCGAGCAGTCGTCGATGACCGTGAAGCTCCGCGTCACCGGCGTGATGTCGGCGTAGCTCAGCCGCCGGCCCAGCGGCAGCAGCGACAGGACGACCTGGTGCCCGGGCCCGATCGTGCGGATCGTCTCGCCGCGGGCGGTGCGGCTGGTCAGCCCCGGAATGCCCAGCCCCAGGATCGCCCGCCGCTGGGGCGGGTGGATCACCACGCGCTCCAGGGCCGCCACCATTCGCTCCAGGCGCTCGATCTCGGCGACCTCGCCGGCGTCGTCGGCGGCGACCAACTGCTCGCGCAGCTCCGTGAGCCGGCGGGCGTGCTGCCCGGCCCGAAGGATGTTCTCCATGGCCAGGTGCTGATAGTCCAGGGCGTTCATCAGGCGCGTCGGCGTGGTGGCGCGGAGGTCCGGCTCGCCGCGGGCCGAGGCCGAGACGGCCAGCCATCCCCCCGCGGCCGCCAGCCAGGCGGCCAGCACGCCCGCCCCGCCGAGCGTGGCCAGGTGGGCCCGCGTGCGGTGCGCGCCGCGGTCGCGAAGCTCAGACGCCCGCCGCGCCAGGTAGTAGGGAAATGCCACGACCCACAGCAGCGCGCAGTAGATGATCCACACGGCCGCGTCGCCGGAGTAGCTGTGCGAGCCGGTGGGGATGTGCTTCCGCGAGGCGTCCCAGCCGACCCAGACGGTGGAGAGGACCATCAGCCCTGCCGCGGCGGCGCCGAGGACGGCGGCGAGCGTCCGCGTGTCGGCGAGGGCGCCGGGGTCCGGCCCGTCCAGCTCGGCTCGGGAGAGGCGGTTGAGGATGGCGACGGTCTTGCGTCTCTCCTCCTCCAGCCGGCGGAGAAGGAGCTTCTCGCCGGGGTCGAAGGTGGGGCTCTCGACGCCCTTCTGGATGAACAGCCCGTCCTCGAAGTCGCTGACCTCGGCGCGTTCGGGCAGGCGGATGCCGGCGACCTGGACGGTCCGTCGGTAGTCGGTTCCGGGCACGCGGAGGATGCCGAAGGTCAGGATGAACGGCGAGGCGCCCTCGACCTCGGGCACGTCGGCGCGCATCTTCTCGATGAAGGCGTCGTAATACCCCACGCCGCCCAGCGAGGCCGACGAGACCACCACGTCCCCGAAGAGCCCCTTGGCGGCGACCTCGATCTTGTTGACGAAGCCGGTCAGCACGCTGACGCAGATGACCATCATCCAGACGCACAGCGTCACCGCGAACACGGCGAAATACGCCAGCCCGCGCTTCAGGAGGTACTTCCGGCATAGGGTGAGTTTGTACACGGCGTAAATGGTTACCAGGTATCAGGCAATAGTTGTCGGGAAGCCGCGCGTGGCGGCGTTGGGATCTGCAACGGCGGGTTCGCCGGCAGGGGCGAGGGGGATGGAACACAGCAGTCCGTACCGGGGTTCATCCGCGTTCATCCCTGCCTCCTACTCCTGCGAGCGGAGCAGGGGGAAGAGGATGACGTCGCGGATGCTGGGCGTGTCGGTCAGCAGCATGATGATCCGGTCGATGCCGATTCCCAGCCCGCCCGCCGGCGGCATGCCATGACGCAACGCCGTCACGAAGTCCTCGTCCATTACCCGCATCGTCTCGTTGTCCGCCTCGCCCCGAACCTGCCGGGCGAAGTTCTCTTCCTGCACGGCCGGGTCGTTCAGCTCCGTGTACGCGTTGGCGATCTCCATCTTCGCCGCGTAGGCCTCGAACCGCAGGGCGATCGAGGGGTTCTCGGGGTCGCGGCGGGTCAGCGGGCACAGGTCGGCCGGGTAGTCCCGCACGAACGTCGGCTGGACCAGGTGCGGCTCGACGAGCTCCTCGAAGACCTCGTTGACGACGACCGCGTCGTCCTTGTTGCCTTCCTCGATGCCGATCTCGCGGGCCTTGGCCCGCACGGCGGAGGCGTCGGCCATGTCCACCCCGGCGTGCTCTTCCAGCAGCTCGGCGTAGGTGACCCGCCGCCAGGGCGGGGCGTAGTCGATCTCGATCTCGCCGTAGGGCAGCTTCATGCCCCCGCAGACCTCCCTCGCGGCCGAGGAGACCAACTGCTCGGTGATCTCCATCATCACGTCGTAGTCGGCGTAGGCCTGGTAGAGTTCGAGCATGGTGAACTCGGGGTTGTGGCGCGTGTCCAGCCCCTCGTTTCGGAAGTTGCGGTTGATCTCGAAGACCCGTTCGAGCCCGCCGACCAGCAGGCGCTTGAGGTACAGCTCCGGGCTGATCCGCAGGAACAGGTCGCAGTCGAGGCTGTTGTGATGGGTGACGAACGGCCTGGCCGCGGCGCCGCCGTACAGCGGCTGCATCATCGGCGTCTCGACCTCGAGGAAGCCGCGCTCGTCCCGAAGGACGCGGCGGATGTGATCGATGATCCGCACCCGCCGCTCGAACCGCCGCAGCGACTCGGGGTTGGTCATCAGGTCCAGGTACCGCCGGCGGTAGCGGGTCTCGGTGTCCTGGAGGCCGTGGAACTTCTCCGGCATGGGGTTGAGGCTCTTGGTCAGCAGGACCAGCCGGTCGGCCCAGATGGTGATCTCGCCGGTGCGGCTCTTCTGGAGCGGCCCGCTGCACGCGATCAGGTCGCCGAGGTCCAGCAGCTTGGCCAGCTTCCAGCCCGTCTCGTCCAGGGCGTTCTTGCGGAAGGCGACCTGCATCTGCCCGCTCTGGTCGCGGATGTGGGCGAAGATCATCTTGCCCATGTCGCGGATGAGCACCAGCCGCCCGCCCGCGTCGGCGGTCTGGCCCTCGCCCTCGTCCTGGTAGCGCGCGAGGACCTCGGCGATTGGCTCGTTCGTGTCGTACCGCCCGCCGTAGGGGTCGATGCCAAGCTCGCGAATCTGCTCCAGCTTCGCCAGCCGATCCGCCTGTACCTTCTCCAACATGCCGTTTGCCTCGGTTGGGACCTGTCGAAACGGGCATGATGGAGCCGGGGCGCGCGGAAGTCAACAGGGCAGCTCCGTCGCAGCGAGCTCGCGGGCTCGGCCGCGCGTCCGCCTCCGGCTCAGGCCGGGTACCCGAACTCCCAGCCTTCGCGCGGGGTCCGCCAGATCAGCTCGTCGGCCTTGGCGTTGTTGAAGGTGCCCTTGGCCATGTCGTAGGTGAGCTTCTCGCCCGTCCGCCAGGCGACGACGCCGGCCAGGAGGACCTCCGTCAGCTTCGCCGAGTAGCCGAAGTGGCTGGAGGGCTTGGGGGCGTCGGGGTCCTTGATCGCCGCCAGCCAGTCGCCGCTGTGGCCCTTCGGGCTGCGGGGGATCATCTCCTTGGGCTTGCCCGTGGCCTTCTGGAAGGACTCCGGCACCAGCCGGGCCGTGCCGCAGTGGCTGTTGGAGACCATGTACCCCTTCTCGCCGTGGAAGAGGCTGCCGTGGGGGATCATCTTCTTGGCCAGGGAGCTCTCGGCCACGGCGTCGGGCAGCTCGGGCCTCTCGCGGCCCTGGTGCCAGACCAGCGAGACGGGCACCATGTCCCCGCGGGCGGGGAAGGTCCATTTGACGATCGCGTCGACGGGGTGCCCGTCGCCGACGGGGCGGCCCTTGAGCGCCTCGACCTCGAAGGTCTGCACCTCGGTGAGGCGCAGGCCCCAGATGGCGCCGTCCATGGTGTGGATGCCCATGTCCCCCAGCGTGCCCGTGCCGTACTCCAGGAACTTCCGCCACGAGCCCGGGTGCGGGCCGGCCTGGTAGGGCCTGTCCTTCGCCGGGCCCAGCCAGGCGTTCCAGTCCAGCCCCTCCGGCTTGGTGGCGTCCCGGAACTTCCCGCCGCCCCAGCCCTTGGCGCTGCAACAGTCCACGCGCGGGATCGTGCCCAGGTACCCGCCGCGGACGTACTCGACCATCATGCGGATGGCCCGCCCGGAGTGGCCCTGGTTGCCGAGCTGCGTGACGAGATTCTTCGCCTCGGCCACCTCGCGGAGCTTGCGGGACTCGCCGATCGACCAGGTCAGCGGCTTCTCGCAGTAGACGCCCGCGCCGGCCTCGAGGGCGCGAATCGACGCGGGGAAGTGGTTGTGGTCCGGCGTGCCCACCCACACGCCGTCGAGGTCCTTGTGCTTGTCGAACAGCTTGCGGTAGTCCGTGTAGATCCCCGCCTCCGGGAAGGCCTTCTTGACCTTCGCGAGGTTCTTGCTTCCCCGGCCCTTCGGATCGACCTCCGCCACGGCGACGAGGTGCTGCTTCATCGCCTGGCCGATGCCCGCGCCGGCCCGGCCGCCGGCGCCGATGCACGCCATGCGGATCTTGTCGTTCTTCGCGTAGCTGCGCCCCGCACCGGACCCGGCGATCACCACGCCCGCCGCCGCACCGTACCGCATGAACTGCCGCCTGGAAATCCTGCTGGCCATCGTCGTCTCTCCTGAACAGTGCCTTCTTCGTACCGGGTCCGAATGCCCTATCTAACCGTCTGCCGCGGCCGCAATCAAGCGAGGAGTTCGCCGCTCGGGCGCACGGATGCCGGAACGAACCAGGTTTCTCGTTGACGCCGCACACGTCCGGGCGTGTCCTCTTTCTACCGTCCTGCGGGGAAAGGCGGGCATCGCTTTCCGGGCGGGAGTCTCTTTCGCGGGTCGTTCCGGGGTTCATCGTGTCCAAGGCGAAGCGCACGTCGCGGACAGTTCGGCCGACGATGGAATCTCCGCGTCCGAACGGCGCAAGACGCCTGCTGAGCGTCGGGCTGCCCGTCCTCGTTGGCTTGGTGGCCATTGGCTTCTGCATCTACGTCTTCTCGCCTCCGCCGTGGGAGCCCGCGACGCCGATGCGTCCGACGGGACTGGCTACGCCGATGGCCCCCACGTCGCGACCATCGGCACCGCAGCCGCCCCACACCACCCGCAAAGCAAAGACCCTCGACGACCTGCTGGCCATGTCCGCCGGCCAGCTCGCCGAAGTGGACCTCGCGGAGATGAACCTGCTCTGCGCCACGGGGATGCGCGGTGCCGAGAAGCTCGACATCGACCACGCCATGGCCACGCTGGACCGCTGGGCGGCGAAAGTCGCCTTCGAGACCAGACGCCACCTCTACCGCGTGACCGACCTCCGCTACGCCGAGCACTACCGCCGCAGCGAGGCGTACCTGCGGGCCGAGTTCCTCGTCCAGGTCCTCTATGAGGACCTTGGCGTCAAGTACGACATGTCGGCCGTGGGCAACTTCTCGTTCAAGGACTCCCGCGTCGCCTTCATCCACGGCATGATCCCCGCCCCCGGCCAGGCGGTGAGGGACACCCCCGGAGGGACGTGTGCCTCGATGCCCG
>CAYLPJ010000102.1:0-10532 GCA_964385465.1 uncultured Planctomycetaceae bacterium | reverse complement strand
CGGCGGAGGGCGCGGGGCGGCTTCGATGGCCGGCGTTGCCACGCTTGCCGCGACGTGGCGGGTGTGTCGGCGGCAACCGTCGGCGAAGAAAAGCGGCGTCGTTGCCGCCGCACTCCACATTTGGCGGCGACGGCCGTGGAGGGCGATGGCCGGGGCGCCGCTTCGACGGGACGCGCGGGGCGCCGTCGCGCAAGGTGCAACCACGCTCGCCGCGAGCGTCGGCCGGTGGTCGGCCGGGGTCGGGTCTTCAGAACTCAATTCTCACGGCCTGCCCGGATCGCACAGCCATCCGTGCGGCAGGGAGATAGGGCCTTCTATGCCAGTCCTTGGCCCTTGAAGATCGGGCGGCGGTGGCGGCGCATCAGCAGGACGCCGGCGGAGCCGACGGCCAGCAGGGCCAGCGCGGCCGGCTCGGGGACGCCGGCGGCGGGCGCCATCGGGGGCGGCGGGCCGAGGGCGGGCGTTCGGCCGAAGTCGGCCATCAGCAGCTCGAGGTCGCGGCAGTCGACGTCGCGGTCGCCGTCGCAATCGCCGTCGGCGCGGTCGGCGTCGGCGGCGCCGTAGTGGCGTTTGAAGGCGAGGTAGTCGGCGGCGTCCACGGCGCCGTCGAGGTTGCAGTCGCCGTGGAAGAACTGCTTCGGCTGGCCGCCGTTGCGGTAGTACAGGGCCAGCCCGTTGAGCTCGATGCGCACGCCGGCGGCGATCGAGAGCTCCTCGACGTACACGGCCTCGTCGAGCCCGGGCTGGTTGTCGAAGCGGTCCACCAGCGCCAGGAGGGCGCCGTTGGCGTCGTCGCCGAGCTCCAGCGAGCCGACGGCGAAGTTCTCCACCCAGCCGTCCGCGACGGCGCCGAGGTCCCGCCCGGCGGCCTCGAAGCTCTGCCGCGCCCCCTCGGGGTCCTGGACCACCAGCGTCAGCTCCGCCAGCCCGGAGGCCGCGGCGGCGTCGGTGGTCTCGATCTCCAGGTCCGCACCCGCCAGGCGGACCGTCGCGCCGGCCCCGGCCGACAGCGAGCCGCCGGCCCCGAGCCGGAAGACCTCGCCGACGGTGATCTCCGGCGCCGCGGACGGGATGCTCAGCGTCCCGGCGGCCGTGGGGTCGCTGCCGCCGACGAGGAGCTCGTTGGCGGTCAGCTCCCCGCCGGAGATGGTGTACGTCCCCGACGAGCCGGCGCCGTCTCCGATGCGGAGCACCGGCGTGCGGTTCACCCCGCCGGTCTGCACGAAGGCGCCCTCGCCCCGCCGGCCGATCGTCTCGGCGGTGTGCTCGTAGTCGAAGCGCATCTCGATTCGCCCGCCGGCGCCCAGGGTGTAGGTGCCCCGCGAGCCGGTCTGCACGCCGAGGCTGAAGTCCCAGCAGTCGGCGAGGCGCCCCCCCGTGTGTGCCATCGCCGCGTCCGAGCCGGCGGCGTGGCCGATGTAGACCGTCGGGGCGAGGACCGACCCGCCGGCGAGGTTGGCGTCGCCGGCGGCGTCCACCTTCAGCCCGCCGCTGGGCAGGCTCACCGTGCCGCCCTCGACGTTCAACTCGGTCTCCACCAGCCAGTCCTGGCTGCCGGAGCTGACCAGCAGCGTCCCGCCGGGGCCGACGTCGTAGCTGCCGGCCTCGAGGGTGCCCCCCGCCCACAGCAGGGTGGCCTCGCCGCGATAGCCCAGCCGCACGCGTTGGGCCTCGGCGGCGCCGTAGAGAAGCTGGACCTCCCCGGCGTCGATGCAGGCGTCGCGGGCGGCGTCCGGCTCGCCGCGGTCCCAGTTGCCCCCGCCGTGCCAGTCCCCCTCGCCGCCCTGCCAGCAGGTCTGCCCGGCGAAGGCCGACCAGGCGGCATCGAGGACGTTGCCCGCCCCGGAGGCGAACGCCGCCGTCGAGGCCAGGTCGGCGTCCGTGTTCGGGTGGGAGTTGCCCGCCCCGCCGCCGTACTCGCTCCGCAGGCGGTTGGGGTGCGCCGCGTGGTCGGCCGGGTAGGCCAGGAAATCGAACCAGTCGAAGACGGCCACGTTGTGGTGGAGGGGGTTGTCGGCCCGGTAGGAGGGCAGCCACGTGTCGGTCAGCCAGGAGTTGAACGCGCGGGCGCGGGCGGCCTCGGCGTCGGTCGTGGCGTCGGAGGGGCCGTAGTGACGCGGCGGCGCGGTCACGGGGATGAACAGCGTGTCCGGGTTGGCGGCGAAGACGTCCTCCAGCGGGCGGTACGTCGCCCCCCCGTGCGTGTAGGTGTTGCCCGCCCCGGAGGCATGGCGGTAGACGGCCTGGTAGTTCGCCACCGTGTTCGTCGAGCTGAACGGGTCCCCCGGCTGCGTGCCCTCGGAAACGACGTTGCTCGCCGGGTAGCAGCTCTTGAACATCACGATCCGGTTGACACCGTCCGCCGTGCCCCGGGCCCGGATGCCCTCGAAGTAGTCGTTGAACCACCCCAGCCAGTGATCCATGTACGTGCGGTCGCCGGGGGTGGGGCCCAGCGAGTCCGGCCGGGCCGGGTCCGGAGGCAGGTCCGTGCCGTAGTAGATGTCGTTCCGCTCGTCGATGTAGTCCTTGGCCAGCAGGGCATCATGCAGCCCCCCGCGTTCGAGCCAGTCTCGCCCGCAGGAGTGATGGATGAAGACGAGGTCGTCCGTCGTCGCCGACGTAGAGCCCGCCGCGCATGCCCAGACCGCAGCCAGCAGGACCACGAAGCTCGGGCGCTTCATGAGTCTGCCTCCGTTGGCACCATGCCCCTGGCGTTTCGCCCGGCACGGGCGTCCCGGCCGCGGTGCACAGCGTTGGGGACCGTTCCGGTCGCGCCGCCCGGCCGCCGCACGCGGCGGCTCCGACCACGAGGCGGCGCGGGGTCGGTCCGTCTCCTTTCAACCGCAGGAGTATACTCTACGCCCGCCCCGGCGCAATGTCAAGGTATTACAAATGTTACCTTGCTTATGCGACGATACGATCCGCCCCCCGCCGCCGGCAGGTTCGCCGTAACCCTCACGCCCGGACGCGCGTATGCACGATAGGTATCCCGGGACACAGGAGCCACGACATGCGCGGCATCCACGGAATCGGCATCGCGGCGGTGATGGCGCTGGCGGGCGGGCCGGCCCCCGAGGCCCCCGCGGCGGGCAAGCCCGAGGCGAAGGTCCGCATCCGGCCGGCGTACCGCGACGGCAGGCGGCTGCGCTACCGCCTGACCCTCGACGGGGCCACCGCCTGGGCGCCGAACCCCGCCGGCGAGCTGGCCTGGGGGAAAATGGGCACGGACTTCACCTTCGTGCTGGCGACCAAGGCCGTCCGCACCGCGGGGCTCCTCCGCGGCTCGTGCACCTTCGAGCTGCTCGGCGAGCGGCTGCGCAGCGACGGCGAGGGGCCCGAGGGCGCCCTGGGCATCGACGCCACCCGGGACCGCACGCGGGTGAAGGTCCGGGACCGCTGGCAGGTCAGCGTCGCCGACAAGAGCCCCCTCCGCCGCCCGATGACGCTGACCTTCGGGCCACGCGGCGCCTGCCGGTTCGGCACCGGCCTGGCGCCGATCGCCGTCTACTTCCTCCCCGGCGTCGACCCGAGGTTCTGGACGCTGCTGACCATCGCGCCCGACAAGCCCGTCGCCCCCGGCGACGCGTGGGAGCAGGCCTTCGACCTGCCCGTCCCGGGGGCGACAGGCAGGCCGCTGAAGCTGACCGGCAAGTGGCAGGTGCTGGGGTGGCAGGACTACGCATCCCGGCCGGTGATGGCGATGACCCTCTCGGCCGACCTGAAGCTGGCCGACACCAACCTGACCCTCCGCAACGGCGACCGTGTGCACGTGGCATCGGGGACCTACCGCGCCGAGGGGCTCGTCCGCTGGGACCCCGCAAAGGGCGTCCTCTGCTACGCCGCCGCCGAGCAGAACCTCCTGGCAAAGGCCGACAAGCCCACCCCACGCGCCCTCCGCCACCGCGCCAAGTGCACCCTCCAACTCCTCGCCGCCACCGACGCCGAAAGCAAGTAGCCCCGGGCCTGCGGGTCCGTCACGACCCCGAGCCGGCCGGATCGCCGCGCCCCGCCGCCCCCGGCCGGCAGATCGGCGGGGTGCTGGTCACGGCGCCGCGACGGTCCTTGACGGTCACGAACCAGGCGGTGGCGTCTGCGGGGGCGGCCCGGAAGCCGGTCGATCGTCCGGGCGAGGGAGTCCAGCGGGTAGAAGCGGTCGCTCGAGCCGTTGACCAGCAGGATCGGCATCGCGGCCGATCCGATGTAAGACGATGTATCCCATAGCCTTATCCATCTCGAACGCCGGGCGGGCTCCATCCGGTCCAGCAGCCTGAGGCGGACGTCGAGCTTCTTCATCGGCTGCCTCGCTTGCGTGTCGGGCGGGTGGTCCGTCGCTCCAACTCCTCGATGCTCCGGGCAGCCGGCGGATGGAAGAGCTCGTCGAACTCCTCCAGGCGGCCGAGGGCGTGGGCGACCTTCAGCACCAGGCCCAGCGAGGCACGTCCGGTGGTCTCGAAGCGGCGGTACGATGCGATGCTCACCCCCGCCCGCTCGGCGAGGGTGGCCTGCGTCCATGCCCGCAGAAGGCGAAGGCCTCTCACCCGCCCGGCCAGGGCCTTGGCCTGCTCGGCCGGCCCCGGAATGTCAGCCTGGCCGCGCTCATGGTGCCAGGACAGCATCTCTCCTCGTCATGAACTATCTATTATCACTATCAGACCCATATAGCTGTAATAGCCAATATATTGCTGGTAGTTTCCGAGGGGAACCCGCCCGCGGACCGAGGTCCGCGGTCGTCTACTCCCGCGCGTCCAGGTAGTCCACCAGCGGGTAGACGGCGTCGTTGAGGCGGCGCATCGCCTCCAGCAGCGGGGTGTAGGGCTCGTACCCGGCCGAGACGATCCCCTTGTTCGAGTCCCGGTTCGACGGGTCGGTGGTCTTGTCGGCCGGGTCGTTGTCCTGGTACTTGAACCAGTGCCACCCCACGCAGGCCTTGCTCCGCAGCAGGCCGATCACGAACGCCTGGTAGAACCGCCCGCGGTCGGCCTGGGTGGGGACGGTCCACCCGGCGCCGGTGAGGTTGGCCATGCCCGAGTCGTGGCCCTTGGCGTACCACTCGGTGACCAGCACGGGCCGGCCGGACCATCGCTGCCAGCGGGCGACGTCCTTCGCCCGGGGCGTCCAGACGCCGTAGACGTTCACGGCGATGACGTCGCAGTGCCTGCCCGCCGCGGCCCAGACCTCGCGGCAGCGTTTCTCCGAGCCGTGGAACCGCGGGCCCAGCACGAGGTGGTTCGGGTCCACCTTGCGGATGGCCCGGCTGACGATCCCGAGGTACGTCTCCGCCACGTGCCCGCGCCAGGCGTCGCGGTCGGCTTCGGTCAGGTCGGCCTCCGCCGAGTGCCGCCGCTCGGTCAGCCAGCGGACCGCCTCGATCCGCGTGGGGTCCTTCGCCGGCAGCTTCAGCGCCTTGTCCAGCAGGTCGCGCGGGAAGGGAAGCTCGTTGTCGGTGAAGTGGCCCAGCAGGTACGGGTCGTCGGCCGTGGCGGCGAGCTTCCGGGCGTGCCGCTCGGCGAACGTCGCGAAGTTCGGGTCGAACGCGAAGATGCAGTCGTTCGTGAACGCCTTGTGCCCCGCCACCTGCCACATCCCCCCGCGCTGCTTGCCGTAGGTCGTCATGAACTTCCAGTTCGGCGTGTAGACCATCCGCGGCTGGGCCTCGGCGAGCAGGGCGTCGTCCGACCACGACCCCGTGCCGTTGAACCCGTGCTCCCGCAGCATCGAGGCGGTCTTGCCCGCCCAGTCCGCCTTGCCGCTGAAATGGCGGGCGAACGCCTTCTTCATCGCCGGGCCCCGACCCATCCGGACGGCGTTGACGGCCACGTGAAGAAACGGGTGCCCGTCCGGGTCGATCAGCCACCACCGATCGCCGAGCTTCCGGGCGCGGAAGGCGCCGGTGGCCTCGAGCCGCTTTCCCGCCCGCCCGCCGAAGCGGCCCAGCTTCGCCGCCTCGGCCTCGAAGCCCGGCAGGTGGTCCAGCGTGACGGTGCGGTACTTGCGGTGCGGCCCGTCCTTCCGCCACGCCTCGACCATGACCCACTTCCGCCCGTCGCCCACGCCGTCACCTCCGGCGGCCACCGCCGCCGCCATCGCGATCCACGCCAGATTCATGTCGTCACCACCCGAGGCCCCGGGGGGCGCTAGACTTCGAAGGAGTCGCACTCGCGGTAGGCGGCGATGACGGCCTGCTCGCCTTCCTTGCCCTTGCCGCTGTTGCCGTGCTCCATCCCGATCACGCCCTTGTAGCCCTTCTTGAACAGCCACTGGAAGATGTTCTTGTAGTTGATCTCGCCGGTGGTGGGCTCCTTTCGGCCGGGGTTGTCGCCGACCTGGATGTAGGCGATCTCGTCCCAGGCCATCTCCATGTTGGGGATGAGGTTGCCCTCCTGGATCTGGGCGTGGTAGAGGTCGTCGAGGATCTTGCAGGAGGGGCTGTTGACGGCCCGGCAGATCTCGTAGGCCTGGGGGACCTTGCGGAGGAACAGCCCGGGGTGGTTGGCGAACCAGTTCAGCGGTTCGAGGACCATCGTCAGCCCGTGCGGCTCCATCACGCCGGCGGCGGCGCGGAGGTTCTCGACGCAGTTGGCCGTCTGGTAGGCCTCCTCCATCCGCTGGTTGACCCCGCCGGGGACGACGGTGCACCAGCGGGCGTTGACGCGCTTGGCGACCTCGACGGCGGCGGCGGCCCGCTTCTTCACGTCGTCACGGATCTTCCCGGGGTCCTGGATCAGGTGCCCCAGCCCGGCCACGAAGACGCCCATCGTCATGCCCAGCCGGTCCATCTCCTTGGCGATCCGCTCCTGGAGCTCCGGCTTCTTCCGCCCCATGCCGTTGTCCTCCCAGGCGTGAAAGCCCTGGTCGGCGGCGAACTTCAACTGGTCGATCGGGTCCTTGCCCGCGCTCTGGCGGAACATGCCGAAGTGCGGCGCGTACTTCATCCGGAACTTCGTGCCCACGGCATCGGCCTTGGCGTCCTGGCCGAGGGCGCTCCCGGCGGCCATCGCCGCGGCGCCGGCGGCAAGCGTCGTCTTCATCGCGTCACGTCGGTTCATGGCTGGCTCCTTCAGGGTCGCTGCGGTTCGAACGCCCCCATCATCGCCGCCGGCGCCGCCGCTGGCAATGCCCCATCCCCGGCCTTCGCGCCGGGCGGGCGCGTTGGGTATAGTGGACCCACGCCAGACCGCCCTGAACCATCGGGAGCACGAGCACATGTCCAAGCGCATCAGACACCACCGCGAGCTTCTCGCCGCCGCCGTCCTCGCCGCGGCCCTGCACGCGCCCGCCGCAGACGCCGGCGACGAGGCCCGGGCCATCCTCGACGCCGCCGGGGCATCCGGCGGGCTCATCGTCCACGTCGGCTGCGGGGCCGGCCGGACCACCGCCAAGCTGGCAGACGGCGGGAGGTTCCTCGTCCAGGGCCTGACCGCCGACGCCGCCAAGGTCCCCGCCGCGCGCGAGGCCGTCCGCAAGGCCGGGACGTACGGCGCGGTGAGCATCTCCGCCTTCGACGGCCGGCGGCTGCCCTACATCGACAACCTCGCCAACGTCGTCGTGCTCGACCGCGCCGGCGACGTGACCGCCGACGAGGCCCTCCGCGTGCTGGCGCCCGGCGGCGTGCTCTGCCGGCGGGCCGGCGGGAAGTGGACGGCCCGGCGCAAGCCCCGCCCGGACGGCATCGACGACTGGACGCACTTCCTCCACGGGCCCGGCAACAACGCCGTCGCCGACGACGAGAAGGTCGCCCCCCCGCAAGGCATGCAGTGGCTGGCCGGGCCGCGCTACGCCCGACACCACGACCGCATGTCGAGCGTCAGCGCGTCGGTCTCCGCCGGCGGGCGGGTGTTCACCATCCTCGACGAGGCCCCGGACGTCTCGATCCTCACCCCGCCGGAGTGGAACCTCGTCGCACGCGACGCCTTCAACGGCCTGCTGCTCTGGCGGCGACCCATCGCCGAGTGGTTCCACCACCTCCACGGGCTCAAGAGCGGCCCCGCGCACCTGCCGCGCAAGCTGGTGGCCGTCGGGGACCGCGTGTACGTGACGCTCAAGATCGAGGGCAAGGTCCACGCCCTCGACGCCGCCACCGGCGAGACGGTCCGCACCTACGAGCAGACCGCCGGCACGAGCGAGATCGTCTGCGAGGGCGGCGCCCTGTTCCTCTGCCGAACCGGCGCCCCGGCGCTGCTGGCCGTCGAGGCCGACTCCGGAAAGCTGCTCTGGAAGCACGACGGGCCGGTCCTCCGAGGGACCCTCGGCGTCGGCGGCGGGCGGGCGGTCTTCTTCGCCGACGACCGCATCGTCGCCCTCGACCGCGCCACGGGCGAGCCGCTCTGGCGCAGCGAGCCGGTCCCACGCGCCAAGAGCTATCCCCTCCGCTTCACCCCCACGCTCGTGCTGGCCGGCGACGTGGTGCTCTTCGCCGGCGGGGAGTTCGCCGCCAAGGGCAACCGCTCGTGGAAGGTGGACAAGCCCGATACCCTGACCGCCCTGGACGCCGCGACGGGAAAGCGCCTCTGGACCGCCGACCACCCGCTCAGCGGCTACGCCTCCAGCGAGGACCTGCTGGTCATCGACGGCGTGGCATGGTACGGCGAGACCACCAGCGGGCACGCCGTCGGCACGGTCACCGGGCGAGACGTGCGGACCGGAAAGGTCGTCAGCGAGTTCGACCCCGACGTGAAAACCTACTGGTTCCACCACCGCTGCTACCGGAGCAAGGCCACCACCAACTACCTGCTCACCAGCCGCACCGGCGTCGAGTTCGTGGACGTCGCCGAAAAGTCCTGGTCGGTCAATCACTGGGTCCGCGGGGCCTGCCTCTACGGCGTCATGCCCGCCAACGGCCTGCTCTACGCGCCCCAGCACCCCTGCGCGTGCTTCCCCGAGGCCAAGCTGTCCGGCTTCTCCGCACTGGCCGGCACACCCGCCGAACGCGACGACACCCCCCCGGCCGAACGCCTCGCCCGCGGCCCGGCCTGCGACACCCCGCCGGCCAAGCCCGACGCCGACCCCGCCGACTGGCCCACCTACCGCCGCGACAGCGCCCGCAGCGGGCGCGCCGGCTCGCCCGTGCCGGCAAACGTCCGGCCGGCCTGGTCGGTCGAACTCGGCGGGCGGCTGAGCAGCCTCGTCGCCGCCGACGGGCGGCTGTTCGTCGCGCAGGTGGACGCCCACGCCGTCCACGCGATCTCGGCCGAGGACGGCAAGGCCCTGTGGCGGTTCACCGCCGACGGGCGCGTCGACTCCCCGCCGACCGTCTGGAGGGGGAGGGTGATCTTCGGCAGCGCCGACGGCTGCATCTACTGCCTCCGCGCCGACGACGGCGAGCTCGTCTGGCGGTTCCGCGCCGCGCCCGGGCCCGGCCGACTCGTCGACTGCGGGCGCGTCGAGAGCGTCTGGCCCGTCCACGGCAGCGTGCTGGTCCGCGACGGCGTCGCCTGGGCCGTCGCCGGGCGGTCCCGCTTCCTCGACGGCGGGATGTGGCTCTACCGCCTCGACGCCGCCGGCGGGCGGGTCCTCTCAACCACCCGCCTCGGCCGGCAGGTCCCCGAAGGCAAGGCCGTGCAGGACTACGCCCGCCAGCACAACATGCCCGTCTCCCTGCCCGACATCCTCTCGGCCGACGGCAAGGGGGTGTACATGCGGTCGCAGGTGTTCGGCCCCGAGGGGCGGCCCGCGCCCCTCGAGGCCCTGCCCTATAAGGGCAACCCCGAGCGATACTCCATCCCCGTCACCCAGCAGCCCGACCGGGCGCACCTGTTCAGCCCCACAGGCTTCCTCGACGATACCTACTGGCACCGTACCTACTGGGTCTACGGCAGCCGCTTCCTCGGCGGATGGGCCGGCTACAGCCAGGCCGGACGCGTCACGCCCTCCGGAAAGATCCTCTGCTTCGACGACACCAAGGTCTACGGCTTCGGGCGAAAGGGCAACTTCTACCGATGGACCACGCCCATCGAGCACCACCTCTGGGCCGCGCCCCGCCCCGACGCCGACGCCCCCCCCGTGCCCCAGCCCGCACCCGCAAAACGCAAGGCCGGCAAACGCCGCCGTCGCGGACGCGGGGTGGCCCACTACTGGCAGCACGACCTGCCACTGATCCCACGGGCCATGTGCCTCGCCGGAGATGCCATCTTCCTCGCCGGGCCCAGGGACCTCGTCGACGAGACGAAGATCGGCCGGCGCGTCGACGAGCCGCAGAACCGCAAGCTGCTCGCCGCACAGGACGCCGCCAACCGCGGAAAGGCCGGAGGGCTCTTCTACGTCGCCGCTCGCGACGACGGGAGGAAGCTCCACGCCTTCGAGCTCGACTCCGTCCCCGTCTTCGACGCCCTCATCGCCGCCCGCGGCCGCCTCTACATGGCCACCGCCGACGGCCGCGTCATCTGCCTCGCCCCACAACCCTGACCGCCCCGCTCCCGCCGACGCCACGCTCGCCGCGACGTAGCGGGTGTGTAAACGCCCGCCATCGGCGAAGAACCCCCCGCCCCCGCCGACGCCCTCCAGAGCCCGCGTCGCGCCCTGTGGAGTGCGGCGGC
>CAYLPJ010000101.1:0-10588 GCA_964385465.1 uncultured Planctomycetaceae bacterium | reverse complement strand
ATCGACACGCTGGAGCGGATGGACATCCTCCGCGAGCTCCGCGAGGGGCGGTTCGACGTGCTCGTCGGCGTCAACCTCCTTCGCGAGGGCCTCGACCTGCCGGAGGTGTCCTTCGTGGCCATCCTCGACGCCGACAAGGAGGGCTTCCTGCGGTCGGCGACCAGCCTGATCCAGACGATCGGGCGATGCGCCAGGAACGTCAACGCCCAGGTGGTCCTCTACGGCGACCGCGTCACGCCCTCGATGCAGCAGGCCATGGACGAGACGAACCGGCGGCGGGAGATCCAACTCGCCTACAACGCCGAGCACGGCATCACGCCGTCGACCATCCGCAAGCAGATCCGCACCGCCCTCGCCGACCAGCTCCGCGCCCGGAAGACCGCACGCCAGGCCATCCGCGCCGAGGACCGCGAGTACGACGTGATGACCGTCATCGCCGAGCTCGAGGAGGAGATGTACAAGGCCGCCGAAGACCTGGAATTCGAGAAGGCCGCCCGGCTCAGGGACCGCATCGAGGAGCTCAAGGAAGAAAGCGGCGGCAGCGAGTCCGGGGACGGCGGGGAGGGCGGCTGACGATCGGCGAAGGAGCCAAGGGATGGACAGCGGGCATCGAGGGGGTGAACGCGGATGCGAACTGCCGGGGGCTCGCATCGCGGACCGCAAGCCCCGGGCCGGGAAGTACAGGTCACGGACCTGAGATTCGGCATGTGTGGTAGGATATCGGGGACGCGGGGCCTGCGGCCTTGTGCTCGGCATCGCACGACGGTGATTGGTGGGGAAGAAGGCGTACCATGGGACCGAACATGTCGGAAGAGGGTTTGGGATGAAGTACGCATATCGCACCGGTTTTGTCATCATCGCCCTGGCTTTGTCGGTTGTCTCTCCGTTCGCGCGAGCGGACGTTTTCGAGAACTTCGAGTCGCTCTCCGTCGGGCCGTTGGACGGCCAGGGCGGGTGGCATTCGGCCGGCGCGGCGACGTCCGTGGGGCGGGACTACACGCGGGGCGGCAACCGGTTCGCGCAGGTCCGCTCCAAGGACACGCTGCTGTACAGGGACCTCGGGCCGCTGGCGATCGACGAGGGCGATACGGCCACGCTGTTCTTCCGATTCCGCCCGGCGGCCGCGACGGTCGATCACGGGTTCGGCCTGTCGGACGTCACCACGCCGACGGCCTGGGGAAGCTACGAGGCGACGGCCCTGGTGTATGCGGACGGCTCGAACGTGAAGGTTCGCGGCCGGTATTGGAACGGCTACGACGACCTGACGCTCAACGGCGGCGCGTCGGGCCTGTCGCCGGGGGAGTGGTACGACGTGTGGATGGTGGTGGACAACGACGCGGACGTTGCGGATTTCTACATCCAGGGCGGGTCCATTGCATCGCAGCGGAAGGTGGGGGACGATCTCCGCTTCCGCAACGGCACGGCGGGCAACGACCTGACGACGTTCTTCGCCAACGTGGGCGATAGCGGCTCGGGCACGTACGTGATGCTCGACGACATCCACGTCAGGCCCGGGGAGGACCTCTCGACGCCGGCGGCGATGCCGCAGCGCGAACTGGACATCGACGGGCTGTTCGACTTCGCCGGCGGGCAGCTCGCGGCCGAGTACGACGAGATCGCCCGCACGGACTACCCCCACGTGACGGGCGGCGGGGGCACGTGGGACCTGCGGGGCGCCTCGTCCTGGACGAGCGGCTTCTTCCCGGGCCAGCTCTGGCAGATGTACGAGCGGACGGGCGAGACGGCGTGGCGGGACCGCGCGGTTGCCCAGACGGCCGGCCTTGAGGGGCAGAAGACCAACAACGGCACGCACGACATCGGCTTCGTCATCCACAACACGTTCGGCAAGCAGAGCATGCTCACCGGAGACGCCGCGGCGAAGGACGTGGTGCTCACCGCGGCCGAGACGCTCGCGACACGCTACGACCCGGTCGTCGGTGCGATCCGCTCCTGGGGCGGGATCGACGACAGCGACTTCCGCGTGATCATCGACAACATGATGAACCTGGAGATGCTGTTCTGGGCTGCCAGGAACGGCGGGGACCCGAACCTCCACGGCGTCGCCCTCCAACACGCCTACACGACGCGGGAGGCCCACGTTCGCGACGGCACGGACGGCCCGGCCGGCAGCACGTTCCACGTGGTGAACTTCGATCGCCAGACCGGCGCGATCCTCGACCGGTACACCCACCAGGGCTACGCGGACGACACGACCTGGACGCGCGGGCAGGCGTGGGGCATGTACGGGTTCACGATGACCTACCGCGAGAGCGGCGACGCGAACATGCTCCAGACCGCCCAGGACCTCGCGGACTATTTCATCGCCAACCTGCCCTCCGACTGGATTCCTCCGAACGATTTCGACGATCCCGGCATGCCGCCGAAGGACAGCTCGGCCGGGGCGGTCGCGGCCTCGGCGCTGCTGGAGTTGATGGGCTACGTCGGGGAGGAAGACGCGGATCGGTACTTCGCGGCCGCCGAGGAGATCCTGCTCTCCCTGGCGGGCCCGGGGTACCTTTCCGACGGCACGGGCTTCGAGAGCATCCTTCTGGAGGGCTCCGAGAGAAGCGGGGGCAACAGCCACATCGGCACGAGCTACGGCGACTACTACTTCCTGGAGGCCCTGTCGCGCTACGAGGCCGTCCCCGAGCCGACGGCGCTGGTCCTGCTGGGTCTCGGCGGCATGGGGCTGCTGCGCCGCCGCCGCTGAGGCGCGCTTACATTTTCCGCCCGGCCTCGGCGAGGTTCCGCTGGGCGGCGTGCATCTGCTCGGCCGTCGGGGCCGCGCCGTCGGCCATCATGTCGCGGAAGCAGTCGAACAGGTACGTTGCATCGTGGGGACCGGGGCTGGCCTCGGGGTGGTACTGTACACTGAACAAGGCCTTGTCGGGGTGCGTGAAGCCCTCGACGGTCTCGTCGTTGAGGTTCAGGTGGGTCACCACGGCCCCGCCGGCGGCGAGGGACTCGGCGTCCGCGGCGAAGCCGTGATTCTGGCTGGTGATCTCCACCTTGCCCGTCGCCTCGTTCCGCACCGGCTGGTTTGCCCCGCGATGGCCGAACTTCATCTTGTACGTCCGCCCGCCGACGGCCCAGCAGAGCAACTGGTGCCCCAGGCAGATGCCGCAGATCGGCACCTTGCCGACCAGGCCCTTGAGCGTCTCGATCGTGTACGTCACCGCCTCCGGGTCGCCGGGGCCGTTGGAGACGAATACGCCCTCGGGCTTGCGCTCGAGGATCGCCTCGGCCGGCGTGTCGGCGGGAACGACGGTCACCTTGCACCCGCACTCGACGAGGTTGCGGAGGATGTTCACCTTGGCCCCGCAGTCGATGGCGACCACGCGGAAGATGCGCTGCCCGTGGTCGCGGTGGCCCTGGGCGAACGGGCTGTCGTAGCCGTGGGGCCAATCGTAGGCCTCGGCGGGGGTCACGTGGCGGACGTAATCCGCCCCGGCCATGGGGGGCACGGCCTTGGCCCGGGCGACCAGTTCGGCGTCGTCGAGGCAGGCGGTGCTCATCACGCCGTTCATCGCCCCGGCCAGGCGGATGTGGCGGGTCAGCGCGCGGGTGTCCACCTCGGCGAGGCCGCAGATGCCCTCGGCGGCGAGGTAGTCCTCGAGGCCGCGGCGGCTGCGGAAGTTGCTGACGACCGGCGAGAGCTCGCGGACGACGAACCCGCGGACCTGGATGCGGCGGTTGTGGCTCTCGATGTCCTCGTCGTTGATCCCGTAGTTGCCGATCAGCGGATAGGTCATCGTGACGATCTGCCCGGCGTAGGACGGGTCGGTGAGGACCTCCTGGTAGCCGGCCATCGACGTGTTGAACACGACCTCGCCCTCGGCGTCGGCCTCGGCACCGAAGGCCGTGCCGGTCAGCACCAGCCCGTCGGCCAGGGCGAGCTTGCATGGCTTGCGTGTGGTCATCTCTTCCTCTCGGCGGGCTACTTCGCCCCGCAGCATTTCTTGTACTTCCTGCCCGAGCCGCAGGGGCACGGGTCGTTGCGCCCGGGCTCGGCGTCGGCGTGGATGGGCTCGACCTTCTCGGTGTTCTTGAGCAGTTCCTCTTCGGCCTCGATCTCCTCGGGGGTCAGCCCGCGGCGAGCGAGGTCGTCCAGCTTCTTGTCCTTCTGCTTCTTGCCGAATCGCTTGCTGATCCAGTCTTTCATGGCTGTCCTTCCGCCGGGGTTCGCGCCCCGGGCTGCTTGCGGCCGCCTCTGCGAGGCTGCCCAAGGCCGGCCGTTCGCGAGGCCCCGCCCGCGGCTGCCTTCGGGCGCCTCTCGGCGGCTGTATCGCATCGCGGCCCGTCCGGCGGAGCCGCATTCATCGCCGGGCGTAGCTCTTGCCGGCCAGTGTCCACCGATTCCCGGCCGCCGGCCGCCGGGGGGTCAGCCGCCGGCGCCGCAGCACTTCTTGTATTTCTTGCCCGAGCCGCAGGGGCAGGGGTCGTTGCGCCCCACGCGGGGCACCTCGCGGCGGATGGTCTGGGGCTTCTGCGACTGCGTCGCCGCGGCCTGGTCGGCCATGTCGCGGGCGAGGTGGTCGTAGCCCTGGAGCTGCTCGTGGACCGCGTGGGAGACCTGGTAGACGTTGGCCATCTCCTCCCCGGCCGCCAGGCGGACCTTGAAGATCATGTCGGTGACCTTCTCCTGGACGCCGGCGAGCATCTCCTGGAAGAGGTTGGCACCCTCGCGCTTGAACGCCACCCGGGGGTCCTGCTCGGCGAAGCCCCGCAGCCCGATGCCGCTCTTGAGGTGGTCCATCGCCAGCAGGTGGTCCTTCCACGAGCTGTCGTAGATCTGGAGCAGCACGAACCGCTCCAACTCGGTCATCTCGCGCCGCAGGAACTCGCGCCCGACCGCGACCAGCCGGCCGAACGCGTCGCCGTTGAGCGACTCGGCCGGCAACTGCGTGTGGAAACGCCTGGCGGCGAACGCCTCGGCTTCGGCGGGGGAGGGGGATTCGCCGACGGCGTCGCGGATCTCCTGCTCCAGCCGCCCGTTGTCGAGGTAGGCCGCCGACAGGTCGACCAGCTCGCGGTAGACCTCGGCGGGCTTGCGCCGGCTGACCTGCTCGGCCGTCCAGTCCAGGCCGTACTTGTGGTTGGCCCAGTCGGCGAGGGCCTTGGCGGCGTAGGCGTTGTCCATGCCCGCCGTGCCGACGGTCATGTCCATGGCATACTCGACGGGGTACTCGACCTCGCGCCGGCGGTAGGCTGCGTCGACGCGCTGCCGCAGCGTCTCGGCCACCTCGGCCCGCTGGCCTGTCAGCTCGTCGGGAGAGACTTCGACGTCGAACTTGCCTCGCACCCACTCGGCCAGGGCGGTGGGGGCGAAATCCTCTTCCAGGAAGCGCCCCAGCGGCGTCAGGTCGATCTGGTCGATGCGTTCGGCGGCGGCCTCGTAGAGGCGGCCCTCGACCTCCGAGGCGTCCATTCGGCGAAGCTGGTTCTGGGAGAGGTTGACCTCGAAGCGGCTCATGGCCCAGCCGCTGAGCCCGCGGAGGTCCCATTCGCGGGGGTCGAGGTCCTCGTCCATGTACTCGCCGAGGGTCACGTTGATGGTGGAGGCGGCCTCTTCCTTGGCCAGCTCGCGGAGCTGCTGCTCCAGGGCGGGCAGCTCCTCGGGCGTCTCGGCGGAAATCCGCTCGGGGAGGACCTGGATCTGAAGGGCCTTGCTCGCCCATTCGGCGATGCACCGCTTCGGGTAGTTGCCGTCCAGGTAGCTGTCCACCGCCTCGGCCAGCGAGACCTCGATCATCTCGTGGACCTGGCCGGTGAGCTCCCGGCCTTCCAGGATCTTCTGGCGGGTCGAGTAGAACGTGTGGCGCTGGTGGTCCATCACCTCGTCGTACTCGAGGAGGTTCTTGCGGATCTCGAAGTTGCGTTCCTCGACCTTCCGCTGGGCCCGCTCGATGCCCTTGGACACCCGCTTGTCCTCGATGGCCACGTCGCCCTGGAGGCCCAGCCAGCCGAGGACCTTGACCGTCCACTCCCCGGCGAACACCGCCATCAGGTCGTCCTGGAGGGACAGGAAGAAGCGGCTGCTGCCGGGATCGCCCTGGCGGCCCGCCCGGCCCCGGAGCTGGTTGTCGATTCGCCGCGCCTCGTGGCGCTCGGTGCCGACGATGTGCAGTCCGCAGGGGACCTGCTCGGTGCAGTCGCTCCGCCCGCGGCGGGGGAACTCCGGACGAAGCTTGGGCTTCCAGCAGTGAGCGCAGTTTGTCGACGGGTCGTACTGCTCGCAGTGGATGCAGCATTTCGTCGCGCCGGGGGGGAACAGCGCCTCGGGCTCGAGTCCCAGCTCGGTGATCTTGTCGGCCGGGGGGGTCTTGCAGCACGCGGCCACGACGCCCTCGCCGAGCTTGATGTCCGTGCCCCGGCCGGCCATGTTCGTGGCGATGGTCACGTTGCCGACCATCTCCTTGGAGCCCTTCTTCAGCGGTCTCTGCTGGCCGGCGGACAGGACGATCTCGGCCTCGCGCCGGGCGTGCTCGGGGCGGGCGTTGAGGACCTCGTGCTCGACGCCGTAGGTCCGCTTGAGCAGCTCGCTGATCAGCTCGGATTTCTCCACGCTGGTGGTGCCCACCAGCACGGGCCGGCCTGCGCGGCTGACGTCGTGGATCTCGTTGACGATGGCGTCGTACTTCGCCGGGGCCGCTTCGTAGATGGCCGCCTGGGCGTTGGAGAGGTATCGCGGGGCGGCCTTGGCGCTCTTGTCGCCTTCGGCGCCGGCGTAGATGCGGTCGTTGTGGTCCGCGCGGTTGACCGGGCGGTGCGTGGGCACCGAGGCGACGTCCAGCGAGTAAATCTTCATGAACTCGTTGGCCTCGGTCATCGCCGTGCCGGTCATCCCCGCCAGCTTCCTGTAGAGCTTGAAGTAGTTCTGGAGCGTGATCGTCGCGAGCGTCTGGTTCTCCTCCTTGATCGGCACGCGCTCCTTGGCGTCCACCGCCTGGTGGAGGCCGTCGGACCACTCGCGGCCCTCCAGCAGCCGGCCGGTGAACTCGTCGACGATGATGACCTTGCCCTGCTGGACGACGTATTCCTTGTCCTTCTCGTAGACCAGATGGGCCCGCAGGGCGTTGTCCATCAGGTGGGGCCATTCCATGTTCGAGCCGACGTAGAAGCTGCCGATCCCCGCGATCTCCTGGGCGGCGGTGACCCCCTCGTGGGTCATGTGGACGGACTTCTTGTCCAGCTCGACCTCGTAGTACTTCGTCAGCCCGGCGAGCTCGTCCTCGGCCTCGTCGAGGCGCTGCTCGGCCTGTTCGATCTGGCGGTCGATCCGCGCGACCTTCTCGCCCTTGGCCTTGCTCCGCTCGCCGGCGAGCGCCTTCAGCTCCCGCTTGATCCCCTCCACCTGCCGGTTGGCCCGGTCCCACGGGCGGTTGCGGCTGATCAGCTCGCGGGCGACGCCGTCGGCCTTGCGGTAGCGGTCGGTCTCCCCGTAGGCCGGGCCGGAGATGATCAGCGGCGTCCGCGCCTCGTCGATCAGGATGCTGTCCACCTCGTCGATGATCGCGAAGTCCAGCGAGCCCTGCATCTGGTCGGCGACGTTCGTCTTCATGTTGTCGCGGAGATAGTCGAAGCCGAACTCGCTGTTCGTGCCGTACGTCACGTCGCAGGCGTACGCCGTGCGGCGCGGGTCGGCCTCCGGGCCGGAGGTGGGCATCTCCGCGGTGATGTAGCCCACCGTTATGCCCAGCAGCTCGAAGATCGGCCGGGCGAACTCCGCGTCACGCTGGACGAGGTAGTCGTTGACCGTGATGACGTGGGCCGTCATGCCCTCCAGCACGGCCATGTAGATCGCCGGGTAGCAGGCGATGGTCTTGCCCTCGCCGGTGGCCTCCTCGGCGACCCACCCGTCGTCGAGGATCATCCCGGCCAGAAGCTGCACGTCGTACTGGCGGTGCTGTCGGACGCGGCGGGAAGCCTCGCGGATCAGCGCGAAGGCCTCGGCCTTGACCGGCTCCCGCGGCTCGCCGTCGGCGAGGCGCTGGCGCAGCTCGTCGCTCTTGGCCCGCATCTGCTCGTCGGTGAGGGCGCGCATCTCGTCCTCGAGCGGGTTGACCCGCTCGCGGATGAACCGCAGGCGCCCGCGGATGATGCGGTCGTTGCGGCTGCCGCCGATCAGGGCGAGAAGGATCTTCTTTACCAGGCTCAGCATCTCATGCGGTCTCGCGAGACTCTCGGTGCCCCCTCCGCGCTGCCGGCGGCGGGCGAATCACGGTAGTATCCCACGAGGGCGGGGGGAAGGTCAAGACGAGGCGACCGAGGACGGGCAGGCCGGAGGACCGGGCTACCGGATTACCGGAGAACCGGAGAACCGGAAGAGTCCGAGGCGTTCGTGGACGCGTTGCTGCCGTCTTGCGGTATTCCGGTCCCACGGCAATCCGGTCTGTCAGAATCGCTGCCAGGGCGGCGGTTCGGTGAGCTTGTGAAGCATCTCGCCGGCCTTGGGAACGTAGAGCAGGCCTTCGTCCTCCCGCCCCTGCCAGTCGGCCGGGTCGACAGTGGCCGGGTCCCGGTAGCCCAGCCCGACGGCCTCGCAGAGCTCGGGGGGTACCCGCGAGGCGAGCGTCACGTTGATGCGCGGGTACTCGCGTCCGTCGGACCACGTGCCGATCCCGCGGACGTGCGTCGAGTGGGCCAGCACGCCCCAGGGGTAGTGCTGGAAGCGGTCCCACTGGTTCAGGAAGTACGGCAGGCAGTGGTAGCCGATCTCGCCGATGACCTTCCCGTGCGTGACCGAGATCTCCGACAGGTGGGGGGCGAAGATGATCAGCTCCCCGCCGTCGGCGACCACGGGCTCGAGCTTGTACATGCACTTGGCCGCCGTCCACAGCTCGTCGTACATCTCCGGGGCGCGGGAGAGCACCGAGTGGAAGGGCTTGTCCACGTACGTCACGTGGACCTGGTCGGAGAGGTCCGCCGCGGCCGACCAGCTCTCGGTCGTCGCCCCGTGGTAGAGCCCCTCCAGGTCCGTGCCCGCCACGACCATGCACAGCGCCGAGTGGGCCACCGGCACGTGCTCCAGGGCCAGGTGAAGGACCTTGCGGACGGGCGTCATCTTCGTGCCGATGATCCGCGGGCAGGTGATCAGCGCCCCCAGCCAGTGGAAGAAGTTCAGCAGTTCCTCGCCGCAGATGCCCGGAAAGAAGTACTTCGCCCCGCCGCTGAAGCCGACCACCTCGTGGGGGAACACCGGCCCGCAGATCAGCACGTGGTCGTAGTCCAGCACGCGGCGGTTGATCGTCACGTCGATGTCGCGGGCGAACTGCCGCGTCTCCGGCGGCATCTCGGCGGCGATGGCGTCGCGTTCCAGCCGCCCGATATGCGCCAGGGCGTCGGGGTCGTCCCAGACGTGGTTGCGCACCTCCGTGCCGGGGAAGACCTCGCCCCGTCGCCCCGGCTCGACGCCCAGGAGCTTGTCGATCATCGCCTCGGTCATCGGCGGGTGCGTGCCCAGGGCGATCAGGAAGTCCAGGCCGGCGGCTTCGCCGGCGAGCTCGCGGTGCAGCAGGCGGGCGATCACCGGAAGCGGGCAGGTGCGGGTGTGGTCGGGCAGGACCACGCAGATTCGCTTGCCGGCCGGGTCGATGCTCCGGGCGGCGTCAACGACGATGCTCTCGATGTCCGCGGCGCCCAGGCTCTCCCCGGGCGTGCCTTCTCCAATCAGGTCCATCGCTGTCTCCTGGTGACTGACGGACGTGATCTTAGCAGCCCGGGGCCGCGATGCACGGACCGAAACTGCGAAAGGCGAATGGCGGACCGCGGGTCAGCGGCGGCGGCGGGTCCACAGGATCGCCGCGGCGCCCGACAGGAGGAGCAGGCAGGACGCGGGCTCGGGCACGACGGTCAGCTCGCCCTCTGCCGGCGGGCCCGGGCTGTTGTCGGTCTGAAGAGGCGGCGGGTCCTGCTGGAGCCTCGGTTGGTTCTCGGGGGCGTCGTACTGCTGGCCGAGGGTGATCCGGACGTTGTGCCTGCTGGACCGGAAGTGCAGCACGACGTAGCCGGTGGGGTTGGCCTCGGCGCGGTAGGTGTCCACGAAGCCGTCCTTGTCATCGTCGCCGACCTCGTTGAGGAAGGTCAGCGTCTTGTCGACGTCGTCGATGGACAGCCCGTCGGGGCCGACCTCCAGCGAGAGCAGTTCTTCCAGGTCGATCTCGGGCGGGGGGCACGGGGTCCCCGATCGCGGACCGTCATCGTCCAGCAGCGGCGGCTCCAGCGGGGTGATCTCCGCGAGGAAGTACGGGGGCACGCCGCCGACGCCCTCGGACGCCCACGCCGGGCGCTCCCCCTGACGCATGGATTCCAGACATGTCAAGGCCGCGTCGTAGCTGGCCGGCACGATCAGCCCCTCTGGCAGGCGGTACCGGGAGGGGTTGTCGCCCCCGGCCGGCAAGGTGACCGCCGCCAGGGCCAGCGCGCATGCGGCTGCTCTCATCGTGGACCTCCTGTGTTGTTTGGTTGCCCGACATGGGGACCCTACGATTCCCGGCGTCGGGCCGCACCGGAAGTTCTCGTGCGACTGCGGCAGGCCAGGGCAATCGCATCTACGATTTCTGCGTCAGCAGGTGCAGCAGGTAATCGT
>CAYLPJ010000100.1:0-10663 GCA_964385465.1 uncultured Planctomycetaceae bacterium | reverse complement strand
ACAGGGCGCGACGCGGGCTCTGGAGGGCGTCGGCCGGGGCGGCGGGTTCTTCGCGAGTGGCGGCCGTTTACACAGCGGGCACGTCGCGGCAAGCGTGGCAGCGCCGGGGCGCGAAGTCGCCCCGCGCCGGCCGGCATGCGAGAGGGCAAGGGCCTGCCGCCGGCGACGGGACAGCCCGGCAAGCCGCTTGTCACCCCGTCATCGCGCGTGGGGATTCTCCGGGTCGCCGGCGACCGCGCACTATATAGTTGAAGAAATGCGAGCTTTTCGCCCGAATGTTGGGTATATAGCAATAGTTAGGCGGGAAGGATCCCGCTTGGAACCTTATGCTCGCCTGGAAGCCTGGTCAGCCCGTCAAGGACGGCCCCGACGGGCGCAATCAAGGAGACGGACTCATGAGAGCACGCTGGCACGTTGTAGGACTGGTTGGCCTTGCGCTGGTAGCGACGGTCGGAGGATGTCGCGACGCCTACCCTCACTCGTTCACGATCGCCCCGGGCGACGTCGAGCGGATGCACGGCGAGCCGGCCGAGGGCGGCTACTACACGAACTGGGACCCGTACGCGGCGACGATCGAGCTCACGCCCGAGCGTGACGTGAATCCCGTACGGACCCAGCACGTGCTGATCGCGACGGTGAAGGACCACGAGGGCAAGCCGCTGCCGAACCGCCGCGTGGAGTGGCTGGTTTCCGAGGGCAGCGTCGGCTCGATCGTGGAGGTCGACGAGAGCGGCTGGCGTTCCAGCCGGGGTCACAAGCTGACCAACACGTTCGCCGTGACGCACACGAACAACGGCGACCACGTCCTGACGCGTGGCACGGACGACCCGTCCGACGACGTGCATCTCAAGCGCGGGCAGACGTGGGCCGTGATCACCTCGCCGACGGAGGGCACGACGCACGTGATCGCCTACGCCCCGGGCATCTACAACTGGGAGAAGCACAAGGTCTTCGCCCAGAAGCACTGGTACGACGTCGCCTGGAAGCTGCCGCCGGCGGCGACCAACCGCATCGGCACGGACCACGTCTTCAAGACGCAGGTGATGAAGCACTCCGACGGCTCGCCGCTGGCCGGCTACGAGGTGACCTACAAGGTTCTCAACGGCCCCGGCGCCGCGTTCGACCCCGACGGCGGCACGGCGGTGACGACCCACACGAACAAGAACGGCGTGGCCACCGCGACGCTGAAGCAGACCAAGCCGGTCGCGGGCACGAACAACGTCGAGGTGACGATCACCCGCCCGGCGAACAAGCAGTGCTGCAAGCCGGCGGCCCTGATCCACGTGGGCAAGACGAGCAAGACGTGGCTGGCGCCGGGGATCGCGATCGCCAAGACCGCCCCGGCCCGCGCGGTCAAGGGGCAGACGTTCGCCTACGGCATGACCGTCAGCAACCCGGCGAAGGTCGAGGCCCGCAACGTGACCGTCACCGATGTGCTGCCTGACGGCATCGCCTACGTCTCCAGCTCGCCGCAGGCCAAGGCCGACGGGCAGAAGCTCACCTGGTCGCTGGGCACGCTGGCCGCGGGGGCCAGGCGCTCTCTGGCCGTCAAGGTCAAGGGCACGCGGACGGGCACGTTCAAGAACTGCGCGGACGTCACCGCCGCCGACGGCCTCAAGGACCGCGCCTGCGCCAGCACGATCATCGCCGAGCCGAAGATCGAGCTGGTCAAGGACGGCCCGGCCGAGGTGATCCTCTGCGACACGATCACCTACACGATGACCGTGCGGAACACCGGCGGCGCGACGGCCCAGAACGTGCGGATCGTCGACAAGCTGCCGGAGGGCATGACGATGACCGACGGCCGCGATGAAGCCGTCTTCGATCTGGGTTCGCTGAAGGCGGGCGAGACGAAGATGGGCAAGCTGACGGCGAAGGCGTCGAAGAAGGGCACGTACACGAACACCGCGACGGTGACGGCCGACGGCGGCCTCAAGGCGACCGACACCGCCAAGACGGTGGTTCGCCAGCCGGTGCTGGTGCTGACGAAGAAGGCCCCGAAGATGCGGTACGTGGGGCGGAACGTCACGTACACCATCACGGTCAAGAACACCGGCGACGCCCCGGCGAAGAACACGGTGCTGACCGACACGCTGCCCGACGGCGTCCAGCTTCTCGACGCCGGGCGAGGCAAGGCTGCCGGGCGGACGATCACCTGGAGCCTGGGCACGCTGAAGCCGGGCGCGTCGACCGACGTGACCGTGCGGGTCAAGGCCGTCCAGAAGGGCACGCTGCGGAACGTCGCCAGCGTTCAGGCCTTCTGCGCCAAGGACTCCGGCGAGGCCGTCACGAAGGTCCAGGGCATTGCGGCGATCCTGCTGGAGTGCGTGGACCTCGCCGACCCGATCGAGGTCGGCAAGCAGGAAACGTACGTGATCACGGTGACGAACCAGGGCTCCGCCATGGGGACGAACATCGTGATCAAGTGCACCGCCCCGGCCGAGCAGGACGTCGTCTCGACCAACGGGCCGACCAAGGCGCAGGTCGAGGGCAAGACCGTGACCTTCGCGCCGCTGAAGTCCCTGGCCCCCAAGGCCAAGGCCACCTACCGCGTGGTCACCAAGGGCCTCAAGCCCGGCGACACGCGGTTCGAGGTCACCCTGACCAGCGACCAGATGAAGACCCCCGCTGGCGAGACCGAGAGTACCCACATCTACTCGGACGCCGAGTAGACCCTGTCGCAGCAACCGAAAGGGGCGCCGGCCGACACGCCGGCGCCCCTTTCGTATGCGCCCGACCGCCGGCCGAAGCCCCTCCCCCCCGTCGGGTCAACGCCGGCCTCTCATCGCTTCGCCGGGGGAGGCTCGTAGGGGCGGGCGTACCAGGCGGGCAGCTTCACCGCCGCGGAGTTGTGCCACGCCGTCGCGTAGAGGGCGGCGGTGAACGCCACGGCCGCGCGAAGGCGTTCGGCCAGCAGCGGCCGGGCCGCGCTGTCCGCGGCCAGCGGGCGGTCCAGGGGGGGCAACGCGTCCTCCAGTTCGTACACGCGGTCGACGAGGGCGTGGCTGCGCCTCAGCTCGGCCAGCACGGCCGGGAGGAGCTCGTCGTGGACAGTGACCTTCACGCCGGCGAGGGGGCGGTTCGGGTCGGCATCGAGCTTGGCCAGGGCGGCGTCGAGCTTCTGGTGGATGCCGGTCCGCGGGCTCTTGCCGTCCTCGCCGACGCGCCCGTCGTAGTGGATGGTGGTATGCAGCGGCTGGCAGAGGTCCTGGGCGTAGTGGCTGAGGATGCCCGCGTAGGCCAGGCACTTGGCCCGGATGTGGGGATTGTCCGGGTAGCGCCGGTGCTCGGCGAGGGCGACGGTCAGCCGCCCCGTCCACTCGACGACGGCGTAGGGCACGAAGCCCACGCGGCGAGGGTCGATCTCGCGCCGGGCGCAGAAGGCCAGCAGGTCGTACCGGCCGGCGGGCACGGGGGCGCCGCCGAGCAGCTCGACGTCGAAGTAATGCTCGGGCGCCTCGCTGCGGTGAAGGCTCGGCGGGGCGATCGGGCGGGTGAACAGGTCGGGATCGAGGGCGCAGTGGGCGACGCGCCGTGCGGCGGGCAGAAAGAAGCGAGGCAGCCTGTCGGCCGCGGCGTGGACAGCCAGCGTGGTGGCGACGTGATGCCCCCGCCCGTGCCACGCCCCGGCGTCCGCGGCGGCGATAAGGGCGGTCGTGGCGGCGAAGGTGATGGCGAAGAAACGGCGTGTCATGGCAGGCTCCTGTGGTGCTGTCCATACATCATTTTCCCTCTCCCCCCGCCGGTTCGCTGCAAGTTTCTCGCCGTTTCAGTAGGATAGGGACGCCACGAACCGGAAAGGAGCGCGGAAGGCGATGGGCGAATCGACACGACGAACGGGCGGCGGGATCACGCGGCGGACGTTTCTCCAGGGCGCCGCGGCCGTGGGGGCGACGGCGGCGGCCTCGGCGGCCGGCGGGGCGGCCCTCGCCGGCGCGGCGGGCAGGGCGAGGATCGCCGGCGTGGAGGTCTTCCCCCTCCGCTACCCGATGACGGGGTACTTCAAGTTCTTCACCGGCCCCCACGGCGGCGCGGGGCGGGCGGCGGCGATCGTGAAGATCACCGCCGACGACGGCACGGTGGGCTGGGGCCAGAGCGTGCCCATCGCCAAGTGGAGCTACGAGACGCTCGAGACCGTCACCATCGTGCTGCGGGATTACTTCGCCCCCGTGCTGGTCGGGCGCGACCCGGCGGACATCGCCGGCGCGCACGCCGCGATGGGCAAGGCCGTCGCCCCGGGCTTCTCGACGGGCATGCCGATGGCCCGGGCGGGGGTGGACCTGGCCCTGCACGACCTGGCGGGCAAGCTGGCGAGCAAGCCGCTGCACGCGATGTGGGGCCTGCCCCGAGGCGGGCCGCTGACGCTGAGCTGGACCGTCAACGCGCGCTCGCTCGACGAGGCCGAGACCGTCCTGGCCGCGGGGTGGGAGAAGGGCTACCGCAACTTCAACATCAAGGTCGGCCCGGACCCGTCCTACGACGCGAAGCTCGCCCGCGTCGTCCGCAAGGCCGCCCCGAAGGGCTTCCTCTGGGCCGACGCCAACGGCGGCTACGACGTGCCCGCGGCCAAGGTCGCCGCCGGGAAGCTCGCCGACGCCGGCGTGGACGTCCTGGAGGCCCCGCTGCGCCCCAACCGCATCAGCGCCTACCAGGCGCTCCGCAAGCTCAAAGCCCTGCCGATCCTCATGGACGAGGGCGTGGTCTCACCCGTGGAGCTGGCCGAGTTCATCCGCCTGGGCATGCTCGACGGCGTGGCCATGAAGCCCCCCCGCTGCGGCGGCCTGGCAAGCAACAAGCGGCAGATCGAGATCATCAACGACGCCGGGCTGATGTGGCTGGGCAGCGGCCTGACCGACCCGGACATCTCCCTGGCCGCCACGGTCGGGCTGTACGCGGCCTTCGGCCTCAAGAAGCCCGCCGCCCTCAACGGCCCGCAATTCCTCACCGCCGACGTGCTCGACAAGCCGCTGGCCGTCCGAGACGGCCGGATCGCCCTGCCCGAGGGGCCGGGGCTCGGCGTGAACGTCGACGAGGCCAAGGTCCGCGAGCTCGTCCAACGCACCCGCCGAGACTCCAACGCGAAAGGTACCGCATGATGGGCAGAGCCCTCGCCATCGCCGCCGCGGCCCTGGCCCTGTCGGCCGCGGGCACCGCGACCGCCGCGAAGCCCCCGAAGATCTCCCTCGACCGCGACGACGCCAACGGCGTGCTCACCGTCGGCATCGACGGCGCGCCCGCCCTGACCTACCACCACGGGCGGGACGTGGACCTGCCCTACTTCGTCCCCCGCGCCCCGTCCGGGCGGGCGCTGACGGTCGTCCACCCGGAGAAGTACCCCCACCACCGGTCGGTGTGGTTCGCCGACACGCTCCGCCTCGGCGACCGGCGGAAGGTCAGCTTCTACAACGCCTGGTACACGCGGATCGACAAGAAGGACCCCCACTCGCCCTTCCGCGACCGCGTCCGCCACGTGGCGTTCGAGAAGCTGCTGGCCGCCGACCCCGGCGCCCTCCTCGATGCCAGGCTTCTCTGGGAGATGGACCGCGACAAGCCCGTCCTGGACGAGGCCCGGCGGATGCGATTCACCGCCCTCGGCCGCGGGGAGTGGCTGCTGGACGTCACGTTCACGCTTACGGCATCCTACGGCGACGTGCATTTCGTCAGCGACGCCGTGCACTACGCCTGGCCCTACGTGAGGATGAGCCCGACCTACGCCGTCAAGGGCGGCGGGCGGATGGTCAGCTCGGCCGGCGGGGTGAACCAGAAGGGCACGCACGACAAACGGGCGGCGTGGGTGGATTACACCAATACCGTCGAGGGGGCCACCGAGGGCCTGGCGGTGCTGTGCCCCGTCGCCGCCGGCGCCGCCGCCCGGCCGCGCTGGCTGACGAGGGACTACGGCACGTTCGGGCCGCGCCGACCCGACGAGCGGAGCGGCAAGCCGTTCACGCTCGCCAAGGGCAAGAGCCTCAGCACCCGCGTGGGCCTGCTGATCCACCGGGGGGATGTCGAGGGCGGGCGCGTCGCCGCCCGTCACGCCGCGTACGTAGCCGGCCTCCGGGCCGAAGGAGCCGACCGATGACCACGACGAGATCCCGCCGAACGTTCCTCAAGGGCGCCGCCGCCGGCGCCGCGGCCGCCGCCGCGCCGTGGGCGCTGACCGGCACGCGGGGCGCAACCCCGGCCAACGACCGCATCACCGTCGGCTGCATCGGCGTCGGGCGGATGGGCACCGGCGACATGCGGGGCCTGCTAGGCCATGGCGACGTGCAGGTCGTCGCCGTCTGCGACGTCGACGCCCACCGCCGCGAGGACGCGAAGAAGCGCGTCGAGGGCCATTACGCCCGGCGGGACACCTCCGGCGCGTACAAGGGGTGCATGGCCACCGGGGACTTCCGCGAGGTCATCGCCCGCGACGACATCGACGCGGTGACCGTCGTCACGCCGGACCACTGGCACGCCCTGCCGGCGATCGCCGCCGCCGAGGCCGGCAAGGACATCTTCATCCAGAAGCCGCTGACGCTGACCATCCCCGAGGGACGCGTCCTCAGCGACACCTGCCGGCGGTACGGCACGGTGCTCCAGGTCGGCAGCCAGCAGCGGTCCGACAGCCGCTTCCGCTTCGCCTGCGAGCTCGTTCGAAACGGGCGCATCGGGAGGCTGCACACGGTCAAGGTCGGCTTCGGCGCCGACCCGTTCGCCGACCCCGCCGAGCCCACCGACCCGCCGGACTGGCTCGACTACGAAATGTGGCTCGGGCCCGCCCGCCGCGTGCCCTACATCGAGAAGCGCGTCCAGCCCGCCCGCGGCTACGGCCGCCCGGGATGGCTGCGGACCGACGACTACTGCTGCGGCATGATCACCGGCTGGGGCAGCCACCACATGGACATCGCCCACTGGGGCATCGGCTGCGAGCGCGGCGGGCCGGAGGCCATCCACGGCCGGGCCGAGTACGCCAAGGAAGGCCCCTGGACCGTGCACGGGCGGTTCCACATCGAGTACACCTACCCGGGCGGCATCAAGCTGATCTGTGCCGACAACCGCGAGAACCGCCAGGGCGTGGAGTTCCTGGGCACCAAGGGGAGCGTCTACGTCCGCCGCGGGCAGATCGACGCCGAGCCGAAGTCCCTCCTGCGAAGCCGCATCGGCGAAGATGAGGTCCGCCTCTACCGCAGCCGGTCACACAAGGGCAACTGGATCGACTGCATCCGCTCGCGGGGCGAGACCGTCGCCCCCGTCGAGATCGGGCACCGCTCCGCCAGCGCGTGCATCCTGGGCTACATCGCCATGCGCCTCGGCCGGCCGCTGGCATGGGATGTCGCCGCCGAGCGATTCACCAACGACGACGACGCCAACCGCCTGCTCACCCGCCCGATGCGCTCGCCCTGGCGGATGTAGGCCGAAGGCGCCCGGCCCGCGCCCGGTGGCCGCGCCGGCCGGCGGCGGTGTATCCTGTGAGTATGAGCGATCTGTGGAAACCGTTTCGCATCGGCGGGGTCGAGGTGGCCTCGCCGGTGGTGCTGGCGGCGCTGGCGGGCTACTCGGACCTGGCCTACCGGCGGATCTGCCGGCGGCTGGGCTGCCCCTTCTGCGCCACCGAGATGATGCTCGACCGCATGCTGCTCATCCGCGGCAAGCTGCGCAACCGCCTCGTGCGAACCGACCCCGACGACCGCCCCGTCGCCGGACAGATCGTCGGCAGCGACCCCGACGAGATGGCCCGCGCCGCGGCCGTGCTCTGCGAGATGGGTTTCGACATCATCGACCTCAACTTCGCCTGCCCCGTCCGCAAGGCCCTGCGCCGCCGGCGCGGCGGCTACATGATGGGCCAGCCCGATCACGCCCTGGCCATCACCCGCGCCGTCCTGGCCGCCTGCGACCGCCCGGTGACGCTCAAGCTCCGCCGCCGATTCGCCAACGACGACGCCGACGACGCTTTCTGGCGGATCGCCGAGGGCGCCTACGACGCCGGCGCCGCCGCCGTCTGCCTCCACGCCCGTAGCGTCGAGCAGAAGTACACCGGCCCGGCCGACTGGGGCTTCATCGCCGCCGCACGCCGGCGCTTCCCCGACCGCGTGCTGATCGGCTCCGGCGACGTGCTGACCCCCGCCGCCGCGCTGGAGATGCTCGCACGCACCGGCGTCGACGCCGTCGCCGCCGCACGCGGCTGCCTGGGCAACCCGTGGTTCTTCCGCCAGGCCGCCGACCTCGCCGCCGGCCGCCAGCCATCACGCCCCGGCCTCGCCGAGCAGCGCCAGGTCCTGCTGGGCCACTTCGACGACGCCTGCGACCTCTACGGCCCCGTCCGCGGCCCCAAGCACATGCGGAAGTTCGGCATCAAGTACGCCCGCCTCCACCCCAGGTCGAAGACCGTCCGCATGGCCTTCGTCGCCGTCAAGACCCCGGCCCAATGGCACGAGGTGCTCCGCGAGCACTACCCCCCGGCCACGCCTTCAGAACCCGACGCCCCCCCCGCCCCGCATGCCCGGCAGACCGGCCGCGAAGGCGAAACCTGAATCCCGAACACCCCCCCGACGCCCCGCCCCGGCGGTCACCCACACCTCGGCGGGGGCCTCGACCAACCGGCGTTCCGCCTGCGGGCCATCGCCACTCCGGAAAGGGAGGCGCGATTGGAGACCAAGAGGTTCGCTGGTGGGCAGAGCCGCGAGGCCGGCCGGTCCATCGAGGCCATCGCGAAGCCCCGCCGCCGGCAGGAGCGGTCGGAATCAGGCGAGTACGCCAACCTGCCCTCAGCGCAGCCGAGGGACCTCGAAGACCTGGCCAACGACGTCGGCTCGTCACGCCGAAGTCACGACGAAACGCAGCGAAGACGGACGAAGACGGGCTGCGACCGCACCTATGTCGGCCGGCTTGTCCCGTCGTAGCCTCGCGGAGACGGAATGCTCCGCCTGACCAGCCTCGCGACCGACATCATCGAGGCGATCCTGCGCGGGGACTTGTCACGACGACGCGGCTCAGCACGTCGAAACGCAGTGAAGACGGCAGCGAACACGGGCGAACCCGAAGGCCCGAGCCTGGAGAAGCTGCGGAAGAACCTGCCCGTGCGGTGGGAGGAGCAGAGGAAGTGTTGGATGAAGGGATAGCGCCTTGCCGCTCAGCCGCCGGCGAAGCCGGTCGGCTGCAGCGGCTTGTTAGCCCGCGTCCTCGCCCCGGGTCGTAGCATGGTAGCGGTCCCGAAACTCCTGGACACTCATCAGCGGGTTGGTTCGATGGATGGCCCGGTGGCAGTTTGCGCAAAGCACTGCAAGGTCCTCCAGGCCGGTTTCGACCGGCTCAGGCGCCGACGCCAGCGGTAGCCGATGGTGGATTTCGCAGACCTCGCCAGGCAAGCCAGGGAAGGTGACTTGCGTCGCAAAACCACAGGCTTCGCACTGAATGAGCCCGTTAGCGGCCTGCGCGGCCTCGCGTTTCGCCAGTGCGATTCGCGGATCTCGCTCTCGACGCAGATGGAAGAACAGCCGGGGGTCACCCTCTACGGCCGACAGCTCGGCATCGGCAACGATGGGAGGGGGAAGGGCCGTCTTCGGACGATAGGCCCACGCCGCACCGCGCCGTTCGCGTTCGAAGAACTCCGACCAGCTCGAGCGCCCGACGGTAATCTGCTGCGAGAACCAGGCGACCATGTTCGACGCGACTCTGCGATGATCCGGTAGAGAGGATCCTGCGGCAGCTCGGCTGACGACGGATTCGCCTTCGGCGTCGCCGAGAAGCGCAGAAACGATCGCATTGTGCTCAACGAACCCGACGCTGTCGGCGGGCGCCCTCACGATCACCCGTGCGATGAGCGGAAAAACCTCGGCATGACTGAATGTTGCGTCCATGTTCGTTCTCGGGCTAACGAATCAGCGTAAGCGGCGAGCCCGAAGGGCGAGGTCTTAGCCTGTACCCATGCGCTGGACAGATCCCGGTCCGGAATAAGGTGGAACCGTCCGCAGGGGTAACGTTCCCGCTGCTGTTGCGGAGGGAGCCCGAAGGGCGACCGGAGCAACAGCAGCGCTCCCGGCGGCGGAACGCCCGCCGCCTGTCTCTATCCTCTCGATCCACGCCGGCATGGCAAGCTGGAATACGGGGGGAATACGGGAATAGGAATACGGGGACACACGGAATACGGGGACACACAACAATGGCCCTAAGATAAGCAGAAGTCCATGTAGATAAGGGAATAAACGAAGGCCTGCCTTGCCGATGAATGGGGTGGTAACGTTCCCTTCCTCATAGGCAAGGAGGCCTATCATGTCTTCTATCGGCTACCCTCGACGATCGCACGCAGATTTTCCATGTCCCCTTCCACTGACCGCCCTGGCAGAGCAGTTGTCCGACGAGGAGACCGAGCAGATCTGCCGGAGTCTGGGGCACACGTGGCGGGATCGGACCTTCCCCCCCGGCGTCACCGTGCGATCCTGTGTCCATCGGGCGCTCAACGGCGATCACTCCATCGCGGCCATGCTCGCCGACCTGGCCGCTCTCGGCGATGTCGGCGCCGGCGCCCCCACCGACTCGGCCTGGTGTCAGGCCCGCTCACGCCTGCCGCTGGAGGTCTTCCGCCAGCTCATCCATCGCAGGGCGCGCGTCTGCCGACGACGCTGGGAAACACGGGGACACACAACCTATTTCTCCGAAATAGGTTGTGTGATCCCGGTAG
>CAYLPJ010000099.1:0-10688 GCA_964385465.1 uncultured Planctomycetaceae bacterium | reverse complement strand
GCTCAACGTCGCGTCCGAGCCGTTCCGCGTCTCGATCAGCCGCCACGACCGCGTCGGCAGGAATCGGTGCTTGAGAGGGAGGCCTGTCCGTTCCGCAGGCAGCCCCTGCCCACCGTGGCCAGGCCACGCGTCATGGCAGCGGCCCCGTGCATTGTCGTATCGGTGCCTGTCCGCGTTCATCCCTGGTCATTCGGCGGCTCGTTCGGAGACGAGGTCGCCGAAGGCTCCGAGGAGGTCGTACTTGTTCTGCCAGGTGGTGTACATGATGCCGACGGCGCCGGGGGTGCGGTCGAGGGAGTCCAGCCACTGGCGGCAGTTGGCGAGGGTGGGGGTGTCGTAGTAGGCCCCGGCCAGGGCGCGGAAGCCCAGCCTGGAGAAGTGCTCCAGGCTCTTCTGGCGGATGCCGCGATGCCAGCAGACGATCACCAGGTCCTCGGGCACGTGGTTCCACGAGCCGGTGAAGTCGCCCTCGACGAGGTAGTAGTTCCCCTGGGCGTTGTGGTGCGGGTCCAGCATGTCCGACCAGACCAGCAGTTCGCAGTCGGGGTTCAGTTCGCGGAAGATGGCCGCCTGCCGGGTGATGCAGTCGCCGAGGATTTCGGCCATGGAGAGCTTTCGGCTGCGGCAGGCCCTGCACGAACCGCCGGCGCGGATCTCGTCGGCGCTCAGCAGCACGCGCGAGGGGGCGAGGTGGCGGTGGACCGCCCGGGCCTGCGACCGCCAGATCGCGTAGACCTTCGGCTCGGACATGCAGACGGTGACCTGGCTGTTGTTGATCGCGATGCCGTGGTACCAACTCACGCGCAGCCGTTCGCCGTCGGCGATCCGACCGCCTTTCAGCAGCCGCAGCGGCGGGGCCTGGCCGTCGAAGCGGAAGGTGAGCTTCTCATCGACGATCGGGGCGTAGTCGCGGCCTTCGCTGTAGACGCGCCCGGTCTTTTCGCCGCGGACGGTGATCGGCGTGCCCGGCCGGCGGAGGACGTTCATCGGTCCGACCTCCTCGACGGTGACCCCGTCGATCCAGAACCGCCCCTCGCGTGCCTTCCACGCCCCGGCGTAGATGCGGACGGCGTCGCAGTCGAAGCTGTTGAAGCCCATGTGCACGCGTTTCCAGCCGGCCGTGTCGGGCACGCCGAGATTGACCGGCGCCAGCCGGCGGTCGCCGCCGAGGACCGTGACCCGGAAGGGCCCGCCGACGAGGCCGTCGGTCTTGACCCACAGCGACAGGCGGTAGCATCGCCGTGGGCGGACGGCGAGCTTCTGCATCACGCGGGCGTGGCCGTGCTCGTCGGTCGCGGCGCATTCGAACCGCAGGGCCGCCTCGCCCTCGCGGCGGACCTCGGTGTCGCGGAAGGTGACCTTTCCCGGCCGGTCGTGGAAGGCCCAGCCGACGGCGCGGCCGTTGGCGAACCGTTCGAAGCCCCCGTTGGCCAGTTCCACCGGCGGGTCGGGGACGAGCGACGCCTGGTGCCTGCCGGCGAGGAAGAGGGCGTCGCGAACCTCGAGCCCGGCGGCGAGGTTGCGGTCCCGGCGGATGATCGACCCGCCGTAGCCCGGGGAGCAGAGCAGCGGGATGATCTCGATACCGGCCTGGCGGCAGAGCTTGCGGACCTCGCCGACGCGGCGGATCTGCCCGGCGTCGCCCTCGTCCAGCCCCGACAGCCCCGCCAGGACCATGCCGTTGAGCCCGTGCCCGGCCGCGATGCGGACCAGCTTGCGGATGTCCTCGACGTGCTCGTCGGCACGGAGGTTGCGGCTGACGTAAAACCAGCGGCAGGGGTAGAGCTTCGCCTTCCCCTCGCCCGCGGGGGCCGGCGGCGCCGCCGTCGCGAGCACAGCCATTCCGATCCCGATCCCGATTCTCCCGACGTGTGTCATGCGGACGCCTCCCACCGGTCAATCGCTCGCCGCGTGCTCGCGGGCCCGAGGCCACCTTATCCTGCGGGAACCGGGTTCGCCATGCGCAAAAGAACCCGCCGGGCCGCGGGGGCGGCGCCGGCGGGTCGGGTGTGCGGTCGGGCTCGGTGCGGGGGCCCGGCAGACCGTTGAAGAAGCCGATTCGGCCTGCGAGCGGGTCCTCTCCGCGTCGCCGGCGTCGGAGAAACTCGACGAATCTCGCGGATTCGCCTTCGCTTCTCGTCCTTGCCGACGCGAAGAATCCCGCGCTCTCGGCTGCGATGCGCTTCTTCGACGCGCTTCTAGCAGATGCTCAGGTCGGCCGGCTCGAAGTACTCCATCGCGTGCCGGCAGCAGGGGCACTTCTTCGGCGGCTCGGTGCCCTCGTGGATGTGGCCGCAGACGCTGCACTTCCACTGGATCGGCTCGTCGCGTTTGAAGACGGTCCCGTTGGTGACCATTTCCAGCAGCTTCTTGTAGCGGTCTGCATGGTGCTGCTCGATCCTGGCGATCTGGCGGAAGAGCCTGGCGGCATCCTTGTGCCCGTCCTCGTCGGCCTGGTCGGCGAACTCCGGGTACATCGTGATGGTCTCGTAGGTTTCGCCCTCGAGGGCGGCCTTGAGGTTCGAGGCCGTGTCGCCGATGCCGTCCATCAGCTTGAAGTGGTCCTTGGCGTGGCGGCGCTCGTTTTCGGCGGTCTCCTCGAAGATCCTGGCGATGTAGTGGTAGCCTTCCTTGCGTGCGGCGGCGGCCCAGTAGGTGTACTTGTTCCGCGCCTGGGACTCTCCGGCGAAGGCTGCCTGGATGTTCTCGTCGGTCTTGCTCATGTGTCCGTGCCTTTCCTTGCTTTACCTGGCGGTTATCGCGTGCCGGTCCGGCGTCCTGCCGGTCGGCCCGGCGGCTGACTCGGGTGGGCGTTCACTCTCGGGGCTCGCCTTCTCTTGCGGCGGCGCGGCATCGGCGGCAGACGCCGCGGAGCTGGACCTGGACGCACTCGATGTCGCCCCAGTCCCGCACGCTGGGGGGCCAGCGGACGTTGTCGACGGCCCGGCTGCGGAAATCCTCGATCGCGCCGCAGACCGTGCAGACGAGATGGTGGTGCCTTCCGACGTCCGCATCGTAGCGCGTGCGGTCGCCGGCGACGTCCACCTTGCGCACGAGCCCGTGGGCTTCCAGCGTGGCGAGCGTGCGGTAGACGGTGTCGGGGGAGATCGCCGGCACGCGCTGCCGGACGCCGGCCAGGAGCGTCTCGGCGTCGGGATGGTCGTCGGTGCCGGCCAGCTCGCGGAAGACCTCCGTCCGCTGGTGGGTCACCTTCAGCCCGGCCCGCCGGCAGGCGGCCTGGAACCGGTCCATCCGGCGCGAGAACTCTGCATTGGATACGCCCATGGGAACTCAGCAAAATAGGAATCGATACGAAGTAAGAGTATGGCGACATCAGGGCGCGATGTCAAGGGCCCGCGCGACGGGATTGATCCGCCGCGAGCCGGGCGGTAGGCTGGCGGCAAGAGGAGAAGCCCATGCGAGCGTATCGTGCGAAGGCGGTTGCCCTGTCAATGCTGGCCGCTTGCGCGGTGGCCCGGGCGTCGGACGGCGCGGCCGTGGCCCGGCCCGGGGAGGACAACGCCGCCCTGCGCCGGCGCGTGGACGCCCTGGAGGCCCGCGTGGGCGAGTTGGCGGCGGAGGTATCTCGCCTTCGCCGCCGGCTCGCCGTTGCCGGGTCGCGCGCCGCCGCGCCGGTCCGCCGGCACAAGCTCGACATCCGCGTCGAGCAGGGCGACTGGGGCGACGCCTCCCGTGGCGACATCCGCGCGGTGCTGCTCTCGGCGGCGGGGGAGTTGTGGCGGCATTTCCCCGACCGCCGGCTGCCGCCGATCGTCGTCCGCCGGGGCACGTCCGGGCCGATTTCGCTGTACGACCGCGGGCCCGGCGGGGAGATCGTCGTCAAGCTGGACGTGCACAACCGCCAGTGGTGCCAGTTCGCCTACCAGTTCGCTCACGAGTTCTGCCACATCCTCACCAACTTCCATCCCCGCGAGTCGAAGCGGAACCACTGGTTCGCCGAGAGCCTCTGCGAGGCCGCGTCGGTCTACGCGGTCTCCCGCATGGGCGAGACGTGGCGAACCCGCCCGCCGTATCCCAACTGGAAGGGCTACGCCGCGTCGCTGACCGACTACGCCGACGACCTGCGGGCCAGGCAGCGCAAGCTCGTCAAGGCTGCCGCCAAGCCCCTGGGGGCCTGGTACGCCCACCACGAGGCCGCCATGCGGAAGGACGCCTACGACCGCGACCGCAACCGCGTCCCGGCCGCGACGCTGCTCGAGGTCCTCGAGGCCGACCCCGCACGCTGGCGGGCCGTGGGCAGCATGAACCTCACCCCGCCGACGAAGGCCGACACGTTCGCCGAGTACCTCGCCGCCTGGCGAGCGGACACCCCGCCGGAACTCCGCGGCGTCGTCGACCGCATCGCCAAGGCATTCGGCGTCGAGTTGCCGGTTGCGGCTGCGGCGGGCGAGACGGCGGAGTGAGAATCCCCCGGTACGAGGAGACGACCATGGCATGGCGGACGACACGGCGGCGGTTTCTGTTGGGGGCTTTGGCGGGGGGGGCTGCTGCTGCGGCACGGCCGGGGCTTCGGGCGGTCGGGGGGGCGGCGGCCAACGACAGGCTCGACGTCGCCGTCGTCGGCGTCGGCGGGCGCGGGCGGGCGAACCTGCGCGGCGTGGCGAGCGAGAACGTCGTCGCGCTTTGCGACGTGGACGCCCGCAACCTCGCCGCGGCCGCGAAGAAGCACCCCCGGGCCCGGACATTCGCCGATTTCCGCCGGATGCTCGACGCGGTCGGCAAGGGGATCGACGCCGTGGTCGTCAGCACGCCGGACCACACCCACGCCCCCGCCGCCGCGATGGCCATGCGGATGGGCAAGCACTGCTACTGCGAGAAGCCGCTGACCCACTCGCTGCACGAGTGCCGCACGCTGATCGACCTGGCGGCCGAGAACAAGCTCGTCACGCAGATGGGCACGCAGATCCACGCCGGGGAGAACTACCGCCGCGTCGTCGAGCTCCTCGGCGCCGGTCGGATCGGGCCCGTCGGCGAGGTGCACGTGTGGCACACCGTCAGCTACGGCGGCAGCGGGCGCCCGAAGGAGACCCCGCCGGTCCCCGACCATCTGAGTTGGGACCTGTGGCTGGGCCCGGCTGCCCGTCGTCCGTACCACCCGTGCTACTGCCCGAGCAGGTGGCGTGCGTGGTGGGATTTCGGCTGCGGCGGGCTGGGGGACTTCGGCTGCCACTACATGGACCTGCCCTTCTGGGCGCTGGAACTGGGCCACCCCGAGACCGTCGAGGCCGACGGCCCGCCCGTGCAGGCCGAGAACACGCCGCGGTGGCTGAAGGTCCGCTACGCCTTCCCGGCCCGGGGGGACCGCCCGGCCGTGACGATGACATGGTCCGACGGGGGGCGCCAGCCCGCCCGCGTCGCCGAGGTGCTCGCCGAGCTGCCTGCCGCCGAGCGGAAGAAGTGGTCCGCCGGCGTGCTGTTCGTCGGCGCCAAGGGCATGCTGCTGGCCGGCTACCGCCGCCACCGGCTCCTGCCCGCCGAGCGCTTCGCCGATACGCCCCCGCCGCCGAAGAGCATCCCCGCCTCGATCGGCCATCACCGCGAGTGGGTCGAGGCGTGCAAGACGCACGGGCCGACGACGTGCAGCTTCGCCTACTCCGGCCGGCTGACCGAGACGGTCCTGCTGGGCAACGTCGCCTACCGCACGGGCGAGAAGCTCGCCTGGGACGCCGCCGAACTCCGCGCCACCAACTGCCCCGAGGCCGACCGTTACATCCGCCGCGAGTACCGCCGGGGGTGGACGCTGTAGGATCTCGAAAGGACATGCCATGCACGCACGCATCGCCGCGCTCGCGTTGGCCTCGCTTGCCGCCTCCTCCGCCGCACGGGCCGACGAGCCCGTCTGGCCGTGCTTCCACGGGCCCCGGCGGGACAACAAATCCACGGAGACCGGGCTGCTGAAGCGCTGGCCCGACGGCGGGCCCAGGCTGCTCTGGGCCGCCGAGGGGCTGGGCAAGGGCTACAGTTCCGTCGCCGTCGCCGGGGGGCGCATCTTCACGGCGGGCACGGCCGGGCCGTCCACGTGCGTCTTCGCGATCGGCCTCGAGGGCAAGGTGCTGTGGCGGGCCGCCAACGGGCGAATGTGGCGGACTACCATGAGCCACGCCACCGCGTTCGGCGGGGCACGCAGCACGCCGACCTACGACGACGGGCGCGTCTACCACCTCGGCGAGACCGGGCGCCTGACCGCCTTCGAGGCCGACACCGGGCGGGAGGTCTGGTCCCGAAACCTGCCCCGCGAGTTCGATGCCGAGCAGCCCAAGTACGGCTACACCGAGTCCGTGCTCGTCCGCGGCGACCGCCTGTACTGCTGCCCGGCCGGGGAGGAGGGGTTCGTCGTCTGCCTGGACAAGGGCGACGGCGAGACGATCTGGGCGTGCAAGGGCGTCGAGGGCACGGCCGGGTACAGCTCGCTGGTGCCCGCCCGCTCGGCCGGCGTGGAGCAACTGGTGGGGATGAGCTCGTCGCGGGTGTACGGTGTGTCGGGCGCGGACGGGCGAAAGCTGTGGTCGGTGCCGCTGAGCAACTACCGCGACAACAACGCGACGGACCCGGTCTGCGGCGGCAATGCCGTCTTCGCCGCCAGCGGCTACGGTGCGGGCTGCCTGCTGGTCCGCCTGGCCGCCGGCGCCGGCGGGGGCGTCGCGGCCGAGACCGCCTGGAAGAGCAAGCTGCTGGACAACCATCATGGCGGGGTGCTGCTGCACGAGGGGCACTTGTACGGCTCGGGGCACGACGCCAAGGGCTGGCATTGCCTGGACTTCGCCACCGGCAAGCCGGCCTGGCGGGCCGAGGGCAAGGGGGCGCTGACGTTCGCCGACGGGATGCTCTACCTGCTCGACGAACGCGGCCTGCTGACCCTCGCCGAGGCCACCCCGGCCGCGTTCCGCCCGGTCAGCCGCTTCAAGCTCCCCTCCGGGGGCCCCGGCCGCCACTGGGCCCACCCGGTCGTCTGCGCCGCCCGCCTCTACATCCGCCACGCCGGCAAACTGTTCGCCTACGACGTGAGCGGCGGGGGCACATCGTAGCTGGGCACGGAGACATCCCGGCACACGCCCACGGTCGGTTCCTGCGGCTTCAGGGCGACATCCCCCGCTCGCGCCTGCCGGGCAACCGCATCACCCCGGCCGCGGCCGAGAGACGGCACGGATACGTCTGCGATTTCGGCCGCAACGGGGAGCATGCCTTCGAGTTTATGAACGTCGTGGAACCACCCGGAAGGTCCGCGTCGATCACCCGGCGGAGACGGAGCGTGTCCCCCGGAGGATTGGGGCGGCGATCGGGGCCCTGTTCATGCGTTCCGGCCGTCAACAGGCCCATGGACGAACCGAAGAGCCTGGAAGCCGGCGGGAATGGTGGAGGTCGTCGAATGATGGCGGAGCAGACCGTGTACGTGGCGGCCGCGCTGGCGGCCATGCTTGCCGGTGTGGCGTACGGCTGGGCGGCCGGGAAGGCATCCGAGCCGGCGCCGCCCACCGTGGTGCGCTATGGCGATTTCGGCGCCCGTGGTGACGGCAAGACGGACGACCTGGAGGCCATCGCCAAGGCCCACGCGTTTGCCAACAAGCATGGTCTGCCCGTGAAGGCGGACGATGACGCGACGTATTTCATCGGCGGGAAGAACAAGACGGTCCTCATCCAGACGGACACGGACTTCGGCTCGGCCGGGTTCATCATTGATGACACCTCCGTCGAGAACCGCAGGGCAAACGTCTTCGAGGTCCGCTCGGCGCTGCCGCCGATCAGGCCCGAGGGGCTCCGGTCACTGAAGCGGAATCAGCGAGAGACGGGCCTGTCCCTGCCGTACCGTTGCGTGGTCGTCGTCACGGACTCCCGCACCAAGCGCTACATCCGCAGAGGCGCCAACCGGAACCGCGGCGCCTCGCAGACCGACGTGTTCGTTGTCGACCCGAACGGCGCCGTCGACCCGAACACCCCGATCATCTGGGACTTCGATCGGATCACGTCGATCATCGCGTACCCGATGGACGCGGCGCGGCTGACCGTCACCGGGGGGCGGTTCACCACGGTCGCCAACGCCGCCGAGTCGAAGTACACCTACTACGCGCGAGGGCTGGCGATCCGGCGGTCGAACGTGGTCGTCGACGGGCTGGAACACCGCATCACCGGCGAGGGAGACCGGGGGGCGCCGTACGGCGGCTTCATCAACGTCGGCCGGTGCGCCGACGTGACGGTCCGCAATACCGTTCTGACCGGACACAAGACCTACCGGACGATCGGCTCGGCCGGGCGGCCCGTGTCGATGGGCAGTTACGACATCTCCCTGAACCGCGCCATGAACGTGGCGTTCGTGAACTGCCGGCAGACCAACAGCATCCACGACAGCACGTACTGGGGGATCATGGGGTCGAACTACTGCAAGAACCTCCGCCTTGACCGGTGCACGTTTTCCCGGTTCGACGCGCACCAGGGCGTGGCCAACGCGACGATCCGCAACTCGACGCTCGGGTACATGGGCATCAACGCGATCGGCTCGGGCACGTTGCTCGTGGAGAACACCACCGTCTGCGCGAGGCGGCTGATCAACCTGCGGACGGACTACGGCAGCACGTGGCGGGGCCAGTTCATCATCCGCGATTGCGTGTTCAAGCCGGCGGGGGGCAAACGCACCCGGGCCTGCCTGATCGGCGGCTCCAACGACGGGCAGCACGACTTCGGCTACACCTGCACCATGCCGGCGCGGATCACCATCCGGAAGCTCCACATCGACGATGCCAACCACCCGGACGATACCCGCGGGCCGACCATCTTCGCCGACTTCAACCGGCACTGCACCGACGAGTCCTACGTCCAGAAGTACCCGTACGCCACCACGCGGGAAGTCGTCCTGGAGGACGTGACAACCGCCAGCGGCAAGCCCCTGAGGGTCAGCGACAACCCGTTCATGTTCCGCAATGTCGTCGTAAAACACCTCGACGACGAATGACCCCCCAGCCCCGCCCGAAAACCCCGTCGGCCCGCTGGGTGGGAGAGCACGGGGCCAGGTCTTCAAGATTCAATTTTGACGTCCGATATCCCGGCCAGCAATATTGTTCAAGGCTCGAATCGAGGTGAATCAGGGCCTCAAGGCGCCAGCCAGAATTGAGTTATGAAGACCTGACCCCGCTTGGCCTCTGAGATTATTCTGGTCTTTGAATCTCGACCAGAGGGGAGCAAGCCACGCGTTGCGTGGCTATCAGAGCTTGGACAGCAGCAGCTTGAGGTTCTGAACGGTGGCGGAGTCGGCTGATGGTTCGGATTCAATGCTGGCTGTGGCCTCGTCGGTGGCTTCGCGAATCAGCCCGGCGACAACCGGCCCATCGGCCGGGAGCGACTTGGCGCTGGCCTTTTCGAGAGAGCGCAGCAGCTTGATGCAGGCGTCGTAGAATCGCTGCCAGTTCAGCAGCACGATCCTTGGCGGGCGGAGACCGAGCAGCGATTCCCACGCGGCCGGGTTCTTCAGGCGCGCGAACCCATGTTCAACCGTGAGCACGTCGGCTGACTCCCATCGTTGGGCCACCTTGGATATGTTGCGATAGGACTGGCCGGACCACGCGGCCACGCTGCGCAGCTTCGCGCTGCCGTGGTTGGCCAGCAGATACACCAAGATGAAGTGTCGCGCATCGTTGCCCAGCAGGTCGCGGGCGCGAAGGATCAGGGCGGCGTTCGTATTCTCGGCCTTGCCGGGCTTCTGGCGTAGCTTTGCCTTCTCCTTGGCCTGGCGTTCGAGCTCAGCGCAGAACGCCTTCAACTCATCCACCGACTTCTGACCATAGCACGGAACCTCTGGCGGCCTGGGGCTCTTGCGCCATTGCTTGTCCAGCGCATGCCAGATCAACCCTCGCGGATCATTCCCGCCTTCGGCAAACTTGCGGATGCGGGGAACCAGAACGCCCCGGCTGTTCTCGGGCCACCAGGCGAGCGCCTGTTCCTTGAGGCGCGGCTGGGTGGGGAAGAACTCCAGCGAGCACCACAGCAGCGCCTCGGGATCGATGGCTTCCTCGGCGCGCGCCGGTTGCCCGGTGCTGACCGGCACGCCCAGCGCACGCCACTGGCTGTGGAGCAGGTCCAACAGCCAATCGCGGATGCGATGCTCAAACGTAGTACGCGAGGCCTTCATAGCCCAACCTCTCGATCACGTGTTTCACGGCGGGCCGCTTCTCTTCAAAGTCCCGCAACGTGCGCAGCCAGTCGACGGCCCAGTCGAGTTCCTCGAACGTCGGGGCCAGTCCTTTCAGGTCCGCAAGGTGAATCTCCTGTCGCGGCCCATGCTCGTCGGCGGCTGCGTAAAGCTTCAGCGCCATCAAGTCCTGCCGCCCCAGCAGATGCAGCGTCAGCCGATTGCCTATCGGCAGGACGTGCAGGCGGTCCGCGAGACCCTCGGGCAGCCCGGCCTGCACCAGGGCACGCGGGCCAAGGTTGATCCAGTTCGGTCCCATGCCCGTAAGCTCGGGGTGGTTGTCGACCACCCGCTTGATGCAGGCGGCCATCTCGTCCGGGAACGTCTTGATGCCGGTGACGTCCAGGACCGCCTCGTTCCACTGCCCAGCACATCCACGTCGCGCGTCGGGCGGTCCTGAAGGTCCTGCAATCCGAGCGCAGCGCCGCCGCAGATGACCCAGTCGACGGGCGGGCAATCTTCCAGCTCCATCCACTGGTCGAGTTCCTGA
>CAYLPJ010000098.1:0-10706 GCA_964385465.1 uncultured Planctomycetaceae bacterium | reverse complement strand
GCCGCACTCCACAGGGCGCGTAGCTTGATCTGGAGGGCGATTGCGCGAGCGCCGCGTTTCTTCGCCAACGTCGGCCGCCTGCACAGCAAGCTTGTCGCGGGGGGCTAGAAGAACCGCATGATGTCCTGGAAGGTCAGGGCGAGGAACAGCAGCAACAGGGCGGCCAGGCCGACCATCTGGATGATGTTCATGATCCGCACGGGCACGGGCTTGCCCCGGATCTTCTCGACGATCAGGAACACCGCGTGCCCGCCGTCGACGACGGGCAGGGGCAGGAAGTTGAACACCGCCAGCGCCGTCGAGATGAAGGCCATGAAGTATACCAGGTGCATCACGTCCTGCCGGGCCGCCGTCACCGCCACGCCGCCCATGCCCACCGGGCCCATGAACTCCTTGCTGGAGACGCTGCCGACGAACAGCGCCCGGATCGACGCGTAGGTCGTCAGGATGAAGCCGACCGTCTCCTTCGCCGACCAGGCGATCGCCTCGCCCACGCCGCCCTTGCGGAGCGTGAACTGAAGCGGCGTGTTGAGCCCCACGTGCGGGCCCGGGAAGATCGTGACCGCATAGTCGCCCGGGTCGAAAACCGCCGGCGTCAGCTCGCCGATCTCCGCCGTCGCCTCCGTGTCCGCCCCCTCGGCCGGGAGGTACGTCAAGGTCACCTCCTGCCCGCCGAGCTCGCGGAGGGCCTCGTAGACCTCCCGCCAGCTCGCGACGTCCCGGCCGTTGAGGGCGGTCACGACGTTGCCCTTGCTCAGCCCGGCCTCGGCGGCGACGGACCCGGGCCTGACGCCGGCAACGACCGTGCCGTCAAGGTCCACATACCGCGCGATGCCGATCAGCCCGGCCTGGCGGTCGTCGTCCCATTGGGGGCGGACGGTGATCGGATCGAGCGTCTTGCCCCCGCGCCGGACGACGACCTGCGTCTCGCCGCCGGCCCGGGCGACCTTCTTGTTGACGTCCTGGATTTCCCCCAGCGTCGGCAGGGGCGTGTCGCCGTAGTGGACGATCACGTCGCCGGGCTTGAGCCCGGCCTGCTCGGCCGGCTTGCCCGGCAGGATGCCCATGATCCGCACCAGCGGGACCATGCCGAGGAAATCGACGATCTCGCGCGACAGCGGGATGATGAGGTCTTCCATGGCGTAGGCGCCCCCCCCGCCGTCGGCCAGCGGCGAGAGGACCTCGCGGTCGCCGTCGTTGGGGTCCTCGCCGAGGCGGTAGTCGGACAGGTCCAGCTTCGTGCCATCGGGCAGGAAGACGACGTTCGGCCGGTACTCGATGCCCCGCGGCGCGGTGAGGGCGACCTCCTCGCCGCCGCGCCGGACGGTGACGGGCACGTTGGGCCCGGAGGTCCCCTCGAGCATCTCGTCGAGCCGCCAGGCATGGCGGATCGGCTCGCCGTCGAGGGCGACCAGCACGTCGCCGGGCTGGTAGGGGTCCAGGGACGCCGGGGCGTCGTAGGCGAAGGACGGCGTGACGGTCAGGTCCGTCGCCGGGCCGAGCCCGAAGCTCATCCGCTCGCCGCCCATCATCCCCCGCGCCGGGCGGACGCCCAGGTCGGCCCGCCCGGTCCAGGTCTCGCCGTCGACCTCGCGTTCGAACCAGACGCGGTAGACGTCGTTGGGATCGGCCAGCGTGCTGGTCAGCGCCAGGCGGTCGAAGCGGTCGACCTCCTCGCCGAGGACGGCGAGGATCATGCTGTCGCCGCGGATCCGGGTGATGCGGTCGCCGGGCCGCAGCCCGACGCTGCCGGCCGGGGCGGTGGCGGTCGCCGGGGCGGTGGCGGCACCTTCGGGTCCGCCCTCGACCCAGGTGACCTCGGCCTCGGAGGCGGGGTAGTGCTCGACGACATCGCCGACGACGGGGGCGACGAAGTCCCGCCCGACCATGGCGATGACGGCGAAGAGCACGACGGCGAGTACGGCGTTCATGATCACGCCGGCGGAGATGACGGCGAACCGCGCGCCGACGCTCTTGCTGTTGAACGCCCGCGGGTCGCGGTCGGGGGCGTCCTCCATCGGGCGGAAGTCGTCCTGCCCGAGCATCTTCACGAAGCCGCCAAGCGGCAGGGCGTTGATGCAGTATTCCGTCTCGCCCCATTGCACCCCCACCAGCTTGGGGCCGAAGCCCAGGGCGAACTTCTCGACCTTGATGCCCACCAGCTTGGCGACGATGAAGTGCCCGAACTCGTGGACCGCCACCACCACCCCCAGCCCGATCACGAACTGGAGCACCGGCCAGACCCACGTCGACCACAACCCCGCCGCCAGCATCGTTCCGCAGACGTCCATCCATGCCTCGCAAACTGTGTTTCCGGCGGGGCCGTGCCGACCTCGTGCCGGCCGCGACGGCCCCGCCTATCCAATCATCGTAGTGACCTGCTGCCGCGCCCATCGGTCGGCGCAGAGCAGAGCGTCCAGGGTTACTTCGGCCTCGACCGGCGTGCGGTTCAGCACATCCTCGACAATCGGCACGATACGGCCGAAGGGGATCCGCCCGTCGAGGAACGCCTCGACGGCGGCCTCGTTGGCGGCGTTGAGCACGGCCCCGGCGGCCCCGCCGCGCCGGACGGCCTCGTAGCCGAGGCCCAGCGCCCGCTCGAACCGCCCGCCGGGCCGGCGGAACGTCAGCGGCCCGACCTCCGCGAGGTCCAGCGCGGGCACGTCCCGCGGGGGGCGGTGCGGGTAGCTCAGGGCGTAGGCGATCGGCGTGGTCATGTCCGGAGGGCCCATCTGCGCCAGCACCGAGCCGTCGCGGTACTCCACGCAGGAGTGCACGATCGACTCGGCGTGCAGCACCACGCCGATCCGCTCGGCCTCCAGGCCGAACAGCCAGTGCGCCTCGACGATCTCCAGGGCCTTGTTGACCAGCGTGGCCGAGTCGATGGTGATCTTGCGCCCCATGGACCACGTGGGGTGCCGCAGGGCGTCGTCCACCGTGGCCTCGGCGGCGGCGGCGTCGGGCCAGTCCCGCAGGGCGCCGCCGGAGGCGGTGATGACCACCCGGCGGACCTCGTCCGCACACCCGCCGGCGAGGCACTGGAAAATCGCCGAGTGCTCGCTGTCCACCGGCAGCACGTCCACCCCCGCGGCGCGGGCGGCGGGCATGACGATCGCACCCGCCATCACGAGCGTCTCCTTGTTGGCGATCGCCAGCGTCGAGCCGGCCTCGATCGCCGCAAGCGTCGGCGCCAGCCCCGCCGTGCCCACCACGCCGGAGAGCACCACGTCGGCGCCGGCGCGGCGGACGAGCTCGGCCAGGGCGCCGGCGCCGGCGAGGACCTCGGCCCGGCCGTCCAGCTCGGCCCGCAGCGGGCCGGCGGCGGCGCCGTCGGCGAGGGCCAGAAGCTCGACGCCATGCTCGCGGGCCTGCCCGGCCAGGCCCTGCCAGCTCCCCCCGGCCGCCAGGGCGCAGGCGCGCAGGTGCGGCTGGTCGGCGATGACCGCCAGGGCCTGCCGCCCGATACTGCCCGTCGAACCGAGCACCGCGATGCGTTTCGTATCCACGCCCAGTGAGCCCTTCCGCCGGAAACCGCCCCCGCAGCGGGGCACACCGTACCGGTCGAGGCCGACCAATGCAACCGCCCGACCGCCCCCGCATCCGCCCCGCCTGGCCGATCGCCGCCCGGCGGCGGGGCGCCCACCCCCCGCACGTTGGCGCCGAGCGGGGCAGACGCTATGGTGGCCGCCATGATCGGCTGGACGTTCATCGAGAGCGTCGCGTTCGTGGGCGTCGTGGCGGCCCTGGCGGTCGGGGCGTGGGTTGCCCGGGCGTTCAACCGCCTGGTGCGCGACCGCAACCTCGTCGCCGAGGGCTGGAGCGGCATCGACGTGCAGCTCAAGCGGCGGCATGACCTGGTGCCCACCCTCGTCGAGGCCGTCCGCGGCTACAGCCGCCACGAGCGGGGGATCCTCGAGGAGGTCACCCGCCTTCGCGCCGGCGCCGAAGCCGAAGCCGAAGGCGCCGAGGGCGCCGCGAGCCCCGCCGCCGCCGCCGACAGGGAGAACCGTCTGACCGACCGGCTCAAGCAGCTTTTCGCCCTCGCCGAGGCCTACCCGGACCTCAAGGCCGACCGGAACTTCCGCCGGCTCATGACGCAACTGACCGAGATCGAGGACCAACTCCAGTACGCCCGCCGCTACTACAACGGGGCCGTGCGGAACCTGAACATCCGCGTCGAGTCCTTCCCGGGCAACCTGGTCGCCGCGGCGCTGGGGTTCCGCACGGCGGAGTTCTTCCAGATCGCCACGGCCACCGAGCGGCAGGCCCCGAGCGTCGAGCTGGGCAGCGCATAGCCCCGCCAAGGGGCAAAGGAGTGCAGATCATGCAACGGACGGCCCGCCTCGCCCCGCTGCTGGCGGCCCTGGTCGCCTGGCCGATCGCCGCGGCCGCCGACGAGCGGATCCTCGAGTACCACGCCGACATCACCGTCGAGACCGGCCGCGACGTCGTCGTCACCGAGCGGATCACGGTCCGCGCCGAGGGCAAGGAGATCAAGCGGGGCATCTACCGCGAGCTGCCGACCCGCTACCGCACGCCCGGCGGCTGGTCCACCGCCTACGTGCCCTACGAGGTGGTCTCGGTGCGGCGGGACGGCAAGCAGGAGGGGTGGCACACCGACAGCGGGATGGGCACGCTGACGATCTACATGGGGCGCAAGAATGCCCGCCTCGATCCCGGCGTCTACACCTACGAGCTGACCTACCGCACGCGGTGGGTGCTGGGGCTCTTCGACGACCACGACGAGCTGTACTGGAACGTCACCGGCAACGAGTGGGCGTTCCCGATCGACAAGGCCTCGGCCACCGTGACGCTGCCCGACAGCGTCCCCCCGGGCAAGGTCGGCCACGAAGCCTACACCGGGCCCGAGGGCGCCAAGGGCCGGGACTACACCTCGCGCGTCGACGACGCCGGGCGGGCCCACTTCGCCACGACACGCCCGCTGAGCTTCGGCGAGGGGTTGACCGTCGTGGTCACCTGGCCGAAGGGGCACATCACCCCACCCACCGACGCCGAGAAGGCCCGGCGATTCCTCCGCGACAACGGCGCGGTCATGGCGGCGCTGATCGGCCTGATCGTCGTGGCGGGCTATTTCCTGCTGGCGTGGATCAAGGTCGGGCGCGACCCCGCCGCCGGCGTCGTCATCCCCGAGTTCGCCCCGCCGGAGGGCCTGGACCCCGCGGCCGTGCGGTACATCTCGCGGATGGGCTTCGACCGCACGGCCTTCGCCGCGGAGATCCTCTCGCTGGCGGTCAAGGGGCGGCTGCGGATCGAGGACGAGGGCGGCTCGTTCGCCCTGGTCCGGGAGACCGACGACCTGGAGGGCCTGACCGCCGGCGAGGCCGAGGTGCAGGGCACGCTGCTGGGCACCTACGCGAGGCTGGCGCTCAAGCAGACATTCCACCGCCGCTTCCGCAACGCGATGAAGGGGCTCAAGCGGATCCTCGCCGACGAGCACAAGGGCAGGGGCAAGCTGTTCGTCTCCAACGTCGGCTGGCTCGTCGGCGGGGTGGTGCTCAGCGTGCTGGCGCTGCTGGGGGTGATCGGCACGGCCTTCTTCGCCGGGGCGGACCCGTCCGTGGCGTTCCTCGGCGTCTGGCTGACCTTCTGGAGCGTCGGCGTCTTCTTCCTCGTCCACCGGGCGATCAGGACGTGGCGGGGGGCGATCGGCGGACGCGGCGCACAGCGGGTCAAGAGCCTCGTCGGGGCGATCTTCCTGACGCTGTTCTCCATCCCGTTCGTCGGCGCCGAGATCGCCGTGCTGGTCATGTTCGCCCTCCAGACCAGCATCTGGGTCATCCCCCTCGTCATCGCCCTGCTGGCCGTCAACGCCGCCTTCCAGCGGCTGCTCAAGCAGCCCACGCAGGAGGGGCGGAAGGTCATGGACCGCATCGACGGCTTCCGCATGTACCTCGCCACGGCCGAACGCGACCTGCTCGATGCCGCCACCCCGCCGGAGAAGACCCCCGAGCTGTTCGAGGCCTTCCTGCCCTACGCGGTGGCGCTGGACGTCGAGAACGCGTGGGCGGGGAAGTTCGAGGGCGTGCTCGGCGCGGCCACGGCGGTCGGCGAGGGAGGGTACCGCCCGAGCTGGTACCGCGGGGCGGCCTGGGGCACGCTGGGCGCGGCGGGATTCGCCTCGTCGCTGAACAGCTCGTTCACGTCGGCGCTGTCGTCGGCGTCCACGGCCCCCGGCTCCTCCAGCGGCTCCGGCGGCGGGGGCTCCTCCGGCGGCGGAGGAGGAGGTGGCGGCGGCGGGGGATGGTAGGCCCCCACCCGGGGCGGCGCGGCCGCTCGCCGCCGGCCGGGCGCGATGCTGCGGGCGAGGCCCGCGCCGTGTATACTGCCGGCATGGCAAGAGAGTTCGCATACGATGAGGTCGTCTTCCGCGGGCGCGTCGCCGAGGTCCACAAGGTCGGCCTGCGCGTCCCCGGCGGGGAGGTGGTCCAGCGCGACCTCATCCACTACGCCGGGGCAGCCGTCATCCTGCCCGTGCTCGACGACGGGTCGATCGTGATGATCCGCAACGACCGCTTCGCCGTGGACGAGGAGCTGCTGGAGCTGCCGGCCGGGACGCTCGAACCGCCCGAGCCGCCCGAGGCCTGCGCCGCGCGGGAGTTGACCGAGGAGACGGGCTACACGGCCGGTCGGCTGGAGAAGCTCGGGCGGTTCTTCACGGGCCCGGGCACGTGCGACGAGGTCATGCACGCGTACCTGGCGACGGAGCTGGCCGCCGGCGAGCAGGCATTGGAGGTCCACGAGCGGATCGAGCCGCTGGTCGTCGCCGCCGACGAGGCCCGCCGGATGGTCCGCGACGGCCGACTCCACGACGCCAAGAGCATCGCCGCCCTCTGCCTGTACTGGCTGGGGGATTGATTCCCCCCCGCCCCGCGACCCGCGGCGGGGGCCCGAGCGTAGTAAAGCGGGCGGGGCGTGCGGGCGATGAGTAGAATGCACGGCGAAGGAAGACCGTATGGCGTTACAGGACCGAACCTACTGGCGGGATGACCAGCAGGGCGGCGGCGCTGGCGGGTTCGGCGCGACGACCCTCCAGTTGCCCAAGCCGGCCCGCGTGGTCAAGATCCTGCTGCTGATCAACCTCGGCGCGTTCGTCGGGCAGTTGCTGATGGGCTTCATGGTCGAGTTCCGCCTCTCGCGGCTGCTGGGCGCCACCGTCGACGACTGGTGGCAGCTCTGGCGGTACGTTACCTTCCAGTTCCTCCACAGCCCGTACAACCTCTGGCACCTCGGGCTGAACATGCTGGGGCTGTACATGTTCGGCTCGCCGCTGGAGCGGCACTGGGGGGGGCGGAAGTTCCTGAAGTTCTACCTCAGTTGCGGCGTCTTCGCCGGGCTGCTCTACGTGGTCGTCGGCGCCCTGCTGGCAAACCAGGGCTGGGTGCCGCTCGTCGGGGCCTCCGGCGGGGTCTATGGCATCCTCCTGGCCTGTGCCGTCCTGTTCCCCAACTTCCGCATCATCCTCTTCCTGTTCCCCGTGCCCATCCGGCTCGGGGCCATCCTCATCTTCGGGGCCATGGGTCTGACCCTCCTGATGAGCCTCCGCGAAGGCGCCTACGGCGGGAGCTTCTGGTCCGACGTCGCACACCTCGGCGGGGCAGGCATGGCCGCGATGTGGCTCTGGGTCCTCCCCCGCGCCCGCCGAACCGCCACCGGCGCCGCCGACCGCGTCAACGAAGGCGCCTGGCAGCGAAAGATGAAACGCCGGGCCGACGAGCAGAAAGAGATCGACCGCATCCTCCAGAAGATCCACGACAGCGGCATCGCCTCGCTGACCGGGCGGGAGAAACGCCTCCTCCAGAACGCCACCCGCCGGCAGAAGAAGCGGGAGAACGACCTGACGCGGCTGTGACCCCCCGGCCGCGAAAAGCGGTTCCCTTGCCCGCCCCGGCCCGGTACACTCCCGCCCACAACCAGCCGACCGCCCGCCCGTCGCGGGCGATGCCGGAGCGACGCGCATGAGGTACATCTCCACACGAGGACAGGTCGAGCCGCTTGAGTTCCAGCAGGCCGTCCGCATGGGCCTCGCCGACGACGGCGGGCTGCTCATCCCCGAGTCCATACCCGACGTGCGCGACCGCCTCGACGCCTGGAGGCACCTGCCCTACCCGGACCTGGCCTTCGAGGTCTTCCGCCTGTTCACCACCGACCTGCCCGAGGCCCACCTCCGCGAGCTCGTGGACCACACCTACGGCGACGCGTTCGACCCCGACGTCGCACCCGTCGCCGACGTCGGCGACCTCCACGTCCTCGAACTCTTCCACGGGCCCACCCTCGCCTTCAAGGACGTCGCGCTGCAACTGCTCGGCAACCTCTTCGAGCACATCCTCGCACGCGACGGCGGGGAGCTGAACATCCTCGGCGCCACCAGCGGCGACACCGGCTCGGCCGCCATCTACGGCGTCCGCGGGCGGGAGGGCATCCGCATCTTCGTGATGCACCCCCACGGCGGGGTCTCGCCCATCCAGGAACTTCAGATGACCACGGTGCTGGACGACAACGTCCACAACCTCGCCGTGGAGGGCAGCTTCGACGACTGCCAGACCATCATGAAGGCCCTCGCCGCGGACCTCGACTTCAAACGACGATACTCCCTCGGCGCCGTCAACTCCGTCAACTGGGCACGCGTGCTCGCACAGATCGTCTACTACTTCCGCGGCGTCTTCGAGGTCCAGGACCGAACCGCCGCAGACGCCGTCCGCGTCGCCGTGCCCACCGGGAACTTCGGAAACGTCCTCGCCGGATGGTACGCCACACAGATGGGCCTGCCCATCTCCCGCCTCGTCCTGGCCACCAACAGCAACGACATCCTCGCGCGGTTCTTCACCACCGGCCGATACGCACGCGGCGACGTCTGGCGGACGTGGTCCCCCGCCATGGACATCCAGATCGCCAGCAACTTCGAGCGGTACCTCTACTACCGCCTCGGCAGCGACCCCGACCGCCTCCGCGACGCCATGACCCAATTCGCCGAGACCGGCTCGCTGACCGTCGAGCCCCGCCGAGGCCAGCCCGTCGACCCCGCCTTCGCCGCCGGGGCCGCCGGCGACGACGACACCCTCGCCACCATCCGACGCGTCCACGACGACCACGGCTACCTGCTCGATCCCCACACCGCCGTCGGCGTCTGCGTCGCCGACCGCCTCGCCAACGGCGACCGCGAGCCCACGCTCTGCCTGGCCACCGCACACCCCGCCAAGTTCCCCGACGCCATCGCCAAGGCCACCGGGCGGGACCTCGCCCACCACCCCGCCATCGACCAGCTCGCCGACCTGCCCACCCGCTGCACCGTCGTCCCACACGACAAGGAAATGGTCCGCCGCGCCATCGTCGAGACCATCGGCCGGTAGCGCCCACCGCGCCCCGAGCCCGGCCGACGGCGCCCCCCCGCCGACACCCCGTTGGCGCACGCCCGGACACGCCGTACAGTACCCCCACCATGCCCGAGGCGATCTGGAAAGACAACTGGGACGACACCCGCCGGCGGTTCGTGGACTTCTGGGAGGGCAAGGGCTTCCTCGTCGGCTCCTGGCCCGGCGTCCGCGCCGAGACGCCCCACGCCGACGCACCCGAGCCCCCCCCGCCGGAATCCCTCCAGCAGCAGTGGACCGACCTCGACTACCGCGCGGCCGCCACCCTCCACCAGGCCGCCCACACACGCTGGCCACTCGAGACCCTCCCCGTCTGCGACCCCTGGCTGGGGCCCGGCTCCATGGCGCTCTACCTCGGCTCCGAACCGACCTGGCAGCCCGATACCGTCTGGTACGAGCCCTGCAACCGCGACCCCGACCATCACCCCCCCATCGCCTTCGACCCCGCCAACCCTTGGTGGCAACTCCAGCTCGAACTCACCGACCGACTCATCGACGCCCTCGACGGCCGCGCACTCGTCGGCCGCCCGGACATGGTCGAGAACTGGGACATCCTCGCCTCCCTCCGCGGCACCGAGCAACTGCTGGCCGACATGCTCGACCGCCCGGCGTGGGTCCGGCGATCCATCGACGAGATCACCGAGGCGTGGTTCGCCTGCTACGACGTGCTGCACGACCGCCTCGCCGCACAGGGCGGGGGCATCTGCGGCTGGTTCCGAACGTGGGCACCGGGCAAGGTCGCCAAGGTCCAGTGCGACGGCGCGGCGATGTTCTCCCCGGCGATGTTCCGCCAGTTCGTCGTCCCGGCACTGACGGCCCAGTGCCAGTGGCTGGACCGCTCGCTGTTCCACCTCGACGGCTCGCAGTGCCTCGGCCACCTCGACGCCCTGCTGGAGATCGAGCCGCTGACCGCCATCGAGTGGACGCCGGACCCCAAGGCCCCCACCGGCGGCTCGCCGCACTGGTACGACATGTACCGCCGCATCCTCGCCGCCGGCAAGCGCGTCCAGGTCCTCGGCGCCGCCCCCGAGGAGATCGCCCCACTCCTCGACGCCGTCGGCGCCGACGGCATCTACTTCCTCAGCTTCTTCGCCACCGAACCCGCCGCCGAACGCTACCAACAAGCCGTCGAGAAACTCCGCTGACCAACCCCCGCCATCCCCCCATGTGCCACTTCTGTCCACCCCGCCGGACACCGGACACACGACCATGTTTTCTCGGATAAGTGATTTATTGAAATTGCTTTACGTTTGGACACCCCGTGTCCGGGGCGGAGGTACGGTGGACACTGTACTTTCACAATAATTGCCTGTCTGC
>CAYLPJ010000097.1:0-10986 GCA_964385465.1 uncultured Planctomycetaceae bacterium | reverse complement strand
TAAGTCACGTTATCACAAGGACTTGGGCTGCGCCACCCAAAAATGTCGCACACCTCGCAGCGGGTGCCTCTGGTGTACCCATCCGCAGAAGCCCGACCATGAGCCTCAAGGGGAGTGGTCGGCATGGCTGGGGGGGCGCGGCGAGTTGCCCGTCTGCCAGGAAATTTCAGGAACGCGCTTGACAGAGTGTTCGGCAAGCCGTATTTTATCCGCTTGACCGAATAACGTGTGAATGGACGGGATCGATGAGCGAGGCGGTCGGGCTACAACTCAGTGCAAGCCTCGAGGACTATCTGGAAGCGATCTTCCGGATCGTCCAGGAGAAGCAGGCGGCACGTGCGAAGGACATCGGCAACCGACTGAAGGTCAGTCGCTCGTCGGTCACCGGTGCCCTTCACGCCCTCGCAGAGCGGGAATTGATCAACTACGCCCCCTACGACGTCATTACGCTGACGGATCGAGGCCGGTCCGTGGCCGAGGATGTGGTTCGCCGCCACGAGGTGCTGCGGGACTTCTTCGTGAAGGTTCTCGCGGTGGGCCCGGCGAACGCGGAATCCGCCGCGTGCGAGATGGAACACGCCATCCCCGACGCCATCCTGGAACGGTTCGTGGAGTTTGTGGAGTTCGTCGAGCGGTGCCCGCGCGGCGGTTCCAAGTGGATCAAGGGATTCGGGTACTATTGCGACAGCGACAAGGCCACGGGCAACTGCGAGGCCTGTGTGCAACTCGTGCTGGACGGTGTAAGGAGCCGGAAGATGACCGACGCCCGCGAGGCGACGGCGGAAACCACGTTGGCGAGCGCAAAGCCGGGCGAGAAGCTGGCCATCGTGCGTGTCGGCGGCAGCGGCAGCGTTCGACGGCGCCTGATGGATATGGGGGCCACCAGCGGAACGCTTGTGGAGGTCGAGCGCGTCGCGCCCCTCGGCGACCCCATCGAGATTCGCATCAAGGGCTACCACCTGACCCTCCGCAAGGAAGAGGCCAGGCGCATCACCGTGCGGCCAATCTGACCCAAGGCGGATTCCAGACAGTACTTTGCCTGGCTATCTTTTTCGAGAGGATGTTCGGCATGCCGAATCTTTTGCGAGACAGCGAACGGCCTCGCCAATCAATGGCCGCGCCCACGCCACAAGCTCCCCAGACTGTCCGGCCGACGCGTACCGTCGCTCTCGCCGGGAACCCCAACTCCGGCAAGACAACGATCTTCAACGCGCTGACCGGCGGCCGGCAGCACGTGGGCAACTATCCCGGCGTGACAGTCGAGAAGAAGGAAGGCGCCTGTCGCCACGGCGACGCGAAGCTCCGCGTGGTGGACCTGCCTGGAACCTACAGCCTCACGGCGTATTCGACCGAGGAACTCGTCGCCCGCGGTTTCCTCATCCGTGAGAAGCCCGACGTCGTCATCGACATCCTTGACGCCGGCAACCTCGAACGGAATCTCTATCTGGCTGTGCAGATCATGGAACTCGGCGCGCCCCTTGTCCTGGCCCTGAATATGTCCGACGTGGCCAGGAAGAACGGGCTGGAGTTCGACCTCGACCTGCTCAGCAAGCTGCTCGGCGCGCCGGTCATCCCGACCGTTGGCCACAAGGCCGCGGGCAAGGCCGACCTGCTCGACGCGGCCGTGGAACTCGCCTCCCGACCGGAGCCTCCCGCCCCGCGCCGCATCGACTACGGACCGGAGATCGAGGCCGAGATCGCCAGGCTGGAGGATCGCATTCGGCAGGCTGGGGGCGCTCCGGACGGCGCGGCGGTGCGCTGGCTGGCCGTCAAGCTGCTGGAAGGCGACACGCGGGTTCGCGAGCAGCTCGCCGACGACGGCCTGATCGACGCGGCCGACGAGGCCGCCCACCGTCTGGAGCCGCTGCTTGGCGACAGCCCCGAGGCCCTGATCGCCGACCGGCGATATGGTTTCATCTCCGGCGCCTGCCAGGAGGCCGTCCGCAGCACCGTCGAAAGCCGCCACGACCTTTCGGACCGCATCGACGCGGTGGTCACCAACCGCCTGCTGGGCCTGCCGATCTTCCTGGCGCTGATGTACGCGGTGTTCCACCTGACGTTCACCGTCGGCGATCCGTTCATGGGCTGGATCGAGAGCGGCTTCGAGTGGCTGGGCGGTGCGGTCGGCCGGCTCTGGCCCCAAGGTGCCGAGAGCCTGCTCCGCAGCCTGCTGGTCGACGGGATCATCGGCGGCGTCGGCGGCGTGCTGGTCTTTCTGCCGAACATCCTGCTGCTGTTCCTGGCCATCGCGATCCTGGAGGACAGCGGCTACATGGCCCGAGCGGCGTTCCTGATGGACAAGCTGATGCACAGGATCGGCCTGCACGGCAAGAGCTTCGTGCCGATGCTGATCGGCTTCGGCTGCTCCGTCCCCGCCATCATGGCCACGCGGACGCTGGAGAACCGCCGCGACCGGCTGGTGACGATGCTGGTGGTCCCGCTGATGAGCTGCGGCGCCCGCCTGCCGATTTACGCGTTGATCATCCCGGCGTTCTTCCCGCAGGCGTGGCACGCGCCGATGCTGTGGCTGATCTACCTGATCGGCATCGTGCTGGCGGTGGTCTGCGCGAAGCTGCTCAAGAGCACCATCCTGCGCGGCGAGACCCCGCCGTTCGTGATGGAACTGCCTCCCTACCGCATGCCGACGCTCAAGAGCGTGGGCCTGCACATGTGGAATCGCGGCGGGGCGTACCTCAAGAAGGCCGGCACGGTCATCCTGGGCATCTCGATCCTGCTGTGGGCGATGCAGCAGTGGCCCGGCCTGCCACAGGAGCGGGCCGAGGCCTTCTCCAGGCAGCGCTCGGGCGTCAAAGCCGGTGCTGCCCTCGCCGGCGACGCGGAAGAAGCACGGTTGGACGCGATCGACCACGCCGAAGCAGAGGCGGAGCTCGAGGCTTCGCTCATGGGCCGACTGGGCCACGGGCTGGAGCCCCTCCTTCGCCCGGCCGGGTTCGACTGGAAGATCTCCACCGCCATGGTCGGGGCGTTTGCGGCCAAGGAGGTCTTCGTCGCCCAGATGGGTATCGTCAATTCGTTGGGCGAGGGGGAAGACGAAGAGTCCCAGCCGCTGCGCGACAAGCTCCAGGCGAACTACACGCCGCTCCAGGGCTTCTGCGTGATGCTCTTCTGCCTGATCAGCGCCCCGTGCATGGCCACCATCGCCATCACGAAACGCGAGAGCAATTCGTGGCGGTGGGCCCTGTTCCAACTCGGCGGGCTGACCGTGCTGGCGTGGGGCGTCACCGTGGCCGTGTACCAGGTCGGCTTGATGATGACGTGAGGAACCTACAGAGCCCAACAGTGCGCAGATGCCTCTGCCCGGGCCCGCCCGAGGGGACAGACGCCCGGGCGGACCCGCCCGGTGGGCGGGGCCCGAGACAGACGGAAGGAATGACAGGACCCATGTGCCGACACACCGACAACAGTCCGTGCCATTGCACCGCCGAGAGGCTGCTGCGCCTCTCCGGCGCGATCGAGTCGGATTACTTGTTCGCCGACCGCAACGAGGTCGAGATCCGCCATGCCGGCGAGGTCTACCGCCTCCGCATCACCCGCAACGGGAAGCTGATCCTCAACAAGTAGACGCCCCGAACCGCCACGCCGTCACCCAGCCAGCCTGTACGCCAGCCAGGGAGCGCCCGAGCAAGCAGACCGCTCGGACGCTCCCTTTGTCTTGCCCCGAGGCCGGGATGCTCCCGAAGGCGGGCGTGGCTGCGGGCAGCGACACTCAAACGTCGGCGGCCGTACGGTGCGACCGCCGGTAGTCGAAAGAACCGAAGGCAGGAGACAGGAAGTGACGAGAAGCATCACATCAATCGGAGCGATGGCGATTGCCTTGCTGGCGGCGACGATGTCGGCCGGCGGCGCGGTGATTGACGGGACGAACTGGGCCGACAACGTCGCGGGGTACTCCAGCAGCATCCAGAACTACGGCGGGACGATGATGTCGGGCGGGATGGAGTTCTGGCTGACCGGACCGCCGGACGCGGACGCCGATCACAACGACTACGCATGGGACGTTGGCGACCCGGATCTCGTCGGCGGCTGGCGCGCAAACGCGCCGGCGGAGTTCTTCGTAGTCGGCTGGGATAGAGGTATTCCTGATGTCGCCGGCCACGATCTGACTATCCGCTGCTACGGCGGGCCCGGAGCATCGGCGAAGGTCGCGGCGAGCGTAGACGGCGCGGAGTACACGCAGATCGGCACGATCGGGCCGGGGAGCCCTGGGCACCTGGAGGACCTGACCTTTGATTTCGCCGGCCTGTTCGCCGAGCCCGTGCGGTACGTGAAAGTGAACCGTTCGGCCAACGGGCCGCAGACCGGCATGTTCTTCGATGCTTTCGGTGGTGCCGTACCCGAGCCATCCGCACTTCTGATCCTCGCCCTCGGCGCCGGGGCGCTGGTGCACAAGCGTGTCGCAGCGTGACCCGGCGGCCGAGCGGCTGCCGGTTGGGGCTCGAACGCCCCGGCCGGCGGCGGCCGGCCGAGATGGAGGCGCCATCGTGGGTGAGGGCTTCACGCTGATGGAACTGGTTGTGGTAGTGGCTATTCTCGGCCTTCTGGCCGGGCTGCTGGTGCCGAGTTTCGTCTCGGCCAGGGAGTTGGCCCGCCAGTCGCTGTGCGCGGCCAACCTGCGGACCTTGACCGCGGGGGTGTGGGCGTATGCCCAGGACCATGACGGCTGGCTTCCCACGGCCGAACCGCCGAGACGCCAGTACCCCGACCCCCGCCACTGGTTCTTGAACGACGAACTGCTGGGGCACATGGGCGTGCCTTGTCGCCGCGACACGGACGGCATGGACTGGCCCCCGCCGGAGAGCTCTCCGCTGGTTTGCCCGACCGACGACGCCCCGGGGCGATGGTCCGACGGCACGACGACGGGCTATGGGCTCAGCTATGCCATGAACGGCACGTGGGGCCTGGGAGGCCGACCCGACCATGTGGCACGCCGCCGGTTGAGCGATTTCCGCGGAGCGGGGGACAGCGGCGTCATGGTATTTATGGATGCTTGCGGTAACAACACGGCGCCGGGCGTTGTGCTTTACATGGGCTGCGCCAGGGATACCATGCGGTTTCGCCATCGCGGCCGAGCCCATGCCGCGTTCCTGGAGGGGGCCGTCACGACCCGCGCGCCGAAGGAAGTGCCTTTGGGTATGGCAAACCGGTACGAACCTTTTTGGAGCTCGCAGAAGCCATGACAGATCACACCCCCGCGAAGAGGACCAGGCCGCGAGGCCGGGCATGGAGCACGCGCGCGTTCGTCTCCTTGCTGCTGCTTGTCCAGACGGCCGTGGTGACCGTCTCGGGCATCGTGCGATACGTCAGCCCCCGCGGGCGGGAGGCCCACTGGGTGGACTGGCGTGTCTGGGGTCTCGACAAGGACCAATGGTCCAGCGTGCACATGGTTTCGGCGGCGCTGTTCCTGGCCCTGGCCGTCCTGCATCTGGCCTACAACTGGCGTGCGATGGTGGCCTACCTCGGCCGCGCCGCGGGGACGCTTCGTGGCCGCGGCACGGAAGTGTCGGTCGTGCTGCTGGTTACGGTTGGCCTGCTGGCGTTGACGATCCTGGACGTTCCTCCCGCCAACCTGGCGTTCCGCTACAGTGAGCAGCTCAAGGAGGACTACGCCGCGTCCGTCGAACGGGCGCCGTGGGCCCATGCCGAGGACGCCACCGTCGAGCAGGTCTCCAGACGGCTGGGGCTGCCGGTGGCGACCGTTCTGGCGGACCTGGAAGACGCCGGCATGCCCGCACGGGACGGGACGGAAACGCTCGCGGAAATCGCCCGCCGGTACGGCACGTCGCCGGCGCAGGTCTATGAGGCCTTCGCGGCGGGCCTCTCGCCGGTCCGAGGGCGCGGGCGGGGTCGCGGCGCAGGACGCGGTCGCCCCTGACAAGACGGGTGAGCGTGCCGGCCCGGGCGCATGAGGAAATCCACCAGGGCGTCTTGCACTGGCGAGAAAGGACCCGTACCGTATGGCGGCCATTCTGTAGCACATTTATTCGACATAGTATTACGAAAGGCGAAAGATGCTGCGGTCCGGAACCTCGGTGGCGATGGTGCTGATGCTGGCGGCGGGGGCGGCTGCGGCGGCGGACGAGGGCGCCGAATGGCGGGCGGGGGGGTCGCACTTCGCCGACAGGGAGACGTTGACGGACAGTTGGCTCGGCCTGGGCAAGACGCTGGAGGAGCGCGGCGTGACGATCTCGCTGGGGCTGACGCAGGTCTACCAGGTCAACCTCCGCGGCGGGATGAGCGTCAGCCGCAAGACCGGGCGATGCGCCGGCAGCTACGACCTCGAGGGCGAGTTCGACATGGAGAAGCTCGCCGGCCTCTCCGGCGGGCTTCTCTACGCCCTCGCCGAGGGAAGCTGGACGGAGGGGCTGGATGAATCCTCGATCGGCAGCGTGATGGGCGTCAACGACGACGCCGGGGGGAACCGCTCGATCGACCTGACCGAGTTGTGGTACCAGCAGAACCTCCTCGGCGACCGCCTCCGCATCCGGGCCGGCAAGATCGACCTGACCGGCGGCTTCGAGTGCCGGGGCAGCGCGGCCGCGTTCGACGGCAGCGCCTACGCCAACGACGAGACCACCCAGTTCCTCAACGGCGGGCTGGTGAACAACGCCTCGATCCCGTTCCCCGACAACGGCCTGGGCATCGCGACGTACTTCGAGCCGGCGGAGGGCTTCTACCTCGCCGCCGGCGCCGCCGACGCCGCCGCCGACGCCCGCGAGACCGGCTTCCGCACCGCCTTCCACGGGCCCAGCGACTTCTTCTACATCTTCGAGACCGGCGTTGTGCACCATCACCCCTGCCCCTGCGGGCCGATGCCGGGCGCCTACCGCGTCGGCCTGTGGTACGACCCCCAGCCCAAGGAGCGCTTCGCCAACGGGCGGACCAAGACCGACGACGTCGGCTTCTACGTCAGCCTCGATCAGAAGGTCTACAAGGAGTGCGCCGACGACGACCAGGGCCTCGGGCTGTTCACCCGCTACGGCTATGCCGACGGCGACGTCAACGAGATCCAGTGCTTCTGGAGCGCGGGGGCCGAGTATGTCGGCCTCGTGCCCGGCCGGGACGAGGACGTCGCCGGCATGGGCTTCGCCATCGCGCGGCTGAGCGCCGACAACAGCGAGACCGTCGAGGACCGCGAGGCGGTGATGGAGCTGTATTACAGCCTCCGGCTGACCGGCTGGCTGGCGGTGACGCCGTCGCTTCAGTACGTCTGGAACCCCGGCGGCGTCAACGGCACCGGCGACGCGTGCGTTCTCGGCCTGAGGCTCCAGGCGGCGTTCTAAGCGGTCCTGAACAAGTCCGTTGCTGCGACACAGCCCTTCGAGGCTTTCCAGAACTTGCTGGAAGCCTGTTCCACCGGTACGAACCTACTCAATGCCGCTTAGCCGAAGAACGGTTCGGCGGGCGCGGGGCGGCTTCGGGTTTCCGGGCACGGCGGCGATCGTGTAAGATCCCCTCCGCCATTGTCTGCCCCCGGAGCCTGCCATGCCAAACGCCGCTGTCCTCGCCCTGTGCCTGCTTGCCCCGCCGTCGGCCGCCGGCGCTGCCGCCGGCTCCGCGACGAAGCCCGCCGAACGCCCTCGGCGGATCTTCGCGCACTACATGGGCTGCTATCCCGCCCTGGCCAAGGCGACGGCCTACCACCGCGCGCAGGTGCACAAGTGCCGCCACGACGGGGCCACCACGTTCGACAAGTTCGACAAGCTCGGCTCCCGCTGGCGGAACTGGCCCCTGGGGCCGGGAGGCACGCGGCTGAGCGTCGAGGAGTCGGCCGAGCTTGAGCTCCGCCGGGCTGTCCGGGCCGGTATCGACGGGTTCGCCGTCGACGCCTGGGCCGGCGGCGACGATCCCAAAGAGGTCCTCACCGCCCTGCTGACCGTCGCCCGCGACAAGGGCATCCCCGTCGATTCGACGATCTGCCTCGACCCGACTTGCCTGGCCGGCTCCGGGGGCAAGCGCAAGGCCGCTGCCGAGGCCGTCCGCTGGCTGCTGGACAATCACGGCGACAACCCCCGCCTGGCCCGCCGCGACGGCAAGCCGCTGATCTTCGGCTACCAGTCGCTCTGGCCCGGCGTGGGCTACGGCAGCGACGTGCTCGGTCGAAAGCCCGAGTTCCAGGGCCGCGAGGACATCTGGAAGTCCCCCGAGCTGCGCACCACGCCGGCGGGCTGGCGGCTGTTCGGCGAGGCCTACGACGAGATCGCCCGAAAGGCCGGCCGGGGGGTGTTCTTCCACTTCGGCATGGGCGCGTTCTTCCACGGCGTGGCGGGCAAGCACCTGCGGAACCGCGACGAGCTCCGCGTCCGCGCCGCGGGCGTGCTGGGCAGGCATTTCGGCGCCGTCGGAGAGTTCCTCGGCGGCGGGGAGGTCTACGACCGCATGGCCGACGCCGTCCGCGCCGCCGGGGCCGAGTGGTCCGAGCCCATGTGGTTCCAGTACGAGAACATCCACACCGGGCACAACCGCATCGGGCGGGGGACGGCCATCCTCCGCGGCCGCTGGGAGCGGGCGCGGGCCAACCGCGCCACGCTGATCCAGTTCGTCACGTGGAACGACTACACGGAGAATACCTGCCTGGCCCCCGGCTACGAGACGCGCTACGCCGTGATGGACCTCAACGCGTGGTTCATCCGCTGGTGGAAGGCCGGCCGGGCACCGAAGCCCGACCGCGACCGCGTGTACCTCTTCTACCGCAAGGCGCCCAAGGACGCCGAGACCTGGCCCTTCCGCACGCGCCGCCGCGACGCCGGCTGCCTGGAGATCGCCACGCTGCTGACGGCCCCGGCCATCGTCCGCGCGCCCGGGCGGGACGCCGAGTGGCAGGCCCCGGCGGGGCTGCACGTCAAGCAGCTCCCGGTCGTGCCCGGCCCGGTGGTCGCCGAGGTCGTCCGCGGTGGCAGGGCGGTGGTGGCGCTGACCGCCCCCGAGCCGATCACGGCCCGCCCGTACCGCGAGCAGAACGGCCTGACGGCGTATTCCACGGAGTTCGAGCGTCACTGGCGGGCGGACTTCCCCGACGCCGCACCCGAGCACTTCGCCGAGTACGCCGACGCTGACGGCGACGGCCTGCCCAACTGGTTCGAGATGTACTGGTTCGGCAAGTTCCTGGACTGGTCGACGGCCACCGGGGCCAGGCCCGACGCCGACCCGGACGGCGACGGCAAGACCAACATCCAGGAGCACCAGGCCCGGACCGACCCCACGTGCCCGCCGATCCCGACCGTGCCCTGACGGGCCGACGGCGTTAGTCGTTATCGGGTATCGGTTATTGGGTATTGCCAAAGGCGCCGCCTCAGCGGACGATTGTGCCGGTCGCACGCCTCAGCGGACCACCACAAGAACATCCGATTACGCTTGGTGAAGCCAACACCCCGTGCCTCTTCCCCGATACCCGATAGCTGATAGCGAGGAACCGCAGTGACTGCACCGAACATCCTCTTCGTCTTCGCCGACCAGATGCGCGGCATGGATATGGGTTGTGCGGGGAACCCCGACGTGCGGACGCCGGCGATGGACTCGCTGGCCGCCGACGGGACGCTGCTGCCCAACACCTTCGCCAACTGCCCCGTCTGCACGCCCAGCCGCGGGACCATCCTCACCGGGCGCTACCCGCTGAGCCACCGCGCCCTGGCCAACGACCTGCCTCTTCCCGCCGACGAGACCACCATCGCCGACGTGCTCTCCGCGGCCGGCTACCGCACGGGGTACGTGGGCAAGTGGCACCTCGACGGCGTGCCCCGCGACCGCTTCACCCCGCCGGGGCCTCGGCGGCAGGGGTTCGGCTACTGGGCCGTGTGGAACTGCGCCCACGCGTACTTCGGCGGCAAGGTCTACCGCGACGCGCCCGAGCCGATCGCGCTGGAAGGCTACGAGCCCGTCGGTCAGACCGACCTGGCCTGCGAGTTCCTCCGCCAGGACGACGACCGCCCGTTCTGCCTCTTCCTCTCCTGGGGGCCGCCCCACGCGCCGTATGACAAGGTGCCCGAGAAGTACCGAGACATGTACGAGCCCGACGCCATCACCCTCCGCCCGAATTTCGCCGAGGAGCAGCTCCCCGGCTTCCGCCCCCTGGGCCGCACCACACGGCGAACCCTCGCCGACTACTACGCCGCCATTACCGCCCTCGACGATCAGCTCGCCCGCCTGCTGGCCGTGCTCGAAGAGACCGGCCGGGCCGACGACACCATCGTTGTGTTCACCAGCGACCACGGGGACATGCTCGGATCGCACGGCATGGCCAAGAAGGAGCAGCCGTGGGATGAGGCCGTTCGCATTCCGCTTCTGATCCGCTGGCCGCAACGCATCCCGGCGGGGCGGGCGGCGCAGAACGTCGTCAGCACCGTGGACTTCATGCCCACGCTGCTGTCGCTGGCGGGGGCGGAGGTGCCCGGGTGCGTCGAGGGGCGCGACCTCGCCGACGTCTGCCTCGGGGCAAGCGGGTCGACCGACGGCGAGGACGCCCTGCTGACCGAGCCGATCATCGTCGACCAGGCCGCCGCACAGGGCCTCGGGGAGTGGCGCGGCCTGCGGACGCGGCGGTACACCTATGCCCGCTGGCGCGACGGGCGACCGTGGGTGCTCTACGACAACGCCGCCGATCCCTACCAGATGACGAACCTGGCCGATTCGCCGGCCCACGACGTCCTCCGCGGCGAGCTGGACCGCCGCCTCCAGCGGCGCCTGGAGGCCATCGGCGACCCCGGCGACACCTGGGACGACGTCATCCGCAGCCGCGGCCTCGTGAAGCTGTGGAACGAGCGCGAGCGCTACATGCACCCCCGCAGCCCCCGCCTGGTGGACGCGGAGTGAACGCCCCCGTCCCGGCCGACGCCCTCCAGACTCCGCGTCGCGCCCTGTGGAGTGCGGCGGCAACGACGCCGCTTTCGAGCGGGGCGCGAGGCCGTTCCCCCGCCCGACGCTGCCACGCTTGCCGCGACGCCCGCGCTGTGTAAACGGCCGCCATCGGCG
>CAYLPJ010000096.1:0-11650 GCA_964385465.1 uncultured Planctomycetaceae bacterium | reverse complement strand
GCCCCTGGCTACATACCTGTGCCCCGCTGGGGCACGAACCGCCGGCATTTCTACCAGGGGCTCGCGCCCCTGGCTACATACCTGTGCCCCGCTGGGGCACGAGCTCCGCCGGCGGCCGGGGCCTCCTCCCATGCTTGCCGATCGCGGCCGGGGCGGTAGGATGGCGGGCGGGTCGGCGGTTGTCGGCCGCGGATGGCGTACGGTTCGATCTTCCATGCGAAAGGATGCGGCGTGATGCGACGAGCGATGATGGCGGCGGTGGTGGCGATGACGGCCGGGGCGGCCCGGGGGGGCGAGAAGAACCTCATCCCCGGCGACACCGAGCAGTTCGAGCCGTTCACGATGCGGTTCGAGGGCGGCAAGCTGGCGAAGAAGACGGGGCAGAACCCCTCGCCCTGGACGGCCGGGGCGTGGCACAAGAGCACGACCGGCGAACTGCGGCTGGGCCCGGACCCGGTGACGGGGACCAAGGCCTTCGGCCTGGTGAACATCGAGGGCAAGCCGTCGATGATGCTGCGGCAGTGGCGCGGGGTCGGTGTCAAGCCCGGGCGGCTGGTGAAGGTGGCCATGGACGTGCTGACCGCCGGTGACGGGCGCGGCGTGCTGAAATTCCCCAAGCCCGACGTCCGCGTCCCCATCGAGGCCACCGAGGGCACGTGGCGGCGGATCGAGGCCACCGTGCCCACCGGCTCGCGGAAGGCGCTGGGGTTCGAGGTGCACAACTTCGGCCGCGGCGCCGACAGCGGGCTGTACGTCAAGGACGTGTCGGTCACCGACGCCGGGCCGGACCCCGACGCGGACGCCCGCGCCGCCGCCGGGGGCGCCCCCCCGCCGGACACCGCCGCCTGGAAGCGGGCCGGGGGCTACTACGCCGCGCTGCGGGCCGACCTGGAAAAGCTCGGCCTGCCGGCCGGGGAGTTCCTCTTCGGCGCCTCCGAGGCCGAGGCGTTCAAACGCTTCCGCAAGTACGGGCAGACGCACGACCGCGCGACGCTGGAGCGGCTGGAACCCGATGCCTCGCTGCCGTTTGCGCACGGTGCGCGGATGGAGGTGCTGCGCCAGACACCGCATTACTGGTCGGTGGTCTTCGGCGCCGGCGAGGTCGGGCGCCCCGTGGCCAAGGGCGACGTGGCGCTGATCGTGGCCTACCTCCGCAGCGGGGGCAGCCGGGAGGCCAACATCGTCGGCGGGCGCGTGGAGGTCAAGGACTCCGGCCGGGGTCGGCTGGCCGAGACGATCGGCGGGAAGTACACGCCCGAGCCGGAGTGGAAGCGTTATCACATCCCGGTGCGCTTCCGCCGCGCCAACGCGGGCACGTGGAAGGTCGAGTTCTTCATGGGCGGGCCGACGCAGGTGATCGAGATCGGCGGGGGGGCGGTGATCTACTACGGGCGGACGGTGGACCTCGCGGACCTGCCCCGCACGAAGTTCGACTACAACTACCCCGGCCGGGCCGCCGACGCCCCGTGGCGCCAAGCCGCCGGCGAGCGGATCGAGAAGCTCCGCAAGGCGGACCTTCGCGTGGTGGTGACGGGGGCGGACGGCAAGCCGGTCGAGGGGGCGAAGGTCACCGCGGAGATGACCTGCCACGAGTTCCTCTGGGGCAATATCGGGCACACGAGCATCACGCCCGACGAGACGGCCGAGGCCCGCAAGCTCCGCGAGATGATCCTGGAGAACTTCAACGCGTTGACGATCGGGACGTTCAAATGGGGCCCGTGGCGTGGCCGCTGGGGCGAGAAGTTCACGCCCGACCGGACGCTGAAGGTGCTGGCGTGGGCGAAGAAACAGGGCCTGCCGGTCCACGGGCACACGCCGATCTGGCACCAGTTCGGGGTGATGCCCTTCGACCCGGACAAGGACGGCAAGGAGGCCATCCGGGCGGGTATCCTCAAGTGGCTCAACGACTTGCTGACTATCCCCGCCGTGCGGGACGGCGTGGACAGTTGGGACGCGATCAACCACCCGTTCGGCTACTCGAGGGTCTGGAGGCACGTGGGCAAGGACATCATGCTCGAGGAGCTGGCCGCCTACCGCCGGGTGGTGCCCGAGGCGAAGCTCTTCGTCAACGAGGGCGGGGTGATGGTCCGCGGGGGGACGGCGTACCCGCGCTACCGGGAGTACATCGGCTGGCTGATGGAGAACAAGGCGCCGCTGGACGGCGTGGGGTTCATGTGCCACTTCGACGTCTCCAGCATCACCCCGCCGGAAGAGCTGCTGCGGCGGCTGGACGATTTCGCCGGGCTCGACGCCAATTACCCCGACTACGACCTGGAGCTGAAGATCACCGAGTTCGACGTCAGCGCCGTCTGGGACGACGCCAACCAGGTCGCCGCCCAGGCCGACTACACGCGGGACTTACTCACCGCCTGCTTCAGCCACCCCGACGTCGGGTCGGTCGTCCAGTGGGGCTTCTGGGCCGGGCGCATGTGGAAGAAGAACGCCGCCCTCTACACCGAGGACTGGACGCTGCGGCCGAACGGCAAGGTCTACCGGGAACTGGTCTTCGGCGAATGGTGGACGGACGAGGCCGGCCGGACCGACGCCGCGGGCGCCTGGGCCACCCGCGGCTTCCGCGGGAACTACCGCATCACCGTCGAGGCCGGCGGCAAGAAGCGGAGCGTCCAGGCCCGCCTGACCAAGGACGCCCCCCCCGTCGAGGTCCGTCTGTCCCGATAGCGGCGTGCTCGAGGCCGAGGCCTCATCCCGACGCGGCGCCGCGCCGGCGGAACGCTGCCCCCCCCTGCCGGGGCTCCAGGGCAACCGCCGAACCGCGGGGACCCCGGCCTGCGTTCGCGCTGAACGCCCGATCGGAGCCTTCCGATCGAGCGGATCGGCAAATCCGGATACTTACCGCAGAGTACCAGGCGGAGCGCCAAGCCCCGCCGCCGTCGCGGGCGCCGCGAGCCGCTCGCCCGCCGGGAAACGTGTGTACCCCGCGCTGCGCGCGGACAGAGGGTGTATATTCATAAGACCATTATTATCAAGGTCTTATATCGATTGTGTCCTTGTGTGTCCAGCGTGTCCAGGGGTGGACAGACCCGACACACGGGGGTCGGATCACTGCTTGCCGCCCAACTCGATGCGGGCGGTCTCCTTGCCCGACTTGTCCAGGCGGATGACCGTCACGAGGGCGCGGGTGGTCCGGTCGCCGAAGGTCGTCGCCGGGCCCGGTTCGCCCTCGGGGAAGGGGTCGTGGCGGACGACGATCAGGTCGGTCCCGCCGTCGGTGCGGGTGACCTCCACGGCGTCGGCGGGGACCTCCCCGGCCGTCTCGATCCGCCGGGCGGACTTGACGGCGTCGGCGTCCTTGTAGGGGTCGATCACGGCGAGGAACGTCTGGTCGGTGCCCACCCGGCGGATCAGCGCCTGCTGGCGGTCGCCGGGGACGTTGGCGAGGATGACCTGCTGGCCCTCGGCGGGCAGGACGGTTGCCCGGACGTCGTTGGCGGGATGCCCCCGCCGGTCGGGCTTGTCCTCGGCGTCGGGGTCCGGCTCGGCGGCGTCGCGGGACCACGTGCCCGTCCACGCGCCCTTCACCGCCACGGGGGCCGCGGCGTGGAGGTGCATGTAGCCGGGGGCGTTGTCGGCCATGGGCTTCAGCGAGTCGGCGTCCAGCTCGCTCATGGCGTCGAGGCGGCCCCGGAAGCAGAGGGGGTAGTCGAAGGTATGCTCGGCCGGTCCCCAGGCGCGGAAGACGTCCAGCACGTATCCGGGGAGCTGGACGACGGTTCGGTCCAGCGCGACGCCGGCGTAGGCCTCGGCGGCCTGGCCGCGCATGACCTTGACGTCGCCCTCGTCGGCGAAGCAGACGAGCCTGCCGGTGGTGGGCTTCTGGGAGTGCTCGTCGACGGCGACGGTCCAGTGGGCGACGGACTGCTTGGTCCACTGCGGGTGCCTGCTGTCCTCGTAGCGGAAGAACGGCGGCTCGCCGGCGAGCTCGTCGCCGTCGGCGAAGAGGATGAGGTTCAGCTTGTCGTAGTGCCCGTGGGTCCCGCCGTGGGGGCCGTAGTCCATCAGCAGGAAGGTCTCCCGCCCGCCGCCTTCCCCGCGGAGGATGGCGTAGCCGAGTTTGTCGAACACCAGCGACCCGTAGCCCTCGACGGGCACCTCGTCGAGCTGGCGGTAGACCCGGGTGGGGAAGTAGCAGGCCGGCGACTGGTGGAGCTGCCGCTGGCAGTCGTTGATCGTCGCGGCGTAGTTCCGGTCGCCGTAGCGGAGGAAGGCGTAATCGAAGCTCATCGCCGTCCAGCCGCTGCCGACGGCCGCCCTGCCGGAGTCGTTGATCCCCGGGCTGGTCCCGTCGGGGTAGGCGTAGGCGAACTCGGAGTCGAAGAGGTTCTTGAACGCGTTGGTCTTGTAGCTCCACAGGTCGATGCCCTTGCAGGCGAGGCTCTCCAGCCCGCCGGTCATGGCGTGGCGGGCGAACTGCTGGTAGCCGATCGCCCCCTCCCCCCACATGCCGTCCTCGCCGATGCCGTTCTCGAGCATGTACTTCAGCCCCGCGGCGCCGATGTCGATCCAGTCCCGGTCGCCCAGCACGCTGCCGGCCTGGATGAAGGCGAGGTTGTAGAAGGCCGTCCAGTTGCCCAGGGCGCCCTTCTTCTTCCGCTGGGGGGCCCGGGCGGTCCGCCAGCCGGGGGTGTGCCTGTCCCGCTCGGCGACGACCTCGGCGGCGGACTTCTTGCGGTTGATGAACGTCACCGCGTGGAGGATCAGGTCCTTCTCGATGAGCTCGCGGTCGGCGTCGGAGAACGCCCCGCTGTCGGCGGTGAGGTCGTAGGCCTGGATCTGCGGGATCAGCCACATCGCCTCGCTGAGCCGCTGGGCCATCACCTTGCTGGTGTCGTGGGGGTTGACGCCCTTGTGCTCCTTGTAGTCGTCCGGATAGCGCTGGGCGTAGCCGACGAGGATCTCCCGCACCCGGTCGGCATACTTGCGGTCCTTGCTGATCCGGTAGGCGTACCCGCACACGCCGGCCTGCTTGGCCAGCGCGTCGTGGGCGCGGGCCGGCGGGTCGCCGCGGCCCTTGACCTGCGCGGGCTTGCCCGGGTCGGGGAACGCCACCGGCTTGGCGAGGTACCCGTCGGCCATGGCGATCACGCCGTCGAGAACCGGCTTGCCGCGGGGGCTCTTGCGCATCGTCTCGAAGAGCGCCTCCCAGCCGGCGGCGGTCATGTAGATGCCCGGCCTCTCGCCCAGCGCGATGGGCTTGGGCAGCGAGACGGTGACGTTCGAGTAGTCCCGCCGGGGCGCCTCGGCGCGAACGTCGGCGGGCAACTCGGGGTTGATGCCCCTGACGGCCAGGTACGGCTCCAGGTCGGCGGAGGTGACGACCTCGATCTCGGCGATCCCCCCCCACCCGCAGATCTTGCCGTTTCGCATCTTCCCGCCGGGGTGGTTGCTGAGGATCGTCACCTCGACCCACCGCGCCTTCTTGCCCCCGACGGCCTGCGTCTGCCGGGGCTTGGGCTTGCCGCGCCGCGCGGGCAGCCGCTGGAGCTCCTTGCGGTACTCCGTGCCGTCGGACAGCTTGACCACCACGTCCTTGGGGCACTGCTCGGACGTGTAGTCGCTGCAGATGAAGTGGATCGCCTCGATCGGCAGCTCGTCGATCAGGTCGATGTGGAAGCGGTACGGCACGCCGGTGATGACCTGCCGGCTGTGGACGTCGCCGTCGACGACGTGCGGCGGGTGCGTGCGGCGGTCCTTGTGCACGTCCTTGCCCAGCAGCTCCAGGCGGATGCGCCCGCCGTTGTCCATCCGCGCGGCGTTGTGGGCCTGGATGTCGCGGTCGATCTTGCGGTGGTCCACCTTCTCGGGCTTCGCCTCGCCCGCCGCGGGCAACAGGGCAAGCAGGGAGAGGATCGTCGAGCTCAGCATCGCGTGTCGCAGCATGGGTACCTTCCTTCAGGGACGACGAAGGCCCGCGCGCCCGGCGGGCCGATGCCCCGATCCTACCGTCCCCCCCCCGCCGGGGCCAAGGCCCTGTTCCCCGCCCGGGACGCCGCGCCGGGACGCCGCGTAGTTCGTCCTGGAATTCTCCTCCACCGAAGGCCTGTGCGAATCCGGGGTTATCTGGTATCATCACGGGTGGCACGTTGGCGGATGTCGGATGGCGGGAGCATCCCTGTCGCTGCCGGCCCCTCGGCCGCACGGGCGCGGTCGAGGCGGGAGCATTTCCGCAGCCCGATCATCGGAGGAGCACGTGAAGTACGCTGATCACCCGCGTTCGGCCCCGGTCTTGGAATCGCTGGAGCCCCGGCTTCTGCTGTCCGCCGCGCCGACGATCTCGGAGTTCCTGGCCCGAAACGACTCCGTCATCCAGGACGTCGACGGGGACTACTCCGACTACATCGAGCTGCACAACCCCGGCACGGAGGACATCGACCTCGCCGGCTGGCTCCTCACCGACGAAAACGACGAGCCGGACAAGTGGGCCTTCCCCGCCGAGACGCTCGCCGCCGGGGACCACCTGCTGGTCTTCGCCTCGGACAAGGACCGCGCGGTGGCCGGGCAGGAGCTGCACACGAACTTCAAGCTCTCCGGCGGGGGCGAGTACCTCGCGCTTCTCCGCCCGGACGGCAGCGTCGCCTGGGAGTACGCCCCCGAGTACCCCGAGCAGGTGGACGACATCTCCTACGGCGTGCGGACGATCGAGTACGGCGAGGACACGTTCGTCCAGCGAGGCAGCGCGGTGACGTACCTCGTGCCCGCAGACGGCGGGCTGGGCACCACGTGGACGGCGGCCGACTTCGACGACGCGGCCTGGACCGCCGCGGCCAGCGGGCTGGGCTTCGGGCCCGGCTCGTCGCCGGTGGACGAGACGCTCGTCTCGCCCGGGGCGACCTGGCGGTACCTCGACGACGGCAGCGACCAGGGCACGGGCTGGCGTCAGCCGGCCTTCAACGACGCCGGATGGTCGGCCGGGCACGCCCAGCTCGGCTACGGCGACGGCGACGAGGCCACCGTCGTCAGCTACGGCCCCGACGGCGGAAACAAGTACCGCACGACCTACTTCCGCCGGTCGTTCACCGTCAGCGGGGCCGCCCAGATCACCGAGCTGACCTGCGACATCCTCCGCGACGACGGGGCGGTGGTGTACATCAACGGGCAGGAGGCCTGCCGCACCAACATGCCCTCGGGGACGATCGACTACCTCACCAACGCCTCCAGCGTCGTCGGCGGCGGCAGCGAAGACACCTTCTATGCCTACGACGTCGACCCGGGCCTGCTGGTCGAGGGCGAGAACGTCCTGGCCGTCGAGATCCACCAGATCCACGGCACGAGCAGCGACATCAGCTTCGACCTCGGCCTGACGGCCACGCGCTACGAGCTGGGCATGGTCGAGACGGACGTCGAGGCCGACCTGCGCGGCGTGAACACGTCCATGTACGTCCGCGCGCCCTTCAACGTCGACTCGCCCGGCGCGTACACCGAGCTGCGGATGACGATGAACTACGACGACGGGTACGTCGCGTACGTCAACGGCACGGAGGTCCTCCGCCGCAACGCCCCGGCCACGCCGGCCTGGAACTCCGCGGCCACGACCGACCGCGACTGGGCCGACGCGACCACCGGCGAGACCGTCGTGCTGGACCTCGACGACTTCCCCGGCCTGCTGGTCGAGGGGGAGAACGTCCTGGCCGTCCACGCGATGAACGACGCCCTCTCCGACGGCGAGTTCATCGTCGCGCCGGAGCTGGTCGGCGTCGAGGGCCAGCTCCAGCGCCTGGAGTACTTCACCACGCCGACGCCGGGCTCGGCGAACGTCGCCGGCGTGCTGGGCCTCGTCGCCGACACCGAATTCAGCGTGGACCGCGGCTTCTACGACGCGCCGTTCCAGGTCGAGATCACCTCCGACACGTCCGGCGCGGACATCCGCTACACGCTGGACGGCAGCGCCCCCACGCCGGTGACGGGCACGCTCTACACCGGGCCGATCACCATCAGCGGGCAGACCACGCTGCGGGCGATCGCCTACAAGCCCGGCTGGCTGGAATCCAACGTCGATACGCAGACGTACATCTTCCTCGACGACGTGCTCGCCCAGGACGGCGCCGGCTGGCCCGGCGACTGGGGCTGGCGATGGAAGAGCTACGACGGCCCGCCGGATTACGAGATGGACCCCGAGATCGTCACCGACTACGCCGACACGATCCACGACGACATGAAGGCCATCCCCTCCATGTCGCTCGTGCTGCCCATGGAGGATTTCCTCGGCGAACCCAGCGGGGATTCCTGGACCGGGGGCATCTACCGCAACGGCCAGAGCGTCGAGGTCGGCAGCTCGGTCGAGCTGATCTGGCCGGACGGCACGGCGGGCTACCAGATCGACGCCGGGCTGGAGATCCAGGGCGGCACGAGCACGAACCGCTGGAAGACCGACAAGCTCTCCATGCAGGTGACCTTCAAGGAGCCCTGGGGCCCGACCAAGCTCAACTACGAGATGTTCGGCCAGGACGCCCCCGACTGGTTCGACACGTTCATCCTCGACGCCCGCCTCAACCAGTGCTGGGCCTACCACGGCGGCGTCTCCCCCGACGCCCAGCGAGAGCGGGCCCAGTACACCCGCGACCAGTACGTCTCCGACCTCCAGAACGCCATGGGGGGGTACGGCACCCGCGGGCAGTACGTCCACCTCTACGTCAACGGGCTCTACTGGGGGCTCTACTGGGCCCACGAGCGCCCGGACGAGTCCTTCGCCGAGGCCCACTTCGGCGGCGACAAGGACGACTACGACGTCCTCAAGCACCGCTACACCACGGTGGTCAACGGCACCAACGCTGCGTACCTGGACATGCTCGACATCGCCTACAGCACGACGCTGACGGCCGAGGAGAAGTTCGACGCCATCCAGGACCACCTCGACGTGCCGGACTTGATCAACTACATGCTGGTGAACTACTACGTGGGCAACACCGACTGGGACCACCACAACTGGTACGCCTCGAAGAATCGCGTCGATCCCGACGGGCGCTGGCGGTTCCACTCCTGGGACGCCGAGCACGTTATGGAGTCCGCCACCCACAACGTCACCGGCGAGAACACCTACGGCGCGCCCAGCGGCATCCACCGCCAGCTCATGGACAGCCAGGAATACGCCCTCCAGTTCGCCGACGCCGTCCACCGCGAGTTCTTCAACGACGGCACGCTCACGCCGTCGGTCGCCACCGCCATCTACAACGACCTGCTCGCCGTCGTCGACCGAGCCGTCGTCGGCGAGTCCGCCCGATGGGGTGACAACGCCTACGCCGACGACCCCTACACCCGCGACGGAGACTGGGCCGACCAGCGGAACTGGCTGCTGGGGACCTACTTCCCCGGCCGCACGCAGACCGTCATCAACCAGATGCGAAATCGCGGCTTCTATCCGAGCCTCGACGCCCCCGAGCTCAGCCAGCACGGCGGGCACGTCAGCGCCGGGCACACCTTCACCATCGACAACCCCGACGCCGCGGGAACGATCTACTACACGCTGGACGGTTCGGACCCGCGGGCGGTCGGCGGGGGCGTCGCGGCCGGGGCGGTCGCCTACACGCCCGGCACGCCGATCGCCCTCTCCGAGAGCACCCGGGTGCTGGCCCGCGTGCTGGACGGCGGGCAGTGGAGCGCCCGGTGCGACGCGCTGTTCGTCGTCGACCAGCCCACGCTGGCGGTCACGGAGATCATGTACCACCCCGCCACGCCGACGCCCGGCGAGGCGGCGGCGGGCTTCGACGACCAGGACCTCTTCGAGTTCGTCGAGATCGCCAACGTCGGCACCGAGGACGTGAACGTCGTCGGCGTCGAGTTCGCCGGGGGCGTCCACGGGCAGCGCGGCGCTTCGGCACTGCTGGCGCCGGGCACGCGCGGCGTGTTCGTCCGCGACGTCGACGCCTTCCAGTACCGCTACGGCACGGGGCTGCCGATCCTCGGCACCTACACCGGCCAGCTCGCCAACGACGGCGAGGGCCTCCGCCTCGAGGACGGTCTGGGAACGCTCATCCAGGAGTTCGCCTTCAACGACGGCTGGTACGACGTCACCGACGGCGACGGGTACTCGCTGATCGTCGTCGACCCGCAGGCCGCCCCGCCGCTCTACGGCGAGAAGGCCAACTGGATGCCCTCGGCGTGGCTGGGCGGCTCGCCGAACGCCGGCGACCCCGACGCCGTCCTGCCCGGTTCGGTCGTCATCAACGAGACGCTCGCACACTCCGACACGCCCGACGGCGACTGGGTCGAACTGCACAACACCACCGGCGAGCCCATCGACATCGGAGGCTGGTACCTCAGCGACGACGGCTTCGTACCCACCAAGTACCAGATCGCCGAGGGCACCGTCCTGCCCGCCGGCGGCTATCTCACCCTCACCCAGACCGCCCACTTCGGCAACCCCGCAGACCCCGGCACCAGCGTGGCCTTCGCGTTCAGCGAGCTCGGAGACGACGTCAACCTCGCCCAGGGCGCCCCGGCCGGGGATGTCGGCGGGTACCGCGAGGACATCGACTTCGCCGCGTCCGAAAACGGCGTGACCTTCGGGCGGTACGTCAAGAGCACCGGCGGCAAGGACATCACCGCCATGGCGTACCCCACGCCCGGGGCGGAAAACTCCGAGCCCCTCGTCGGGCCCGTGGTCGTCGCCGAGATCATGTATCACCCCCTCGACGGGGAGGTCGAGTTCCTCGAGCTCGTCAACATCTCCGGCCAGGCCGTGCCGCTCTACGACCCCGCGAACCCCCAGAACGCCTGGAAGCTCAAGGACGCCGTCCGATACACGTTCCCCGCCGCCGAGTCCCTCCCGGCCGGGACCAGGGCGCTGATCGTGCCCGTCGATCCGGCCGTCTTCCGCTCCCAGTACGCCATCGACCCGTCCGTGCCGATCTACGGCCCCTACGACGGGGCGCTGTCCAACGGCGGGGAGAAGGTCGAACTGGCCAAGCCCGGCTCGCCCGAGCCGGACGGCACCGTGCCGTACATCCTCGTCGAGCGCGTCTCCTACGATGACGACGGCTCCTGGCCCACGGCGCCCGACGGGACCGGGCCCTCCCTCGAACGCATCAACCCCTACGCCTACGGCGACGACGCCATCAACTGGGCCGCCGGGCCCCAAGGCGGCACGCCGGGGGCAGCCAACCAGGCCGCCGCGGGCAACGTCGACGCCGGGGCCGACCAGGCCGGCGACGAGGGACAGCCCCTCGCCTTCGCCGGCCAATACGTCGGCCAGACCACCCCTGCGCCGACCGTCGAATGGGACTTCGGCGACGGAAACACCGCGGGCGGCACGCTGACGCCGACACACGCTTACGCCGACAACGGCGTCTATACCGTCACCCTCACCGTAACCGACACGCTCGGGCCCCACAGCGACACGCTGACCGTCACCGTCTCGAACGTCGCGCCGGCCGTGGACGCCGGCGAGGATGCCGCGGCCGACGAGGGCTCGGCGGTGGCGTTCGCCGGGTCGTTCACCGACGCCGGGACGCTGGACACGCACACGGTCGAATGGGACTTCGGCGACGGCAGCACGGCCAGCGGCAGCCTGACGCCGACGCACGCCTACGCCGACGACGGCGTCTACACGGCCACGCTGACGGTCACCGACGACGACGGCGACGAGACCAGCGACACGCTCACCGTCACCGTCGCCAACGTCGCGCCGGCCGTGGAC
>CAYLPJ010000095.1:0-11895 GCA_964385465.1 uncultured Planctomycetaceae bacterium | reverse complement strand
TGACAGCCCCGCTTTCAGAGATGCGGCGGCAACGACGCCGCTTTCGAGTGGGGCAAGAGGCCGGCGGCGCGCCGGTTCGACGGGGCGAGCGGGGCGACTTCCGCGCCCGACGTTGGCACGCTTGCCGCGACCACGTCTCGGGGAGGGCGGACCGCGTTGGCGAGGAAAGGCGGCGTCGTGCTGTTGGCGAACGTGTTCCCGGTTGGCGAATGAGGGTGGCGGCGCGCGGGCTTGACGTAGGCGGGGCGGCGCGGTGTGCTGGGCTGGACCGGCGGCGGGCCGCAGCCGCGGGACGGCCGCCGATGACGAGGAGAGCCGCGATGAGAATGCCTTTCCCGATCCTCGCGATCCTGATTGCCATGTCCGCGCCGGCGGTGCCGGCCGAACCGCCGGAACTCGCGCCGCGTGAGAAGAAGCTCATCCAGACCGGCTGGGACCACCCCGACAGCGCCCGGCTGCGGGCGAACCTGTCGGCCATGGAGAAGAGGCCGTTCGACGGCGTGGTGGTGCAGCTTGTCGGGCGGGACGGGGAAGGCGGGCGCGTGCCCATGCGGCAGACCTTCTCTGGCGCGACGTGGCAGGCCGAGTGGTTCGCCCATTGCGTCGAGAACCTCCGCGCCTGCCGCTCGAAGCGCCTGACGGACAACTTCGCCCTGGTCGGCGCGAACCCGGGGGACGTGGACTTCTTCGACGACGCGGGCTGGCGGGCAATCGTCCGGCACTGGGCCCTCGCCGCCGGCGTCGCCCGACGCGGGGGGCTCAAGGGCCTCCTGTTCGACCCCGAGCCGTACACCCCGCCCCACCGGGCGTTCGACTACCGCAGCCAGCCCGGCCGCGACGAGCACACCTTCTCCGCCTACGCCGCCCAGGCCCGCCGCCGCGGGGGGGACGTCATGCGGGCCGTCGCGGCGGAGTACCCCGACATCACGCTGTTCTGCTACTTCCTCAACAGCGTCGTCGTCCGCGCCACGGGTCGGCAGGACGCCGCCGGGGCCCTGGCGGGCATGCACTACGGCCTGCTGCCGGCGTTCCTGGACGGCATGCTCGACGCCGCCGGGCCGGAGGCGACGTTCGTCGACGGCTGCGAGGCGGCCTACCGGTACAACAGCGTGCGGGAGTACCTCGAGGCCGCGGTGGCCGTCAAGGGCGCCTGCCAGCAGCTCGTCAGCGGCGCCAACCGCCGCGCGTACCGGGCGCAGGTGCAGGTGAGCTTCGGGCTGTACCTCGACGCCTACTGGAACCCGGCGGACTCCCGCTGGAGCTCCTGGTACATCGACGGCCTCGGCGGGCCGCGGGTGGACCGCCTGGCCGCCAACGCGCGCACCGCCCTCCGCGTGGCCGACGAGTACGTGTGGGTGTACGGCGAGAAGTTCCGCTGGTGGCCGACGCCGAACCCGCGCGTCCGCCGGCAGAGCTGGCCGGAGGCGCTGCCCGGCTGCGAACAGGCACTCGCCCTGGCCCGGGACCCGATCGCCTATGCCCGGCGCCGCCTGGCCGAGATGGGCGAGAAGGCCCAGGCCGCCAACCTCGCCCGCAACGGCGACTTCTCCGCCGAGGCCGTCGAGCTGCCCGACGGCCGGACCGCCACGTGGCGCCAGGGCCCCCCGGCGGGCTGGTCGGCCTGGCAGGCGTCGGGCTCGGAGGGCTCGTTCACATGGGACCGCCGCGCCGGGGCCACCGGGCCGGGCTCCGCCCGCGCCTCCGGGGCCGCGGAGGGCTGCTTCCTCCAGAAGGTCGCCGTCCGCCCGGGCGAGCTGCTGGCCGTCGCCGTCCGGCGCAGGCTCACCGGGCGCGGGCGGACGTGGCTGCACGCCCGCTGGCAGACGGCCGACGACGCCTGGACCGCCCAGTCGCACGACCGCCGGTTCCAGGCCCGCGGCCCGCGGGATCAGTGGCGCGAGGCCTTCACCGTCGTCGAGGTCCCCGAGGGCGTCGGCAAGTTCGTCCTGCTGCTGGGCGTCAGCGGCCAGGCGTCCGACGAGGACGTTGCCTGGTTCGACGACGTGGGCATCTATCGCCTCCGCCAGGCCGCCGCACGCCCTTCCTGCCGGCCGCGGGACCCGGGCCGGCGACCGTCGCGGCGCCGGCGGCGAAGCGCGGCCGCCGCGGCGGCGAGGGCGAAGGCGACGGCGGCGGTCGGCTCGGGCAGCAGCGGAGGCGGCGGCGTGCGGCCGAGGGAGCGTTTGAGCAGGAGGTAGTCGGCGGGGCCGACAGCGCCGTCGCCATCGAGGTCGCCGGCGGTCCACCCGGCGGGGCCGTTGTCGAAGTGGGCGCGGAGGACGGCGAGGTCGGCGGCGTCCACGTCGCCATCGAGGTCCGTGTCGCCCGGCAGCAGCGTGTGCAGCGGGCCGTCGCCGAAGGCGAGCGTCCCGCCGGCGAGGTCCACCGTCGCGCCGGGGCCGAGGGCCAGTTCGCCCGCGACGGCGGCCAGGCCGCCGCCCGGCGCGGCCGGCGCCAGCACGCCGTCCTCGACGATCAGCCGGCCGATCTGGAGGGCCTGTGCTTCGAGCACGTGGGGGCCGTCGCCGAGGAACCGCAGCCCGGCCTCGGCGAGGTCCACGCGGGCGGGCTCGCCGTCGGCGACGGTAAGTCCGCCGGTGAGCGCGAGCGAGGCGTTGGCGTCGGCGAGGAGGCGGCCGCCGGGGCCGACCTCGACGGTGCCCGCCTCGGCGGGCCCGGCGAGGGCGACGTCGGCGTCGTCGATGCGGGCGTGCAGTCCCGCGGCCGGCGGGCCGGCGGACCACGCGTTGGGATCGTGGAAGTCCCCCGCGGCACCGGGCAGGCGTACCGTCCGCGTGCCCGCGGGCGCCAGGCAGGCGCCGCCGGCGTTCTTCCAGCCCTGCCGGTACGCCTCGGGCGTGCCCGCCAGGACGAGGCCGTCGTCGACGGCCACCGACGCGCCGAGCCCCCGCTCGGGCCCGTCGGCGATGAGCTTGCCGGCCTCCCGCCAGGCGCCGCCGTCGCGGGTGAACACGTAGGCGGCCCCGCCGTCGCCGCCGCCATCGTCGTCGCGGGGCGCGCCGACGACGAGGTCCTCGCCGTCGAAGGCCAGGCTCGCACCGAAATCGTCGCCGTCGGCGGCGCTCTCGCCCGTCAACCGTGCCTCGTGAGGCCACGTGCCGGCGCCCAGTTCGTAGACGTCCACCGCGCCGGCGTCGCCGGCGCCGGGCGACGCGACGGCCAGCCGCCCGCCGGCGATCGCCACGGCGCTGCCGAACCGGTCGTTGACGGCGGGGGACGGCGCGGTCAGCTTGCCCGCGTACCCCCAGCCGGCGGGGTCGCGGTGGAAGAGATGGACGGCCCCGGCCTTCGTGCCGCCGGCACCGTCGCGCCAGGCCCCCGCGGCCAGCCATTCGCCGTCGGTGGCCACGGCGTAGCCCATGTAGTCATTCTCCGCCAGGCCGGGCACGGGCTCCAGCGGCCGCTCGACCCACGACCCCCCATCGCGCTCGAAGACGTAGACCGCCCCCGCCGCCGTGCCGGCGGCATGGTCGCGGTACGCCCCGACGGCCAGGCAGCCTCCCGCCAGCGACAGCGAGAAGCCGAAGGCGTCGTCGGGCGTCGACGCGGCGGCTGTCAGCTCGGACCGCAGGGCCCAGGCGCCGTCCTCGCGGCCGAAGAGGTGCACCACGCCCGGCCGATCGTCGAGCGACGGGCTTGCGACGGCGAGGGTCTCGCCGGAGATCCCGACGGCCTGTCCGGCGCGGCCGCCGGCGGCGGGCGCGGCGGCGGTGAGTGTGGCGTCGGGCAGCCAGTCCCGCCCCTCGCGGCGGTAGACGTAGGCTGCCCCGCATTGGGGGCCGTCGGGGCCGGCTCGCCCGGGCGCGCCGCAGACGAGCCACCCACCGTCGATCGCGACGCTCTGGCCGAAGAGGTCCTCGGCGGCGGGGTCTGGTGGGACAAGTTGCACGGGCTGGCCGGCGAAGGCCACCGCGGCGGGCGCGAGGATCATCGCGCAAGCACAGGCCGCGTAGACGCTCAGCCGGCGCCCTCGACGAAGGCCGTGCGGTGTGGGGGACGGCAAGTTCATGGCCGCGTTCCCGTCTTGGGGCGGGACGATTCTACCATGGAATCCTCCGACGCCAAGCCCGGCGGGCGAATGTCCGGCCCCGATGAGCCCGGGGGGGAGAGCCCGACCCGCCAACGGACGCCCCGCCGGCCGTGCGACGCCGGCGGGCCCCGGCGTTACATCCGCTCGATGGTCTCGATGCCGAGCAGGCCGAGGCCGGCACGGACGGTCTCGGCGGTGAGGCGGCAGAGGGCCAGGCGGCTGGCGGCGACGGCATCGTCGCCGGCCTTGAGGACGGGGCAGGACTCGTAGAAGCCCATGTACGCCCCGGCGAGGTCGTAGAGGTAGGTGCAGAGGAGGTTGGGCTGGCACTCGCGGGCGACGGCGGCGACGGTCTCGGGGTAGCGGGCGAGCTTCAGCGCGAGCGTCCGCTCGGCGGGGTGGCCGAGTGCGATCGGGGCGTCGTCGGCGACGGTCAGCCCGGCGTCGCGGGCCTTGCGGAAGATCGACCGGACGCGGGCGTAGGCGTACTGCATGTACGGCGCGGTGTTGCCCTCCAGCGAGAGCATCCGGTCCCAGTCGAAGACGTAATCGCTGGTGCGGTTCTGGCTGAGGTCGGCGTACTTGACGGCCCCGACGCCGACGGCGCGGGCGATCTCGTTGCGCCGGTCCTCGGGCAGGTCGGGGCTCTTGTCGGTGACGAGCCGGTAGGCCCGCCGCTCGGCCTCGGCGAGCAGGTCCATGAGCTTGACGGCCCCGCCCTCTCGCGTCTTGAACGGCTTGCCGTCGGGCCCGAGCATGGTCCCGAAGGGCACGTGCTCCAGCGAGCAGTCCTCGCCGACAAAGCCGGCCTTCCGCGCGACGGCGAAGACCTGCTGGAAGTGCAGCGACTGGCGGGCGTCGACGACGTAGAGGACGCGGTCGGCGCCGAGGTCCTTCGCCCGGTAGCGAAGGGCCGCGAGGTCCGTGGTGGCGTAGAGGAACCCCCCGCCGGTCTTCTGGACGATGACCGGCAGCGGCTCGCCGTCCTTGCCGGTGAACTCGTCGAGGAACACGCAGCGGGCGCCCCGGCTCTCGGTGAGCATCCCGGCGGCGTCGAGGTCGGCGACGACGCGGGCGAGGTCGTCGTTGTAGGCGCTCTCGCCGCGGACGTCGGCGTCGGCGAGGCTGACGCCGAGGACGTCGTAGACGGCCCGGCAGTGGCTCAGCGAGATCTCACGGAAGCCCCGCCACATCTTCAGCGTCTCGGCGCGGCCTCCCTGCAGGCCGACGACCTCGGCCCGGGCGGCGTCGGCGAACGCGGCGTCCTCGTCGAACCGCCGCTTGGCCTGGCGGTAGAACTCCTCGAGGTCCTCCAGGTCGGCCCCGGCCTCGGCGGCGCGGGCCTCCTTGAGGTAGGCCACCAGCATCCCGAACTGCGTGCCCCAGTCGCCGACGTGGTTCTGGCGGATGACATCGTGGCCGAGGGCGGCAAGCGTGCGGGCCAGGGCGTCGCCGATGATCGTGCTGCGGAGGTGCCCGACGTGCATCTCCTTGGCGAGGTTCGGGGCCGAGTAGTCCACCACGACGGTCTGCGGGTCCCGCGGCGCGTCGAGGCCGAGGCCCGCGTCGCCGACGCGGCGGGTCAGCTCCCCGGCCAGCCAGTCGTCGCGGAGCGAGATGTTGATGAACCCCGGCCCGGCGACCTCGACGGACGCGGCGAGGTCGGCCAGGTCGACTTCGCCGATGACCTGCTCCGCCAGCTCGCGCGGGTTGGTCTTCATCCGCTTGGCGGCGGGCATGGCGCCGTTGGCCTGGTAGTCCCCGAATTCGGGCCGTGCGGCCGGGGCGACGAGGGCGTCGGCGTCCTCGGGCGCCCCGGCGGCGAGGAAGGCCTGCCGGAATCGCTTGTCGAGCTCGTTGCGGAGGTTCATTCGATTGGCCTGTCAGAGAAGGTCAGCGGGGAGCAACGCCGAGCATCGCGGATGCGGGGGCCGGCATCGCAGGTCCCACGGCTCGCAGCACAGGTTCCGGATGGCAGGTCGGGGGCGGAAGACGCACGGGACCCGGCGCCGCGAGCCGCGCTCGGCTCTGCGATCCGGCATGTGATACGCGTGCTCGCGGAACCGTGCGGGGCCCTATCCCTTGGAACCCGTGCATCCCTGCCGGCCCGCTTTCCCGCCGGGATCGCCTTCCCAGTCCACGCGGGGTGCGCCGCCCCAGATCAGTTCCAGGTCGTAGTAGCGTCGGTGGCGCTCGTCGAAGAGGTGGACGACCACGTCGACGAAATCCAGGCAGACCCACTCGGCCGAGTCGAGCCCGGCGGCATGCCAGACCTTCTGCCCGATGGAGACGCCGTGGCGTTTGACGTCCTCGGCGACGGTCCGCATCTGGCGGTCGCTGCTGCCGGAAGCGATGACGAAGTAGTCCGTCACGGGGCTGATGCCGCGAAGGTCCAGGACGACGATGTCCTCGCAGTTGTCATCGCGGGCGATCCGGGCAGCCGCGACCGCCAGATGGCGAGCCGAGGCCTGTTTGGCGTTGTCCTTGCCGGGCACGCGGGCCTCTCGATCAGCCCAGGCCCAGCCACTCGCTGATCATCGGGGCGTACTTGACGATCAGCCCCGCGAACACGACCGAGACCATGCTCATCAGCTTGATCAGGATGTTCAGGCTGGGGCCCGACGTGTCCTTGAACGGGTCGCCGACGGTGTCGCCGGTGACGGTGGCCTTGTGGTTGTCGCTGCCCTTGCCGCCGAGCGCGCCGGTCTCGATGTACTTCTTGGCGTTGTCCCACGCCCCGCCTGCGTTGGCCATGTAGATCGCCATGGCGAAGCCGCAGGTCAGTCCTCCGGCCAGCAGGCCGAGCACGCCGGCGACGTCCAGCAGCAGGCCGACGAGGATCGGCACGACCAGCGCCAGCAGCGAGGGGATGATCATCTCGCGCTGGGCCCCGGCGGTGGAGATGGCCACGCAGCGGGCGTAGTCCGGCTTGCCCGTGCCCTCCATGATGCCGGGGATCTCCTTGAACTGGCGGCGGACCTCATTGACCATCGCCTGGGCGGCGCGCCCGACGGCCTCCATGGTCATGGCGCTGAAGAGGAACACCAGCAGGACGCCGGCGAACATGCCGCAGAGGACCTTGGGGTTCATCAGGGTGACGTTGTAGAAGCTCATGTACTGAAGCAGCGAGGCCTTCTGGGCGCGGACGACCTGGAGCTTGCGGATGTCGCCGCCCTCGGTGGGCACGGCCAGGACGCTGACGTCGGTGTCCGGGTCCGGGTCGCCCAGCGTGGTGTTGAGCATCTGGCCCTTGGGCAGCTTGAAGCCGGCCGGCTTGGCCAGGACCATCAGGCAGTCGAAGTCGTGCTCGCCCGTGCCGGCGTGGACCTTCGTGCCGATCTTCCCGCTGCCGATGTTCACCAGCGTGCCCATTCCGGCGTTGGGGTCGTCGTCGGCGGAGGAGTGCATCGCCACGACGGCGGCGCGGCCCTCGCGGATCTGCCCGATGCGGACCTCCTCGACGTAGGCGGCCAGCAGGGCCAGGGCGGTCAGGGCGGCCGAGCCGATGGCGAAGCCCTTGCCCACGGCGGCGGTGGTGTTGCCCACCGAGTCCAGCGCGTCGGTGCGTTCGCGGACCTCGGGGTCCTGCTCGGTCATCTCGGCGTTGCCGCCGGCGTTGTCGGCGATGGGCCCGTAGGCGTCGGTGGCCAGGGAGAAGCCCAGGGTCGCGAGCATGCCGACGGCGGCGATGCCGACGCCGTAGAGCCCCAGCAGCATCTCGTTGAAGCCGCCGGCGAAGCCGTAGGCGACCACGATGGCCACGATCACCGTCACCAGGGCCGTCCAGGTGGACTTCATGCCCAGCGCGACGCCGGCGATGATGACCGTCGCCGGGCCGGTCTCGGCACTTTCGGAAACGCGCTGCGTCGGGCGCGCGTCGTAGCTGGTGTAGTACTCGGTGGCCTTGCCGATGACGACCCCGGCGACGAGCCCGGCGATGATGGCAATCCAGACGCCCCACCAGTCGATCATCGGGTGGACGCCGCCCAGCAGCAGGGCACAGACCCCGCCGGCGGCGATGGCCACCAGGGCCGTCGAGCCCCACAGGCCCAGGCCCAGGGCGTTCATGAGCGTCTTCATGGAGGCATCTTCCTTGGTGCGGACCATGTAGATGCCCAGGATGCTCAGGAGGATGCCCACGCCGGCCAGGACCATCGGGGCGGCCAGCATGCGGACCTGGTCGCCGATGTCCAGCCCGAGCGTGACGGCCGCGGCGACGCCGAGGGCGGCGGTGGCCAGGATCGAGCCGCAGTAGCTCTCGTACAGGTCGGCGCCCATGCCGGCGACATCGCCGACGTTGTCGCCGACGTTGTCGGCGATGGTGGCCGGGTTGCGGGGGTCGTCCTCGGGGATGCCCGCCTCGACCTTGCCGACGAGGTCGGCCCCGACGTCGGCGGCCTTGGTGTAGATGCCGCCGCCGACGCGTGCGAAGAGGGCCTGCGAGCTGGCCCCCATGCCGAAGGTCAGCATGACGACGGTGATCTCGACGAGGCTCATCTCGGCGCCGAACAGCGGGAAGATCTTGCTGAGCACCAGGAACCACAGCGTGATGTCCAGCAGGCCGAAGCCCACGACAACCAGGCCCATGACCGCCCCGGCGCGGAAGGCGACGGTCAGCCCGCGGTTGAGGCTTTCCTTGGCGCCCTGGGTCGTACGGTTGGAGGCCAGCGTCGCCGTCTTCATCCCCAGCCAGCCGCACAGGCCGCTGAAGAACCCGCCGGTGAGGAAGGCGAAGGGCACGATCCCGTGCTGGACATGCAGCCCGTAGGCCATGATCGCCAGCAGGATGCACGCGGCGAGGAAGAACAGCGCCACAACCTTGTACTGGCGCTTGAGATACGCCATGGCACCGTCGGAGACGTGCCCGGCGATCTCGATCATCTTCTCATCCCCGGGGTTGGCGGCGGCGACTTCCTTGTAGAATTTCCACGCGAAGAACAGCGCCACCAGCGCCGCGGCGGGCGCGATCCACCACGCCCAGTGAATGTCGACGTCCGCCGGAGACGCCAGCGCGAGGATCACCAGCAGGATTGCGGCGATGGCCGCCAAGCCCAGCCCGATACAGAGCTTCGGCTGCTCTTTCCACAAGTTCTTGATCTGTTCCACGTTACGGCTCCTTTTGGCACGTGTTCTCGCCGGGTGCAGCCCCGGTGGTTCGCCCGGGGCGGGTTGTCGGGTTCATTGGCGCGGGGGCCGGAAAGAGGAAACTCGCCGGATGGCGAGGCATTCGGGTCGCAGAAGGCGGGCATGGACCCCAGTCCGAACTTGGCCGGACGGTCGGAACGGTTCGAGCGGCCGGGCCGGTGGACTCTCGGGAGGTTTCGCGAGCGAACCGGGCCACCATGGTCGCCAAATGCTCCTTGATTCGTCAGTTGCGCGAGGATGCCATCCGCTTCATCGTCTTGCGAAGACGGCGGCGACGGCGCTCCGAGGGCTTCTCGTAGTAGCTGTTGCGCTTGATGTCCTTGGTCAGCCCTTCCTTCTCGCACATCTTCTTGAAGCGCTTGATCATCTGCTCGACGCTCTCGTTGCCTCTGGCCTTGACCTTGATCATGCTGAAATCACGTGTCCTTTCACGGGGTCCGTTGTCCGATCGTCCATACGAAGGTACAGACCGGCTGCAAGTCCCGTTATGATACGGATTCGCCCGGAACCTGCAAGCCTTTTTGCCGACGCCGCCGGCCACAATCTTCCCCGCCGCCGCCCGCGGCGTCGGCCGACAACCCGGAGAATCGCCCATGGCCGCCACGCCGCAATCCTGCGACATCGAGATCCGCGTCCGCTACGCCGAGGTCGACCAGATGGGCGCCGTCCATCACAGCCGCTACTGGGTCTACTTCGAGATGGGCCGCACCGAGCTGCTCCGCCAACGGGGCGTCGCCTACGCCGACCTCGAGCGACAGGGCGCCCTGTTCGTCGTCGCCGGCTGCGCCGCCCGCTTCAAGGCCCCCGCGCGCTACGACGACCGCCTGGCCCTGACCACACGCATCACCCGCGTCGGGGCCGCACGCATCGACCATGCCTACGAGCTCAAGCGAGTCGCCGACGGAATCCTGCTCTGCACCGCCGAGACCACGCTGGCCTGCGTCGACCGCGACGGGCGGATTATCCCCATCCCACCCTCCGTGGTGGGGGAGAAATGAAGCCACGCACACCCTCGCCGGCCGGCCCGGCCCCGCCGGCCCCGCCCCCTCGCCACGGCCCGCCGCCCCACGAGCACCGGACCCGAACGGGCTGCTAGCGGTTCACCACGCCCTTGCGCAGCGGGTCGGTCTCGCGGAGATCCAGGCCGCCCTCCAGCAGGCTCTTGAGGTTCGTCAGGAAGAACGTCCAGCCGGTGCGGCATTCCAGGTGCGTCGCCGGGCTGGGCAGGCCCGCCTGGCGGAGGGCCACCAGCGTCCCCGCGCCGTGCCGCGTGAACGTCACCTCGCAGGAGCCGGCCTCGGCGAAGGTGAAGCCGAACCTCTCGGGCCACTCCGCCGCCAGGACCGTCCCGTCCATCACGTACCCGCTGGCCTGCCACCGCCACTGGTAGCTGTCGCCCGTGCGGGCCGCACCGTCGGCGCGCGGGACCCGCTCGCCGGGGGCGGTGAACATCGCCGACTCGACCAGCCACTCGCACAGCCCTTCGGCCGTCGCCCACGCCTCGAAGACCGCCGGCGGCGGCGCCTCGATGAAGACCCGCGCGGTGAACGCCGCCGCGTCGGGATCGAGCGCTTCGGCAGCCTCGCCAGCATCCGGCGCGGCGAGGACCGGCGGCGCGGCCGCGGGGGCGCCCGCGGCGACGGGGCGCAGGTCCGCCTCGACCTCCAGCGGCGGCGCGGCGGCGAACTCCTCCGGCACGGGCTCCAGGGAGATCCGCGCCGTCATCCGGTGCGTGCCCCCCGGCGGCAGGCACATCGCGTCGTCCAGGCAGTTGGCGGTCTCCACGCAGAGCATCCCCGGCCATTCGTCGTCGCCGAAGTCCGGCATCGAAGCGGCCTTGGCGGTCCACGGGTTCCACACCACCGTCGACCGCGAACCCCGCTTGGCGACGTGGATCCGCCGGTCCAGGCCGGGATCGTCGATCACGCACGTCGTCGTCGTGTCGAAGTACGCCCGGTCGGTCTCGCCGGCGAAGGCGATCGGCTCGTCCGACTGCTTCTTGCGGTCGCCGGCCACCTTGTCGAAGTACTCGCAGCCGGCCAGGCCGGTGACGGTCACGTTGCGGATGTCCGAGACGGCGAAGTACGTGTGCAGCGCCTCGGTGAGCATCAGCGGCCCGGGGCCGCAGTTGAGCGTCTCCAGCTCCATCGTCAGCGCCGAGCCGACCCGCACCCGGTGGCGAAGCTCGAACTCCCCCGGCCAGTCGGGGTTCTGCGGCTGGTGGAACTTGATCCAGAACGCCAGCGTCACCGTGCCGTCCTCCTCCAGCGTCACGCCCTCGACGTCCCAGGGCATGATCCGCACGTAGCCGTGCAGCGGCGCCGAGGCGTCCGACGCGTAGGCGGCGAACCACGGGTGGCAGACCGGCACGCCGCCGCGGATGGCCTGGCCGATGGCGAACTGCGACTCGCCGCTGAGCCACAGCACCTCCTCGGCCCCGGCCGGCTTGAACCGCGTGACGTGCGCCCCGAGCAGATACACTTCCGCCTCGGCCAGGGGCGTGGTCACGCGGATCCGCGTCTGCCCGCCCAGCCCGTCATCGAACGCCACCACGCCGGGGATCCCGAACCGCTCCTGAAGCTCCTGCGACATCGCTGCACTCCCATGGTTGCCCGCCGACGGCCCGGCCGCCGAGCGGAATCGCCTTCGCCGGCAGCATCCTCACCGAATCCCCCCCGCCGTGCAACCCCGCCCATGAC
>CAYLPJ010000094.1:0-12267 GCA_964385465.1 uncultured Planctomycetaceae bacterium | reverse complement strand
CCATCGACCGGGCCGTCGGGCGCGAGGGCTTCAAGATCGTCCTGCTGACGCGACTGAGCCCGATCTTCCCGTTCAATCTGCTCAATTACGGCTACGGGCTGACGGGCGTGCGATTCTGGACCTACGTGCTGGCGTCGTGGATCGGCATGCTGCCCGGCACGATCATGTACGTGTACTTTGGCTCGCTGGCGCGCAACGTCGCTGCCGTGGCGGCCGGGCGCGAGAAGACCACCGCCGACTACGTTTTCTACGGCGTGGGCCTGGTCGTCACCGTGGCCGTGGTCGTTCTGGTCACCCGCGTGGCCCGCAAGGCCCTGAGAAACGCCATGCCCGAGACCACTGAACAGGCGCAGCAGGGGGACTGATGCAAGGTGCCGGCGAGATCATCCTGCCGCTGAGCCTGTTCCTTCTGGTCGTGGTGCTCGTGGAGCACCTGGCCCGCAGGTGGGCGCTGCCGACTGCCGGCCTGCTGCTGGTTGTGGGTCTTGGCTACGGCTTTGTGCGGCGATTTGGTCTTGCGTGGCTGCCCGACGCGGCGCTGCCTCCGGATGTCGTGGTGTTTGCCTTCCTGCCGGTGCTGATCTTCAGCTCGTCCCGGAAGCTTACGGTTCGCGCCCTTGTGACTGAATGGCCCGAGATCACGTACCTGAGCCTGATCGGGCCGGGCGTAAGCATGGTGTTGCTGGCCTTGCCGCTGGTGCTGTGGGACGGCATGGGTTGGTTGCACGGGCTGCTGTTTGGCCACGCCTTCCCGGCGGTGGGCCGTGGGGGTCCGCGCTCCTGGCTGCATGTCCTCTCGGCCAGCGACCTTCGCGGCGGGCTGTCGGTGGCGCTTCTGCTGTCCTTGTCGGCCTTCCTCCCCAACGGAGGCCATCGCAGCGAAGCCCTGACAGCCGAGGCGGCTGAAATGATCCTCCCCCCGTGGTCGGATGAAGAGGGGAAACGAGCGCTGTTCCGGAACCTCCGCCGGCTGAATCCGGAATACACACAGGCCATCGCCGGCGAACTTCAGGACCTGAGCCGGGAGACGCTCATTCTCTGGGGTCGGCATGACCCGTTCCAGAAACCGGCCTACGCCCAGCGGCTGTGTGATGTGATTCCACAAGCGGCTGTGAAGTATTTCGAGCAAGCGGCCCACTGGATCATGGAAGAGAAACCGACGGAGGTGGCCGCGGCCTTGCGGAGGTTTCTGGATCAGTCCGGCAACTGTTGACGGCGCGCCGGATGCAGACTCTACCGTGCGAAGCTGAATCGCCCGCTCAATCAAAACCGAACCCCGCTCGAAAGGAGGGACACCATGGCCGAAACCGTCGAACTGACGCCGATGGACGCGCACAACGAGGCCCTGCTGGGCCGCGTCCGCCCGCCGGACTGGCAGAACCCGACGCCGGCCGATCGATACAACATGGTCGTCATCGGCGCGGGCACGGCCGGGCTGGTCGTCGCCGCCGGCGTGGCGGGGCTGGGCGGGAAGGTTGCGCTGGTCGAGCGATACCTGCTCGGTGGCGATTGCCTCAACTACGGCTGCGTACCGAGCAAATCGCTGATCGCCGCCTCGCGGGCGGCTGCGGAGGTCCGGCGGGCCGACCGCTACGGCATCGCGCCGGCCGCGGGCGAAGTGGACTTTCCGGCCGTCATGGAGCGGGTGCGGCGCATCCGCAGCGAGATCAGCGAGCATGACGCGGCCGAGCGATTCCGCGACATGGGTGTGGACGTCTTCCTCGGGGACGCGACCTTCACCGGCCCCGACACGCTCGAGGTCGCCGCCCAGACGCTGCGGTTCGCCCGCGCGTGCGTCGCCACGGGAGCGCGGGCCCTCCGACCGGACATGGAGGGGCTCGCAGACGCGGGCTTCCACACCAACGAGACGATCTTCTCGCTGACCGAGCTGCCGCCTCGCCTGGCCGTCCTGGGCTCGGGGCCGATCGGTTGCGAACTGGGCCAGGCCTTCGCCCGGCTGGGCAGCGAGGTTACGATCATCGAGAAGGGCCCGCAGTTTCTGGGTAAGGAAGACCGCGACGCCGCCGAGATCGTCGGCCGGTCGTTCGAGCGCGACGGCATCCGCTGCATGCTCAATGCCGAGGTGTTCAAGGTCACCCGCAACAGCGAGGGCAAGTGCGTCCACGTCCGCACGCCGGACGGCGAGCAGACCGTCACCGCCGACGAGATCCTTGTAGGCTTCGGGCGGGTGCCGAACGTCGACGGGCTCGGCCTCGACGCCGCCGGAGTGGAGTACGACACCCGTCACGGAGTGAAGGTGGACGACCGCCTGCAAAGCACCAACAAGCGCATTTATGCCGCCGGGGATGCGTGCCTGAAGCACAAGTTCACCCATACCGCCGACGCGACGGCCCGCATTGTGACCCAGAACGCCCTGTTCTGGGGACGCAAGAAACTCAGTGCCTTGAACATCCCTTGGTGCACGTATACCGACCCCGAGATTGCTCACGTCGGGCTCTACGAGCAGCAGGCAAAGGACCGCGGCACTGAGGTGGACACGTTCACCAGGCCCTTCGGCGACAACGACCGGGCCCGGACCGAAGGCCGCTCGGAGGGCTTCGTCCGCGTCCACGTCAAGAAGGGCAGCGACCGCATTCTTGGAGCGACGCTTGTCGGTCCGCACGCCGGGGACCTGGTCAGCGAGATCTCCGTCGCCATGGCCGGCAAGGTGGGTCTGGGGGCGCTGGCGAACGTGATCCACCCGTACCCGACGATGGCCGAGGCGATCAAGCGCCTGGGCGATGCCTACAACCGCACGCGCTTGACGCCTTTGACGGCCGGCCTGCTGAAGCGGATTCTCCGGTGGAGACGATAGACGTTCGAAGGGAGTTGAGATGCAGACACCGCAGGCCAACTTGCACGAGACGGAGGCCCGGCCCGCCCGGCTCTCCTGGCCACGGACGGGCTGACCGAGGCCCGCGACCCCGCCGGTGAACTCTTCGGCCGTCAGCGGCTCATCCAGCACCTGGACGAGCAGCGGATCGAGCCGCTGGATGACCTGGTCGCCGCTGTCCTGCGCGGCATCGAGACGTTCACGGCGGGCGCGGAACAGACCGACGACCGGACCGTCCTGGCCCTACGCGTCCGACCTGTCAACAGCCAGAGCCGGATTGTCGCCCGGGGAGAGCCCTAATGCAGTGTACGGATCACAATGCCAACTCCGGGCCCAACACCCGGTACGAACCCACGACAGGGGCGTGCGCGTCATGAAAAGTAGAATAGTCCTTGCAGGCGGTGGACACGCCCACCTCTTCGTGGTCTCCCAGGCCGAGGCATTCCGGCGGGCAGGAGCGGATCTGACCCTCATCGACCCGGGCATGCTGTGGTATTCCGGGATGGCTACGGGGATGCTGAGCGGTCAGTATAGCCCCAACAAGGATACGGTCGACCTGGAGGCTCTTTGTCAGCGCCACAGAGTCCTCTTCCATAGGGGCAAGGTGGTAGCCGTGGACCGAGAGGCCAGGGAGGTGTACACCGAGTCCGGCGAGGCGATTCCCTACGACCTTCTTTCGCTCAATGTGGGAAGCGTTGTCGATCCGAGCAAGCTGGACGATCCCCATGGTCTTGCCTGGACCGTGAAGCCGATCGCGGGGCTCGCAAAACTCCGGATGACACTGGAAGACTACGCCCGCCGCGGCCGGCCGTGCTCCGTCGGCGTGGTCGGGGGCGGGCCGACCGGAGCGGAAATCGCCGCCAACATAGACGCCCTGTTCAGGTCCGGCGGCGCAAAGGCGAACGTCACGATACTGCACAGCGGGCACCGCCTCCTGCCGGTCTTCCCGGAAGACGTGGCCGGGACGCTTTCACAGTTGCTGGACCGGCGCGGCATAGCGATACGACTTGAGACGCGCATTGCCGCCCTCAAGCGTGGCGACGAAGGGATACTTGCCGCAACGAGCGACCGGCAGGAACTGAGATTCGACGAGGTTGTCCTTGCCACCGGCCTGGTCGCATCACCCACCGTTTCGGCCCTCGGCCTCGGCGACAACGGCTTGCGGGTCGATTCGCGACTCAGGTCTCTGGAAGACTCCGCCACTTTCGCCGCAGGTGATTGCATCTCCTTTGCGCCGAGGGAGCTTCCGAAGGTCGGGGTCTTCGGCGTGCGGGAAGCGCCCCTCCTGTGCGACAATCTCCTTGCGTCCGTGACCGGCAAGGACCTAAGGCACTATCAGCCGCAAGAGAAGTTCCTCATCATTCTGAATATGGGCGACGGTACAGGGCTGGCGATCCGTGGCTGTTGGCACTGGCACGGAAGGCTGGCCATGAAGCTCAAGCACTTCATCGACGGACGTTTCATGAAGCGATACCAGAGATAACAGAGAGCCGATTGACACCATCGCAACGCACAACCGAGCCGAAGCAGGCCGGGAACGGCCCGGCCGAGAAACCAGGCTACCCCTCGGGTCGGATCGTCTGGCTTCTCGGCGGGGTAGCCCTGGCCGGTGCAATGGCTCTGATTGCGTGGGTTCGCGCTCAAGAGGCCGGGAATGCTCCCGTGCTTGTGTGGGGCCAGGTAGCCGTGGGCGTCGCGTACTTGGCGCTGTTGGCGGCTCGTCCGCGTCGCATGAACCGACGGCTCGTGATGGCCATGCTCCTCCTGGCCGTAGCGATGCGACTGCCGTGGTTCTTCCTGCCGGCCTCCAGCGGTGAGGACCACTGCCGATACATGTGGGACGGGGCAGTTGTCGCTCATGGGATCAACCCGTACAAACACCCGCCGCAGGATGTAGCCTCCGGGCACGTGGCCGACCCGACACTCGAACGCCTCGCCGAGACCGGCCGGGAGACGCTCGCTGGCATCAACCACCCGCACCTTCGAACCATCTATCCGCCCGTCGCCGAGGGCGCATTTGCACTCGCTTATTGGATCACGCCGTTCGGCCTGACCGGCTGGCGAATCGTGCTACTGGCCTTTGACGCTATGGCGGCCCTGGCGGTGGTGGGCCTGTTGCGAAAGGCCGCCCTGCCGCTATCACTGGCATTTGTCTACCTGTGGAACCCGCTGCTGGTGATCGAAAGCTACGGCGGCTGTCACGTGGACCTGCTGGCCGGGGCAATGGTCGCTGTCTTCGCCTGGAGCTTGGTCGCGAAACGCCCGGTTGCGTCGGCCTTCGCCTTCGCCGGGGCCATTGGCGTGAAGCTCTGGCCCGTCCTTCTGCTGCCGTTCCTGCTGCGGGCCATGTGGGGCCGGTGGCGTCAACTGACGCTGGCAGCGGGGATTCTGGCGCTGTGCGTTTCGGCCATGGCCGTCCCATTCGCCAGTGCGTTCGGCACAGACGCGGACAGCGGATTGCTGACGTATGCCCGGACCTGGTCCGGTCGATCCGGCGCGTACGAACTACTCAACAACTGTGGCTGGTGGCTGAGAACCCGCTTCTCACTCGACATGGACGGCCACTACGTTGGTCGTGGCCTGATGATGCTTATCTTCCTTCCGGCCGTCCTATGGCTGGGGGTGCGGGGCCGCGACGATGTCCCGTCGCTGTGCCGCCGAATGGGTCTGGTCATTCTGTTGATGCTCCTGCTGGGGCCTGTGCTCTGGCCGTGGTACTACGTTGCGGTCATTCCGCTGGCGGCCATCGCCAATCCTCGCCTGGGTCTGCTGCTGTGGACGGCCCTGCTTCCGCTGTGCTACCTGGAGGGATCCGGTCTGTCTGCAACGCATCTGGCCTGGATCGTCCACATTCCTGTCTGGTTGGTGCTGGCGGCCGAATGTGCCTGGTCCTGCTGGAGGCGTCGGGTCGGCAGGGAGGCCGTCCATGTTTGACACATCGGTCATCAAAGTCATCATCCCCGCCCTCAACGAGGCGGCGTCCATCGGCAAGGTGCTGGCCGACGTTCCCGACTGGGCCGACCAGGTCATCGTGGTGGACAACGGTTCGACCGACGATACGGCCGACGTGGCCGCCTCGGCCGGGGCCCAGGTTGTCCGAGAATCGCGGCGCGGCTATGGCCAAGCATGCCTGGCCGGCATGGCCGCCCCGGGCTACTGCGACATCGTCGTCTTTCTGGACGGCGACTACAGCGACTTCCCGGAGCAGGTGGACCGTCTGATCCGTCCCATCTGCGAGGACCGCGCGGACATGGTTCTCGGCCGGCGCGTCGCCGTACATGGCGACGCACAAGCCTTCACCCCCCCGCAGCGTTTCGGCACCGCGCTGGCCTGCGGGCTGATGCGTCTGCTCTGGCGCGGCCGATACCGCGACATGGGCCCGTTCCGAGCCATCCGCTTCTCAGCCCTGCGGCGGCTGAACATGCAGGACGCGACCTACGGCTGGACCGTCGAGATGCAGATCAAGGCCCTGCTGGCGGGTCTGCGGGTGCGGGAAGTGGACGTCGACTACCGTCGGCGGATCGGCGCCTCGAAGATCTCCGGGACCATCCGCGGCGTATGGGGCGCGGGTACGAAGATCCTCGGAACCATCGGTACATACTGGCTGCGCCCGCCCGAGTTGCTGACGGCCTCGCACCAGCGCCTGATCGTCTTCAGCCGCTGGCCCATTCCGGGGCAGACCAAGACGCGGCTGATCCCCGCACTCGGACCGCTCCGGGCGGCCGAGTTGCAGCGACGTATGACTGAGCGGACCCTCCAGACAGGCCGCGCCTGGGCCGTCGGTCAAGGCCGAGCCATCGAGATCCGCCACGCCGGCGGATGTTGGCGGCAGATGCGCCGCTGGCTCGGGCCGGGCATTTTCTACCGGGCGCAGCCAGGTGGCGATCTCGGCCGGCGGATGGACACGGCGTTCCGCGCCGCATTCGCCGAAGGGGCTGAGCGGGTCGTGCTGGTCGGCACGGACTGCCCCGACCTCACGCCCGAGCTGCTGGACGCCGCCGCGAACGCGCTGGGATCGCACGATCTCGTCCTGGGCCCCAGCGCCGACGGTGGATACTGGCTGATCGGCATGAACCGCCCATTGCCGGTATTCGACGGCGTTTCGTGGAGTACCGCGTCGGTCCTTGAACAGACCATCAACCTGGCACGACGGCACGACCTGGACGTACACCTCCTGCCGACGCGCAACGACGTGGACCTGCCGGAAGACCTGGATGCCGCCCGACCGTTCTTCGACGCGGATCGTCCCGCCATCTCTGTGGTTATTCCTGCCCGCAACGAGGCCGGAAGCATACGGGCCGCGATTCGATCGGCCACCGCGCGGGGCGTGGAGGTGCTCGTCGCCGACGGGGGCAGCACAGACGGCACCCCTGACCTGGCCGCCGAGGCCGGGGCGACAGTCCTGCACAGTCCGCCCGGCCGGGCCCAACAGCAGAACGCCGGCGCGGCTGCGTCACGGGGCGATGTGCTGCTGTTTCTCCATGCCGACTCGATCCTGCCGGCCGGCTGGGAGGCCGACGTCTTCGAGGCCCTGCTGGACCCGCAAACCGTGGGAGGCGGTTTCGAATGGGCTACGGACGGAAACACCCCGTACCTTCGCATGGCGAAATTCTTCGTCCACCTGCGCACGACCTACTGGCACGAGCCCTGGGGCGACCAGGCCATCTTTGTCCGCCGGGCCGACTTCGCCGCCTTGGGCGGCTTCCCGGACGTGCCCATCGCCGAAGACCGCGACTTCGTCCGGGCGCTGCGCCGTCGCGGCCGCGTCGCGAGCGTCCCGAAGCCCGTCGTCACTTCGGCCCGGCGCTGGCGGGAAATGAACCCGATCCGGGCGTTCCTGATCAACCGGATCATCGTGCTTGGCTGCATGCTGGGGCTGCCGAGGCAATGGCTTCGGAAAATCTACTAAGGCAGGGCCGTGAGATGGGACATCGATGCGGCCGCTCCTGACGGCCGGGGACCTCTCCCGCATCCCGCACAAGGACCAGGCCGGGCGGTACGTGGACTTCCACAGCCTGCGCGTGTCGCTCAGCACGATGCTCGCCGCCCACAAGGTGAGCCCCCGCGCCGCCCAGGCGCTCATGCGCCCCTCGGACCCGCGGCTGACGGCCGGCGTGCACACCGGTGAGGTGAGTCTTTCGACGGAACGGGAAGGGGTCATCGTAAGAACGCGACCGGGCGGGGCGTTCGCCCAAAGGGCTACCGGACCCGCCCGGCCCCACTGCGTTGATTCGCCCCTCGCGGGGACAGGAACGAAGCCAGGACTGGCATCTCGCCACGCTTTCGGCATCCGTAAACGCCGAGATTCAGGGCGGACGTACACGCCGTCTCGGACGTCGCCAGTGCACGCCGGCAGAGACCACCACCCGAAAACCGATGTTGTTGTTCCGGTTGTCGGGCGTGTTCCTGTTGCGGTACGCCGAGCGGCAGTTCTGCGGTTCGTTGTTCCAAGAGCCGCCGCGAAGCACACGGCCGGCCATTCGGCCTCGTCCCTCTGAAGCACGACGACAGTCGCGCATCTCAGCTCATCGGCATTCCCTCGATTCGGGCCGCGCCATCTCGCCTGGACGCGCGGTAGCGCCCGCCTCGGCCAAGCCCTCGGCGCGCCTCCGAACTCGTTTCGGCCCTTCAGGGCGACCAGGGGGCTTCGCCCCCTGGACCCCCACAAAGGGTAAGAGAACAGAGGGCACAGGGCAACACAGCGTCAGTCCACGCCGGCAGAGACCACCACCCGAAAACCGAAGTAGTAGTTCCGGTAGTCGGGCGTGACCCTGTTGCGGTACGCCGAGCGGCAGCCCTGCGGTACGTTGCCCCAAGAGCCGCCGCGAAGCACACGGCCGGCCCTCGGCTCGTCCGGGTTCGTAGCCCTCTCGTTCGGATACTTCCGCAACGAGTCTTCGCACCACTCCCAGACGTTGCCGGCCAGGTCGTAGATCCCATCCGGCGTGGCGCCCAGGGAGTATACCCCGACGGGGGTGGGATTCCTCACGTGAAACCGGTAGTTCAGCAGGCGGGGGGTTGGCTCGTCGTCTCCCCACGGATACTTCCGCCCTGCCGTGCCCCGGGCCGCACGCTCCCATTCGGCCTCTGCAGGCAGGCGGATGACGCCGTTGTGCCCCGCCGCGCGCAACCGCGAGGTCGCCCATGCGGCGTACGCCGATGCCTCGTACCAGCTCACGTTGATCACCGGCCGCGTCGGGTGCTCCTGCTGGGCGCTCCAATCACCGGGTGCCTCGACTTCTGCGAATCCGCCTGCCCCCCAGAACTCCTCACGCCGGTATCCGCCGTCCTGTTCGAACTGCGCGTACTCGCAGACGGTGACGGGATACCTGGCGACCCGATAGGCCGCCAGCTCGACGGGGTGCACGGGTGACTCTTTCTCGTAGGCTTCGGAATCGTAGTTCGGTTTCGACGGGTCTTCGTCCTGGGACCCCATGAGGAACGATCCCGCCGGAATGCTGACCCAATGGGAATGCTGCGGATCGCGGAGCGGCCCAAGGGGATCGGAGAACCGCGGGTCACCGAGCATCCCCATCGCCTCGGTCGCCTCGACAGCCAGCCCGATCTCGACCTCCTGTGAGGTCTGCTTGTCGAAGAGCCCGCCGGAGCATTCGAGTAGTCGGGGCAGTCCGTCGGCGGAGACGTGGAAGCTCTTGTCCCAGAGGCGGATCTCCTGCCTGATGGGTCCGAGCACGGCCAGACACTCCGCAGCGCCTGCCAGGTGGCCCGCCGAGAGGCCACGCTCCACCACCGCCAACAGAAGCCGGCGCAGGCGAGCTGGGTCCTTTCGCCAAAGGAGCGTTGCGAGCAGACGCACGGTCTCTCGCCATTGCCTACGGTAGAAGCAATCCCGTTCGGCCGTCTGCACCTCGGTCTTGGACCGCTCGATGTGATCGGCCGCGAGGAACTCCTGGAAGTTGAGGTGCCAGAAGCGAACATCGTCTCCCCGGTCCACGATGATCCCGCTGTCGACCGTCTCGCAGTCGAGGAACTGCCCGGCGCAGGTCGAGGCCCCGGACTCGCGCCAACAGCCCTCGATGGTCGTCGCCGCCCATCCCTTCCGAACCTGCTCCTGCCGCCCCTCGGGATGGGAATGCATCTCGTAGGCGAGGCGTGCCAACAGGGCGAGGGCATTGACGCCCTCGGGCAGTGAACAGCGGTGCTCTCTGCACGCGACGAGGTGGTCCAGAACCCTCCGGTACAGCTCGCCCCGCTCCTTGGGCAGTTCGCCTCCGTCGTACCAGTGCAGGACGCACATGATTGTGAGGAAGAGCGGGTTGGCTCGAAGCTGCTCCGGGGTGCGCCGGACCGAATCGCGCAGGCTCGCCTCATACGAAGCTGGGGTGTTCTCGCCCAACGCCTTGACCCAGCTCGTCAGGAAGCCGTCCACGTCGTCCGGCTGAAGCGGGGCGATCGACCGGGAAGTGAAGCCGTGAAGCAGCGCTCCGCCCACGTACGCTCCCTCACGAACCGTGACGGCGAACCGGTTGCCGGCCAGAGGCTCGCTCGCGGCCGCTTGCTCCAGAAGGGCGGTCACGGCGCAACGGGCATGATCCGTCGCACACTCGTCAAGACTGTCGATGAGGAACAGCGCTCGCCCTGCTTCGACCCACTCACGAGCGAAGGTGGGTATCCCCTCCGCGTGAACGTCTCCATCGAGGAGCTTCACCGCCCAGCCGGACGGCCCGTCGTCCAGCAGGTCTGCGGCGAGCTGTGGAGCGCTGAGCAGGATCGGGTAGCACTTCCCGGCCTTACCGAACTCGCGAATAGCGCTACCGGCCTTGGCCGGGTGAAGTCGCCGCTCCGCGAGCCGGAGCGCGATGTACTGAACGAACGTGCTCTTGCCGGTACCAGGGTCCCCCCGAACCACCAGTCGGCGCTCGTTCAGGGCCTCAACCAGCTCCGGCCTCCCCTCCTCCGATGGTTGTCCAAGCCGCTCCAGTCCCGGGGCGCGCACGTCGGACGGAACCTCCGCCTCGTGCTTCAGGCGGACGTATACGTCTCGCACGGGAAGCTTGACGGACAACTCCCGCCTCTGGACGGAGGAGGGCGGACGGCGGCGGATGAAGCGCTTCAGGTCGATGTACTCGGTCTGCTCACGAACCCACTTCAGGTACTGCTTGCTCGTCAGGTCGGCATCCTTGTAGTCGGCCGGATCTCGCAGGACAACTTCGACCGGTCCGGTGATCCGCATCTCGGTGGGGAGCGCCCGGTCCAGTTCGCGGAGGTCCTCCGTTTCCCTGTTCGCCAGACCGAAGAGCTTCGTGACCGCCGCGAGCAGCCTTTCGCGGAGCAGTTCGCCGTGCGGATCCCCAACCGCCTCGGCAAGCGCCTTGAGTTCCGACTCGTACTGCGGATACAGGCCGGCGGCCTTCAGGATCGCATCCTCGAGCGTGGTCACACGTCGCAGGGCACTGTCGGCGCGAATCTCGGCCACGACGTTCTTCGCGTCGCGTTGACCCTTGCTGAGCCCCTCGATCAGGCAGGCGACGAACGTGACCGCGAGTGAAAGCGGCAGCCCTGCCGCCTCCATAGCCCCCGCGGTTGTGCTGACCGTGCCTGTGGCCATCTTGAACAGAGCTCGGGCTGCTACCGCGTTGGAGTCCCGCATTTGCGTGTTCCGTCTTGGCATCGGACGCGAATCCCCGTATGGCTGCCCATGACTCGGAAGCGACCTCGGCGTCGTCTGGTGCGGTGTCGGTAAGGGGAGAGCTTACGAAGGCGTCGAGCGGGCATCAAGGGGCAACGCGAGGTTGCGACGTTTGCAGAGCTGGCCCGCAGTGGGCAGCCTTGAAGGCAAGCGGCGAAGGGCCGGCCGCCATCAGGCCGATGCCACCCCGCTGGCTGGTAGGGCCCGCAGCACGGTTGCAGCGGGAGCGGCGGAATGCAGCGCATTTGCAGCGCGTGGCGGCGTTGTCTGGCAACGTGTGGCAACGTCTGGCACTTCGACAGGCTCAGTGCAAGCGGGAAGGGAGGGGGTGCGCAAGGCTTGGACGGGGCGAGGGTTGGGGCGCAAAGGAATGGCACGGCTTGGGTTAGGGCCAGGCCATAGGTCAACAGCGGGCGATGAGATTTCGCTTCGCGGCGCCCTTTGGGCGTGGGCTTCCGAGGCGGCCGGCGGCTGCGCTGCCGTCCGCGGCCGTGAGCTCAAATCTCATCGCCCGCTTCCAACGAAAAAGCCCCGCCGGGAGGCGGGGCCTTGGAAGCGGGCGATGAGATTTGAACTCACGACATTCACGTTGGCAAAACTCTGCTGGGGTTGTGTATCGCTATGTTATCAAAACACTTACGGGAAGCTTCTTTATCAGAGTGCCGAAATCGGTGACAAGCCGGCATCTGAATCTAAGATGCTGACATGAATCGTCTTACAGGCATTTCTAGTGGGACGCCTGGCTGCCCAAGATCGCCTTCGAAAACCTGTTGACTAGTAAAGG
>CAYLPJ010000093.1:0-12765 GCA_964385465.1 uncultured Planctomycetaceae bacterium | reverse complement strand
AGACTGACGAATGGAGCCGCGCTTTCATATCTTCACTCCACAGGGCGCGACGCGGAGTCTGGAGGGTGTCGGCCGGGGCGGCGATTTTGCTCGCCAATGCGGGGCGCCGACACACCGAGGGCGTCGCGGCAAGCGTGGCGGCGCCGGTCGCGAAGGCGGCCCGCGCCCGCCGCGGGGCGCGGGGGCGGGGGGCACAAACGCGTGCGTTCGGGCCGGCCGGGCTGCTAGAATCCCCCGAGCGCCACAACGCATTCGAGGGATGCCGATGAACGAGAAGAGCCTTCGCGAGATGCTCGAGGCCGTTCGGGCCGGTCGGATGGGCACCGACGACGCCGTCGCCCGGCTGCGGCGGATGCCGTTCGAGTCCATCGGGTTCGCCACCGTCGACCACCACCGCGCGCTGCGCTGCGGCGTGCCGGAGGTCATCTTCTGCCCGGGCAAGACGCCCGAGCAGGTTCGCGAGATCTTCCGCCGCCTGGCCGAGACGGGCCAGAACGTCCTGGCCACCCGCGCCGGGCCGGAGGTCCGCGACGCCGTCGCCGCGGGCATCGACGGGATCGAGTACCACGAGCTCGCCCGCGCCATCACCCTCCGCCAGGGCGAGCCGCCCGAGCCGGTCGGGCACATCGCGGTCGTCTCGGCGGGGACCAGCGACCTGCCCGTCGCCGAGGAGGCCCGCGTCACGGCCGAGGTGCTCGATCAGCACGTCACGACGCACTACGATGTGGGCGTGGCGGGCATTCACCGCCTGCTGGCCCACGGCGAGCAGCTCCAGCACGCCAACGTGCTGGTGGTGGTCGCCGGGATGGAGGGGGCGCTGGCCAGCGTGGTCGGCGGGCTGGTGAGCGTGCCGGTGCTGGCGGTGCCGACGTCCATCGGCTACGGCGCGAGCTTCGGCGGGCTGGCGGCGCTGCTGGCGATGCTCAACAGTTGCGCGAGCAATGTCTGTGCCGTGAACATCGACAACGGGTTCGCCGGCGGGTACATCGCCTCGCTGATCAACCGCTCGGCCGCCGGGCCGCCGCGGGGCGGCGCAGCGGACGGGCCGCCGCCGGCAGGGCCCCGGGAGAGACCATGACCGACGAGAACGCCACACGGATCGAGGAACTGCCCGTCCTGCCGCCGCGCGACCGGGCGGGGCACAAGGGCGATTACGGGCGGGTGCTCGTCGTCGGCGGCTCGCGGGGGATGATCGGGGCGCCGGCGCTGTCGGCCAACGCGGCCCTTCGCGGGGGCGCGGGGCTGGTGACCTTCGCAACGCCGGAGACGATCCAGCGGACCGTCGCCGGGTTGTGCCCCTGCGCGACCTCCGTGCCCCTGGCCTGCGAGAGCAGCGGCGAGCTGGCCCCCCGGGCCGTCGGGGAGTTCCGCGACGCCGCCGAGAAGGCCGACGCCATCGCCCTCGGCCCGGGCCTGGCCGTCGGGACCCGCCAGCGCGACCTCCTCCTGGCGGCGCTGGGCCAGCACCGCCCGCTGGTGCTCGATGCCGACGGGCTGAACAACCTCGCCCGCATCGACGGCTGGGCCGCCATGCGCTGCTGCCCCCTCGTGCTCACCCCCCACCCCGGGGAGTTCGCCCGTCTGACCGGGCGGTCGATCAAGGACATCCAGGCCGACCGGGCCGCCGCCGCCGCCGAGGCCGTCCGGCACTGGGCCGGGCAGGCCGAGGGCGACACCGCACCGGCGTTCGTGCTGGTGCTCAAGGGCGCGGGCACGGTCGTCACCGACGGCGCGCGCCTGGCCGTCAACGCCACGGGCAACCCCGGCCTGGCCTCGGGGGGGACCGGGGACGTGCTCACCGGCCTGACCGCGGCCCTGCTGGGCCAGCAACTGGCGCCCTTCGACGCCGCCCGACTCGCCGCCCACCTCCACGGGCGCGCCGGCGATCTCGCCGCCGCCCAGCTCGGCCAGCACTCCCTGATCGCCACCGACCTGCTGAACTACCTCCCCCTGGCGTTCGTCGAGCACCTCGCCCCGTCCCCCTGACCGCCGCCCGCCCCCGGCCCCCCGAACGTGTCCACGCGACCCGGGCGCACCGCCCGCCGCCCCCCTCGGCCGGGACAGGCCCCGGGCGTGCAATCTCGATCGGCATGTTGAAATGCACCCCGGCGCCGCCTCTCGCGGGGAGGAGGGCTATAGGGTCATTACCCTGTAGACACATACGGTATATACCCCTGGACACTCTGTGTCCCCGTCCGCTGGGGTGGACAAACGTGTTTTTATTGTAAGTCTAATTTTATTCGTAATTTATAGCGATTGCTCTTGCCATGTGTCCACCGTCACAAGGGTGGACAGAACGGGCACATGCTAGTTCTCCACGCCGAGGATGTGCGGCTTGGTCTCGACCTCCGGCGGCGTGCCGGCAGGTCGCCCGCGGCTGAGGTCCGGCTCGGCGGGGAGCTTGAAATGGACTGGGTCGCACTGCCCCCGCGGGTCGATGTAGGCGCTGAGCTCGGGGTAGTACTCGACGTGGATGGTCCGCCACTTCGCGGGCATGATCCGCTCGCGGTGGAGGACGCGCTCGGCGTTGGGCAGGCGGTCCCAGCCGCCGAACTCGTCGCGGAAGTACCACAGCTCGACCCGCCAGACCAGCGCCCCCTTGGCGGCGTGGAACTCCCGCGTCCGCAGCAGCTCGACGAGGACCGTCGCCCGCTTGCCGTGCCCCTTGAGGTAGAGCACGCGCTTGATCTCCATGAAGTCCTTCCAGTCGGCCACCCACTTGAGGATCGCGTTGGCGTCCTGCTCGGTGAACGCCCGGGCCCGCTCGGGGGGCAGGCCGAGCTGCTTCCTGCGGGCGGCGGCGAGGCGGACCATCCGGGCCTCGATCCACGACAGGTCGATGCCCTCGATCGTCCGCCCGTCGGCGGTGGTCACGCGCAGGTCGTAGGCGGCGTCGCCTGGCAGGTCGGCGAAGGCGAACCTCCCGGTGTCCTTGTCGAAGCTCGCCGGGCGGTATTCCTTGAGCGTGTGGCGGGAGACGGCGGCGATCGAGCGGACCTTCCCGGCCGGGGTGATGCTCCCGCGGACGGTCCCCGGCTTGGGCGCGGGCACCGGGGGGGGGTCCTCGCGGAGTTCGACTTTCCCCGCGGCAAGGGCCGTCAGCAGCCCCAGCAGCACGCTCGCGCCCGACGCCGTGATCCAACGCATGGAGGGCCTCCGCCTTCGCCTTCGGCGCCCGGGGCGGCGGGGCTCAGGCGAGCTGCTCCGCCGCGTCGTCGGCGGCCCGGGCCGCCAGGATTCTCCCGTGGTACATCCGATGCGGCTCGTGGTCAACATACAGTCCGGACAGGTCATCGGCCAGGCGGTTGGGCAGCACGTCGTTGCTGTGGACGACCTGGCATTCGTAGACGACAGGGCACTCCTCGACCACCGGCGCCAGGACGCTGCGGGCCTTTGCCGGCGTGAGGCCCGCGGCCTCGAAGGCGTCCCGCGCCTCCCCCCGGACGCTCCCGGCGCGGATGCACGCCCAGCCCAACGCCGCGGTCGGGACGTTCACGGTGAAGCAGCCGGTGTGCTCGATGCACCGGAACGTGTAGCGCTTCGGGCGGACCAGCACGGTCCATATCGGCTCGCCCCACAGGCTGCCAAGGGCCCCCCAGCCGATGGTCATCACGTTCGGCCGGCCCGCGGCGTCGCAACTGCCCAGCAGGAGCCCGTGCGACGTCAGCGCCCGCATGACCGCCTCGTAATGCGCCGTGTACTCGACCCGCAGCCTGACCATGTTCGTATACACCTCCACGGCATTGTAGCCCCCCGCCGGCGCGGGCGCGGCCGGGGCTACTCGTACGTTCGCCCCTCGCGGTCGGCGGCGTGGTTTTCCCGGGCGCGGCGCATGAGCTTGCGGCCGTGGCGGGTGGGGTGTCGGCCGGTGACGCAGCCGGTGCAGAGCTCGCCGAGGTCGCGGTTGAGGACGGCCCCGAGGTCGGACGTGTGGAGGTATCGGAGGCTGTCGACGCCGAGCGCCTCGGCCATGCGGGCCTGCGTGGCGTCGTCGGGATTGCCGTCGTAGCCGCCGGCGACGAACGCCGGGGCGAACAGCTCGCCCAGCGTCGACATGTCGATGCCGTAGAAGCACGGCCCGACGATCGGCGGGCACGCCACGCGGACGTGCACCTCCTTGGCGCGCCCCTGCTTGCGGACCTGCTCGGCCAGGCGGCGCATCGTCGTCGAGCGGACGATCGAGTCATCCACCAGGAACACCCGTTTGCCCTCCATCACGGCCGGGAGGGAGGCGTACTTGCTGTGGGCGCTGCGTCCGCGGAGGGCGGCCGGCTGGATGAACGTCCGCCCGACGTAGCGGTTCCGGATGAGCCCCTCGACGCTGGGGACGCCGAGGCGGAAGGCGAAGGCGTCGGCGGCGGCCTTGGCGGTGTCCGGGACGGGGACGACGATGCAGCGGTCGTCCATCGTCTGGTCTTCCATCGCCGCCAGGCGCCGCCCGCTGCGGGCGCGGGCGAGGTACACGCTCGTGCCGTCCATCGTGCTGGCGACGCCGGAGAAGTAGATCCACTCGAAGAAGCAGTGCTTCGGGCGCCGAGGCTCGGCGAACCGCTCGAACCGAAGCGTGCCGTCCTCGACGATCGCCATCTGCCCCGGCTCGAGGCTGTGCGTCTCGCGGAAGCCGATGTTCGTCAGCGCCGCCGACTCGCTGGCCGCCGCGAACAGCCGCCCCTGCACGCCCCAGCTCAGCGGGCGGAAGCCCAGCGGGTCGCGGGCGACGAAGAGGCGGCCCTTGGCGTCGAGGTGGGCGATGTTGTACGCCCCGTCGAACTGTCTGGCCAGCGACCGCATGACCTCTTCCGGCGGGCGAGGCTTGTCCCCCCGCAGCCGGTACGCCAGCGCGTGCATGATGATCTCGGTATCGGTGTTCAGCGTGAAGTGGTAGTCCCGCTTGGCCAGGATGCGGTCCCGCAACTCCGTGTAGTTGGCGAGCTGGCCGTTGAAGGCGAACGTGAACCACTTCCACCGCCGCCCGTGGTGGCGCTCGAAGGGCTGGGCGTACCGGGCGTCGTCCAGCCCGCAGGTCGCGTAGCGCGTGTGCCCGATGGCGGCCCGCCCGGCGTACTCGGCGAGGATTTCCTCGTGCCGGTCGGGGTGGGCCATGCGGAACGCCTCGGCCACCGTGCCGACCTCCTTGTACGTATCCAGCAACTGCGTGCGGTCGGGGTTGTAGCTGCTGAGCCCCGCGGCGAGCTGCCCGCGGTTCTGGAGGTCCAGCAGCACCGTCGGCATCAGCGCCGAGACATTCCCACCCGAGACCGCCTTGCTCGCCGGCCCGCCCCTCGAGGCCGCCTTGTCCAGCCAGTACAGCGCCGCCACGCCGCACTCGTGATGTAGCTCGTCGCTCACCGTTCGCTCCGTGAGTCCAGGGGTCCGGGTCCGCACGCCGCTGCCGAACCGCAAACCGCACACTATAGCGTCCCGGCGGCTCGGCCGCCAGCGCGGCGCGGCGCAGCGCGTCCTTGCGGACCGGCCGGCGGTCCGTACAATGCCTCCCGGCGGCGATCCGACACCGGCTGATCCAGGGAAAAGGAAGGTCTGCGGCATGGGCGGTTTCTTCGGCGTGGCGGCGAAAGAGGATTGCATCAAGGACCTCTTCTACGGGACCGACTATCACTCCCACCTCGGCACGATGCGCGGGGGGCTGGCCGTGCGGAACGGCGAGGGCTTCACCCGCTTCATTCACGACATCACCAACGCCCAGTTCCGCTCGAAGTTCGAGGACGACCTGCCGAGCCTCCACGGCCGAGAGGGCATCGGCGTGATCAGCGACCACGAGGACCAGCCGCTGATCATCGGCTCGCACCTCGGCGTCTACGCCATCGTCACCGTCGGGGCGGTGCAGAACCTCGAGCAGCTCGCCGAGGAGGTCCTCCGCGACGGCGGGACCCACTTCTCGGAGATGAGCAGCGTGGGGATCAACCCCACCGAACTGCTCGCGGCGATCATCAGCCAGGCCGGCTCCTTCACCGAGGGCATCCGCCGCGTCCAGGACGCCGTCGAGGGCTCCTGCTCCTTGCTCCTGCTGACCGAGGAGGGCATCTACGCCGCCCGCGACCGGCTGGGGCGCACGCCGGTGATCCTCGGCCGGCGGGAGGGGGCCGTCGCGGCCACGCTGGAGACCTGCGCGTTTCCCAACCTGGACTTCGAGGTCGAGCGCGACCTCGGCCCCGGGGAGATCGTCCGCTTCGACGCCGACGGGATCGAGACCCTCCAGCCGCCCGGCGACGCGATGCAGATGTGCACCTTCCTGTGGGTCTACTACGGCTACCCCGCCAGCGACTACGAGGGGATCAACGTCGAGGCCGCCAGGAACCGCTGCGGGGCCGCCCTCGCCAGGGCCGAGACCATGGACATCGACGTGGTCGCCGGCATCCCCGATTCCGGCACCGGCCACGCCGTCGGCTACGCGCACCAGGCCGGCATTCCCTACCGCCGGCCGTTCGTCAAGTACACCCCCACCTGGCCCCGGAGCTTCATGCCCCAGGACCAGCGGATTCGCGATCTGGTCGCCCGGATGAAGCTCATCCCCATTCGGGAGCTGATCCACGGCCAGCGGATGCTGTTCTGCGAGGACTCGATCGTCCGCGGCACGCAGCTCAAGGACACCATCCAGCGGCTGCACGACTACGGCGCCGACGAGGTGCACATGCGCCCCGCCTGCCCGCCGCTGGTGTTCGGCTGCCCCTACCTGAACTTCTCGCGGTCGCGCTCGGAGATGGACCTCGCCGCACGCCGGGCCGTGCGGGAGCTCACCGGTGGCGGCCTGGCCGACCTCGCCGCCTACGCCGATCCCCACAGCGACGCCTATGCCGAGATGGTCGACCGCATCCGCCGGAGGCTCTCGCTGACCAGCCTGCGCTACCAGCGCCTCGACGACCTCGTCGAGGCCGTCGGCCTGCCCAAGAGCAAGCTCTGCACCTACTGCTGGGACGGCTGCACCGGCGCCTGCCACGCCGCCGAAGCCGCCCCGGCCGCGACGCCGGAAGGGCCCGCGACATGACCGCCCCGCGCACCGCTGCCTGCGGCGAGTGGGCCTCGCCCATCGACGCCGCCATGATCGCCGAGAGTTCCATCCGCCTGGCCGAGCCGAGGCCCGACGGCGACGGCGTGGCCTGGCTGGAGCTCCGCCCCGCCGAGGGCGGGCGATGTGAGATCGTCCGCCGCGGCCCCGACGGGCGGACCGCCGACCTGCTGGGCCCCGACTGGAACCCCCGCACCCGCGTCCACGAGTACGGCGGGGGCGGCTGGCTGCCCTGCGGGGATTCCTATGTCTTCACCAACTACGCCGACCAGCGCGTCTATCGGCTGGCACGGGGGGGCAGTCCGGTGGCCATCGGCCCCGCCGGCGACGTCCGCCACGCCGACTTCTGCCTCGACCCCGCGCGCCGGCGCGTCCTGGCCGTGCGGGAGGGCCACCGCGGCGCCGGCGAGCCGGTCAACAGCATCGTCGCGCTGGGCCTCGACGAGCCGGACGAGCAAACCCTCGTCGAGGGCGGGGACTTCTACTCCGACCCCCGACTCAGCGGCGACGGCTCGCGCCTGGCGTGGCTGACCTGGAACCATCCCGACATGCCCTGGGACGCCGCCGCCCTGTGGACCGCGCCGGTCCGCCAGGACGGCTCGCTCGCAGAGGCCGTCCACGTCGCCGGCGGCGACGGCGAGTCCGTCGCCCAGCCCCGATGGTCGCCCGACGGCGCGCTGCACTTCGTCTGCGACCGCACCGACTGGTGGAACCTCTACCGCCTCGACGACGGCGGGCCCGTCTGCCTGGCGCCGATGGCCGCCGAGTTCGCCGGGCCCCAGTGGGTCCTCGCGGGGGCATCCTACGGCTTCGAGGCGCCCGGGCGGATCGTCTGCGCCTACCACGCCGACGGACGCACGCACCTGGCCCGCCTCGGGCCCGACGGCGGGCTGACGCCGATCGACACGCCCTACACGGCCGTCGGGTCGCTGCGGGTCGCCGGCGGGCGGGCGACCTTCATCGGCGGCTCGCCGGACCGCCACGCCGCCGTCGTCCTCCTGGACCTCGCCACCGGGCGATGCGAGGAGCTCCGCCGGGCCGGCGAGGCGGAGATCGACCCACGCTACGTCTCCCGCCCCGAAGCCGTGACCTTCCCCACCGCCGGCGGGCTGGAGGCCCACGGGCTGTTCTACCCGCCGCGGAACCCGGACTTCGCCGCGCCGCAAGGCGAGCGGCCGCCGCTGGTGGTCATGGCCCACGGCGGGCCCACCGGCTCGGCCTCGACGGCCCTGCGGCTGGGCATCCAGTACTACACCTCCCGCGGCCTGGCCGTGCTGGACGTCAACTACGGGGGCTCGACCGGATACGGGCGGGCCTACCGCCGGCGCCTCGAGGGGCAGTGGGGCGTCGTGGACGTCGACGACTGCTGCAACGGCGCCCGCCACCTCGCCGAGGCCGGACGCGTCGACGGCGACCGCATGGCCATCACCGGTGGCAGCGCGGGAGGCTACACCACGCTGGCGGCCCTTGCGTTTCGCGATGCCTTCGCCGCCGGGGCCAGCCACTTCGGCGTCAGCGACTGCGAGGCGCTCGCCATGGAAACCCACAAGTTCGAGTCCCGCTATCTCGACCGGCTGATCGGCCCCTACCCCGCCGCCAGGGACCGCTACGTCCAGCGAAGCCCCATCCACCACCTCGACGGCTTCAACTGCCCGATCATCTTCTTCCAGGGCCTCGAAGACCGCATCGTCCCCCCCAACCAGGCCCGGCGCATGGCCGACGCCCTCCGGGAGAAGGGGCTGCCCGTCGCACTCCTGGAATTCCCCGGCGAGCAGCACGGTTTCCGCAAGGCCGAGAACATCCGTCGCGCCGTCGAGGGCGAGCTGAGCTTCTTCGCCCGTGTCTTCGGCTTCACCCCGGCCGACGACCTCCCGCCCCTGCCGATCGACAACGATCCCGGCGGATGACCGGCCGGGAAAATCGCCCGGTCGCGCTGCTTGACAGACCGGAGAATCGGGTTAAACTACGCATAGTACCAATGTGGGCTCCCTCCGTTGCCGGACGGGGGTCCTGCGGCGATGTGGCACACGTCTCTCGGCCACATGAAGTTGCTGCGAAGGAGAGTGCAGGCGGTGAGCAGGTCTACCGGAGGTTCCGGAGCATCATCGCGCGACCGGTGCGGGGTTTTTCTGTCCTTGCCACGGTCGCGATACTCCCTATCTCGACATCACGCAATCGAGCGCAGAGGAAAGGGGCACAGCATGTCTCAGCGAGCCGTTCTCATTGGTCTTCTTGTGGTCGGCGTCTGCGCCGGCATGGGTTCCGCCGCCGATCCGAACTGGAGCGGCGCCGGCGTCGACCCCAACTGGTTCGACCCGAACAACTGGAGCTCCCCGACCGTGCCGGACGCCACGGCCGTGGCGATCTTCGACGCCGTGACCGGGCAGATGGACCCGAACCTCGTCGGCGCGACCGCCGAACTCGGCGGCCTGTCCTTCTCCGCCGGCGCCGACGGGTACGTCATCCAGAACGGCACGCTGGAGATCGGTGCCGACGGCATCGTCCACGCCGCCGCCGGGACGAACACCGTCGCCGCGGCGCTGACGGCCTCGGGGGTCGGCATCGGCGTGGACGTCTCGGCCGGGCGGCTGATCCTCGCCGGCGACAACAGTTCGCTCGGGGGCGACAGCGTCGCCTTGGTCAGCGGCGGCGTGCTGGAAGTGGCGGACGCCAACGCGCTCGGCAGCGGCTACGTCGAACTGACCGGCGACGGGGCGGAGCTGGCCCTCTCGGGCGCGACGGGCAACTACGGCAACCTCGTCTACGTAGACGCCAACGCCGTCATCCGCAATACCGGGGCCGACGCCTCCCTGGGCACGCTGTCGGTCGGGGAGTTCGGCGCGGTGGATCTCGCGACGTATGGCAACATCACCGCCGCGGGCGCGTCGATCTGGGGGGGGGCGACGGTCGACGCCAACGACGGGTTCTCCACTACCGGGCAGATGAGCCTCAGCAGCAACGCGGCCCTGACGGTCGGCGGGGCCTCGTCGGTCGGTTCCCTCGTCCTGGGCGCCGGGTCGGCCCTGACCGCCGACGCCGACTTCACCGCCACCGCCGGCAGCCCGGCGGTCTCGTTCTCCGGGCCCGGCTCGGTGACGGTGACCCCCGCGGATGGAACCGTGACCACCTTCGGCTCGATGAACGACTACGGCAACGCCGTCACGGTCGTCAAGCAGGGCCCGGGCACCCTCCGCCTGGCCGGGACGGACGGAACCAGTTCGCTGGCCAACACGGACTTCCTCGTCGAGGCCGGCACGCTCCGCGTGGCCACCGGAAGCAGTTCCGGCCTGGCGGACGCCGAGGCCGTGATCCTCGACGGCGGGACGCTCCGCCTGGAGGCCGGCTTCGTCGGTGCCGACGTAGGCGACCCCGGCGCCGCCGGCAGCCACGACTACGACCCCGGCGCCGGCACGCACACGATTGAAGGCGCCGGCGCGGACATCTGGCAGGACGGCGACGACTTCCACTTCGTCTACATGCCTTTCAGCGACACCGATACCGAGCTGGTCGCCCGCGTTGTCTCGATGGAAAACACCAACGCGTGGGCGAAGGCCGGCATCATGATTCGCGACGATCTGAGCCGCGATGCCCCCATGGCGTTCATGGCCAGCACCTGGAACAACGGGGCGTCCTTCCAGGGACGCTGGAACCCCGGCACCGGCGGCAACACGATGTTCTCGCCCCGCACCGGTGGCTCCTTCGAGACACGGTGGCTCAAGCTCGTGCGAAGCGGGAACACCTTCCAGGGCTTCTATTCCACCGACGGCATCGGCTGGACGCAGGTCGGCTCGTCAGAGACGATCAACTTCGCCGACGGCGACGTCTACGCCGGCCTGGCCGTCTGCTCCCACGAGGACGGAATCCTCAACACCACCGTGTTCGACAACGTCGACTGGCTCGGATCGGCCGCACACGCCGCCGACGTCGTCGTCCAGAGCAGCTCGACCATCGAGGTCGAAGGCGGCCTGGCCGGCTGGCTGGGCGACCTCAGCGTCGACAACGGCGCCACGGTCACCCTCGACGGCTCGCTGACGTTCACCGGCACGACGCTCAACGGCACCGGCGACCGCACGTACACCTTCGACACCGTCGTCGGCGGCTCCCGGTCCGTGCTCGGGCCCGTCGCCAACGCCTCGGCCGGGACGTCCACCCGCGTCATCAAGGCCGGGCCCGGAGAGCTGGACCTCTCCGAGGAGACGAACACGTTCGACGGCACGGGCACGCTGGAAATCCGCGGGGGCAACGTGGTCGTCAGCGGGACGCTGGAGCAGAGCGAGAGCAGCCTCGGCGGCGCGACCGTCGAGCTCGCCGGCGGGCGGCTGGACGTCCGCGGCGGGCGGGGCTACGGCGAGGGCCTGCTGGTGGGCTCGTTCGACGCCAGATGGGAGACCAGCGCGCCGAACCCCGGCAACGTGGGCGTCCGCATGGGCCCCGACGGCGGCCTGCTTGAGATGAGCCACGACAACGGCGGGACCCCGCCCAACACCGACAGTCCGTGGACGCTGCTCAGCGACAGCAGCGACAAGACGCTGGTCTACACCGGCGAGGTCTACATCGACGGCAGCGTCTCCTTCGTCGAGCAGATCGATGACAACGCCAGGCTGATCATCGACGGCCAGCAGCTCTTCGACAACAGCGGCTGGAACGATCCCACTGCCGGCACGATCACCCGTGCGGCGGGGTGGTACGGCTTCGAGCTGCGCATGGCCAACGGCGGCGGCGGGTACGGGTTTTTCCAGCAGGGCGGCTGGGGCGGCGAGTTCGGCCTCGGCATGGACCTGCTCGGGCGGGGCACCGAGAACCCCGCCGACTACGTCTACCCCGAAGAGGTCCAGGACGGCACGCCCACGCTGTTCCGCAACCTCAGCGTCGCCTCGATCGCCGACCTCGCCAGCGACGTCGACGTCACCGCAGACGGCACGATCGGCGGGACGGCCTCGTCGGTCTTCGGCGACCTGACCGTCGCCGACGGCAACACGCTGACGGTCTACCCCGACAACACGGGCTACTACGCACGCTTCGACTCCACCACGCTGGCCGGGCACGCCACGCTCGACGTCCACGGCATGATGTACGCCGGCGTCTACACCGAGGCCGACCCGTGCAGCACCGTCACCAAGACCGGCGCCGGGGCGCTGATCTTCGACGCAGTCGCGGGCGCCGACGCCAACACCACCTTCGACATCCAGGCAGGCTCGCTGATCATCGTCAGCAACGGAACCAACCCCCTGCCCAACGCCGCACTCAAGCTCAACGGCGGGGCCCTCGGGTTCACCAGCGCCACCGGCGACGACGTCACCGCCGACGGCGCCATCTCCATCGAGAACGACGGCACCATCTCCGCTACCGCCACCGGCGGGGCGGCCGGGCCGGCTACAGTGGACCTCATCACCGACCTCGACATCCCCGCAGACAAGACCCTCACCCTCACCGCCGCCGACGACTACGACCTGCTCGTCAGCGGCACAGTCAGCGGGGACGGGAACCTCCGCGTCAACGGCACCGAGAACGTCACCCTCCAGGACGCCGACCACTCCGGCTCCACCGCCATGGACGGCGACGGGACCTTCACCGTCAACAACCTCTCGGCCACCTCGACGCTGACGGTCAATAGCGGCGCCCTCGTGGCGGCCGGAAACGTCAACGCCGGTGCCTTCGAACTCAATGCCGGCACGCTCGACGCCCGCGGCGACTTCGCCGCCGGCACGGCCGACTTCGCCGGGGGGACGGCGGCCTTCGCC
>CAYLPJ010000092.1:0-12859 GCA_964385465.1 uncultured Planctomycetaceae bacterium | reverse complement strand
GTCGTTGCCGCCGCACTCCACATTTGGCGGCGACGGCCGTGGAGTGCGATACCGGGGCGCCGGTTCGACGGGACGCGCGGGGCGGCTTCGGGGGACGGCGTTGGCACGCTTGCCGCGACGTGCCGGGTGTGTCGGCCAACGCCATTGGCGAAGAAAAGCGGCGTCGTTGCCGCCGCACTCCACATTTGGCGGTGGGGGCCGTGACTTGCGGGGTGGTTGCGGGTTCAATTGGAAGCACCCACGCCACCAACGCTCCGGAGAGAGCTCTATGGTTCGCCGAACCGTTGCTGTCGCGCTGTTCCTGACGGCTGTCTCCACGGCCTCCGCCGCCGGGAAGGGCCCCGACGTGCGGACGCCCGAGGAGTGGCTGAAGGTCGTCGCCGCCCGCACGGCCGAGCAGAAGCGCACCGAATCGCCCGCCCGGCGCAAGCTGCTCGAGGGGGCCGCCCAGGCCCTGCACCCTTACGACGGCCGGGCGGACATGCTCGCCAAGGGCCGCCGGGCCGAGGTCTACGCCCCGTACCGGCGCTGGCTGGAGGAAGGCCCCGGCGCGGAGCTGCTGGCCCGCTGGCGGCAGGGCCGGCCGTTTCCCGAGGACAGCGAGAAGGATTTCTGGCTGCTCCACGGGGCCATCCTCTGGCAGCACAAGCGCCACGTCCGCACCAAACAGAAGAACAAGAAGCCCCTCACCCGTGCCGAGCAGCAGATCGCCGAGTACGTCGACAACGTCGTCGGCGCCGGCCGCGAGGCGCTGAAGAAGGGCTACCTCTCCGGCCGGCTCAGTGCCGACGACCTTCGCGCCCTCCGCGCCCACGCGATGTACGTGGACCTGAAGTGCTGCGGCGGGCGCGTCCTGCCGTTCCACCTAGGGCTCAGCGGGTACACGTTCCCCGGCCGCCGGCCTCCGCTCGGGGAGACGCCGCCGGGTTTCACGCTGCTGCGTTTCGACGTACCGCTCGGGTGGGAGACCTACAGCGACCGCAACCCCCGGGACCCGACGGACGTCCTCCGCCCTGCGGTCCTGCGTGAGTTCCTGCTGGCGATGACGGGCTACCGCCGCGATCCGGACGCCGCCGGCGAGTCCGTCGTCCCCCTGCCGATCGACGTGCCCGCCGGGCGGGAGGCCGACTACGTCCGGCTGTCGAGCTTCCGCGGGCGCAAGGGGGTGCTGTTCATCATGGCCTCGCCGACGGACTTCTGGGCGTGGCACTGGAAGCTGGCCCCGCTGGTCGAGCCGCTCAAGCGCGCCTACGAGAAGCGGCTGGAGGTTTTCTTCGTGGCCACGACGGTCCACGACACGTACATGCCGGTGATGGACTTCTTCTCCGACAGCCCGCGTGCCCGCCACTCGGCCGTCCACCCGGTGAGCTACGAGCACCGCGCCCGCACGGCGAAGATGTTCTACATGGACTTCCCCCAGTGCACGACGCCGTACCTGCTGGACGACCCCGCCCAGCGGATGCGCGACGCCTACCGCGACCAGGGGGGCGGGGCGTATGTCGTCCTCGTCGGGCGCGACGGAAAGACCGCCTACGTCGACTACCACCAGGACATCCCCGGACACTGGGGCGCCAAGGGCCTGCGGTTCCCCGAGGAGTTCGTCGCCGTCCGCATGAACCACCTGGAAAGCCGCCTGGCGAGCTTCTTCGCCAACGGTGCGGTGTACGGCAAGCCCGTCGAGACGCCCTGGCCCCCCTGGCGGATGACCACCGAGCCGATCCTCGACAAGGGCGCCGCGGCGATCTGGCTGGCCGGGCGGATCGAGAAGGTCTCCGACGGCGGCGCGGAAATCGTCGTCCGCCGCCACCCGCTGACGGCCCGGGCCGCCCCCGGGCTGCGGTTCTGGGCCGACGCCGGCGAGAAGGCCCACGCCCCGCCCGAGACCGCCCGGCGGCTGGCGGTCGTCCGCGGATGGGCTGCGGGGAAGGACCAGACCGTGCGGTTCGGCCTTACCGGCCGCACGTGGGTGTTCCTCGACGGCCGGGCCGCCGCGGCAGAGGACCTTAAGCCCGGCGATCCGGTGGGGGTGAAGTACGGTCTGAACGCCCGCGGCGAGGACGGTTCCCCGGTCCCCGCCGCCCACGTTCGCGCCTACCGCGCGGCAGTGAAGTGATCCCGCGTACGCTCGAGAGGAGAGAGACGATGACGCCCCCGACCTGGCGGCCGCCGCAGGCGATGCGGTCGGTCCGGTACGAGTACATCCCGATGCGTGACGGCGTGCGGCTGGCGTGCGACGTGTTCCGCCCGGTCGGCGAGGGCCCGTGGCCTGCGCTGCTTGTCCGCACGCCGTACAACAAGAACGGCTACTCCCGGGATGACGCCGTGCTGTTCACGCGGGCGGGATACGTCGTCTGCGTGGCCGACGCCCGCGGGACGGGCGGCTCGGAGGGGACGTTCAGCTACTACAACCTGCCGGAGTCCACCCACGACGCCGCCGACTGCATCGCGTGGCTGGCGGACCGGCCGTTCTGCGACGGGCAGGTGGGCACGCTGGGGGGCAGCGCGCTGGGTTTCCACCAGCTCCAGGCCCTCGCCGACAAGCCGCCGGCGCTGAAGGCGCTGTACGTCGACGTCGCCCCGGTCAACTGCTTCCACGACAACTGGTTCCCCGGCGGCATCTTCAACGCCGGCTCCCGCCTGCGGTGGGTCGAGGCCATGGTCCGCAACACCTCGCCGGCGGTCGCCGTCGAGAAGGTCGAGGGCGAGATCGCCGAGGGCGGCGACGCCGTCCGCCGCCGCGTCGCCCTGGACCGCCAGCGCCTCCGCGACGAGCGGCTGCTGGCCGGCAAGTGCCCCTCGCCGCAGGACTGGATGATCCCCATGCGGCAGACGGCGGAGGTCGGGGGAATCTGGCATGCCTACAACCTCACCGCCGACGTGGCCGCCTGCGAGCTGCCGGTCACCTGGCGGGGGCGGTGGTACGATCACTTCGTCCGGGCGACCTGCGAGTGCTACCACATCCACCCCGGGCCCAGGCGGCTGCACGTGGTCCCCGGCGGGCAGGGCACCCACGGCGAGCACGCGGACATCGACGTCCGCGCCGACCAGCTCCGCTGGTTCGACTACTGGCTCAAAGGGATCGACAACGGCGTCATGGACGAGCCGCCCGTGCGGCTGTTCGTCATGGGCGAGGAACGCTGGCGGCAGCGGGGCGACTGGCCGGTTGACGGGCCCAAGCGGACCCTCGCCCTGGCCGGCGAAGGGCGGCTGAGCGGGCCGGTCACGGGTTCCCCGGCCGGCCCGGCCGGCGAGCTGGCCGACACCGTCCGCCACGACCCCGCCGACCCGCTGGCCTCGGTGGACGACGTCGCCGACATCCGCGACTACGAGGCCCGCGCGCTGACGTACACCTCCGAGCCGCTGGCCGAGCCGCTCACCGTCGTCGGCGAGCCGGTCCTCCGCCTCCGCGTCGCCGCCACCGGCGCCGACGCCCACGTCCACGTCAAGCTCGCCGACGTCTTCCCCGACGGGCGAAGCCGCCAGATCGACTTCGGCCGCCTCCGCGCCGCCCACCGCGCCGGGCACGACCGCGCCCTGCTCCTGACCCCAGGCGAGCCGGCCGAGCTGACCATCCCGCTCTGGCCGACCGCCAACACATTCGGTCCCGGCCACCGCGTCCGCGTGGTACTCGCCGGCAGCGACGCCCCGTACGCGGAGGTCTTCCCCACGCCCGTCGAGATCACCGTCCTGGCCGGCAACCTGGAACTGCCGGTCAGTTGAGGGCCGGAAGACCGGCTTGCCGGTAGACCGACGGACCGGCGGTCTGGAAGACCGAATCCCCAGGGGGGTGCGTACCAGCCCCGCGTTTCGCAGGCGCGAAGCTCTTGCGGCAATCCGGCAATCCGGTCCTCCGGTCCCCAAGCACCAGCCGGCAAGTATTCCGATTGTTCCGATTTTCACTCCTCCCCTCCGGCCTGGAATCCTACGTTCCCTTTGTGAGAAGCGGGGATGGGATCACGCGATCCGGCGAGTGCCGGAGGAGGAGTTGCATCATGAAGTGGGTCAAATGTTCCGTGGTAGTCTTGGCGGGGGTCCTTCTGCTGGCCGGATGCGGCGGGTCCGCCGACGGCCTGTCCGCGGTTGGCCAGCCGGGGCTGCCCGGCCCGGCCGAGGGGATGCGGGCCGACGTGGACGGCAGGGGGGTTCGCGTCGCCTTCCAACTCGATGCCGCCAAGGCGCGCGGGCAACTGGTGCTGCTGGGGATGCGTCTGCCCGACGGGCGGGCGCTGTACCCGTCCACCGTCCGGGCGCTGCGTGACGGCGGGGCGCTCGATATCGAGGTCGCCTACGCCTTCGCCCACGCCGGCCAGGCCGACGGCGCGGTCTTCTCCGTCGCACTCGGCAGCCCCGCCAGCGACGCCGGACGACGCATGGGCATCACCATGGGCGTCACGCCCTCCAGCGGCGAGCCCTTCGGGCGGGACTACATGATCGTCCTGGCACCGCGGACCGGCGGCATCCCCGTGCCCCCGGCCCCGGTCGGCAACGCTCGAACCGCCAGCTTCCGCCTGGCCGCCGGGCCCGCCGGGCGCGTCGTCCTCGTCCCCGCCGAACCCGCCCGCACGACCACCGAGGTCGCCCTTCGGCGGTAAGCAGCCGCCCGGGCCCGCCGCCCGGCCAGCCGGGTGGTGGGCCGGCCGGGGCAGTCCCTCCAGGTTGCCCTGCCGGCACACCGGCAATTGGCCCCTCCGCGCTTTGCGGGATCGTGGTAGAATCGTCGTCGGACGATTCCGATGAATTCGCGGAGGTCTCAGCGGCGGCGGGGGGCGGAGGGCGTTTTCGCGCTCTCGGCCGTCCTTGCGCTTGCGGCGGGGCCGGCGATGGGGGACTTGGCGGCGCACTGGCGGATGGAGGAAGGCTCCGGCGCGGCCACGCGGGATGCGGTGGGGGGAACGGACGATCCGTTTGTCGGCGGGCCGGCGTGGGTGACGGCGGGGCTGGCTCCGGTGCCCTCGGGCACGGCGGCGGCGCTGGCGTTCGACGGGGCGGACGACTGCATCGCGGCGGCGTACGCCGGCGTGGGCGGCTCGGCGGCTCGGACGGTGGCGTTCTGGGTCCGCACCACCGACGCCGTGGGCGACCAGCACGGGCTGGTGGCCTGGGGGGACGACACGGCCAACGGGGCGAAGTGGCACCTGCGGCTGAACAACAACAGCGGCAACGGCACGGTGGGGGCGATCCGCACGGAGGTCCAGGGCGGGTACATCATCGGCCGGACGCCGCTGAACGATGGGCAGTGGCACCACGTGGTGTCGGTCTTCTCCGGCGACAACGTCGACGACGTGGTGCATTACGTCGACGGCGTGGTCGAGGGCGTCAGCGGCGTGCAGTCGCAGGCGGTGAACACGGACGTCACCGGCGGCGGGGCGTTGAAGGTCTCGGTCGGCCGGAGGCGGCAGAGCGGCAGCCAGTGGTACTTCCCCGGGGAGTTGGACGACGTCCGCATCTACGACCACGCCCTGACGGCCGAGGAGGCCCGGTCGCTGATCCCCGAGACCATCCAGCCGCCGCCGGAGCCTGGCGAGCCGGTCTTCCGCACGCTCCGCAGCCCGGCCGGGGACCACACCTTCGCCAAGGGCCTGACGCTGACGGTCGGGCCGTACGGCACGTTCGCGGACGCCCGCTTCCGCGCGCCCGGCGCGGCGGAGGCGTCGGACATGGCCCGGCTGTCGTCGGCGTTCCTGTCGTACGCGGGGATCGCGGAGTTCCTGGACCAGGACACGCTGGGCGGGGCGGCATTCACGGCGTCGGACGCGACGTCGGCGCGGTCGGCGTGGGCGTTCTCGGGCCTCTCCGGCGAGCTGGTCCAGGAGGTGGTGGAGACCCCCGGCGGCGCGCGGCTGATCCAGACGGCGACGCTGACCAACGCCACCGCCGAGCCGCTGACCCTGACGCTGAACCGCTACGTGGACGCCGGCGTGCTCGGCGATGGCGACGACCTCGACGGCGCGGGCGCCACCCCGGCGGCCGCACGCAACGGCGAGAAGCTCGCCGCCTTCGACGCCGGCGTAATCCCCGATGAGCCGTCGCTCTATGTCGCCCTCGGGGCCCCCCTCGGCGCGATCCCGGCCGGGGCGGGCTACCAGGTCGGCCCGTACTGGCCGCTGTGGGCGGCCCTCGACGCCGACATGCCCCTGGGCGGGACCGTCGCCGGGGCCGCCAACGGCTGGCTGCTGGCGCCCGGCGAGGGAGACGACGTGGCGTTGGCCCTGGCCAGGCGGTTCACGCTCGCCCCCGGCGGGCGGGCGGTCTACCGGACCGTCACCGACTTCGGCGTGGGCACGCCCCGGACGGTCCTTGCCATCCCGCCGTCGGTAACGGTCGTCACGCGGAACGTCGGGGCCGCCATGCCCGACCGCCTCGAATCGCTCGCCTTCACGTTCAGCGCCGACGTGGCCGCCAGCCTCGACGCCGGCGACCTGTGGCTGTTCGACGACACCGCCGGCGAGCCGGTGGACACCGCCGCGGCCACGCTGGACTGGGAGGCCGGTACGCTGACGGGGACCTGGGACCTCGGCGGGCTGGACCTGCCCCCGGGCTTCTACACGGCCCGGCTGTCCGCCGACGGCGTGACCGACGCCAACGGCCTGCCGCTGGACGGCGACGGAGACCTCTTCCCCGGCGACGACCGCGAGGAGCCCGCCTACGTCGCACTCCCCGGGGATGCCGACCTCGACGGCCAGGTCGGGCCCGGAGACCTCGCCCTGCTGCGGGCCGGCATGGGCTCCGGGCCCGGGGCCACCTGGCAGGAGGGGGACTTCGACCACGACGGGCGCGTCTCCGCACGCGACTACATCGTCTACAAGCGCCACGTCGCCCAGAGCGTCGTGCCCGAGCCCGTGGCCCCGCCGCCGGTCCCGGCGACGGCCCTCGAGCCGCAGGCGGTGCCCCTGGCGGCGCGGCAGCCGGATCGCCCCCGAGGGGCCGCCGGCGAGGCGCCCGGACCCGGGGCCCCGATCGCCCCGCCTGCCCCGGCCGCGGTGCCCCCCGAGCCCCGGGCCGCCGCGACGCCGCCCGGGCCCGCGACGCCCCCGCCGCCCGGCGCGGGCGCGCCGCGTGGGCCCGGCAACGACCGGCCTCCGGCGAAGCGCCGCGCGCGGGCCCGCGTCCTCCACCCGGCCGGGCGGTTCGGCGAGCGCCTCCGGGCCCTGCTGGAGCACTTCTCGCAATTCCGCCGCCGCGTGTTCGATTCGGCGGCCAAGGAGCGAAGCGAATGAAGGCGATGAGTCGGCGACGGTTCCTTCGGGCCTCGGCCGGCGGGGCGGCGTGTGTCGGCGCGGCCGCGGTGGGGGGGGGCTTGGCCCGCGCGTTGGCGGACGTGCCGGCCCCCGGCGGGCGCGCGGCGGGCGCGCGGCCGAACATCGTGTTCCTCTTTGCCGACGACCTGGCGTACGCGGACCTGAGCTGCTTCGACGAGCTGGACGGTCAGGCGGACACGCGGATTCAGACGCCGCACCTGGACAGCCTGGCGGCGGACGGCTCGCAGTTCACGAGCTTCTACGCGGGCAACAGCGTCTGCTCCCCGTCGCGTGCGGGGCTTCTGACGGGCCGCTACGCCCGCCGCTCGGGGGCCAACACGATCTACTTCCCTCACGACACGTCGGGGATGGCGCTGTCGGAGGTCACGATCGCCGAGAAGCTCAAGGAGGCCGGCTACAGGACGGCGTGCGTGGGCAAGTGGCACCTCGGGATCGGGACGGGGGGGCTCTCGGGCCTGCCGGACAAGGCCGAGTACATGCCCACCCGGCGCGGCTTCGACGAGTACTTCGGCATCCCCTACAGCAACGACATGAACAAGGAGAACCGCGGGCACCCGCCGATCCCGCTGGTCCGTGGCGAGCGGATCGTCGAGGGCGGCCCGGGGACGGCGTACGGCACGGTGGACCAGCGGTTCCTCACCAAGCGATACACGATCGAGGGGATCAAGTTCATCCGCCGCGCCCACGCGGCGAAGCAGCCGTTCTTCCTGTACCTCGCCCACAGCATGCCCCACGTGCCGCTCTACCGCACCCGCCACTTCGCCGGCAAGAGCGCCTTCAACGGCCCGTTCGGGGACGTTGTCGAGGAGATCGACCACAACGTCGGCCTGCTGCTCCGCGAGCTCAAACGCCTGGGTATCGAGCAGGACACGCTCGTGGTCTTCACCAGCGACAACGGGCCCTGGCTGAGCAAGCCGGACACCGATCACGGCCGGGCCCTGCCGTTCGCCGGCGGCAAAGGCACGCCGTACGAGGGCGGCTACCGCGTGCCGATGGTCGCGCGCTGGCCGGGCACGGTGCCCGCCGGGCGGGAGGTCGCCGACCCCATGCACATCCACGACGTCTTCCCCACGTTCTGCACCCTCGCCGGTGTGGACCCGCCGACAGACCGGCCGTTCGACGGCGCCGACTGCACCGCCCTGCTGACCGGCACGGGGACGCGACTGGGCGGGGAGGCCGACTTCCGCTTCTTCTACTACCGCAACAGCGGGCACTCGCGGCACATCCTGGCCTACCGCAAGGGGCACTGGAAGCTCCACGTGGACGACGGCAACAACGCCACCGAGCTGTACGACTTCACCACCGCCGCCGGCCTGTACGAGACCGCGGCCGGCAACCAGGTGAACAGCGCCGACCCCGCCGTCCAGGCCATCCGCGACACCATGCGGGCCGAGCTCGTCGCCTTCGAGCAAGACATCGGGTGAGGGAGTACCGGGTATCGGTTGAGCAGGTACCAGGAAGAGGCGGGGGGCGGCAGGTGTCCCAGCCCGGTGCGGCTCTGCCTTCGCGGCCGGACGCCGCCGGGAGCATGCCGCCGCGGGCTTGCGGCAAGGGGGTGGGGGCGGGTACAAGGGCCCGGAGTTTGCGAGAGGCCCAATCCCGGGAGTTGACCATGACACAGGCCCAGAGGGCGTTCGGCCAGGCGTATACCGGCAGGTTCACCGAGAAGATCGCCTTCCCGCTCGGAGGCATCGGCGCGGGGATGATCTGCCTCGAAGGGCGCGGCGGGTTCAACCACGTCTCCCTGCGACACAAGCCCGAGGTGACGAATCAGCCGCAGCTCTTCGCGGCCGTGTGCGTCCGCGGGGCCGGCGAGGCCGGCTCGCCGGAGGGCGGCGAGCATCCCGCCCGCGTCCTCGAGGGCCCGGTCCCGGCGTGGAAGGTCTACGGCGGGCGCGGCTGCGGGGGCGGGCACGGGGGCAGGCATTACGGCCTGCCCCGGTTCGCCGAGGCGACCTTCACCCCCCGCGTGCCCTTCGGCACGGTCGAGCTGACCGACCCGGACCTGCCCGTCGCCGCCACGATCACCGGCTGGAGCCCCATGACCCCGCCGGACGCCGACAGCTCCTCGATGCCCGTCGCCGCCGTCGAGTACACACTTCGCAACACCGCCGACCGGCCCGTCGAGGCCGTGTTCTCCTTCCACTGCCGGAACTTCCTCGCCGTCGACGGCCGGAAGCTCCACGGCACGGCCGTCGGGGAGATCGACGACGGCTTCGTCCTCCGCCAGGCCGCGACGGACCCCGCGCGCCCGTGGGAGCAGGCGGCCCTGGCCGTCGCCGCCCCCGGCGCCGCCCCGGCCGTGGACTGCCACTGGTTCCGCGGCGGCTGGTTCGACCCGCTCAGCGTGCTGTGGCGGCGGGTGCTCTCCGGCGAGGCCGAGGCCCGCCCGCCGGTCACCGACGGCGGGCCCAGCCCCGGCGGAAGCCTGTACGTACCCCTTGCGATCCCCGCCGGCGAGGCCCGCACGGTCCGCGTGCTGCTGAGCTGGTACGTCCCGGCCAGCGACGTTCGCAACGGCGGCGCCTGCGGCGAGGTCACCCCAGACTGCCCCGGCTACCGCCCGTGGTACGCCGAGCGCTTCGGCGACATCGAGGAGGTGGCCGCCTTCTGGCGCGACCACGCCGACGAGCTCCGCGGCCGCAGCCGACGCTTCGCCGACTGCCTCGCCGACACCACCCTCCCGCCGGAGGTCGTCGAGGCCGTCTCGGCCAACGTCATGCTGCTCAAGACGCCCACCGTCCTCCGCCAGCACGACGGGCGGCTGTGGTGCTGGGAGGGCTGCAACGACAACAGCGGCTGCTGCCCCGGCTCGTGCAGCCACGTCTGGAACTACGCCCAGGCCATCCCGCACCTGTTCCCCGCCCTGGAGCGAACCTTCCGCGAGACCGAGTTCGGCGAATGCCAGGACGACCGCGGCCACCAGGTCTTCCGCGCCTGGCTGCCCATCCGACCCGCGGAGGATCACGGGTTCCACGCCGCCGCCGACGGCCAGCTCGGCAGCATCCTCCGCGTCCACCGCGACTGGCTGATCTGCGGCGATATCGAGTGGGTCCGCTCGCTCTGGCCCCGGGTCCTGCGGAGCCTGGAGTATTGCATCGAGACCTGGGACCCCCGCCGCGAGGGCGTCCTCCGCGAGGCCCACCACAACACCTACGACATCGAGTTCTGGGGCGGCGACGGGATGTGCACGTCGATCTACCTGGCCGCCCTCAAGGCCGCCGCCGCCCTGGCCGACGCGCTCGGCGAGGACGGCTCGACCTTCCGCGAGCTCTACGAAAAGGGCCGCGCCGCCGCCGAAGACGAGCTGTTCAACGGCGAGTACTTCTTCCAGAAGACCCAGTGGCAGGGGCTGGAAGGCCCGGACCCCGTCGAGGCCGCCCGGGAGAACTGGAACACCGAGTACTCCCCAGACGCCCTCGAGCTGCTCCAGGCCGAGGGCCCCAAGTACCAGTACGGCAGGGGGTGCCTGTCCGACGGCGTGCTGGGGGGCTGGCTGGCCTTCTGCGCGGGCGTCGGAGAGGTGCTCGACCCGGCCAAGGTCGCCAGCCACCTGCGGGCCGTCCACCGTCACAACTTCCGCCCGAGCCTTCGCGACCACTGGAACTGCCAGCGCAGCGGCTACGCCCTCGGCGACGACGCCGGGCTGCTGCTGTGCTCCTGGCCGAGGGGGGGCAAGCCGACCCTCCCGTTTCCCTACAGCGACGAGGTGTGGACCGGAATCGAGTACCAGGCCGCCGCCCACATGATCGCCTGCGGGCTCGTCGACGAGGGCCTGGAGATTGTCCGCGCCGCGCGCCGCCGGTACGATGGCTGCGCACGCGACCCCTTCGACGAGTACGAGTGCGGGCACTGGTACGCCAGGGCGATGTCGTCGTTCTCCCTGCTGGCCGCGTTCAGCGGGGCACGCTACGACGCCGGGCGAAAGACCCTCCACGTCGCACCCGCCGTCGACGGCGATTTCCGCGTGCCGCTGTTCACCGCCACCGGCTACGGTACCGTGGGAAGGATGGGCGAGGAAATCTTCGTCGACGTCCGCGAAGGGACGATCGAGGTCGAAACGATCGCGCTCATGCCCCCGGGCGCGCCCCCGGGCGGCGGCGACCGGTAGGGCCCCGGCCCCCCGCCCGGCCGGACGGGCCGCCGGCACCGGCTGTCGCGGCGCGACGGCCACGGCTTCGGCGGCGAGATGGACTTGACCGACGGACACCTTCGAAGGTAGAAGATGGCCATGAAAACCACAGCGCTGCTGACAACCTCGACGGGCACCTACCCCAAGCGGGTTGGAAAGGTGCGGGACATCTACGAGCTGCCCGACCACCTGCTGATCATCGCCACCGACCGGATCAGCGCCTACGACGTGGTCATGCCCAACGGCATCCCCGACAAGGGACGCGTGCTCACCCAGATCTCCGCCTTCTGGTTCCACCTGCTGAAGGAGATCACGCCCAACCACCTTGTCTCCGCCGACATCCGCGACCTGCCCGAGGACTGCCGCAGCGAGGAGCTCGAAGGCCGCGTCATGCTCTGCAAACGCTGCGACGTCGTGCCCATCGAGTGCGTTGTCCGAGGCTACCTCGCCGGCAGCGGCTGGCGGGAGTACAAGAAGGCCGGAACCGTCTGCGGCGTCGAGCTGCCCAAGGGCCTCAAGCAGGCCTCCGAACTGCCCGAGCCCATCTTCACACCCGCCACCAAGGCCGAAGAGGGCCACGACGAGAACATCTCCTTCGAACGCGCCTGCGAACTCGTCGGCGAAGAGACCATGACCACGCTCCGCGACCGGTCCATCGCCGTCTACAAGCGAGGCCGCGAGTACGCCGCCGAGAGGGGCATCATCCTCGCCGATACCAAGTTCGAGTGGGGGCGCGACGAGAACGGCGAGATCCTGCTCGTCGACGAGGTCCTCACGCCGGATTCCTCCCGCTTCTGGCCGGCCGACGGCTACAAGCCCGGCCGCGACCAGCCGAGCTTCGACAAGCAGTTCGTCCGCGACTACCTGGACAAGATCAAGTTCGACCGCACCCCGCCAGGCCCCGTCCTGCCCACCGAGATCGTCCAGGCCACCCGCGCCAAGTACATCGAGGCCTACACCCGCCTGACCGAAAAGGACTTCGCCTGGGAGTGAGCCCCCGTGACGGCCGTGGCCCGTCGGGTAGTGGCCAGTGGCCAGGAGGATAGCGGGCCGTAGCCAGAGAGCAGCGGCCAGTCGGCCGTAGCCCTTGGCCAGGCGGATAGCGGGCTGTAGCCGGTGAGCAGCGGCCAGTCGGCCGTGTCGGCGCCCTCCATCCCCGAGAAACCGCCGCCCCCGCCGCCGCCCTCCAGAGCCCGCGTCGCGCCCTGTGGAGTGCGGCGGCAACGACGCCGCTTTCGCGGGAGGCATCGGCCGCCTCCCCCGGCCGCCGCAACCACGCTTGCCGCGACGCCCGCGCTGTGTAACCGCCCTCCATCCCCGAGAACCCGCCGCCCCCGCCGCCGCACTCCACATTTGGCGTCGACCTCCCGGGAGTGCGGCAGCCTCGATGCCGCTTCGACGGAACGCGCGGGCCGCCATCCCGCGGCCGCCGTTACCACGCTTGCCGCGACGTACCGGGTGCGCAGCC
>CAYLPJ010000091.1:0-13541 GCA_964385465.1 uncultured Planctomycetaceae bacterium | reverse complement strand
CGATGAAGACGAGCCCGACTCGATCCTCCCCCGCATCACCCCCGTCGTGCTGACGGACCCGCTGAAGTAGCGGGCGGGACTTGCGGGAATGCCCCGAGAAGTCGCAAGGGAAACCTGTAGAAACCTCGGAAAGAGCGCTTGGCGCCGTCGGGGTTTTGTGAGAGAATTATGAAGACGCAGAGGAGCAGCATCGGAGGAGGAGGCTCATCGCTCAGAGCCGTGGAGGCCTCTGCGTCGGAGGCGTGCTGAGAGCACACCCGAGGAGCCACATCGGAACGGTCTACCAGTGAAGGAGTGGAGCATGGTGAAGAATCGATTTGTACTCGCGTCGGTCGCTGTCCTGGCTGTCGCCGTCGCTGCCAACGCGGCATCCATGGATGTCTCGTTCAACGTCGCCGAGGCCGAGCCGGGGGATGAGGTCACGCTGACCCTGTCGGGCGACAGCGGCGGAGCGACCATCGACAGCCTGACGGCCTACTTCGATGTTCCGGCTTCGGATTTCGTCGCCGGCTCGGGGTCGTGGGTTGACGAGTGGGACAACGCGTCGTCGGAACCGCAGGACTTTCTCGGCGACAGCTTCGTCACGACGTTCGACAGCAGCGGCTTCGTGATCGACGGCACGATCGCGACGTTCACGATCAAGATCCCCGATACCTACAGCGACGGGGACACGTATGCCCTCGGCTTCCTCGATCAGTGGGCGCCGGAGTTCGGCCAAGGCACGGACATTACCGGCGCCGCGCCGGGACAGGATGCCACGATCAGCATCACGCCCGAGCCGGCCTCGCTGGGCTTCCTGGCCTTCGGCGGGCTGGCGGCCCTGATCCGCCGCCGTCGCCGCTGAGCGAGCCGACAATACCTGACAGAACCTGAATCGAACCAAGGGCCGGCTTCGCCTCCCCGGCGGGTCGGCCCTTCCTGTGCGCCCGCGACGCCGGGGCCTCAGGCGAGCTTGCCCTCCCGCTCGGCGGTGACGTAATTCATGCAGAACTCGTCGCGCCCGGCCACCGCCTCGGCCGCCAGCACCGAGGCCATCAGGCCCGGGGCGAGCGGATCGAGGATCGCCGCGTCCAGCCCGGCCCCGACGGCCTGGATCAGGAACGCCGCGTTGACCAGCGGGCGCTTCGGCAGGCCGAAGCTGACGTTCGAGACCCCCCCGCCGATGTGCACCTCCGGCCAGGCCTCGCGGATGGCCCCCACCGCGCGGAGGAACGCCGGCCCGGCCGAGACGTCCGAGGAGATCGGCAGCACGCAGGGGTCAATGATGATCTGCTCGTGCGTCTTCCCCGCGGCGGTGAGCTTCTCGATGAGTTGCCCGGCGCGCTCGACGCGGTCGTCGACCCCCGTCGGCGGACCGGCGTCGGCCATCAGCAGCGCCACGACGGGCCCGTCGTGCCCGGCGGCGACGTCGAGCATCGGCTCGGTCCGCCCGGCCTCCAGGGAGATGCTGTTCAGCAGCGAGCCGGGCCCCGCGGCGGCCAGGCCCTGCTTCATCGCCTCCGGGCTGGCGGTGTCGATGGCCAGAGGCTTCTCCGTCGCCGTCCGCACCGCCTCGATCAGCCACAGGATGTTGGCCAGCTCCTTCTCGGCCACGGGATCCCCGCCGTTGACGTCGATGACGTCCGCGCCGGCCTCGTCCTGTCGCCGGGCGATCTCGGCGATGGCGGCGGCGTCCTCGCCGGCGATGGCCGCGGCGACGGGCTTGCGTGTGGCGTTGATCCGTTCGGCGATGACGATCATTCTCCACCTCGTTTCGGGGGTTCGGGGAACCCGTACAGCGTAGGCGGTCCGGCCGGCGGACGCAACGGGCTTGCGTCGGATTGGACATTCCGGGACCCGCCGAGTAGCTTTGGGACACGCCCGGGAGAAGCCGAATGCCGACCGACCCCGTCGAGAAGATCCGAACGCCCCACAAGCTCGGCCGCCTGCTGATCGCCCCCTCCTACACGCCGGGCGACCCGGACAGCCACTCGGTGGACTGCCCCTTCCCCTTCCGCCACGAGGGGCGGTACCGGATGCTGCTGAACTGCTTCGACGGCATCGGCTACCGCACGGTGCTGGCCTCCAGCGACGACCTGCTGAGCTGGCGGCGGGACGGGCTGCTCGCCGACCGCGGGCCCGCCGGCAGCGAGACCGAGTTCAACGCCGCGATCCCGGCCGTGCTGCGGGACCCCGAGCTGACCGGCGACGGCGAGGCGACGCCGGTGGACGGGATGCTGATCGGGGCGTGGCACGGCTATCCGGATCGCGGGCAGGAGCGGGGGCGGGGGTACATCGGCATCGCCCGGGGCGAGAGCCTCCGGCGGTGGCGGTTCGGCCCCGTCTGCCTGCGGGCCGACAACGGCGCCGCGTGGGAGCGCGGCGGGCTCTACAAGCCCTGCCTCGTCGCCGCCGGCGGGCGGTACTGGTGCTTCTACAACGCCAAGCAGCGCCTGGACTGGCCCTGGCAGGAGCAGATCGGCGTGGCCTTCTCGGAGGACCTCGAGCGATGGACCCGCCACGCCGCCAACCCGGTCGTCCCCGTCGGAGGGCCCGGGGAGCCCGACGAACTGTTCGCCGCCGACCCGTTCGTCCTCCGCGCCGACGGCGCGTGGGTGATGTTCTACTACGGCCTCGCCGCCGACGGCCACGCGCGGGAGCTGGCGGCCTTCAGCGACGACCTGCTGACCTGGCGCAAGGCCGGCGAGATCCTGATCGACGTCGGCCCGGAGGGCTCGATCGATTCGCAGTACGCCCACAAGCCCGGCGTGATCGCCCGCGAGGGCGTGCTGTACCACTTCTACGGCGCCTCCCGCAGGAAGGCCCCGGGCGAGGCCGACGCCGTCGGCGCCAAGGACCGCCGCGGCATCGCCCTGGCGACGAGCAAACCGCTGGCCGGGCGGTAGATCGGAGTGCGGCGATTTGCTGTTTGCCGCAAGTGCCTCCGCGGCGCATAATCCGGGCTTTCGCCGACGGCGCGAGGGCAACCCATGACCGACCGAGCAGGACAGTCCGAGACGATCGTCATCCTCGACTTCGGCAGCCAGTACGCCCAGCTTATCGCACGGCGGGTGCGGGAGAACGGGGTGTACAGCGTGCTGGCCCGCCCGGAAGTGACGGCCGCGGAACTGCGCGAGCTCAACCCCAAGGGTCTGATCTTCACCGGGGGCCCGGCGAGCGTGTACGAGGAGGGCGCCCCGCAGTGCCTGGCGGAGGTGATCGACCTCGGCGTGCCCATCCTCGGCATCTGCTACGGGATGCAGGTCTTCTGCCGGATGCTCGGCGCGGACGTCCGCCCGGCCGAGGCCCGCGAGTTCGGCCGCGCTGCGCTGACGGTCGTCGAGCCCGACGAGCTGCTCCGCGGCGTGCCCTCCCAGACCACCGTATGGATGAGCCACGGCGACCAGATCCGCCAGCTCGGCGAGGAGTTCCAGCCGCTGGCGACCACGCCGACCTGCCCGATCGCGGCGGTGCGTCACAAGCGCCGGCCGTTCTACGGCGTGCAGTTCCACCCGGAGGTCACGCACACGCCGCATGGCAATACGGTGTTTACGAACTTCCTCTACGAGGTCTGCAAGTGCCGGGGCCTCTGGCAGATGGGCTCGTTTATCGAGCAGGTCGTCGAGGAGGTCCGCGGGGCCGTCGGCGACGATGAGCGGGTGATCTGCGGGCTCAGCGGCGGGGTCGATTCCTCGGTCGTGGCGGCCATGCTGCACCGGGCGATCGGCGAGAGGCTGGCGTGCATCTTCGTGGACAACGGCCTGCTTCGGCTCAACGAGGTGGAGCTGGTCCGCACGACGTTCGAGGAGCATTTCCGCGTGGACCTGACGGTGGTCCCCGCGGCGGGGGCGTTCCTGGACCGCCTGGAGGGCGTGACGGACCCGCAGGAGAAGCGGCGGATCATCGGGCACACGTTCATCGAGGCGTTCAAGTCCGCCGCGGCGAGCGTGCCCAACGCCCGGTTTCTCGCCCAGGGCACGCTGTACCCGGACGTGATCGAGAGCGGGCACTCGCTGGCGGGCAAGGCGGCGAACATCAAGCTGCACCACAACGTCGGGGGGCTGCCCGCCGAGCTGGACTTCGAGCTCATCGAGCCGCTGCGCGACCTGTTCAAGGACGAGGTCCGCCGCGCCGGCGAGCTGCTGGGCCTGCCGGTCGAGCTGGTCTGGCGCCATCCCTTTCCCGGCCCCGGGCTGGCCGTCCGCTGCCTCGGCCCGATCAGCCGCGAACGCCTCGACGTCCTCCGCCAGGCGGACAACATCCTGCTGGAGGAGATCCACGCCGCCGGGCTGTACCGCAAAACGGCCCAGACATTCGCCGTGCTGCTGCCCGTCCAGTCCGTCGGGGTGATGGGCGACGGGCGGACCTACGAGAACGTCGTGGCCATCCGCTCGGTGGACACCTCGGACTTCATGACGGCCGACTGGTCCCGCATCCCCTACGACGTGCTGGCGACGATCTCGAACCGGATCATCAACGAGGTCCGCGGCGTCAACCGCGTGGTCTACGACATCTCCAGCAAGCCCCCCGCGACGATCGAGTGGGAATAGCGCCTCAGGTCCGGCGAAACGTCCACCCCGCCAGCCACAGGCCCAGCGCCGCCGCCGCGAGCCAGGGCCACCATTCCACGCGCCCGCCCAGCGGGCGCGGCGGGGGCAGGCGGATCGCGGCCACTGCTTCGGCCGGCGGGCGGCCCGGCCGGGCCGGGCGCAGGCCGGGCAGGCTGACGGCCAGGAGACGTTCGCCGTCACGGAACAGGCCCGGCCAGGGCAGCGGGTGGTCGTCGGCGCCCTCGGGGGGGCGCCCGGCAACGCGACGGGCGCCGCCGGCAATGAGCCCGGCGGCGGCGAGGGGGCGGAGATCCTCGTAGCCGGTCCCGGGCTCGCGGCGCGGCACGAGCCAGCGGACGGCGTTGGCCAGCAGGATCACCAGCGACTCCGACACCGCCAGGTTCGTGTTCGCCGTGCTCAGAACGCAGGCCACGTACACCCGACGCGGGCCGCGCGGCGGGGCATGGCGCAGCAGCAGCGCCTCGCCGTCCAGCGACGCGGCCACTACCTGCGGCGGACGCCCGATCGCCCGCCACGGGCGGACCACCCGCACGGCCGCGGCGGACATGGTCACGCCGCGCAGCAGCGGGTCGCCGGGGGCGAGGTCGGCGTTGCCCAGGGCGACGGCCCGACGGGCCTCGCCGCGCCGCCATCCCGGCGGGGCCGTCGGCGGATCGATCACCAGGGCCGCCACGCCCCCCGGAGGGTCGCGGCGGTTGGCGATCACCAGGTCCGCCCGGGCCGGCTCGGCGACCGGATCGAGCGCCGGGTCGGCGGAGACGAACCGCCGCAGGACCGGCTCGTCGGCACCGATCATCGCTACCCGCCGCGTACGTTCCGGCGAGCGGGCGAGATACCCCGCCGCACGCTGGCGACCGTCGGCGTCAGCCACGCGTACCGCGAAGCCCTCGGCCGCCGGCAGCGTGCACACGGCCTGCCCGCGTCCGTTCGCGGGGGCCGACAGCGGCGTCGCGGCCAACGTGCCGCCGCCGACAGGCTCGACGACCAGCCGCCCGGCCAGCGGGACCCCCGCGGCGTTCCACACGGCCGCGAAGACCTCGACCTCGCCGTCCACCGTCGTCGCCGCAAGGGCGTCGAGGGCCGTTGTCTCCCCCGCCGGCATCTCGACGAGGCGAGCGTCCGGCGCCGCCGGTTCCGCCGCCCCGGCCGGGGCGAAGTGCACGACCAGCCCGGCGTCGTCGGGCGGTTCGGGAAGGGCCAGCCGCCCGGCCGCGATCGGCCTGGGGGCGAGGCGTTCGGCTTGGCGGAGCGCCTCGGCCGGCGTCACGTAGCGGGCCCGGTTGTCGCCCTTCGCCTGCCCCCCACCGGAGAGGAGCGTCACGCGGTCGCCGGGATCCAGGCGTTGGAGGAAGGCCCGGACGGGCGGGCGGAAGTCGGTGCCGGCCAGTTCGGCGGCGTTGTGGAGGACGACGGCAACGCGTCGCCCCCGCCCGCCGGAGTACAGCACCGGCCGGGCCAGCGCGGCGACGGCGGCCAGCGCCCCGGCCAGCAGCAAGGCCCAGGACGTCGAGAGCCTTCGTCGGGGGCGGCGCAGGGCGGGATCGACGGCCTCGACGGCGGCCTGCCAGAGTTCGAGGCTGCCGACGACGGCGACGTTGCGTTCGGGCCGCCGCAGGGCCCAGAGGGCGGCGGCGAGGGTGGGCAGCAGCCCCAGCAGCGATACGGGCCAGAGCAGGGTCATCGGTTCGGGGGCGGGGTCAGAACCGCCCGAGGTGCCGCTGGCGGAGGACCTTCCGCAGCAGCAGGTACCGCCGCCCCTTGTAGCGCGTCACCCGCCCGGAGACGCGAAGCAGCGGCGCATCCCGGCGAGCGTCGGCGGCGTTGATCTTCAGCGCCCGCGCCAGGAAGCCGGACGGCAGGACGCGCATCGGCGGTTCCTGGAGGGTGTTGTCGGCCTCGAACCGCGCCAGGTGCCACCCGCCGGTCTCCTCGGGCACGACGCGGACCAGGCGGTCCACCACCATGCCCCCCCGGCCGGTCGGGATCGCCCGGGCCGCCGTCGGCGCGACCGAGGCCCCGTCCGCCGAGGGCTCGGAGGCTGTCTTGGGCACGGAGATCGGGCGGCCGACCTTCTCGCTCAGCAGCGACGCCAGCACGTCGTCGCTGCTCGGTTCGTCGGCGTCGCCGGGCCGCGTGGCCGGGCCGGTCGAGGCCGGCCTGGTGCGCGGGGCAGCCGGCGTGTCGGGGTTCGGCGCCGCCTCGCCGGGCGGCTTGCGGGCAGGCTTGCCTGACCGGGCGGGCGGGGCGGGCGGTGCCTGCACGGTGGCCTTGGTCAGCAGCAGGTACGCCTGCCCGTCGAAGACGGTCGTCTCCCCGCTGACGCGGAATCGCACGTCCGGGCGCCGCGCGGCGATCCGCTCCATCTCCGCCAGCAGCCGGCAGGGCAGCGCGCGCCGCGGCGCGACGTCGCGCCGGCCCGGGACGGGCGGGAACGTCAGCACGTGCCAGTCGCCGGCCAGGTCGGCCACCAGCTCGCACGGGCGATCGACGACCATGCTGCCCTCGACCGCCGGACGCGCCGGGCGGCGCTCGGGCGCCGGGCCCTTCGGCGGCGTCACGGGCACTTCCGGCTTGTCCAGCAGCAGGCTGGTCAGCCCCGCACCTTCCGGCGGGATGGCCGGCGGGGCATTCGGCTCGGCCGCGAAGACAGGGCCAGCCGCCGCTGCGGCCGCCAGGACCGCGGCGAAGGCCAACGACAAGACGTTCTGTCGCACATTGCGTCGGATGAGATTCCTTTCCGTCACGGGCGCTTCGGCGGCGGGGCCGCGGCGACCGTACCGATATCGGCCAATCGCCTCGCCGCACTCCACGCGCCGTCTCCGTCCATTGTATCGAATGCGCCCGCCGCGAACACGTGCCGGACGTTCCCCCGGCCGCCCTATTCGCCGGGGGCCCCGCTGCGCCGTGAAAGCTCGCGGGCGGCGGCGATGAGCCGGAGGAAGTCGCGGCGGTGCCCGGCGGGGTCGGCGGCGACGGCGCCGGCGGCCAGCTCGGCCGCGTCGGCGAGGGTGAAGCCCCCGCGGTACTCCGAGTCCCGCAGGATCATGCCGAAGGCGGCCACCGCCGCGGCGAAGCGGAAGTCGTCGTCGGCGGCCGAGAGCGGGCGCGCGCCCGCGGGGATCGCCAACCGGTCCTCGCGCGGGCCCCCTGCGCCGACGGGACGGTAGCTCACGGCTGCGGCGCCGCACGGGCGGCCCGCGGCGCCGGCGGCGGGGACCAGCTCGTACAGGGCCGTCACGGCCGAGCCGGCCGGCAGGTCCGCGCCGGGCGGCTCGGTCGCGGCCGGCTCGATGGCGGCCCGCCGATTCTCGAAGCCGATCAGCCGCCAGGCGGCGACGGCGTCGGGGTCGAACCGCACGCGGACTCGCGCGTCGCGGGCGGCGAGGCGGCCGTCGCCGGGCCCGGCCTGGACGGCCAGGCGGAGCAGGCGGTGGCCCGCGGCCCAGGGGCATTCGGCCGCGTGCAGGCGCAGCGAGAACGGGTGTCCCCCGCCGCTGGCCGGCGCGTAGGCGTACGGGAAGTGATTGATCATCTGCTCGATGCGGAGGATGGCGCCGGGCCCGGGCAGGCGGCGCTGCTCCAGGATCATCTCGCGGATGCGGAGGTAGTCGGCGTCCTCGACGCGGACGGGCAGGTGCGAGACGGCTTGCTCTCGCGTGGGAACGAAGGGGTTCTCCACGTTGCACCCGCCGCCGGCGCCGACGGTCGCCCAGGCCCCGTCGCCGTCGAGGTCGGCCGGCCTCGGCGTGCCGGCCACCGGCGGCGGACTGTACGGCAGGTCCTGCGCGGCGGGGGCATTCGAGGTGCCGGCGACCTCCGCGCCGCGGTCGGTTCCGGGGGCGAACCAGCCCAGGACATTCCACGCCGCCGCCGCATAGCCGATCAGCAGCACGGCGGCGACCGCCCCGGCCCACCAAGGCCAGGCCCGGGACGTGCGACGCCGCGGCCCGGCGGCCGCCATCTCCGCCTCGATCTGCGCCCGCTGGATGTCGGTCAGCGCGGGGGCCTCCTCGGCGGCGAGTTCGCGTTCGAGGGTCTCGGCGACGCGGCGTGCCTGGGCTACTTCGGCCCGCAGGTCGGGCCGGCGGAGCAGTTCGGCCTCAACGGCGGCGGCCTCGTCGGCGTTCAGCTCGCCGAGTGCGTAGGCGGTCAGGCGGGGGTCGTCGGCGGCGAGGGTCATGGCTCTGCCCTTTCCCGGGCCGGCCCGAGCAGCCCGGCGAGGCGGAATCGCTTCCGCAGTTTGCCCACGCCGGTATGGATCAGGAAACCGACGTTGGAGACCGACAGGCCGGTGATCCCGGCGATCTGCTTGTAGCTGAAGCCGTTCTGGAACCGCAGGCGCAGGACCTCGCGGAGGTTGTCCGGCAGGTCGGCGAGGGCATGGAGCGCCTCGCCGACGGCCTCGTTCCGTTCGGCCGCCGCGGGCGGGGACGGCTCGGCGGAAGGCCTGTTGTCGCGGGCCTCGTCGCTGAGTGCGTACATGCGTCGCTCCTTGCGGTAGACGTCGATCGCGCGGTTTCGGCAGACGGCGAACAGCCACTCGCCGAGGCGGTCGTCGTCGGGGGCGTTGTCGGTGCGGATCAGCCGCAGGAACGTTTCCTGTGCGACGTCCCGCCCGCGGTCCTCGTCGCGGAGGATGCGTGCGGCATAGCGGACGAGCGGGCCTTCGTAACGGGCCATCACGCCTCGCAGCCACGCGGTGTCTCTCTCGCTGGCTTTCGGTGCCATTCACGTCCCCGGCCAACGCATGCCGACGCCTCTGTCCTCTCAGACGCGGTAAGGCGACGGGTCTTAGGGAGATTCTTCACGAACCCGGGGCGCGTTTCCAGCGCGAAGGCCCCGCCGGTCGCCCGTCGCTGACGAGGGGGGCCCGCGGCGCGCGAAAGAGGCGCTCGGGATGCGGGGTCCGGATGGACTCCCACGCGGCCCGAACGCCTCCTTGTGAACATCTGTTATCGAAAGCTGATACCGCCTTGCCCCCCCCCGCAGCCGGGGCCGCCGCATCCGGCGGGCTTACTCTTCGATGTGAATCGCGTCCACCGGGCAGGCCTCAGCGGCCTCGCGGCAGGAGTCCTCGGCGCCGGAGGGAACAGGGTCGGCGATAACCTTGGCGAGGTCGTCGTCGCCCATCTCGAAGACCTCCGGGCAGGTGGAGACGCACAACTCGCAGCCGATGCAGGAGTCGTCGACAGTCGCTTTCATCGCGGGTCCTTTCGTTCGTGTTGGCGGTTGGCGCCGAGGCTCACGCGGCGGTGAAGGCCTCGCGCAGCTTGCCCAGCGCCCGGATCTCGATCTGGCGGATGCGCTCGTCGGACAAGCCCATCTCCTTGCCGAGCTCCTTCAGTGTACGCTTGCGGTTGCCCGGGGTGAAGGCGAACCTGCCCTGGATCACCTGCTGCTCGGTCCGGCTCAGCCCGGCCTCGTTGCTCAGCAGGATGTCCTGGACCATCTCGATCGCCTCGCTCCGCTGGTGGCGGTGGCGCGTGTCGTTCCAGTCGCTCGGCTGAATCGCCGGGTCGAAGTACGCCGGCACCTGCTGGCTGCGGCGGTGCGTGGTCGTCACCAGCCGGTGATGCGCCGCGCGGATCGCCCGGCAGGCGTAGGTCGAGAACTTGTACCCGCGAGAGACGTCGAACTTCTCGATCGACCGAAGGACGGCCATGTAGCCCTCGGAGATCAACTCGGAGAATTCCACGCGGTCGGTGCGGACGTACTTGGCCATGCTCGGCACCAGCGGCAGGTTGGCGTGGACGAGCTGCTCCCGGGCGCCTTCGGCTCGCTTGCGCCACAGGCGGACGTTCTCGTCGTCGGCCTTTCGCCGCCCGCGTCGCAGCCGGGCCAACCGGTACTTGGCGTAGTTGTACCGCAGGAACAGCGTCCGCTCCTGGTCGCGCGTGAGCGACTTGGCCGGGCCCACCCGCGTCGAGCCGCCGAGGCTGTAGCGGAAGGCGGGCACCTCCTCGGCCTGCTCGCCCCAGAGTTGCTCTTCGGCGTCGTCGGCCTCGAACAGCTCGTTGTAGACGTACTCGATCTCGCCGGCGCCGTTGTCGCGGCCGGCGTCCTGGCCGTCGGGTTTGGGAGGACGGCGCGGGTCTTTGCGGTAATCTCTGGAGAGGCGGAAACTCATGCGATTTCTCCTTTCGCCTTGCCCCCGTCGAGCGAATCTCGCCCGACCGTCGAGAGGGCTCCCGTGATTCCTTCCACCGGAACGGGAGAATGGCCTCGTTGATCTGCACCGCATTGTCCGCCGGAAAGGCACCCGCGAACAATCGGGTGGTCAACCCGTTTGACTCACGGCCTGATCCCCGGAAGCTGTAAGGGATTTCCCCATACCCACTACGGGCATAAGTCCTATGCCGGGCTCGGAATTGAGGGGGGGCGGACCGGCCTCTCCGGAGGACTCAGCGCCGGCGGGCGGACCCTGGCTCCCCCCACTCACGCGGCCAGCAACGGGGCGAACTTTTCCCGTCCGACCCGCCCGTGCCTTCCTGTTCATGCAAGGCCCCACCGATGATCTGCCCCAAGCTCATGCGAGACTCATCACGCCACGCCATCCCCTGTCGTGTGCCAGCCCGTGGCTTCAGCCGCGGGATTCGTGGCGGGCTGCTCACCAGGATGGGCACGCGCCACCGGCTGACGGCCAATGTCGTCGCGGCGTGGCAGCCCTCGACGCAGAACGCGGCGGGCGCGCCCGAACGCACACGGTTGCCCGCCCGTGGCGCGTGCCATGCGTCCTGGCCGAGACCCCGCGCGTCCCGTGGCTGAAGCGACGGGCTCTCATACAACAGGAAGCCCGGAGTCCGCGGTCCGTCACACGCGCTCGCGGCCTCGGCGGGAGAAGCCCGCCGCCGGGCGGCTATCCGGCAGGTATCCAGCCGGGCTGCCTCTCGACGCCTGGCCTCGTCGTCTCCGCCCCTGGCCACTGGAAACGTCCCGCCTCTGGCCGACTCGGGGCAACTGGCGGAACCTTGAACGAGGCGCAAGTGAGTATCTTTGCTCCCTATCGGCTGAACACGGAATCATCCAACGTCTGACGCGGCATTTCGGCCCGCAGGACGCGTCAATCTACAACCTACCAGCAATGGCCATCACTTGGGGCAGCGAGCGAACTTCGTGATCCGGCCTGATGCCCGTTCCGTTCGCCGCTCGATTCCTGTTGAGCCATACAGAGACGGCCCCGACTGCATTCGCACCCGCTACGTCCGTTTCCAGCGAGTCGCCTATGTGCATGAGTTCTGCAGGATCACAACCTGCTTGTCTGCAGGCCTCGTGGAAAATGCCAGGGCTCGGCTTCTCTACACCGAAATCCTGGGAGAACACGACGAAGCTGAATCGCTCGGGCAACCCACACCGCTCCGGATACCCATTGCCGTTGGAGAGAAGGCCGAGCCGGTACCTGCGACCCAGAGCCTCAAGCGCGGGGATTACGTCCGGATAGAGTTCGATGTCTTCGAACCGATGCCGCAAGTAAAGGGCGTTCAGGTCAGCGGCGAGGATATCATCCCGGAGATTGATGGACTCGACGGTGCGTCTGAACGCTTCGAAACGGATATCCTCCAGATTTGCTGTCTTGCCCCTGAGTTCGGCTGCCACGGCATTGCGGATTCTGATCATCTCGTCCACGGTGAGTTCGCCTGCCAAGGAATCTGGGACACGGCGCCGAAGCTCTGACAGCGTGATTGCTAGTGAATGGCGCATGACCTTCTCGAAATCCCAGAGAGTTGCGTCACCGTCAAACGAGATTGCCTTGATCCGGTTTGTCAATCCAGTCGCCTCCCCGGCGAGTCTGGGCCAGGCTCTTTGCGGCGGTGATTGTAAGCCCAGCTCGCGCAGGAAGAAAGCCTTCCGTGCTTCGGCGGAAGGCTTCCTGTCCAGCCATGTTGGGGCGATTGGATGAACCGAGGGCTGACCCGTTGGGCCAGCCCTCGATTCATCGGGGCGACTGGCACTCGTGTGAACGCGGATTGGTGAGAGATTGGGTGAAGCAGATTTCCAAGGCCTTCAGTTCTTGCGATTCTCGACGCCTATAATCAGGCCGCGGACTATCGAGAATCTGTTCTCTCCGGACGGTTTGGCAGGTTCCCAGCAAACTCGATAATGCTTTCGATCGCAGGGTCATATCCGTTCAGGGTGCTGACTTCCAGCGTCGGCACGTCGTAGTGAGGAGGATCGTAGGGCCCTCCGGGTGAGAACTCGCCCGTCTGCTTGTAGAGCGTCACTCGTTTATCACCATGGAAGAACTCTCGGTTGGCATCCTTCAGCCCTCGCTCAAGGTGGCGGCGGGCGCTGGTCTCTGCGTCCAGGCTGCAGATGATGATGTATGCCGAGGCGACCTGCATGACCTGCGGAATGACCTTGTCCCATAGTTTGTGCTGAAAGGCTGCTTCGATCACCACCGAGATCTTGCCGGCGAGAATGTTCAGGATCGTCTCGAAGAACACTTCGTTGACTATGCCGTTGGTGTCGGGGGGCAGTTGGTCGTGCTTGATCCCGAAAGTGTTGACGTACCCTTCCTTAAATTCATCCCGGCTGATCCTGGGCATCCAGAGCCTGCGGCTCAGTTCGCCGCTCAGCGTCGTCTTGCCAGCCCCGGGCCTGCCCGTCACGATAATGCACTTGGGTTTCGCAGCCATTGTACCGTTCATGATTCCAGTCGCCTCTCCGGCGAGTTTGAGCCGAACTTGTGTCACGACGATTCTAAACCCCTCCGGCACAAGAAGAAAGCCTTCTGTTTCTGGCGGAAAGCTCAGGTCTGGCGGTTGTCCACGCCTTTGATCAGGCCGGAGAGCATGCGGGCGATTTCTTCTAGGTCCTGCTTCATCTGCAGGTGTTGTCCATCGGGGAGCAATTCCTGTCTGTGGGCCAGTTCCAGAAGCGGGACGCATTCTTGGACGCTGCCGCGAGCGATGCCGAAGAAGTTCTTCCGGTCCGGTTTCGAGGTATTGTCAGAAGCTGTGGATGACGGGCGCATAAACGCGGCGTATCCTCGGT
>CAYLPJ010000090.1:0-14115 GCA_964385465.1 uncultured Planctomycetaceae bacterium | reverse complement strand
GCGTTACATCGGCTTGTTCATCAGGCTGCTCCAGCCGGCCTGGACCGCAGCGCCCTTCTTGCCGCCGCCGGTGATGTCCGTCGGGGTGTACTCCCAGTTGATCTGACCGTACCGGAAGCAGATCTCCTCCATCGGCAGCGGGTCCTCGGTGTCCGCCGAGCCGGTCGGCGCCACCGACGAGATGATCACGTCCTTGAACGTGTAGACCATGAACGTCGTCTTGTCGCCCATCGCGCGGCACAGCTCGAAACGCACGTTCGGGATGTGCTTGCCCATGCAGCAGTACAGCACCAGCGTCGGCGAGGCGCTGTCGAGGCGGTGGACGATGCTGAAGTCCGCGTGGTCCGCGCGCCCGCCGGTGTGCACGCCCTGGGCGCTGATCGCCCCGCCGACCGCCTGGCTGATCCGGTGGGCGTACGAGTTGATCTCGATCCACTGCTTGTGCGCCTCGTCCTGACTGTCGCCGTTGATCCCGTCGATCTTCAGGAACATGTCGTAGCTCATCGCGTCTCTCCTTTGGTCGCCGTCTGCCTTTGCCCTTTGCCAAGTGGCGGATCCCACGGACCCGATCATCCACACCCCTCCTTCTTGCACTCTGCGTGCCAGAACCGGCAATCTTGGCAACAATATGTGGGTAATCTCATATAAAGCTTTTCATGGCAGTGCCTTGTGCGGCATTGCTCTCCCGACACGTCTGCGGAACCACCCCGCGCCGCCGCCCCCGACCCGCCCGCGATCGCGCAGCTCGACCCCAACGGAGGCCCGCCATCGGGGAATATTGCCCAGCCATGAATCCGAGGCCGTGGCGTCGCTTGCCGGGACGTGCCAGCCCCTCGCGGACGGCGTCCGCACGCTTGCCGCGACGACCTCGGTGTGCGGACGGCCCTCGTCGGCGAAGAAGATCGGCGCCCCGGCCAGCGCGGTCGGGATCAGGCGTCGCGCCCTGTGGAGTGCGGGGGGCGACCTCCGTGGAGTGGGCCAGGGGATCACCGGTTTGCCGGGTGGCGGGGGGCCGTCTTTCGGCCGGTGGGCGCCTGCCTGAGCATTCGTTGCAGACGGCGGAGGCGGTCGGGGCCGCCGCGAAAGTCCAGAACGCGGGGGGCGGCCCGGCGGGGCGCGGGGCTCTGTGGGCCGGTTCGGCCTTCTCGTCGAGCGCCGGCGGGGACGCGAAGCCTCTCGCCGGGCGGGGTGTCGAACGGCTGCGTCCGTCGCGCCGGGTCGGCCGTCGCGGACGTGCCATCGGCCCGGTCCCGGGGCTGGTCGGATCGGTCCGCCCGCCTCCCGCGGCCGGGGACGAAGCGGATCACGCCGGAGCTGGCGCGGTGTGCCCGCACGCCCTCGCGGGCCTCCTGGCCCTCGGGCGACGCGGGCAGGAATTCCCGCCGTCGCTGCCGCTGGGCCGATAGGATCCGCCGGGTCACCGAGCGGGCGGCGGGTGACGACCACGGCTGCCGCGGCGGCCGGGAGCCGGCACGCGGGGCGGCGACGGTCCCGCCGGCGTGGTAGCCGACGTGCCCGGCCAGGCCCCAGTCGCCGTCGTCATACGTCAGGCCGATCCCGACGCTCGTGCCGATCCAGCGCGATCCCGACAGGCCGGGGGCGGGCTCGCACCGGCCCGCCGTCGGCAGGGCCGGGCCGTACCAGCGGACGTAGGGCAGGCCGAGGACGAAATCGTCCGTCCAGGAGCCATAGACGCCGCGGTCGTGATCGGGCGGCCAGAGTCGACCGGAATCCAGTGCGTAGGGGGAGGTCCAGATCGGGCCCGTCCAGGGGGAGTGGAACGGAGCCCAGCCGCAGCCCGGCCCCCATGTGCCGGTGATGAAGTGGGCCGGGGCGTAGTCGATCGCCGGGGCGTCTACGAGCACGATTCCGCCGGCCGGCGGCGGCTGGGGCGCGGCGGGCGCAGCCCGCAAAGGCCGCTGGGGGGCCGGGGCGGGACCCGCCGGCGCCGATGCCGGCGACTTCTCGTCGGCTCGACCGGATACCAGCGGCAGGACGTCCGCGGCCGTCACGTCGCGATCGAGCACGCCGCCCTGCCACGGCGGCGGGGCGGCGGACAGCTCGATCTCACCGAGGGGGCCGACGTCGGGCTCGATCAGCCGCACGAAGGCCTCGTCCGGGCGGACATCGGCGAACGGCGAGCCGGGGGCGGCAAGGTCCGCCGGGGCGACCGTCCCGGCCGCCAGGGAGATCCCAACCGCCCCCGCGATCCTGAGAATGCTGTTCATGGGGCCCATAGCCCACCTCGCCGGTGTCGTGTCGGCCTGTCTGCCCGGCTCCTTCATTATACGACCGCGCCGGGGCCGCGAATGACACCATTTCGTTGCCGCGATCGGAGACGGGCGACCGCGGAAAGCACGCCACCGGTCCTCGGGCGACGGGCGGGGGCTGCTAGGGCCCGGACCGGGGATGGACCTTGCCGGTCAGGCGGAAGCGGAGGGGGTCGCTGGGGAGCCGCTCGGCGCGGAACTCGACCCAGACGTCCGCGGGGTTCGACCACGTGTACGCACCATGCCACCTCCCGCCGCTGGGCGAGCCGTGCCCCCAGCTCCGCGAGCCGCCGGAGCACTGGAGGTGGTGGAGGACGTACGGCCCGGCCTGCGGGGACGACGGGCGCCCGATGCGGAGCGTCAGCGCCCGCAGCTTGCCGTCGCGGTCGCGGGCGATCCATCGGACCGGCTCATCGAGGGCGACCGTGAGGTCTACGTCCGGCGTGTTGGCGTCCATGGGGCGGAACCCGGCGGCCAGGAAGTCCGCGAAGCTGGGGTCCGCGGGGTCGGGCGGATCGTCGCGGCCGAGCTTGTTGGCCAGGCGCTTGGCCGCGCTGCTGAGCTTGGACCGCAGCCCGCGGGCATCGGTCTCGGCCCAGAGCAGGACGCGTCCGCGGGCGATGGCGGCGCGGGCTTCCTCGTATCCCTTTTGGGCGAGGTGGTGCTCGAACAACTCGATCTGCACTGCGGCCGACGGCGAGGGGTGGTCGGCCAGCATGTCGGCCAGGCGGTCGCGCTGGTCATCCTCGAAGAGGCGGCTGAAGAACAGCAGCGTGCCCATCGGGGCGGGAGCGTTGGGGTCCAGCAGGCCGGCGAGCGCCTGCCGCCGCTCGGCCTGGGAGAACCAGACCGCCTGACGGGCGCAGAGCGTCACCGGGGGGCCGGGCTCCTTCTCGCCCGGTCGGACGACCTGCCAACCCCTGCGCGTCGGCGAGCGTACGCGGAAGACGTGGATGCGCTGGTCCTTGCGGTGGACGCGGAGGTTGTCTTCGCTCAACGTCAGTTGGCGCCAACCCTCGCCCTCGAGGCTGTTGGCGGCCGCGGCGAGTGCGGGCTCGACCCGCTCGGCCGGTATGCTCGCCCGCCAGAAGCTCTCGGCGTGTGTCAGCAGACCGGGACCGGAGCAGAGCCGCTCGAAACCCAACTCGGCCAGTGCCGTCGGGAGGTTGGCGTCCCTGGCGGTGCCGATCAGCGATTGCGGCAACTCCGGCAGCAGGCCGTACTTGTCCTGCCACTTCCCCAACTGCTTGCCGAACTGCCCGGCCAGCTCCGTAGCGATCTTCTCCGCCGCCAAACTGTGGCGGACCGATTCGTAGCCCAGCGTCTTGCTGCGGTGGGTCAGCTCGGCCTGCCAATGGAACTCCAGCAACGGCGGGGTTTTGCCATCCTGGTAGCTCGATGTGCCTCGCCACGGGCACCGCCCGGCCGAGGCGGTGACCTCCGCGGCCAGACGGGTGGCGTAAGGCACCGGCGTGACCTTCGCCTCTCGGACAGCGACGACGAGGAACACATCGGGCCGCGGCGTGCCCGCGGCGGAGAAACCGCCGTCGGGTTCGAGCGTAACCGACCCTATCTGCGGAAGTTCGGCGAGCTTGTCGGCCAGGTCGGCCGCGATGAACCGCGTCAGGGCCCGGTCGTCCTCCCGGATGATCGCTACCTGCGAGCAGGCCAGGCGGGTGTGATTCGTCGAGGTGCTCACGGTCGTGGTCGAGGTGTTGCTGCTGGCCTCGATGGTGGCCGCGTTGAGGCGGACGGCGCCCGCGGGACCGTCGTCGAACAACGGCACCATCCATAAGTGACTTACGCCCGGAAAGTTGATGAAGAACCCGGCCACGGCGATCACCACGCACGCCAGGCCGACGGGGACGGGGCCGACGCGGGTGTGGGAGGCATCCGGCCGACGGAGCAGGCCGAAGCGGAGGCAGAGCAGGGTCAGAAGCGGGTTCACGAAGACGAACGTCGCCAGCCAGAACAAGCGTGTCCTGCTCGAGTTACCGAGCATCGGCCAGTAGGCCCGCCGGCGGATGCACGCCACGAGCAGCGCAGCCCACAACACTGCGTACCCGCCGAGCAGGACGTAGACGACGACCGGCATTGCCTTCAAGACCGCGACCCACATCCACACGCCTCCAGACTCGTGCGACGATCCTACCCCATGGTCGCACGGCCCCGTCAGGGTATTTCCGAGAAACGCCGGATGCCCTCCCCGAGCGGTTGAGGTCGACCGGCCCGTCCTTTCGCCCCTGGCCCCGCTTCCGCGGTTGGTCTCGACGGGCGTCAGGGGTGGACACAGCGGGGAAGGTGTACACCTAGCCCCTTGGGTGGACACGCGCGACATACATACATAAAGCCATGACTCATAAAGATTTATGTAGCCCCTGTCGCCCGTGTGTCCATTTGTCCGGGTGTGGACAGAGCTAACACACGCGGGACACTCGGAATTCCATCCGGGGTGATCGGCCCGGTCAGAGGGTCAGGCGGAGGTAGAGCTCGGGCAGGACGCGGGGGAGGTGGCGGATGCCCGGAAGGATGACGAACCGCCGCCCGGGGAACATGATCTCCATGTGTGCCTGGGAGTTCTCCTCGGTGGAGATGGCGAAGGTGTGGACGTCCCGCCGGAGGTTCTCCTGGCAGGCCATGCGGACGTCGTGCTGGGCGTAGCGTGTGTTGGGGTCGTAGCCCTGATCCATCGGCTTGCCGTCGGTGACCAGCAGGATCAGCCGCTGGCGGCAGGGCTGTGCGTCCAGCCGGTAGCCTGCGTGGCGGATGGCCGGGCCCATGCGGGTGGAGTTGCGGGGTCGTGCGGCGAGGATGCGACCGACGGCGTCGGCCCACGGATTGTCGAAGTCCTTGAAGACGAGGACCTCGCACTGCTCGCGCCCGTTGGAGCTGAAGCCGCAGACGGCGAAGGTGTCGTCGAGGGCTGCGAGCCCTTCGCCGAGGATGACGGCGGCGTGCTTCTCGACGTCGAGGACCTTGGCCTGCTCGCCGGCGGCCTCGCCGGTCGAGCCGCTGACGTCCAGCAGGATCAGCACGGCGAGGTCGCGATGGCGGATGAGCGGCTTCTCGTAGAACCGGACGGGCGGGGACGGCTCGCGGCGGCGGTCGACCAGGTGGGTCAGGAGCAGGTCGGTGTTGATGTCGTCGCCGTGGGCGAGGTGCTTCTCCCGGCGGGCCAGGTCGGGCTTGAGTCGCTCGAAGACATTGCGGACCTTCCGCGCGTCGGCCAGCCAGTCCGCCCGCGGGCGCTGCCGGGCGGCTGGCTGGACGGGGTTCTCGTGGACGTGGCACCACGCGGGTCGGTAGTCGCCCTGGGTGTGGTCCCACTCGTCGTAGACGTATGCCGACCTCGTGGCCGCGGGCGCGGAGGACTCCTCCTCGGCGGTCTGGCCGCTGTCGGCGGCCTCGCCGTCGGCGACGGAGCGGGCGTCGTCGCGGTCGTCGCCGCGTCGGGAGCGTGCTGCGGACTTGAGATCGCCGACGACATGGTCCGCCGGCGGGCTGGAGAAGCCCACGGGGAAGAGGAAGTCCGAGAGGAACCCGCCGGGCCTCAGGGAACGGGCGGCGAGGCCGGGGTACTCTTCGGCGACGGCATCGGCCCACGGCTCCCCGAGCCTCTCGGCGGCGTCGAAGCAGTTGACGCAGTCGTCGGCGGCCTCGCGGAGCCCGCGGAGTGCGGGCGAGCGTACCGCTTCATCGAGTGCGTCGGCGAGCAGGCGTTCCGGCGTGCCGGCGGCTGGGTTGTCCAGGTCGGTCTCCAGCCCCCACGCCAGCAGGCGCCGCACGCCGGGCCACCGTCGCCGCGCCCGCCGCAGCACGCGGGCGAACTCGAGCACCTGGAAGAGGTTCGCCCGGCGGGGGTCATCGCCGACGAGGTCCGCGCAGGTGGGGTACTCGCGGTGCCCGTGGACGCGGGGGAAGGAGTCGTCGAGCATCAGCGAGGCCGAGGCGACCGCGCACAGCACGTACCAGTCGCGGTTGGCCCGCGCTCGCCCGAACCGACGCACGCGTGCGGGCAGGTAGACGTGCCCGGCGACGGTGAGCGTCTCGCTGCCGCGGTCGATGAGGTCGTCGGAGTCGAGCTGGCTGAGGTCGGCGAGCTCGAACTCCTCGCCGGTCAGCGCCTTGAGCAGGGCGGCGAGCGGCTCGCGGACGTCGCATAGCCTGCACTCCTGCGTGATGGCGAGGATGTAGGTCTCGGAGGTCCTCAGTTCGCCGCGCAGGAACGCGCAGGCGTTGGCGCGGTGGCGGCGGAAGATCTCCAGCGCGGCCTGGACGTACCGCTCGATTTCGTCGGGGCGGAGGCGCTCGCACAGCCTGCGGTAGCCGGCGAGCAGCGCCATGGCCAGCTCGTCGTCGATCTCCCGCAGCCGGCGGACGTGGGTGACGGCGTCGCGGACCGCTTGCGGGGTGGAGCCCATCCCGCCCTCGGCGAGGGTGGAGAAGAACCGGATGCCGTAGTGGAGCTTGCTCTCGGCGAGCTCCCCACCGAGCTCGACGACGTCGGCGAAGACGCCGGGCAGGTCCATGATCCAGCGGTTGGCCGGGCTGAGCGCCCCGAGAAACTGCCGCAGCACGTGGTCGAAGCAGCTCTGGTTGGAGCGCTTGAGCAGATCGAAGAACTTCGCGGTCACCTCCCGCCGATGGGGCCCCAGCAGGCCCTGGTCGAAAAGCTCCTCGATGGTCTTCTCGAAGACGTCGCGGTAGCCCCACGTCACCGACCGCAGGGAGAAGCCCTGGTAGCGGCCGGCGCCGTCGGTGGCGACGGCGTCGGGTGCCGGCTCGGGCTTACGTCCGCTCGGGCTCATCGGGCGCACCGTCCATCAGGTCGCCGAAGTACAGCCGGGCGATGTCCTGGATCGAGTCGAGCACTTCCGGCTCGTCGGTGAGGGTCTGGCTGATCGCGTGGCGGGTGGCCTGGATCGGCGCCAGCCCGCCGGTGACCAGCCGCCCGACGTAGACCAGCAGCCGGCTGGAGACGCCTTCGTCCAGCCCGAAGCCCTTGAGCTGTCGGATCTTCGTGCCCATCTCGGCGAGCTTGCGGCTGTCGTCGGCGCCCAGCCCGCTCTCGCTGCGGATGATTCGCGCCTCGACCTCCTCGTCGGGGTGCGTGAAGTTGATGCTCGCGAACCGCTGCTTCGTGGACTGCTTGAGGTCCTTGACGATGCTCTGGTAGCCGGGGTTGTAGCTGAGCACCATCATGAAGCCCTCGTGGGCGGGGACCACCTCGCCGGTCTTGTCGATGTACAGGATCCGGCGGTCGTCGGTCAGCGAGTGGATGATCACCGTCGTGTCCTTCCGGGCCTCGACGATCTCGTCCAGGTAGCAGATCCCCCCGTGCCGCACCGCCAGCGTCAGCGGGCCGTCCTGCCAGACCGTCTCGTCCTCCTTGAACAGGAACCGCCCGACCAGGTCCGCGGCCGTGAGGTCCTCGTGGCAGGAGACGGTGACCAGCGGCAGACCAAGCTCGTGGGCCATGTACTCGATGAACCGCGTCTTTCCGCAGCCGGTGGGCCCCTTGAGGATGAGCGGGATGTCTGCGTCGAACGCCGCGCGGAAGACGACCTCCTCGTCATCCTGCATGACGTAGTTGGGGCGCTCGGCGATCCGGAACTGATCGATGGTGCTATGGGCTGTCACGCTCGTGTGCCTTCCGGGGTCTGCATGAATTTGCCCGTCGCGGTGGCCTTGACCTGCCCGGCCTGGGTCAGTTCGGCCTCGGCGACGAACAGCGGCTCGGACCGGCGGGCGATCCGCGCCCGGACCGTCAGCGGCGGGCCGACCGCGATCGGATGTCGGAACCGTACGTTGAGCTCGGCTGTCACGGCGGCAACACCGTGAGCAAACAGGCAGTTGGTCATGGCGCCGTCGGCGATGGCGGAGATCACGCCGCCGTGCAGCACGCCGCCGTAGCCCTCGTAGCCGGCGGTGGGGCGGAAATCCGCGACCACCTCGCCGCCCGGCCCGAGGCGGAACGCCAGCCCCAGGCCCGGTGGGTCGCTGCGCCCGCAGACCACGCACCGGGGGTGCAGGCCGGCGCGCGTCCGGTCCAGCAGGTCGGCGCTGGCCTCAGTGATCGCAGACATTCTCTCCGGTATCCAACTCGCCGGCGAGATAGGCCGCGGCAATCTTCTCCGCCGGCGCCGGCTGGGCGCCGACGATCACGTCGATGCCGTGTTCGGCGAACAGCGCCTGCGCCCGCCGGCCCATGCCGCCGGCGATGATGACATCCGCGCCCTGCTCGTGCAACCAGCGGGGCAGCACGCCCGGTTCGTGCGGCGGGGGGTCCATATGGTCCACGCCTGTGATCCTGTCGCCGTCGGCGTCCACGAGAACGAACTGCTGACAATGGCCGAAGTGAAGGCAGAGCTGCCCGTCGGCCACGGGAATGGCGATTCGCATACGTTGCGTCTCCTTGCTGTCGGCGGATTCGGCTTGGGGGCTCCCGGTCTTCTCTTCTGCCAGGATCGGGGCGACCGCGGCCGCGAAGGCCTGCGCGATGTCGCCCTCCTCTTCCGCGGCGAAGGGCGAGCCGGCGTCGGCGGACGCGACGATTCGCGGGTCCAGCGGGATGCGCCCGAGGAAGGGCACGTTCATTTCGGCGGCCAGGCGCTCGCCCCCGCCGGTCTTGAATACGTCCACGTGCCCGCCGCAGTGGGGACAGACGAGCCCGCTCATGTTCTCGATAATGCCTGCGACGTCCACGTCGACGGTCCGACAGAACGACACGCTGCGGCGCACGTCGGCGACGGCGAGGTCCTGCGGCGTGGTCACCACCACGGCCCGCGCGCCGGCGCCGACGAGCTGCGCCACGGCCAGGGGCTCATCGCCGGTGCCCGGCGGGGCGTCGATGACCAGGTAGTCCAGCCGCCCCCACTCGACGTCCTGGAGGAACTGGCGGATGACGTTGTACTTCCGCGGCCCGCGCCATATCACCGCGTCGGCGGCGCTGTCCAGAAGCAGCCCGACCGAAACCGCCACGAGGTCCTCCGCCACGCGGATCGGGGCGATGCCCCCTCGGGGCCCCGGCCCCAGCCGGGCGCCGTCGATGCCGAGAATCCGCGGGATGCTCGGGCCGTGGAGGTCCACGTCCAGCAGGCCGACCTTCCGCCCGGCGCGGGCCAGCGAGACCGCCAGGTTGGCCGCGACGGTGCTCTTGCCCACGCCGCCTTTGCCCGAGAGGACCAGCAGCTTGCGGGCGACGCGGCTCATCCGGGCCTCCAGTTCCAGGGCGTCCTGCTCCCGCTGGGTCGGGTCGGCCTGGGGCCGTGCCTGTCGTGTGTCGGTCATGGTCGCTGTCCTTTCACCGCCGGTTGGCGCCCACGGCGGCAGATGGCGATGTGCGTGCCCACCGCCAGGCCGACGTGATCGGCGATGACGGGGCACTTGGCCTTCAGCAGGAAGACGATGTTCGCCCGGGAGTCGCTGAGCGTCTCGAAGTTGCCCTGGCCCTTGGCGAGGACCAGGTCGGCTTCGTCGAATCGCCGCCGGAAGTCCGCGCTGCAGTCGCCCAGCACCGTGCCCGGCGCGTCCGAGCCGTTGTCGATGACCTCCACAAGCCCGGACAGGCCCGCCGCCTCGGCGTCCTCTCGCGTGGCGTCGTTGAGGATCGGCCCGCCCCGGACCGCCAGGGTCACACGCTCGATCGGCAAGTGCTCGATGAGCAGGCGGTCGAAGACGATCTCGCCGGCGTTGTCGGCGATGTACAGGATGCGCTCGGCGGCGGCGACGGCGGCGCGGAAGGCCTCGACATCGCCGTGGAACGGCTCGTGCATCGTCGCCTCGATGGCTCGCCGGGCGTCGGCCTCGGTGAACCCGCCGTCGACGCCGAGGTCGATCACGTTGCCGGCGATCGCCAGCCGAAGGGCCGCGTGCAGCGGGTCGTCGGAGCTCAGCACGAAAGCCGTCAACTCCGGGAGCATGTCCATCGCCATGCGGTTGAAGCGGTCCTTGACCGCCCGGTACGGGTCGGCTACCCCGGTCAGCTCACGCAGCTTGCGGTGGATCCGCCGGGCGACCGCCGGCGGGGGCTGGGCGAGGTCCAGCTCGGCGGCCGAGCGAAGCACGTCGCGCAGCAGCCGCTCGTGGACGGCGGGGTCGTCGGTAACGAACCTCGCGGCCTCGAGGGCCTGGCGGGCGAAGCAGGGCACGCAATCGAGCGCGGTCCTCATGGCAGCTCAGACCCAGTGGCCCTGGACGTCGGGTCGGTCGCAACGAGAGAGCGTTCCGGCGTTGAGTTGGTCGATCGCCTCGCCAACGGTACCCGACGCGCCGAGGTAAACGCTGACGCCGGCGGCCTGGAGAGTGGCGAACGCCTTTGGGCCTACGTGCCCGGTGACAACGGCCTGGACGCCAAGGTCCGCGACGTTCTTTCCGGCCTGGATACCCGCGCCCTGGGCTGCCTGGAGGTTCTGGCTGTTGTCGGCGGCGGTGGCCTGGCCGGTATCGGTATCGACCACGACGAAGTACTTCGCCCGTCCGAACCGAGGATCGACCGGGGCGTCGAGGTCCTGTCCCTGGGATGTCACGACCACTTTCATGAAAGCTCCTTAGTCTCTGCAGTTCCCCTTGCAACGCCTGTGCCACCACCGGGAGCTCTGCGCCGACGTACTGCACAAGCAATGGTTCAGTCTTGGGTTAGCAGGTTCGGCGTACCGGGTCGTACGCGGGGGATGCCCGGCGGGCAGGCAGCGTCCGTGCATTCTGCACATCTACCGGCGCCGGCCCCGTCCGTCGGCGTCGGGCGTGTCGATGTCCAGCGACTTGATCTTGCGGTACAACGTGCTGACGTCGATGCCCAGGTCTCGTGCCGCCTGTTTGCGGTTGCCACCGCGCCGCTGGAGCGTTTCGGTGATGAACAGCTTCTCCAGGGCCTCGAGGCTCATCGGCTGGCCGGTCTGCGAGCCGGCCGGGGCCGCGGGACGCAGTTCCGGCGGCAGGTGGTTCAGCTCGATCATCTCGCCGCGACAGAGCACGAACGCCTGCTCGATGATGTTCTCCAGCTCGCGGACGTTGCCCGGGTAGTCGTGCTCCATGAGCCGGGCGAGGACCTCGCCGCTGACGCCGGCGACATGCCGGCCCTGAAGGTTGTTGAACTTCGCCACCAGGTGGTCCACCAGCAGCGGGATGTCCTCCCGGCGCTGGCGGAGGGCGGGCAATTCCAGCCGCACCACCCGAACGCGGTAATACAGGTCCTCCCGGAAGGTTCCGTCGGCGACCAGCGACGTCAGGTCGCGATTGGTCGCGGCGATCACGCGGACGTCCACGGGCACCGGCTCGACGCCGCCCAATGGCTCGATCACCCGCTCCTGGAGCACCCGAAGCAGCCGCACCTGCATCGCCGGCGAGACGTCGCCGATCTCGTCCAGGAAGATCGTGCCCCCCTCGGCGAGGGCGAAGCGGCCAGGCTTGTCCCGCCGGGCGTCCGTGAACGCACCGGCCTTGTGCCCGAACAGCTCGCTCTCCAGCAGCGTGTCGGGCAGGGCGCCGCAGTTGACGGCCACGAAGGCTTTGTCCTTTCTCGGCGAGAGGTTATGGATCGCACGGGCGAAGAGTTCCTTGCCGGTCCCGCTGGGGCCTTCGATGAGCACCGTGCTGCTGCTGTCGGCGATCTGGGGGAGCAGCTCGAACAGCCTCAGCATCGCGCCGCTGCGCCCGACGATGTCCTCGAAGGTGTACCGCCCCTGGAGCTCCTTGCGGAGCTGCTCCACCTGCGTGAGGTCCTGGAAGGTCTCCACCCCGCCGATGACCGCCCCGGCTTCATCCCGCAGCAGGGCGGTCGAGATGCGGATCGGCTTCCGCTGGCCCTGCTGATCGATGATGTGGGCCGTGGCGTTGACCACGGGCCGCCCGCTGTCCATCGTCCGTCGCAGCGCGCATTGCCGCTCACAGATGTTCGCGCGGAACACGTCGCAGCACGGGCTGCCGATCGCCTGCTCGCGGGCCACCCCGGTAATCCGCTCGGCGGCGGTGTTGAAGGCGGTAATCCGCCAATCCGGGTCTACGGTGAAAACCCCCTCGTTGATCGAGTCGAGGATCGTCGACTCCCGCCGGTCGGTCCGATCAGATGGCGTCATGGGTCCGCTTCGTCGGCTGCTGAGTGTCTTCTGTAACCATGCATTATACCCGCCACTGCGGGGTCAAGTTTTGCGTTCTGCACGGTTTTCTGTGCCAAGCCAATCCCACGCCGCGCCCAACCGACGGAAAATGCGCCGCTTATATGCTCCTCGTCCTTTTGGCACGGGATTTGAGTGCAGTTCCCGTGATGAAGGTCGCGATTCCTCATTGGCGGGGCCGCGTCAGCCCGGTGTTCGACGTGGCCGGCAAGGTTGTCGTCGTCGAGGTCGACGGCGGGGCCGAGCGCGAACGCCGCGAGGTGCAGATCGACGTCGACGACCCCGCCGCCCGCGCGGCGAAACTCGCAGAGACCGGCGCGGACGTGCTGGTCTGCGGAGCGATCTCCCGCCCGCTGGAGCTGGCCCTGGCCGCCGCAGGCATCGAGGTGATCGCTCAGACGTGCGGCGAGGTCGAGACCGTGCTGTCGGCCTTCATCGGTGGACGGCTGGGCGGGGACACGTTCCTGATGCCCGGCTGCCCGGGGCGGCGCCGGCGGTTCCAGGGCGGTCGCGGGCGGGGGCAGCGGGTTGCCGCGGCCGGCCCGGACGGCCTGTGCGTCTGCCCCGGTTGCGGCCGGCAGACGCCCCACGCCGCGGGCGTGCCGTGCAACCGGACGGCCTGCCCGACATGTGGAACGAGAATGATCAGAGGCCGATAGCCCGGCCTCGCAGAATCCAAGGAGATGAATCATGCCTGGTGGCGACGGAACAGGACCTGGCGGAATGGGACCGATGACGGGACGAGCGGCGGGCTTCTGCGCCGGCTACGGCGTCCCCGGCTATGCCAACCCCGTCGGGGGGCGAGGCTTCGGCGGCTTCTTCGGCCGGGGCCGAGGCGGAGGCCGGGGCGGCGGAGGCCGGGGCTGGAGAAACCGCTTCTACGCGACGGGCCTGACCGGATGGCAACGCGCCGCGATGGGCCCCGTGCCCTACGCGACGGCGGCGCCCTTTCCGGCCGGGGGGTCGTATCCGGCTGCGGCTCCGGCGGCGATGAACGCCGAACAGGAGCTCCAGGCCCTCAAGGGCCAGGCCGAGTACTTCGAAGACGCTCTCGACGGCATCCGCAAGCGGATCGAGGAGCTCGAGGCCGCCGACAAGAACGGCTGAGGGCCCACGCCCCGGCCGAGAGACCACACATTCCGGCCGCCGGGGCCGCGCGGAGAGCCCGCCGGCCCGACGGCCCACTATCGAGCGGAAGGTGCATCATGCGCATTGCCGTGACAGCCACCGGCGGCGAGCTGGACGCGGAGGTCGATCCGCGGTTCGGGCGCTGCCCGTTTTTCGTATTTGTCGAGACCGACGACTTGACCTTCGAGGCCGTCGAGAACCCCAACATCACGCTGGGCGGCGGAGCGGGGGTCCAGTCCGCCCAGCTCATGGCCGAGCGGAACGCCGCCTGCGTCCTGACCGGCAACTGCGGGCCCAACGCCTACCAGACCCTCGCCGCCGCGGGGGTTGGCGTAATCGTCGGCTGCTCGGGCAAGGTGCGGGACGTGGTCGAGCAGTACAAGGCCGGCCAGCTCCGCACCGCCGAGGAGCCGAACGTCGCCAGCCACTTCGGCACGGGCGCAACGGGCGGGGAAACGACAGCCCCGCCGGGCGCCGGTCCCGCGGTCGGGCCCGGCATGGGCCCGGGCATGGGCGGCGGCCCCGGCGGCGCCGGCGGCAGGGGCCGCGGAGGTGGGCCCGGCGGCGGCATGGGTCGCGGCCGGGGCGGCGGCCGGGGACGC
>CAYLPJ010000089.1:0-14177 GCA_964385465.1 uncultured Planctomycetaceae bacterium | reverse complement strand
TCCGCCGCGCCCGCCGCGCCCGCCGGGGCGTCCGCCGCCGGGCCCGCCCGGCCCGCCGGGCCCTCGGCCGCGACGCGGAGGAGGCGGAGGCGCCTGCTCGGCCTGCTCGGCCTGCTCGGCGAACATGCCGCGGTAGATCCACACCTTCACGCCGATCGTGCCATAGGTGGTCTTGCAGTGCGTGAAGCCGTAGTCCACGTCGGCCTCGAGGGTCTGCAACGGGATCGAGCCGAGGATCTGCGTCTCGCTGCGGCTCATGTCCGCCCCGCCCAGCCGCCCGGCGATCTGGACCTTGACGCCCTTGGCCCCGGCCTGCATGGCCGCCTCGGCCCGCTGCTTGACGGTCCGGCGGAAGCTGGCGCGGCGCTTGAGCTGCTCGCTGATGCCTTCGGCGACAAGCTGGGCGTCGAGGTCGGGGTTCTTGATCTCGACGATGTTGATGTTGACGCGGCGGTCGGTGAGATCTTCCAGCACGCCGCGGAGCTTGTCGACCTCGGCGCCCTTGGGGCCGATGACCAGGCCCGGGCGAGCAGTCTTGAGGTAGACCTTGACCTCTTCCCGCGTCCGCTCGATCTGGATCTCGCTGATCGCGGCGTAGGGGGGCTGGCGGTTCAGCTTGTCCTCGATGAACCGTCGAATCCTCGCGTCCTCGACGAGAAACTCCCCGAAGTTGCTCTTCGGGGCGAACCACCGGCTCTTCCAGCCGATGGTCACGCCGGTGCGAAATCCTATTGGGGAGACCTTCTGGCCCATGTCCGCCTCGCTGCGCTGCTGCGCGTCAGACTTCCAGTTCCTCTTCCACCTCGACCGTGATGTGGCACGTCCGCTTCATGATCGGATGCGCCCGGCCACGGTCCTTCGGATGCCACCGCTTGATCGTCGGGCCCTCGTCCACGAAGGACCGCTCGACGATCAGCCGTTCCACGTCGGCCTCGGCCTCGTTTGCGCTGGCGATCGCGCTGGTGAGGACCTTCGAGACCATGCCCGCCGCACGGTTGGGCGTGAACTTGAGGATGTTCAGGGCGTCCTGAACGTCCCGACCGCGAATCAGGTCCGCCACCAGGCGGGCCTTCCGCGGGCTGATCCGGGCATATCGATGTTTCGCTCGCCAAGCCATTGCCTTCTGCTCCCGCGCGAGCGGCCCCGGCCGGGGCCGCCGCGGACCTACCTGCTTCTCCGCCCGCCGCTGTGGCCTCGGAACGTCCGGGTGGGGCTGAACTCGCCCAGCTTGTGCCCGACCATGTCCTCGGTGACCAGCACCTTGTGAAACGTCTTGCCGTTGTGCACCAGGAACGTCTGCCCGATGAACTCCGGGACGATCGTGCACGCCCGCGACCAGGTGCGGATGGGCTCCCGGCTGTTGCGCTGCTCGGCCATCTGCACCTTGCGGTACAGCTTCTCGTCCACGAACGGGCCTTTCTTGGCGCTTCGCGTCATCGATCGATCCCTTTCGGCTTACAGGACCAACTGCCCGGCCCGCTTGTTGCGGCGCCGGCGCAGGATCAGTCGGTTCGAGGATTTCCGCTTGCGGCGCGTCTTGCCGCCCTTGGCCAGCTTGCCCTTCGACGAGCAGGGGTGACGCCCTCCGGCCCGCCGGCCCTCTCCGCCGCCCATCGGGTGGGCGACCGGGTTCATCGCCGAGCCGCGCGTGTGCGGTCGGCGCCCGAGATGACGCTTGCGCCCGGCCTTGCCGAGGCGAACGCCCTGGTGCTCCAGGTTGCCCAGCCGCCCGATGGTGGCGCGGCACTTGGCGTTGACCATGCGCATCTCGCCGGAGGGCAGCAGCAGGTGGGCCATCCCGCCGTCGCGGGCGGCCAGGCGGGCCGACGCCCCGGCCGAGCGAACCATCTTGCCGCCCTGCCCGGGGTTCATCTCGATGTTGTGGACCTCCAGCCCGGTGGGGATCTTCGCCAACGGCAGGCAGTTGCCCACGCGGGGCTCGACGCCCTCGTCGCCGGAGTAGATCTTCTGGCCGATCTTCAGGCCCAGCGGCGAGAGGATGTACCGCTTCTCGCCGTCCTCGTACTGCACCAGCGCGATGTTGCACGTGCGGTTGGGGTCATACTCGATGGTGAGGACCTCGGCGGCCTGGGCGTCCTTGTTGCGGCGGAAGTCGATCACGCGGTACCGCCGCTTGTGCCCGCCTCCGCGGTGGGCGGAGGTGATCTTGCCGTGGAAGTTCCGTCCGCCGGTCTTGTGCAGCGGGCGGAGCAGGGACTTTTCCGGCGTGGTCGCCGTCACGTCCTCGCGGATGTTGACCGAGCTGTTTCGCCGGCCCGCGGAGGTTCGTTTGTATGTCTTGATCGCCATGGTTCGGCCTCGTGAGTCTGCCTAGAACAGGTCGATGTGGTGGTCTTCGTGGAGGACCACCACGGCCTTCTTCCAGTGCCTCGTCTTGCCCCAGCGGTTCCAGCGGGTCCGGCGCGGCTTGCCCCGGCGGCCGGAGGTCCGCACGTCGAGCACCTTCACGTCGTAGATGTCCTCGATCGCCTTGCGGATCTGGGTCTTGTTCGCCCACGTCGCGACCTCGAAGCTGTAGGCGTTCATCGCCTGCGACTGGTGCGTGCCCTTCTCGGTGATCAGCGGGCGGATCACGATGCTGTAGTCGTTGGCCTTCATTCCTTGGCCTCCGCGTCGTCGGTGTCCTGCTCGCCGGCGTCGTCGGCCTCGGGCGCGGCGGCGTCTTCCGCCTCGTCGGCCTCGGGCGTCTCGCCCTCGGCGGCGGGGGTGGGCTCTTCGGCGTCGGCCTCGGGCTTCGCTTCGGCCTCGGGCTGCGGCTCGGGCTCGGGGGCCGGGGCGTCCGCGGGCGCCATCGCCGGCGCCTCGACCTCTGCGGCCAGCTCGGCGGTTTCTTCGTCGACCGCCTCGGCCGGGGCGTGGGCGGCGGGGTTGGTCAGGGCGTCCATGGCCTCGCGGGTCAGCAGCAGCTTCCGCCGGGTCATCACATCGAAGGCGTTGAGCTCTTCGGCGATGCGGACGGTGAGGTCGGGGATGTTGCGGCTGCTGAGGTAGAGGGCCCGGTCACGGGCGGCGAGGGCGAGCAGGCAGGTGCGGTTGATCTTGAGGTTTCTCAGGATGCCGGCAAGGCGGGCGGTCTTGGGCTCGTCGAGGGCGAGCCCGTCGATGACCATCAGGTCTTCGGCGAGCATCTTGGCGAGGATCGCCGAGCGGAGAGCCTGGCGGCGCATCTTCTTCGGCAGGCGTTTGCGGAAGTCGCGGGGCTTCTTGGCGAACGCCACCCCCCCGCCGCGGAGGAGGTTGGTCTTCATGTCGCCGCGGCGAGCCCGACCGGTGCCCTTCTGGCGGTAGGCCTTCTGGCTCGTCCCGGAGATCAGCCCGCGGTTTCGCGTCGCGGCCGTGCCCTGGCGGCGGTTGGCGTGGTAGGTCACCACGGCCTGCTTGATCAGGTCCGCGTTGACCTCGCCGCCGAAGGCCTGCTCGTCGACCTGGAGGGTGTCGATCTGCTCGCCCTCTACGTTGTATACCGGTACGTCGACCATGGTTGGGGTCCCGTCGCTACGCCTTGACCTTGGCGGTCTTGCTCTTGCGGACCAGCAGCAGCCCGCCGTTGGCGCCCGGCAGGGCGCCGCGGATGAGCAGCAGGCCGTTGTCCTTGTCCACCTTGACCAGCTTGTGATTTCGGGAGGTGCAGCGCTCCGAGCCCATGTGCCCGGCCATGCGCTTGCCCTTCTTCGGCTTGGGCCCCGTGCCGGCGTTGGAGGAGTGCGAGGCGATCGAGCCGGGGCTGCGGTGCTTCCGCTCGACGCCGTGGCTGGCCGGCTGGCCCTTGAAGCCGTGGCGCTTCATCCCGCCCTGGTAGCCTCGCCCCTTGGTCGTGCCGACGACGTCCACGAACGCGACGTCCTCGAAGAGGTCCACGCCGATCTCGGCGCCGGGCTCGACGTCCTCGGCCGGGGCGGCGAGTCGCACCTCGCGGACGAACCGCTTGGGGGCGACGCCCGCGGCGGCGGCGTGCCCGATCTGGGGGCGCGCGGCGCGGTGGGGCTTGCTGTCCTCGTAGCCGATCTGGACGGCGTCGTAGCCGTCGCGGTCGGCGGTCTTGACCTGAAGGACGCTGCACGGCCCGGCCTGGACGACGGTGACCGGGTGAAGGGTCCCGTTCTCGTCGTAGACCTGGGTCATGCCGACTTTCTTGCCTAGGATCGCGGGCTGCATCGTCGCACCTTACGCCTTGATCTTGATGAACACGCCGGCGGGGACCACCAGGCGGTTGAGCGCCTCGATCGTCCGCACCGTCGGCTCGTAGATGTCGATGATCCGCTTGTGCGTCCGCATCTCGAACTGCTCACGGGCCTTCTTGTCCACGTGGGGGCTGCGAAGCACCGTGTACCGCTCGATCCGCGTCGGCAGCGGGATCGGGCCGCGAACCCGCGCGCCCGTCCGCTCGGCATGGTCCACGATCTCCTTGGCCGAGGAATCCAGGGCCCGGTGATCGTAGGCCTCCATACGTATTCTGATCTTGTCCTGTACCATCGAGGGGTCTCCAGCCCGCAGCCCGCATCGGCTCGGCCTCATAAGTGCCGAGTCGTTTTAACATACGGAAAAGCGTCTCGCTGTCAATTCCCTAGCTGACTTTTTCAGTATTTTCCACTATCTCTGGCACGGCCGCCGCGAGGTGGCGGCAAACGCCAGACTCCAAACAGCAAATCCCAAACGGCTCATTCCAAACAAACGGCAAACGACAACAGGCAAGCTGCAAACGCCTCCCGGGGCACCATCGAGCCCGGCCGCCGCGAAGCTCCGAGCCTGTTGTCTGCCGTTTCTCTTCTGGTGCCTCAATCCTTGCTTGCCGCTTGGTGCTCGCAGTTTGCCGCTTCGGCCCCGCCACGCGGGGCGGCCGAGGGGGATCAGTAGTATTTCATGATCTCCTCGCCCACGTGCGTCGGCACGGGGGCGTAGGTGTGCGGCTCCATCGTGCTGGTGCCCCGGCCCTGGGTGAGGCTGCGGAGCTGGGTGGAATAGCCGAACATCTCCGCCAGCGGCACCAGCGCGTGCAGGACGCGGAAATCCCCCCGCTGGTCCATCCGCTGGATCTCGGCCCGTCGGCCGTTCAGGTCCCCGGTGACCGCCCCGACGAACTCCTCGGGCACGGAGACCTGGAGGCGCATCAGGGGCTCGAGGAAGACGGGGCGTGCCTTTTCGACGGCCTGCTGGAACGCCAGCACGGCCGCCTGCTCGAAGGCGAGCTCCGAGCTGTCCACCGGGTGGTCCTTGCCGTCCAGCAAGGTGGCTTTGACGTTGAGCATGGGCCAGCCGGCGAGGGCCCCGCTGCTTGCCGCGTCGCGGACGCCCTCCTCGACGGAGGGGATGTACTGTTTGGGGACGACCCCGCCCTTGGTCGCGTCCTCGAAGACGACCGGTTCGCCCCCGGGCTCGGGCTCGTGGGCCTCGACGCGGAGGACGACCACCGCGAACTGCCCCCGCCCGCCGGTCTGGCGGACGAAGCGTCCCTCGGCCTCGGCCGAGCCGAGGATGGTCTCCTTGTACGCCACGGACGGCTTGCCGACGCGGACGTCCAGGCCGAGATCGCGCACGAGCTTGTGGTGGATGATTTCCAGGTGCAGCTCGCCCATGCCCGAGATGGTGGTCTGGCCGGTCTCATCGTTGTACTCGTAAGAGAAGCTCGGGTCCTCCCGGCGCAGGACGTTGAGGGCATCGACCATCTTCTGCTTGTCGGCGTTGGTCCGCGGCTCGATGGACATGGTGATCACCGGGTCGGGGAACTCCAGCCGCTCCAGGACCACGGGGTCGCGCGTGTCGCACAGCGTGTCCCCGGTGAGGGAGGATTTCAGCCCCACCAGCGCCACGATGTCCCCGGCGAACGCCTCGTCGCGGCGGATCCGCTGCTTGGCGTGCATCTCCCAGATGCGGGTGACGTTCTCCTTCTTGCCCTGGGTGCTGTTGAGCACCCGCGTCCCCGGCGTCAGCGTGCCGCTGTAGATCCGCACGAAGCTCAGGTCGCCGTGCTGATCGGAGCTGATCTTGAACACCAGCGCCGCCATCGGCCCGTCGGGGTCGGGGGGGCGATCGATGTAGTCGTCCGGCGGGCTGTCCAGCGAGGCGTGCCCCCGGACGGGCGGGACCTCCAGCGGCCCGGGCAGGTAGCGGACGATCGCGTCCAGCAGCGGGCGGACGCCCATGTGCTTCAGCGCCGAGCCGCAGAGCACCGGGTGCAGCTTGCCGGTCAGCGTGCCCTTGCGGATGGCGGCGTGGATGTCCTCGACGGCGATCTCCTCGTCGTGGAGGTACTTCGCCATCAGGGCGTCGTCGAACTCGGCGGCCTTCTCGATGGCGTCGTGGCGGGCGACCTCGGCCATCTCGACGAACTCGTCGGGGATGTCCTCGACGCGGAGGTCGGTGGCGACCTCGGCGGGGTCGTAGAAGTAGGCCTTGCGGGCGATGACGTCGACCTGCCCGCGGTGGTCGTCGCCGGCGCCGATGGGCAGTTGCAGGACCAGCGGGCTGGCGTGGAGGCGCTCGGCGATGTCCTGGACGACGGACTCGAAGTCCGCCCCGATCCGGTCCATCTTGTTGACGAAGCAGAGGCGGGGCACGCGGTAGCGGTCGGCCTGCCGCCAGACGGTCTCGCTCTGGGCCTCGACGCCGCCGACGCCGCAGAAGACCGCCACGGCGGCGTCGAGCACGCGGAGGCTCCGCTCGACCTCGATGGTGAAGTCCACGTGCCCGGGGGTGTCGATGAGGTTGAGCGTGTGGTCATGCCACTTCAGCGTCGTGGCCGCGGAGGTGATGGTGATGCCCCGCTGCTGCTCTTCGGTGAGGTAGTCCATCACCGCCGTGCCGTCGTGGACCTCGCCGATCTTGTAGGTCCGCCCGGCGAAGTAGAGCACCCGCTCGGTAACGGTGGTCTTGCCGGCATCGATGTGTGCCATGATGCCGATGTTGCGAATTGTGTTCAGGTCGCGCGCCATGCTGTTGTCCGGGCCCTGGCCCCCGCAGGCGGCTGCGCGCGGGCGCGGCCGCCGGGGGTGCGGGCATCATGCCGTACGGAAAGCGTCATGCCGGCCGCCGAGGGGTTCGGCGGCCACCGGCCTTGCAGCCGCGGGGTCCGTCCCGCGGGCCTGACTTGGCAGGCCGGCCAGGTTGTCTTATCTCAAGCGGTGCGTCGGCAGAAGCCCGGGTGGGCCTCGTCGCCGACGTCCTTCTCTGAGCCCCGGCCTGCCCTCTGGCGACCGGGGTCGTCCGCCCTCGCTCGCGGGGCACGCGCCCCGCGGCGTCTGCTGCCGCGGACGATTCAAGCAACACCCTTTCGCGGCCGGCGGAGATGCCGGCCGCCAGGTTGTGTGTCGAATCAGATGTCTTTTTGGCCTGTACGGGGCGCGGGCCCCGGGCCGGTCTCTACCGGCCGCCGGCTCGCGGCCGGCGGTCACGTCGTTACCAGGCGAAGTGCGCGAAGGCCTTGTTCGCGTCGGCCATGCGGTGGATGTTGTCCCGCGTGGTCATCGCCGCACCCTCGCCGTTGTAGGCGGCCATGATCTCGTTGGCCAGCCGGACGTGGGTGGGCTGTCCTCGCCCGGATCGCACGGCCTCGCGGATCCAGCGGATAGCCAGCGAGAGCTGCCTCTTGCTGCTGACCTGCATGGGCACCTGGTAGGTGGCCCCGCCGACGCGCTTGGAGCGGACCTCGATCATCGGCTTGACGTTGTCGATGGCCTTCTTGAAGACCTCCAGCGGGGGGTCGTCCTTGATCTTCTTCTCGATGACGTCCATCGCGTCGTAGAAGATGCCCTGGGCCGCGTACTTCTTGCCGTCCCACATGAAGCAGTTGATGAACTTGCTGACCAGCTTGCTGTGGAACCGCGGGTCGGGTTGAAGCTGCCGTGTCGATGCCGTGAATCGCTTGTATGCCATGTGCCTTGTTCCGCCGGGGCCGGTATCAGAATCCCGGCCGCGAGTGCGATCGTGGGTTACTTGGGCCTCTTGGCGCCGTACTTGCTCCGTCCCTGCTTGCGGGCGTCGACGCCGAGGGCGTCCAACGTGCCGCGAACGACGTGGTAGCGCACGCCCGGCAGGTCGCGGACGCGCCCGCCGCGGACCAGCACGATGCTGTGCTCCTGGAGGTTGTGATCGATGCCGGGTATATAGGCCGTCACTTCCTTGCCGTTGCTCAGCCGCACGCGGGCGACCTTGCGCAGGGCGGAGTTGGGCTTCTTGGGCGTGACGGTCTTGACCAGCAGGCAGACGCCGCGCTTCTGGGGGCACTGCTCCAGCGAGACGTTCTTCTTCTTGGCCTTCTGGATCTGCCGCGGCTTGCGGACCAGTTGGTTGATTGTCGGCATCGGCTTGTTCCTATCCTTGCCCGGTCAGGGCCTGCTGGACGGCCTGGGTGATCTGGGCCTCGGTCAACTCTTCCTCTTCGGTCGGCGCCAGGGCCTCCAGCTCGATTTCCTTTTTCATCCGCATCTCCAGGTACGGCTTGAAGCTCGTCCCGGCCGGGATGAGGTGCCCGAGGATCACGTTCTCCTTCAGGCCGCGAAGCTCGTCCACCTTGCCGGCCAGCGAGGCCTCGGTGAACACCTTCGTGCTCTCCTGGAAGCTCGCCGCCGACAGGAAGCTCTCCGACTGCAGCGACGCCTTGGTGATGCCCAGCAGCAGCGTCTTGGCCGTCGAGGGCTTGGGCCGACGCGTCTTGGCGGGCGTGCCGCCGGTCGCCTCGGCCTCCATGTTCGCCTGCTCGATCTTCTCGCGGGCCACGATGTCACCCTTGACGTACGGCGTGTCGCCGCCGTCGATGACCTTCAGCGACTGCGCGAGCCGCTCATTTTCACCACGGAAGCGGAACTTGTCAACCACCTCTCCAGGAAGAAGATTCGTGTCGCCCACAGATTCCACGCGGACCTTCCGAAGCATCTGCGAGAGGATGACCTCCATGTGCTTGTCGTTGATGCTCTGGCCCTGCCCGCGGTACACCGCCTGGATCTCCGCCAGGAGGTACTGCTGCAACGCCTCCTCGCCGCGGATGCTCAGGATGTTGTGCGGGACCAGCGGGCCCTCCGTCAGCCGGTCGCCGGCCTCGACGTAGTCGCCCGTGTGGACCAGAAGGTGCTGGTCGTGCGGCACGTGGTGCTCGCGCTCCATGCCCGACTCGCTGCGGACCACGATCGTCATCTTGCCGCGGCGCTTGTCCGTCCGCAGCTCGACGCGGCCGGAGATCTCCGCCATCGCGGCCGGGTCCTTCGGGCGACGGGCCTCGAAGATCTCGGTGACGCGGGGCAGGCCGCCGGTGATGTCCTGCGTGCCGGTCATCTCGCGGGGCTGGCGGGCCAGGAGCTGGCCGGGCACGACGCTCTGGCCTTCCTCGACCTCGACGCGCGCCTTGGCGGGCAGGTAGTGGAAGTCGAGAATCTTGCCGTTCTTGTCCTCGATGACGATCCGCGGGTGCTTCTCGCCCTTGTGCTCGATGACGACGTAGCGCTGGCGCCCGGTGCGCTGCTTGCCCTCGGCCTCGACGCGGACGGTCTCGCCTTCCTCGATGTCCTGGAACCGCACGACGCCGGTGGCCTCGGCGAGGATCGGGATGCGGTGAGGGTCCCACCAGATCAACCGCTGGCCCGGCTTGACCTTCGCGCCGTCCTTGACCAGGATGTGCGTGCCGTAGGAGACCTTGAACTTGTCGAGCTCGCGGCCCTTGTTGTCGAGGAGGGCAAGTTCGCCGTTTCGCTTGAGGGCGACCCAGCCCTTGCCCTTCTTGTCGTCGACCATGGGGTCTTCGACGGCGTTGAGCTCGCGGTACTTGATGGTGCCCGGCATGGGGGCGGTGACCTCGCTCTCGACGACCGCACGCGTGGCGACGCCGCCGGTGTGGAACGTCCGCATGGTCAACTGCGTGCCCGGCTCGCCGATCGACTGGGCGGCGATGATCCCGACGGCCATGCCTTCCTCGACCATCCGCCCGGTGGACATGTCGAGACCGTAGCACTTGGCGCAGACGCCGAGGGGGCTCTCGCAGGTCATGGAGCTGCGGACGCGGATGGTCTCCATGCCGAGGTCCTCGATCTTCCGGGCCATCTCGGCGGTGATGACCTGGTTCTCCTCGACGATCATCTCGTCGGTGACGGGGTTGACGATGTTCTCCCGCGCCACGCGCCCGATGACCACGTCCCGCAGGGGCACGTCCACCTGCTCGCCCTTGTAGGTCGCGCTCTTGGTGATGCCCTTCAGCGTGCCGCAGTCGATCTCGTTGACGATCACGTTCTGGGCGACGTCCGCCAGCTTCCGCGTCAGGTAGCCGCTGTCGGCGGTCTTCAGGGCGGTGTCGGCCAGGCCCTTGCGGGCGCCGTGGGTGGAGGAGAAGTACTCCAGCACGGTCAGCCCCTCGCGGAAGTTGGCCTTGATCGGCGTCTCGATGATCTCGCCGGAGGGCTTGCTCATCAGGCCACGCATGCCGGCAAGCTGGCGGATCTGGTCGATGTTGCCGCGGGCCCCGGAATCGAGCATCAGCCAGACCGGGTTGAGGTAGTTGGGGTCTTCCTCGCGGCGGTCGTGCTCCAGGGCGACCAGCAGGCTCTTGGTCAGCTCCTCGCGGGCGTGCACCCAGACGTCGATGATCTGGTTGTACCGCTCGCCCTCGGTGATCGCATCGGCCTGGAAGTCCTTCTCGATCCGGTCCACGCGGTCCTGGGCGCGGTCGAGGATCTTGGGCTTGAGGTCGGGGATCTTCGCGTCGGTGATCCCGAACGACAGGGCCGCCAGGGTGGACCACTGGAAGCCCAGGTCCTTCAGCGCGTCGAGGACCTCCAGCGTCGCGCCCTTGCCCAGCAGTTCGTAGCTGTCGCTGATGACCCGCCCGAGCCCCTTGCTGCCGAGGGGGAAGTTGTAGTAGGGCATCCCCTCGGGGAGGATGTCGTTGAACACGCAGCAGCCGGCCGTGGTGAGGATGCGCCCCTTCTCGGGCTTGTAGCGGCCCTTGGCCTCGATGACCTCGCGGTCGGGGTCCACGCGGAGGATGATCTTGGCGTGGCAGCCGATCTGGCGGAGCTCGTAGGCGGTCATGGCCTGGTGGGCGCTGCTGAAGACCGGATAGCTGTTGCCGTCCCCGTAGGGCACGGTGCGGACCTCGGGCTTGACGAACTCGCTGCCGTGGTCGCTGGTGAGGTAGTAGCAGCCGAGGACGATGTCCTGGCTGGGCGACATGATGGGCGAGCCGCTGGCGGGCGAGAAGATGTTGTTGGTCGCCAGCATCAGCACGTGGGCCTCGGCCTGGGCCTCGATGGACAGCGGCAGGTGGACGGCCATCTGGTCGCCGTCGAAGTCGGCGTTGAAGCCCTTGCAGACCAGCGGGTGGATCTTGATGGCGTTGCCCTCGACGAGCACGGGCTCGAAGGCCTGGATGCCCATGCGGTGGAGCGTCGGGGCGCGGTTGAGCAGGACGGGGTGCTGGTAGATGACCTCTTCGAGGACGTCCCAGATCTCCCGGTCGCGGCGCTCGAGCATGCGCTTGGCGCTCTTGATGGTGTCGGCGAGGCCGCGGTCCTTGAGCTTCCGGATGATGAACGGCTGGAACAGTTCGAGGGCGATCTTCTTGGGCAGCCCGCACTGGTGGAGCTTGAGCTCGGGGCCGATGACGATGACCGAGCGGGCGGAGTAGTCCACGCGCTTGCCCAGCAGGTTCTCGCGGAAGCGTCCCTGCTTGCCCTTGATCATGTCGGTGAGGCTCTTGAGCGGGCGGTTGGCGGTGCCCTGGACGGGGCGCCGGCAGCGGGCGTTGTCGAACAGGGCGTCGACGGCCTGCTGGAGCATCCGCTTCTCGTTGCGGATGATGACCTCGGGGGCGTTGAGGTCCATCAGCTTCTTGAGGCGGTTGTTGCGGTTGATGATCCGGCGGTAGAGGTCGTTGAGGTCGCTGGTGGCGAAGTTGCCGCTCTCCAGCAGCACCAGCGGGCGCAGGTCCGGCGGGATGACGGGCACGACGTCCATGACCATCCACTCCGGGCGGTTGCCGGACGTGCGGATGTTCTCGACGAGCTTCAGCCGCTTGGTGAGGTCCTTGATCTTCTGCTTGCTGGAGGTCTTGCTGAGGCCCTCGCGGAGCTCGACGGCGGCGGCCTGGAGATCGAGCTTCTCCAGCAGGGCGAAGACGGCCTCGGCGCCCATGTTGGCCTTGAAGTCGCTGCCGTACTTCTCGACGGCGGAGCGATACTCGTCCTCGCTGAGGACCTGGCGGTCCTTCAGGGGGGTCTGCCCGGGATCGGTGACGACGTAGTCCTGGAAGAGGATGACCTTCTCCAGGTCGGCGGTCTTCATGTCCAGCAGCGTGCCGAGGCGGCTGGGCAGGGCCTTGAAGAACCAGATGTGCACGACGGGCGCGGCGAGGTTGATGTGCCCCATGCGCTTGCGCCGCACGCGGGAGTGGGTGACCTTCACGCCGCAGCGGTCGCAGATGATGCCCTTGTGCTTGGTGCCCTTGTACTTGCCGCAGGCGCACTCCCAGTCCCGCTCGGGGCCGAAGATCCGCTCGCAGAACAGCCCGTCCTTCTCCGGGCGGTACGTGCGGTAGTTGATCGTCTCGGGCTTCTTGACCTCCCCGAACGACCAACTGCGGATGTCGTTGGGGCTGGCCAACTGAATCTTCACCGAGCCGTAGTCGTTGATCCTGTCGTATACGCTCTCAGCCATGTCGATCTCGCTCCCGTAAAGGGCGTCAATGCTCGTCAGATCAGGCGCTTCTTCTCCAGCGTGATGTTCAGGCCCAGGCCCTTGACCTCGTTGCACAGCACGTCGAAGGCCACGGGCATGCCGGCCTCGAGGGTGTTCGTGCCCTTGACCATCGATTCGTAGATCTTGGTGCGCCCCTCGACGTCGTCGCTCTTGACGGTCAGCAGCTCCTGGAGGGTGTAGCTGGCGCCGTAGGCCTCCAGGCCCCAGACCTCCATCTCGCCGAAGCGCTGCCCGCCGGTGCGGGCCTTGCCGCCCAGCGGCTGCTGGGTGATCAGCGAGTACGGGCCCGTGGCGCGGGCGTGGATCTTCTCGTCCACCAGGTGGTGCAGCTTGTTCATGTAGATGTAGCCGACCGTGCACTTCTGCTCGAACGGCTCGCCCGTCCGCCCGTCCCGCAGCCGGGCCTTGCCGTCGGGGGGCATCTCCGCCAGCAGCTCCTGGGTGTCCCCGGCCTGCCGGACGACATCCATGTCCTCGCTGCGCTTGCGGACGTGCTCGTTGGCCTCGTCGAGGGCTTCGAAGATCTCCTCTTCGGTGGCGCCGTCAAAGACGGGCGTGACGGCCTTGAAGCCCAGCACCGCCGCGGCCCAGCCGAGGTGGGTCTCGAGGATCTGCCCGAGGTTCATTCGCCCGGGAACGCCAAGGGGGTTCAGGACGATCTGGACCGGCGTACCGTCCTCGAGGAACGGCATGTCCTCGGCGGGCACGATCCGGGCGATGACGCCCTTGTTGCCGTGCCGCCCGGCCATCTTGTCCCCGACGCCCAGCTTCCGCTTGGTCGCCACGCGGACCTTGACCATCTCCAGCACGCCGCTGGGCAGCTCGTCGCCCCGCTTCATGTGATCGAGCTTGCGCTTCTGCTCCTTCTGGATCTCCTCGATCCGGGGCCAGTAGCGCTCGTGGATGCTCCGCGCCTGCTCCTTCGCCGCGGCCGAGCCGCCCTTGATCCACTTCGGCGAGAAGTTCTCCACCTGCTCCAGGAGCACCTCGCGGATGTCGCTCTGGCCGACCTTCTGCCGCGTGGTCGGGTCGACCATCGGCGAGCCGAGAACCTCGCCGATCTCGTCGGCCATCTGGCGGAAGACCTTCAGGACCCGCTCTTCCATGCTCACCCGGTAGTCCTTCATCTCCCGGTTGAGCTCCTTCTTCTGCTCGTCGGTCATGTGCATCCGGCGGCTGAACCGGCGGGTGTCCACCACCACGCCTTCCTCGCCGGCGGGCAGCTCGAGGCTGTCGTTCTTGACGTCCTCGCCGGCGCGGCCGAAGATCGCGTGCAGCAGCTTCTCCTCGGGGCTCAGCTCGCTCTTGGACTTGGGGGAGACCTTCCCGGCGAGGATGTCGCCGGGCTCGACGCGGGTGCCCACGCGGACCACGCCGTGGGCGTCGAGGTTCCGCAGGGCCTTCTCCGAGACGTTGGGAATGTCGCGGGTGAACTCCTCGCGCCCGAGCTTGGTCTCGCGGATCTCGACCTCGTACTCCTC
>CAYLPJ010000088.1:0-14879 GCA_964385465.1 uncultured Planctomycetaceae bacterium | reverse complement strand
CTCGCTCGGGACATTCGGCTCGCGAGGGCTTTCGCCCACGCGAGTCGAATGGAGGCGCCGGGAATCGAACCCGGGTCCCGTGACGTTTCGATGGCGGCTTCTACGTGCGTAGTCGCTTTATTGGTTCTCGCCGATCGGGCTCGAGGCGACACGATCCCTCGCGGCCAGGACGACGGGATGTCCCGGCGAGGTAACCGTCCGACTCCTCGCCGGTAAGCCCGCTGGTTGTCGCTGCCGTCGGCCTCGCGGGCAAGGCCGGGACAGCGGGAGGCCTATCTAGGCCGCCATTCGCATACCATTGTTGGCATGTAAAGGGTTTTCCAGGTGTTTTACCAGGCCTCCTGGAACCTGGGCACGCCACCGACATCTCCTCCGTCCGGTCGAATCCAATTCGCCCCCGGATGGGTCAAGATGTCACTGCCCCCATTATACGACCCGCACGCGCCGGCGTTCAACGGAAACGCCCGGGTTTCGCGGCGGCCGGTCGGTCGGGTACCGGCAGGAACGGCCGGGATGGCCGCGGCGGCGGGCGGGCGCCTGCACAGCGGGGTTGCCGCGGCAGACGGGGGTCGCGCCGGCCGTCGCGGCGCCTCGCCGGCGCTCGGCGTCGAGCCCGCGGGGCGCCCCGCCGCTGCGCGGCGGCTCGCGGCGGGTTCGACTCCCGCCCGGACGCTGCCAGACGCGCATAGAAACGCCCGCATGGGATCAGCCATACGGGCGTTTCGCTATCTACGGAGAGGGCGGGATTCGAACCCGCGGTACGGTATGACCCGTACACCGATTTAGCAAACCGGCGCATTCAGCCACTCTGCCACCTCTCCGAGCAGTCTTCGCATCGCGCAATGTATCTCTTGTCGGCCGGGCGGTCAAGGGGCTTTGACGCGTTTCCCGCCGCGGCGGCGATCGGCGGCCGGCGGTTGCGGCTTTGCGTGGCGGGGGGCATTTCGTACGATGGATGGCGGTTCTTCCTCCATGCGGAGCGCGACCCATGAAGCCTGTTCGTGCGCTGTCCTGTGCTCTCGTCGTTCTGGCGGCCGCCGTCGCGGCCGTCGGCGCCGATCGGCCCCGGTTCGAGGTCAGCGGCGGCTGGGCGGCGTCCATGCTGGCGTACAAGCGGGCGTACCTGGCCTGGCGGGCCGGGGGCGGGGGCGAGTCCATCCCGGCGGGGAAGTTCTGGCTGGACCCGGCATACAAGGCGGGGAAGGCCTGGCCGGCGTCGTTCCCGGCCGAGGACGCGGCCCTTCGGGCGTTCGTCTCCCGCCGCCACCGCCAGGAGATGCTGCCGTGGTACCGCGACGAGGGCGCGGCGGCCATCGAGCGTCGGATGCTGACCCGGGCGGCGAAAGGCATGCTGGATGAGCTTACCGGCGACGACCCCGCGCGGGCGCCGCTGGCCCGGATCGCCAAGGCCCCGCCGGCGGGCGCCGACGAGGCGGCCTCGCGCCGGCGGCTGGGGCTGTTCGCGGCGATGGCCCGCTACCGCAACGTGACGGCCCGCCTGGCCGACGCGGCCATGCTGCTGGAGCTGGGCGGGGCGTGCCGCAACGCCCCCCGGGCCGACGCCGTCGCCGACGAGCTGGCCGACGGGACCGCCACGGCGCAGGTGCGGCAGGCCGTCGCGGCCCTGAAGGCCCGCCGCGTCGCGCTGCGAGAGGCGATCGCGTCGGCGGGCCCGGCCGCGCCGGCGAGGGACGGCGCCGATCCGGCGGCCCTGCTGACCGCGGCCGGTCGGCGCCTGGCGGCGCTTCGCCTCCGCGCCGAGGGCGTGGAGCGCATCCTCTTCACCCAGCGGACGGCGATGAACACCGGGCACTGGTACGAGAGCTTCGGCACCTGGTGCGACCGGCCGAACTCGTGGATGCACCACAAGCGCAGCCGGTTGGTGATCCTGGAACTCGCTGACGGCACGGAGCGGGAGCTGCTGGCCGACCGGGACGCGGGCATCCGCGACGCCTCGCTGGACTTCGACGCCCGGCGGATCGTCTTCGCCCACCGCCCGGCGGGTGAGCTGCACAACCACCTGTACGAGATGCGGATCGACCCGTCGACCGGCCGGCGGGCGTCGGGGACGTCGATGCGGCAGCTCACCGACGGCAACGACGACGACATCGAGCCGGTCTACCTGCCGGACGGGGACATCGTGTTCTGCTCCAGCCGCTGCCGGCGCTGGGTTCCCTGCCTGAACGCCCCGGTGGCGACGCTTCACCGCTGCGGGCCCGACGGCGAGGGCATCCGCCCGCTGACGGCGAACGTGGAGACCGAGAACACGCCGTGGGTCATGCCCGACGGGCGCGTCCTGTTCATGCGTTGGGAGTACGTCGAGCGCGACCGCGGCTGGCCTCACGGCCTGTGGACGATCAACCCGGACGGCACGGCGATCATGACGTTCTGGGGCAACATGAACGAGGGTCGGGTGTTCATCGACGCCAAGAGCATCCCGGGCATGGACGAGGTGATCTTCATCGCCCACCCTCACGGCAGCGGGGACCACGTGGGCACGGTGGGCATCCTGACGCCCAACGCCGGCCCCGACGAGCACGAGAGCATCCGCTGGCTGACCCCGCAGACCGGGCTGGACCGCAAGAGCGGCTACCGCGACCCCTTCCCCGTCGCGCCTGGGGTGTACCTCGTCTGCCAGCAGAACCGGCTGTACCTGATGGACGACCGGGGCCGGCGGACGCTGGTCCACGCCGTCGAGCCGGGACGGGATGGCAAGACGTGGATTCACGAGCCTTGGCCCGTCCGCCCCCGCCCGCGCCCGCCGGTGCTGGCCGACCGGACCGAGCCGACGCGGGCGACCGGCACGCTGGTGCTGACCGACGCCCACAAGGGGCGGAACATGGACGGCGTCGAGGTCGGCGACGTCGACCACCTGCTGGTGCTGGAGATCCTCCCAAAGCCCGTCCACCACGACGGGCACACGGAGAACCTCAGCTACAACGGCAACTTCTTCATGGAACGGGTCCTCGGCAACGTGCCGGTCGAGCCGGACGGCTCGGCACACTTCGAGGTGCCCGCCGGGCGGTGCGTGTTCTTCGTGGCCATGGACGCCAACGGCCACGAGGTCAAGCGGATGCAGAGCTTCGTGACCGTCCAGCCGGGCGAGCAGGTCGGCTGCGTCGGCTGCCACGAGAACCGCACCGACGTCGCGCCGGCGTATTCGGACGTCCTGGCCGCCCGCAGGCCGGCCTCGCGGATCGAGCCCATCGACGGCGTGCCCGACATCTTCCACTTTCCCCGCGACATCCAGCCGATCCTCGACCGCCACTGCACCCGCTGCCACAGCCAGGCCAGACGCGCCGGCGGGGTCGTGCTCACCGGCGAGCTCGGGCCGTGGTTCAACCAGGCCTACGTCACGCTGCGGACGCGCGGGCTCGTCGCGGCCGGGTTCGGTGGCGTCGGCAACAAGGGCAACCTCCCGCCGCGGTCCTGCGGGGCCGGGGCCAGCAAGCTCTGGCGGATGCTCCAGGGCGGCCACAGCGACGTGAAGCTCTCCGACCGCGAAATGCGGATGGTGTACTACTGGATCGAGTCGTGGATGCAGTACAGCGGGACGTTCGCGGCGCTGAACAGCGACGGCAACGTCCGCGTCCCCGTCGAGGCGAAGCTGCTGAAGCGCCGCTGCGGGAGCTGCCACGGCACCGCCAAGCTGGACCTGTTCGTCTACGGCATCCAGGGCGGGCCGATGGCGGCCGACCAGCGCGAGAGCATGGGCCTGCGGGTGAACCTGACCCGCCCGGAGCGGTCGCTGCTGCTGCGTGCGCCGCTGGCGGTCTCGGCCGGGGGGCTGGGCATCTGCCGCAAGCGCAAGGCGCTGGGCTTCCACGAGGGGCGGCGCCAGCCGAACTGGGAGATCCCGCCGGTCGAGCCGGCCGCGAACGTGTTCGCCACGAGGGAGGACCCGGACTACCGGGCCATCCTCGCCGGCATCCGCGCCTGGGCCGACACGCAGCGCCCGGTGCGGGTCGAGCTGCCGGGCTTTCGCCCGCACGCGGCGTGGGTCCGCCAGATGCAGCGCAACGGCCACCTCTCGGGGACCTTCACGCATGAGGGCAAGCCGCTGGAGTTCTACTTCGCCGTGGACGAGCGGTACTACCGCTCGTTCTGGCACCGACCCAACGGCCCGCTGGGCGGGACGGCGTACGAGTAATCGCCGGGCCGACCGGTCCCGGGCAGTGGGCCGCGGGCCGGCGGCTACTTCCCCTCGACTTGCCTGATGGCTTCGGCAGCCATGCCGCGGATGGGGCCTACGGGGTCCTTGAGGAGCGTTCGCATGGCGGGCAGGGCCGCGGCGGCGTCGGGGCCGATCTGCCCGAGGCTGGTGACGGCGGCGGCGCGGAGTGCGGCATCGTGGCCTTCCAGTGCGGCGGTCAGGTCGGGCACGGCGGTGCGGGCGGCCGGGCCGATCTGCCCGATCGCCCAGGCGGCGCGGCTTCGGACGCGGTCCTGCTCGGCGGGGTCGTTCATGAGCCGGGCGAGGTCGCCGACGGCCCGGGCGGCGGGCTCGCCGATGCCCCCCAGGGCCGTGATCGCCCACCAGCAGGCCTTCTTGTCGGAGTCCTGGAGCATGTGGATAAGCCGCGGGACGGCCCCCCCGGCGGCGGGCCCGATCTTGCCCAGCGCCAGGGCGGCCCGGCGGCGGACCTTCCTGCTGTCGTCGTCGAGGGCCTTGACCAGCGCGGGGACGGCGGGCTTGGCCGGCTCGCCGATCTCCCCCAGCGCCAGCGCGGCCGAGGCGCGGACGGAGGGTTCGGGGTCGGCGACGGCCTGGCCGAGATCGGCGACGGCCTCGGCGGCCTCGGCGGGGTCGCTGCGGGCGAGCTTCTCGGCGGCAACGCGTCGAGCGGCCGGGGACTTGGCCTTGAGCTTTTCACGGTTGCGTTCGACGGGTTGCCCCCCGTCCGAACAGCCGGCGAGGGCGAAGACTGCGGCGGCGAGTACGTACGTAAGTGCCTTGAATTTCATGATGTTCTTATCCTGGCGGGCGCGTCGGCCCGGTCAAGGCCCCGGCGGGAGCCCGGCCGGGCCGACAGCGGGGCCTTTTTGCCATTTTCCGTTGACTTCCCCGCCGAGTCCAGCCAGAATTCGCGATCCCGGGGCTTGCAGTTTTCCCGGGGTCTTGCCGCACCGATACACCGCCACGCCGCCGCCCGTGCGGGCGTCGGCAGCCGGCCTCAGGCGGCTCATCTCGGTCCGGCGAAACTCCGGGCGAGGGCCCGGTCCGGCCGCCGCCGGAGGACGCCGGCCCGGGGCCCGTGCAGCACCGCAAGGCAGGTTATTCGAGGCCGTACTTCTTGAAAGGAGCGCATCGCACCCATGGCAGAAGAAAGCAAATCGATGGACTCGTTGACGAACGCGGCGACCGTGCAGAAGTTCGCCCCGCCGGAGGCGCTGTCGGCGAAGGCCCACATCAAGTCCATGGCCGAATACGACGAGATGTACCGTCGCTCGGTGGAGGACAGCGACGCCTTCTGGCTGGAACAGGCCAAGAGCTACCTCACGTGGATCAAGGAGCCGACGAAGGCGCGGGAGTACACGTGGGACACCGCCGGGCGGACGATCGAGCACACGTGGTTCGCCGACGGGCAGTTGAACGTAACGGCCAACTGCCTCGACCGCCACATGGGCACCGAGCGTGAGAACAAGGTCGCGCTGATCTGGCAGGGCGACGAGCCGGACGAGGACGCGAAGTTCACGTACAAGGACCTGTACGAGCACGTGTGCAAGTTCGCCAACGCGCTGAAGGGTCTGGGCGTGGGCAAGGGCGACCGGGTGTGCATCTACCTGGGCATGGTCCCCGAGCTGCCGATCGTGATGATGGCGTGCGCCCGCATCGGGGCGATCCACTCGATCGTCTTCGGCGGCTTCAGCGCCGACGCCCTGCGGGACCGCATCAACGACGCGACCTGCAAGGTCCTGATCACCGCCAACTGCTCCCGCCGCGCCGGCAAGAGCATCCCGCTGAAGTCCATCAGCGACGAGGCGCTGAAGGACTCCCCCAGCATCGAGAAGGTCGTCGTCGTCAAGCGCAACGACGAGGCCTGCGACATGGCCGACGGGCGCGACCTGTTCTACGACGACCTGATGGCCGACGCCTCCGCCGAGTGCGAGCCGGAGGTCATGGACGCCGAGGACCCGCTGTTCATCCTTTACACGTCCGGCTCGACGGGCAAGCCCAAGGGCGTCGTGCACACCACGGGCGGATACCTCGTCTGGGTGGCGATGACCCACAAGCTCGCCTTCGATATCCAGGAAGAGGACGTCTGGTTCTGCGCCGCCGACATCGGCTGGGTCACCGGGCACAGCTACATCGTCTACGGGCCGCTGACCAACGGCGCGACCAGCCTGATGTTCGAGAGCACTCCCCTCTATCCCGATCCCGGGCGCTACTGGCAGGTCATCGAGAAGTTCGACGTCACCCAGTTCTACACCGCACCGACCGCCATCCGGGCGCTGATCCGCCAGGGCGACGAGTGGCCGAACAAGTACGACATGGCCAGCCTGAAGATCCTCGGCTCGGTCGGCGAGCCGATCAACCCCGAGGCGTGGCTGTGGTACCACAAGCACGTCGGCAAGGGCCGGTGCCCCATTGTCGACACCTGGTGGCAGACCGAGACCGGCGGGTTCATGATCACCCCCCTGCCCGGGGCCATGACGCTCAAGCCCGGCTCGGCCAACCGCCCGTTCTTCGGCGTCGAGCCCACCGTCCTCCGCGAGGACGCCTCCCAGTGCGACCGCGACGAGGGCGGCAAGCTGTGCATCAAGAAGCCCTGGCCGGGCATGCTGCGGACCACGTGGGGCGACCACGACCGCTTCATCGACACGTACTTCACGATGTACAACGACCTCTACTTCACCGGCGACGGCTGCCGGGTCGACAGCGACGGGGACTACTGGCTCCTCGGGCGCATCGACGACGTGGTCAACGTCTCCGGGCACCGCATCGGCACGGCCGAGGTCGAGAGCGCCCTGGTCAGCCACGACAAGGTCGCCGAGGCCGCCGTCGCCCCGATGCCCCACGAGATCAAGGGTCAGGGCCTCTACGCCTACGTGACCGTCGTCGACGGCGTCGACCCCAGCGACGAGCTCCGCAAGGAGCTGGTCACCCACGTCCGCAAGGAGATCGGCCCGATCGCCACGCCGGACAAGCTCCAGTTCGCCAGCGCCCTGCCCAAGACGCGATCCGGCAAGATCATGCGGCGAATCCTCCGCAAGATCGCCGAAGGCGTCACCGACAAGGGCACCCTCGGCGATACCTCCACGCTGGCCGACCCGACCGTGGTCGACTCGCTGATCGAGGGTCGCCAGTAGGCAAACGCAACCTGACCGACCAACCCGTTCAGGCGTGAGCCACGGCCGGACGCGCGACACCACGCCGTTCGGCCGTGGCCCATTGCCGGCCAACCCGAATCCCGAGAAAGGCAGGACATGAGCGAGAGCGAACCCAAGGTGATGAACCGGTCCTTCGTGGTCCTCGGCGCGGTGCTGATCCAGTTGTGCCTGGGCGCGATCTACGCCTGGAGCGTCTTCACCCCCGCGCTGAAGGCCGAGAGCCCCGGCTCGATCGCCAGCGTCTACGGCCCCTCGCAGTTGGGGCTCGATGCCCAGCAGGCCCAGGCCATGGAGGCCGAGATGGAAGGCCCCAACAAGCAGCTCAAGGAGGTCTCGGCCAAGCTCAAGGGCACGACCGACAAGGCCGAGAAGGACCTCCTCGAGACCAAGAAGCAGGTCATCACCGCCCAGATCGACGTGATCGTCTCGAAGTACGTGCCCGGCGAGCGGTTGGACGCGCTGAAGAGCGGGCTGAGCAACGCCCAGACGCAGGCGATCTTCTCGGCCGGGCTGGCCGCCTTCGCGGTAGTGATGGTCCTCGCCGGCCGGATCATGCCCAAGGTCGGCCCGCAGAAGCTGGCCATCGCCGGCGGGATCGTTCTGGGCGCCGGCTACGTGCTGGCGGGGCTGGTGGGCAAGGGCTTCCTGACCACGTTCCTGCTGGTGGGCATCGTCGGCGGCGCGGGTATCGGCCTGGGCTACGTCGTGCCCATCGCCGTGGGGATGAAGTGGTTCCCCGACAAGAAGGGCATGATCTCCGGCCTGGCCGTCGCCGGGTTCGGCTTCGGCGCGCTGCTGTGGGTCAAGCTGGCGGGCACGTGGGGGCAGTTGATCGCCTCCATGGGCCTGGGCACCACGTTCATCATCTACGGGATCGTCTTCTTCCTGCTCTGCGCGATCGGGGCCATCTGGATGAAGAACCCCCCCGAGGGCTTCAGGCCCGCCGGCTGGGAGCCCCCCGTCGCCGATGCCTCCGGCAAGCACGTCGCCGGAGCCGTCGACTACACCACCGGGCAGATGCTCCGCACGCCCCAGTTCTACATGATCTTCCTCTGCTTCGTCTTCGGCGCCGGCGCCGGGCTGATGAGCATCGGCCTGATGAAGGCCTTCCCCATGAAGGCCATGATGACCGGCGGCATGGACTGGAAGGAAGCCTCCGCCGCCGCCGGGCTGGCCATGGCCGTCTTCTTCTCGCTGGCCAACGGCATCGGGCGGATCGCCTGGGGCACGCTCAGCGACAAGCTCGGGCGAAAGAACTCCATCATCATCATGCTCGCCACCCAGGGCGTGCTGGTCATCGCCTTCCAGTGGATGGCCGGGACGCCCGCGCTGCTGTACCTCGGCGCGACGCTGATCGGGTTCAACTTCGGCGGCAACTTCGCCCTGTTCCCCTCGGTGACCGCCGACACGTTCGGCACGAAGTACATCGGGCAGAACTACGGCTGGGTGTTCCTCAGCTACGGCGTCGGCGGGATCTTCGGCCCGCTGCTGGGCGGCAAGCTCGGCGACATGGGCCGCTTCCCCCTGGCGTTCACCATCTGCGGCGTGCTGGTGCTGATCGCCGCCGGGATCGCGGCGATGGTCCGCCCGCCCAAGCCCGTGCCCGCCGCCGAGGCCCCCGGGTCCGCCCTGGAGATCGAGGGCGAAGCCGAGGCCGACGGAGCCGACAGGCAGTAGGACACCGTATCCAGTGGCCCCCGGCCAGTCGGAGAGCAGGCCCCCGCCAGGCAGGCGGGCGGGACGCTTTCCGGCCGGCCGGGGGCCGCGGGCCACCGCGGCAAAGGCGCCATGCACCGCCCCGACGCCATCCTGCTGGTCGGCCCTACGGGGGCCGGCAAGACGCCGCTGGGCGACGCGCTCGCCCGCGACGGCCTGGCCGGCAGGACGTGCAGGCACTTCGACTTCGGCGCGCAGCTCCGGGCGGCCGTCGCCGGCGACGGCGCCGCGGCCGGGCTGGACGCCGGCGAGATCGCCTTCCTCCGCGACGTGCTCCAACGCGGGGCGCTGCTGGAGGACGAGCAGTTCCCCCTCGCCGCGAAGCTGCTTGGCCGCTTCCTCGCCGACGCCGACGACGGGGACCTGGTCGTCCTCAACGGCCTGCCGCGCCACGTCGGGCAGGCGCGGGCGATCGAGCCGATCCTCTCGGTCCGGGCCGTGGTCGAGCTGGCCTGCGAGGCCGAAACCGTCGCCGCCCGGATCGCCCGGAACAGCGGCGGCGACCGCGCCGGGCGGACGGACGACACGCCCGCCGAGGTCGCGGGCAAGCTGGCGATCTACCGCGACCGCACCGCCAGCCTGCTGGAACACTACCGCGTCGGCGGCGCGGAGAGCGTCACCGTGCACGTGGGCGTCGACACGACGGGCGAGGACGCCCGCGCGGCCCTGGAGGCCCGAGCACCGATATGAGCACATTGAGCATCGACAACGCGTGCCTGCTCGTCGTGGACGCCCAGGGCAAGCTCGCGCGGGTCGTCCGGGACAGCGACGACGTCATCGCCGCCGCCGGGCGGCTGGTCCGCGGCGCGGCCGCGCTGTCCCTTCCGGTCGTCTGGAGCGAGCAGACCCCCGACAAGCTGGGCCCGACCGTGCCGGAGCTGGCCGAACTGCTGGACGGCGAGCCCGTCGCCAAGGCGACGTTCAGTTGCTGGGGCGAACCGGCCCTTCGCCGGGCCATCGAGGCCACCGGGCGGAACCAGGCGATCCTGGCGGGGATCGAGGCCCACATCTGCGTGTGCCAGACGGCCCGGGACATGCTGTCGGCGGGGTACGAGGTGCACGTCGCCGTCGACGCGGTCAGCTCCCGCACGGACGCGAACCGTCGACTGGGCCTCGAGCGGATTGCCGCATCCGGCGGGACATCCACGAGCGTGGAGACGGCCCTGTTCGAGATGATGGGCACCGCGGAGCACCCGGCGTTTCGGGACGTGCTGAAGATCATCCGGTGAGGGCTTCGCCCGCGCTTGTGGACGGCGCCGCGGGTCGCTAGAGTCTGTCTGTGAGCGGTACACCCATGAGTGACGCACAAGCGGCCTTCATCCATTCGCCCGAGCTGGAGCGGTACGCCTATCCGCCGCAGTGCCCGTTCAGCACGGCCAGGGCGCCCAAGGCCCGCACGACGCTGGCTGGCATGGGGCTGCTGAGCGGCCCGGACCGGCGCGAGCTGCCCCCCCGCCCGGCGGCGCGGGAGGAACTGCTCCGCTTCCACCGGCGGGAGTACCTGGACATCCTCGCGCGGGCGTCGCTGGGCGACATGGACGAATCCGGCCTGCACGCGGGGCTGGGCACCGAGGAGACGCCGGTCTTCCTGGGCCTTTACGACTACGCCGTCCTGGCCGCCGGGGCAACGCTGACCGGGGCCGATGCCATCCTCGCCGGTGAGGCGTCCGTGGCGTTCAACCCCTCCGGCGGGTATCATCATGCCCACCCGGCGCGGGCGTCGGGGTTCTGCTACATCAACGACGTCGCCCTGGGCTGCGATCACCTCGCCCGCGCCGGACGCCGCGTGGCGTTCGTGGACATCGACGCCCACCACTGCGACGGCGTGCAGGACTTCTTCTACGCCCGCGGCGACGTGCTGACGATCTCGTTCCATGAGAGCGGCACGACGCTCTTCCCCGGCACCGGCTTCGAGCACGAGGTCGGCACCGGCGACGGCGAGGGCTGCACCGTCAACGTGCCCCTGCCCGAGAACGTGCACGACGAGGCGTTCGAGGCCGCCTTCCGGGCCGTCGCCCCGCCGATCCTGCGAGCCTGGCGGCCGGACGTGATCGTCCTGGAGGTCGGCATGGACTGCCTCTCCGGCGACCCGCTGACGCACCTGAGCCTGACGAACAACGCCTACGCCGAGGCGATCGGCGAGATCAAGGCCCTGGGCCTGCCCGTCCTCGCCACGGGCGGGGGCGGCTATCACGTGGAGAACACCGCCCGCGGCTGGGCGCTGACGTGGGCCGCCCTCTGCGGCGACCTTGCCGAGACCGACGCGATGAGCCTCGGGCTCGGCGGGGTGATGATGGAGACCACCGACCACCTCGGCGGGCTCCGCGACCGCCGCCTGGCACCCGACGCCGACCAGCGGGCCGCCGTGGACGCCGCCGTCGAGGCCACGCTGAAGAACGTCCGAAAGAACGTGTTCCAGTATCATGGGCTGTGACGTCCTATGAGCATCAGGGAATTCTTCGAGCCGAAATCCGTCGCGGTCGTCGGCGCGTCCCGCCAGCCGGGCAAGGTCGGCCACGAGGTCCTCGTCAGCATCCTCCGCGGGGGGTTCGAGGGGAGCGTCTGGCCGGTGAACCCCAAGGCCGAGGACGTCGAGGGCCTCCCCTGCCACCCGGACCTGGACGCCATCGGCGAGGTGCCGGACCTCGTGGTGATCGTGGTGCCGACCTCCGGGGTCGCCGCGGTGCTGCGCTCGTGCGGGCGGCTGGGCGTGCGGCACGTGATCGTGATCACCAGCGGCTTCAAGGAGGCCGGCGAGGAGGGCGCCAAGCGGGAGGCCGAGCTGGTCCGTATCGCGCGGGAGAACAAGATCCGCATGCTCGGGCCCAACTGCCTGGGGCTGATGAGCACGTCGGCGAAGCTCAACGCCTCCTTCGGCGGCCCGCTGCCGGAACCCGGGGTGATCAGCTACTTCTCGCAGTCCGGCTCGCTGCTGGCGGCCATCGTGGACCTGGCGCGGGCGTCGTCGGTGGGCTTCAGCAAGCTGATCAGCATCGGCAACAAGGCCGACGTGACCGAGCTGGAGATCCTCAAGACCTACGCCCAGGACGAGCAGACGCGGGTGATCGCCGGCTACCTGGAGACCATCACCGACGGGGACGCCTTCATCCGCGAGGCCGAACGCGTCAGCCACGACAAGCCCATTCTGCTGATGAAGGCCGGCGGCACCGGCGCCGGCGCCGAGGCCGCCAGCAGCCACACCGGCCGACTTGCCGGATCGCAGCGCGCCTACGAGGTCGTCTTCGAGCGGGCCGGCGTCATCCGCTGCGAGTCGATCAAGGACCAGTTCGACTTCGCCCGCGCCTTCGCCAGCCAGCCGCTGCCGCGCCACGGCGGGGGCGTGGCCATCATCGCCAACACCGGCGGGCTGGGGATCATGGCCACCGACGCGACCGAGCGCCTCGGCGTCCGCATGGCCGAGTTCAGCGACGAGACCGTCGAGCGTCTCAACGCCGAGCTCCCCTTGGCAGCCAACGTGCACAATCCCGTGGACGTCCTCGGCGACGCCTTGGCCGATCGGTTCGAGACGGCCCTGGAGGTCGTCCTCGCCGACGAGGACGTCAACAGCGTCCTGGTGCTGCTGACCCCCCACGCCATGACCGAATGCGACGCCACGGCCGAGGCGGTCGTCCGCGTCGCCGACGCCCGCAACGACAAGGCCGTGCTCGCCTGCTTCCTGGGCGCCAGCCGGGTCGCCAAGGCCGTCGAAATCCTCCGCGCCGGGCACGTGCCCTCCTACGACTCGCCCGAGAGCGCCGTGGCCACGCTCAAGGCGATGGCCGACCATGCCCGCTGGCGAAACCGCCCCAAGCGGGTGGTCAAGCTGTTCCCGGTCAACCGCCGACGGGTGGAGAAGGTCATCCACCGCCACCTTCGGACCGGCGACCACGAGATCGGCGAGACCGAGAGCCGCGACATCCTCGACGCCTACGGGTTCGTCACGCCCAAGGGCCTGGTGGCCACGACGGCCGACCAGGCCGCCGACTTCGCCGACCAGATCGGCTACCCGGTGGTGCTGAAGATCTGGTCTCCGGACATCGTGCACAAGACGGATGTCGGCGGGGTGCGGACGGCGCTGACCAACCGCACGCAGGTAATGGACGCCTTCGACCTGATGATGTACCGCATCCCCCGCCGCGTCCCCGAGGCGAACATCCTCGGCGTGCTCGTCCAGGAGATGCACACCTCCGGCACGGAGGTCATCCTCGGGATGAACCGCGACCCGCACTACGGGCCGCTGATGATGTTCGGCATGGGCGGCGTGATGGTCGAGGTCATGCGCGACGTGGCCTTCTACGTCGCGCCCCTGACGGCCGAGGAGGCCCGCGAGATGCTCATGTCCACGCGGACCTACCAACTGCTCGCCGGCGGCGCCGAGGGCTCCGAGGCCGTGGACATCAACGCCATCGCCGAGGGCCTCCAGCGGCTGAGCCAGCTTGCCACCGAGTTCCCCCGCATCCAGGAGATGGACATCAACCCGTACGTCGTCGGGCCCGAGGGCACCACCCCCGTCGCCGTCGACGCCCGAATCACCGTGGCCCCCGAAGAGGAGCAGGGATAGACGCGGATACTTCAGAAGACCTTTTCGCAGGGATGCGGGGGATGCAGGAGATAGGGCAATATGGCTACAGATTGCGGATTTCAGTTGTCAGACTTGAGCTTCGAGGGCTGGCCTCGGGCATCTCGAATCCAATATCTGAAATCCGGAATCCTCATTATGAACTATGTCTCTTCTCCTATCCCCTGCACCCCCTGAATCCCTGCTGAAAGGTCTCATCCGTGTTTGCCCGCGTTCATCCCTGCCGGAAAAGGCTGACAGATCATGGCTGAATTCGACTGGAAAGAGAAGTATGCCGACCGGATCGGGTCGGCGGCGGAGGCGATGAAGCTGATCCGCCCGGGCAACAGCATCTTCATAGGCACCGGGTGCGGGCAGCCGCAGCACCTCGTCCAGGCGCTGACCGAGCATTCCAAACACATCTACGACGCCCATATCATCCACCTGCTGACCATCGGGGAGGCCCCCTACGCCGACGAGCAGTACCGCGACAAGTTCAAGATGAACAGCTTCTTCGTGGCCGACAACGTCCGCCACGCGCTGGCGAGGGGCATCGGCGACTACACGCCGATCTTCCTGTCGGAGATCCCCGCGGAGTTCGAGAGCGGGCGGATCCCGATCGACGTGGCGCTGATCTCCGTCAGCCCGCCCGACGCCAGCGGGCTGTGCAGCTTCGGCGTGTCGGTGGACATCGTCAAGGCCGCGGCGTCCAGCGCGAGGATGGTCATCGCCCAGGTCAACCCCCACATGCCCCGGACGATGGGCGACAGCTTCCTGCACGCCAACTACATCGACATGATGGTCCCCCACGACGAGCCGATCATCACCATGCCGGTCCCCGAGCCCACGGAGGTGCTGCGGCGAATCGGGCAGAACATCGCCCGGCTGGTCGAGGACGGCAGCACGATCGAGTGCGGCATCGGGCGGATCCCCCAGGCCCTCGCCGAGTACCTCAAGGACAAGAAGGACCTCGGCATCCACACCGAGATGTTCAGCGACTGGATCATCGACCTCGTCGAGTGCGGCGCCATCACCTGCTCCCGCAAGACGATCAACCGCGGCAAGGTGGTGGCGAGCTTCTGCATGGGCAGCCAGCGCCTCTACGACTTCATCGACAACAACCCGTTCTTCGACTTCCGCCCCACCGAGTACGTAAACGACCCGTTCGTCATCGCCCAGCACGACAGGATGGTGGGCATCAACGTCGGGCTGGAAATCGACCTGACCGGGCAGGTCTGCGCCGACTCGCTGGGCTACCAGTTCTACAGCGGCA
>CAYLPJ010000087.1:0-15593 GCA_964385465.1 uncultured Planctomycetaceae bacterium | reverse complement strand
AGCAGGCCGACGAAGGCGTTCTCCAGGCGGGAGCTGCGATCATGTCGAGTCTGTCTGGGCACGGTCTCTCTCACGACGCGGAGCCGGGAGGCTCCGGAATAGCCATCGGCCTCCTGCGGTCGGGACTGTGATTATACTGGCAGACTGGCACGGGCGGCAAAGCCGCCTGTAGGGCAAACAACTGAAAACAGCGGGAGTTCCGAGCCGCCGTCAGCGCCTTTCCCGGGCATGCGCCCTCCCTTCTTTTTACCCCCGCCACGCCGCCGGGGTTTGGCTTTTTGGCCGCCCGGCCCCGACTTTCACCGTTTCCTCGCATACCTCACAGCGGCCGACGACGAGGCGCCCGCGCCTGCCTTCGCCGCTGCGGGTCCTCCCGGTCCGGGAGCGGCGCGGGAAGACGGCGGACCGGACGCCCATGCCGGCGCTTGCCCACCGGCGGCGGATCGCGCAGACTGCCCGCATGAATGCAGTGGAACGGTTGCGGGCAACGTACGACTTCCGGCCGGTGGACCACCTCGTCCGCCGGGAGTTCTACATCTGGCAGGAAGCCATCGAGCGCTGGAAGGGCGAGGGCATGCCCCCCGACGCCTCTCAGGCGGAGCTGTTCGGCTTCGACCCGCCGGCCTCGGTCGGCGTCGGGCGGCTGGGCTGGTGCGAGCCCGCCTTCGTCCCGGCGATCCCCGAGGCCGTGATCGAGGAAGGACCGGACTACCAGGTCGTCCGCGACACGGCGGGCCGTCACGTGAAGGTCTTTCGCGGGCGGCGCCACGGGTTCATGCCGACCTACCTCAAGCACGCGGTGTCCTGCGACCGGGACTGGGCCGAGACCGTCGCCCCGCGCCTGGACCCGGCCGCGCCCGAGCGGTGGGCGGATTTCGACGACTGCACGGCCCGGCTGACCGCCGCCGAGGCCGAGGGCAAGCGGATCGTCCTCAACGCCATCGGCGGCTACATGTACCTGCGGGCGCTGGTCGGGCCCGAGGAGATCTGCTACCTCCTCGCGGACAACCCCGCGCTGGTCCACCGCATGATGGCCGCCTGGCTGGCCCTGGCCGACGCCGTCGCCGAACGGGTCCAGCAGCACGTCCAACTCGACGAGGTCTTCCTCGCCGAGGACATCTGCTACAACCACGGGCTGCTGATCAGCCCCGAGATGGTCCGCGAGTTCCTGCTGCCCTACTACAGTCAACTGCTGGCCAACGTCCGCTCCCGCCAGGCCGGCCGGCGGCGCGTGTTCTTCCAGCTCGACACCGACGGCAACTGCGACGAGGCCATCGACCTCTACCGCGAGATCGGCATGGACGTGATGAGCCCGTTCGAGGTCGCCGCCGGCAACGACGTGCTCGCCATCGCCCGCCGCCATCCCGACCTGGTGATGACCGGCGGGATCGACAAGCGCATCCTCGCGGCCGGGCGGGAGGCGATCGACGTTTACCTCGACGCCCTGCTGCCGGAGATGGTCCGCCGGGGGGGATACATTCCCACCTGCGACCACGGCGTGCCGGACAACGTCCCCTACGCCGACTACCTCCACTACCGCCGCCGCGTCATGGAGTTGGATCACTGACCGCACGGGAGCCGGTCCGATGGACGTTTACAACCTCGTCAGCTTCGCGGGGCTGTTCCTCCTGCTCGGCGCGGCGTGGCTCTGCTCGGCGAACCGCCGGCGGATGAACGTCCGGGCGGTCGCCGCCGGCGTCGCCCTCCAGTTCGCCATCGGCGCCGCCGTCTTCCACCTGCCCTTCAGCCGCGACGTCTTCCAGTGGCTCAACGACGCCGTGCTGGACCTGCTCGCCGCCGCCCAGGCCGGTCAGCGGTTCCTCTTCGGGCCGCTCGCCGACGCCGGCAAGACCGGCGGGTTCGTCCTGGCCCTCCAGGCCCTGCCGGTAATCATCTTCTTCGCCGCGATGATGAACCTGCTGTATCACTGGCGGGTCATGCCCCGCGTCATCGGCGCGTTCGCGTGGGCCTTCACCCGACTGATGCGGATCAGCGGGGCCGAGAGCCTCTGCGCCGCCAGCAACATCTTCGTCGGCATCGAGTCGGCCACCACGGTCCGCCCCTACCTGGCCGGGATGACCCGCTCGGAGTTCTGCACCATCCTCACCGCCGGAATGGCCACGGTGGCCTCCAGCACGCTGGCGGTTTACGTGGGGTTCCTCAACGACAGCTTCCCGGGCATCGCCGGGCACCTGATCTCCGCGTCGCTGCTGTCGGCCCCGGCGGCGATCGTGTTCTCCAAGATCCTCCTTCCCGAGGACGGCCGGCCGGCCACGCTGGGGCGAACCGTCGCGATGGAGGTCGAAAAGCATGCCGGCGCCGTCGACGCCATCATCGCCGGCGCCATGGCCGGCGTGCGACTGGTGGTGGGGATCTGCGCCCTGCTGATCGCCCTGCTGGGGATGGTGGCGCTGATCGACCTGGCCCTCGGCGCCCTCGGCGGCTGGCTCGGCATGGGCGCGCCCGGCGGCGAGGGGGCCACCGCCTCCGACCCGCTCTCGCTGAGCCTGCTGCTGGGCTACGCCTTCCGCGTCCCGGCCGTCGCGATCGGCATCCCTTGGGCGGACGCCCCCGCGGCGGGGGAGATGATCGGCAAGCGGTTGATCGTCACGGAGATCCCCGCGTACATCGACCTGGCGGCGGCGATGAAGGCCGGGACCTTCACGCACCCCCGCAGCGCCGTGGTGACGGCGTACGCGTTGTGCGGCTTCGCGCACGTGGCGTCGATGGCGATCTTCGTCGGCGGCATCGCCGCGCTGGTGCCCGACCGCCGCGCCGACCTCGCCGCCGTCGGGCCCCGCGCCCTGCTGGCCGCCACGTTCGCCTGCCTCATGACCGGCGCCGTGGCGGGGACGTTCTACGTCGCACCGTGAGCAACCGCCATGACACACGACGCATCCAGCTACGACGAACTGCCCTACAGCGATCACGCCTTTCCCGAGACCCATCCCGACCGGCTGGCAACGGTGGGCAGGCTGTACGGGATCCAGGCCGCCCCCGTGACCGACTGCTCCGTGCTGGAGCTCGGATGCGGGCTCGGGGGTAACCTGCTGCCGATGGCCGCGACCCTGCCGGGCAGCCGGTTCGTCGGCATCGACCTCTCGCCGAGGCAGATCGACGCCGCCCGCGAACGGGCGAGCCGGCTGGGACTGGCGAACATCGACCTTCGCTGCGAGGACCTCGCCGACGTCGGCGCCGGCAACGGGCGGTTCGACTACATCCTCTGCCACGGCGTCTACTCGTGGGTCCCGCCGGAGGTGCAGGAGCACATCCTCCGCATCTGCCGCGAGAACCTCGCCGACGGCGGGCTGGCGACGGTCAGCTACAACGCCCTGCCCGGGTGGCACCAGGTCCGAAGCGTCCGCGACGCCATTCTCCACGGGGCGCGCGAGGGCGAGACGGCCCTCGAGAAGGTCCGGCGGGGGCTGCAGCGCCTGCGCTTCATCGCCGAGAACAACTTCGTGCCCGACAGCCCGTACGACGAGGTGCTCCGCTCTGCCGTCGAGACCCTCGCCGGCCAGGACCCGGGGTACGTCTTCCACGAGTACCTGGAGGAGTGCAACGACGCGCTGTACTTCGAGGAGTTCCACCGGCGGACCGAGGCGGCCGGGTTGCGGTACGTCGCCGACGCCGAGATGAACGACCCGTCCAACCGCCTGACGCCGGCCGCCCGAGAGGCCCTGACCGCCGTCGCCGACGACCTCGTGCAGTGCGAGCAGCTCCTCGATTTCCTCCGTCGGCGGATGTTCCGCCGCGACGTGCTCTGTCACGCCGATCTGCCCGGGCGGCGATGGGCCGACCCCGGGGCCGTCGGGGACATGCTCCTGCTGGGCCTGGCCAGGCCCGTCGCCGCCGACGGCGAGCCGACCGACGGCCCCAGCGACCGCTTCCGCAACCACCAGGGCCATACGCTGACCGCCGACGCGCCGCAACTGGCCGAAGCGCTGCGGCTGCTGCACGGCGCCCGCCCGGCGCCGATGGGCTTCGCCGAGATGCTCGACGGCGTACGCACCCGGACCGGCGACGCCGACGCCGACTACCTCTCCCAGGCCATGCTCGCCTGCGGGATGACCGGCTTCGTCGAGCTCCACACCCACCTGCCGCCGATCGCAGCCGAGCCGCCCCAGCGGCCCGAGGCCACGCCGGTCGCCCGCTGGCAGGCGGCCGAGGGGAAGCTCGTGGTGGATCTCCGGCACCGCAACGCGCAGCTCGACGACCTGGGCCGGGCGGTGCTGACGATGCTGGACGGCACGGCCGACCGTACGGCGATCGCCGCGAGCCTCCGCGAGCAGATCCGCGCCGGCCGTCTGACCTTCGGCGAGAACGACGGCGCCGCCACCCGCGCCTCCGAGGCCGACCGCGAGGCCGAGCAGATCACCGGGGAGGTCCTCACCGCCCTTGCAGCGATGTGGCTGCTGCGCAAAGAATAGGGACGGTTACGTCTTCCAGCCACCGCCGTGCGGCGAAGCCGCCGGAAAATGTAACCGTCCCTATTTTTTCACGCGGGTGCCGACCTGGGCGGTGGCGCAGATTTTCATGCATTCCTCGACGGACATGTCGACCTCGACGATCTGGTCGGGGGAGACGAGGTAGGTTGGCCCGCCGATCATGTAGCTGAAGGGCACGTAGACCGAGACCTTGCGGCTGGGGCTGTCGGGCGGGACGCCGAGGGGGTTCTCGTTGGTGAGGATGCCCAGCATGGCCATGTCGCTGTCGGGGGCCTGGTACTGGACGACGCGGCCCATCTTGTCCGACCCCCCGCCGAAGAGCTGCATGAGGTCGCGGACGGACTCGTAGATGGTCTTGACGCCGGGGACGTACAGCACCAGCCGCTCCATCAGCGCAAAGACGCCGCGGAACAGCCACAGGTGGGTCAGCAGGCCGATCAGGTAGATCGCCGCGATCAGCACCAGCGCCCCGGTGCCTCGCGGGGGCACGACGGTGGCGCCGACGCTACGGAACGCCAGCCGGCCAAGGTCGTCGATCGCCGTGCCGATCCACCAGATCGACCAGACCGTGATCGCCAGCGGGATCAGCACCATCGCCCCGGCGACGAAGATCCGCACCTGGCGGTTCACCGCCCGTTTCCAGCCAGGCTGAGCCGGTGCCGCGGCCAGGGCCTCCATGGCGGCCTCGACCTGGTCGCTCTCGCCGGCGAAACGCGCGTGCCCGTCGGCGACGGTGGGCGCAAAGGCCAGCACCCCGTCCAGCCGCGAGACCTGGAAGACCTTCAGCAGGTTGTCGGCGAGGCCGCAGAGGACGACCATCCCTCCCTGCTCGGCGGCCTTCTTGTGGAGGGAGACGAGCACGCCGAGCATGCGGGAGGCGAGAAAGCGAACCTCGGTGAAGTCCAGCAGCAGCCGGCAGCGCTTCTCCTCGTCGACGAGCCCGTAGAGCCGCTCCTCGACGTCGCGGACGCCGGCGGAGTCCAGCACGCCGGCATGGCGGAAATCCACGACCGTCACGTCGCCGACGTGCGAGACCTCCAGGGACGGTTCGGACATGCGGGCTCTCCCTGTGACGCCCCCGCGGCGGGGGCCGGTGGCGCTACGCCTCGGCCCCGGCGGCCAGGAGGCGATGCCCCGCCGACCGGTCCCGCGCGAGCTGGATGATCCGGTCCAGGCGCATCAGGTGGAGCATCTCGGTCAGCTCGGGGCGCAGGCCGCAGACGACCACGCGCCCGCGGCCGGTCTCGGCCATGCGGATCATCTCCACGAGGATCCCCAGCATCCGGGAGGCGAGGAACTTGACGTCCGTGAAGTCCAGCAGCACGCGCGGCGGAGGAGGGCTCTTGGCCAGGCGCAGCAACTGCTTGGCCATCGCCTGCGACGTGGCGATGTCCAGCACCGACGACTGGCAGAAGGCCACGACCTTCACGCCGTCGACCTCCGAGATGTTCAGCGATTTCTCGTTCTCGCCCATGGCTGTACCGCAAGCATTCTACGCCGCCGGCCGGCGGGAAGGGAAGCGGGTATCCCGCCGAACGCTGCCGCCTTCGGCGAGGGCCCCGGGCCGGCGGCCCCGCAGCCGCCGAGAGCGCTCGCCCTGCTTGCCGCAGGCTCTTCCCGGCGCCCGGCGATTCATGCACGGGCTACCCGGGCCCGACGGGGCGGACATGCAGCGCCAGTCCGCCGGCATCGGTGCGAACGGCGTCGATGCGGACGCGCTTGCGGCTGGTGAGCCGCCAGGTGAGCGTCGTGTCGATCGGCTCGCCGTCGATGGCAGCCACGATGCGCCGCAGGGCCTTGCTCGTGTCGGGCGAGGCGGGGCTCTCCGCGTCGCCGTTCTCCCGTTCCAGGCGGGCCACGACCGCGCGGCGGAAGGCCCCCACCTTCTCGCGGACCACCGACGCCGGCAGCGGCAACTGCCCGATCCGCACGCCGTCGATGCGGATGCGAAGCCGCTCGTCCTCCGTGAACTCGAAGCCCAGAAGCACCGTGGCGATCTTGTTGCGGCGGGTCAGGCGGACCATCAGCTTCGCGCCGTCCTCGGTGAACGCCACCGCCGGCTCGGCCAGGCCGATCCGCTCCAGCGCACGCCGGACCGAGCCCGGCTCGGCGCCGCCCTGCATCGCGATCTCGTCCATCGCCGCCAGGTACCGGTTCACGTCCCGCTCGGCCAACTCCCAGTCGAACGGGCGATTGGTCTGCCCGGCGTTCTGGAAATCCATCAGCCGGCGGCGGAACTCGCGCATGGCCGCGTCACGGGCGGCCGGGCCCAGCCGAGCCGGTCGATAGTCCCCCGGCACGCGGCAGGCCAGGACGTAAAGCACGACCGCCGCCGCGGCCGCCACCGCCGCCGCGACCAGCAGCCCCCGCCTTAGACCGCGTCCGATCCGCATGCGTCGCTCCGTCTTCGCACCGTGAAATGCCGATTCGGGAGTTTGCGCGAAGCGGGGCCTCCGTGCAAGGCGGCAGGCGCGCGTCGCCCGGTCACCGGCTCGCGTCCAGCTCGAAGAAGCGGCGCACGATGGGGCGGTACTCTGGGGGCAGCTCTCGCCCGGCCAGCGCGGCCGCGGCTCGGGCGCGAGCGGCGGTCCAGGCATCACGATGCGGGATGAAGCGCTCGCCCCCCGCGGCCGCGGTGGCCGGCGCGGGGGCATTGGCGTCGCCGCGGGGATTGTAGGCGGGATCGTAGACGAGCACGCGTGCGGCCAGCGGCGTGGGCGCATCGGGGTCGGCGGGCAGGTTGGCATCGGCGGCGGCAACGGGCGGCGTCGGCGGGGCGGCGCCTGGACCCTCGCCGGCGTCCTCGCCCCCGCCGGTCGGCAGGTCGAGGGCACGGAGCAGCGCGCGGGCGAGCCCCGCGGCCTCGGCGGCGTCGGCATCGGCGGCCCGGCCGGCATGGCGCAGCGCGTCGGCGAGGCGGGCGTCGTCTTCCGTCTCGGCGGCGGCGATCGCGGCGCGGAGGCGCTCGCGGAGGTCGGGGTTGTCCTCGGCGGCCTCGACCAGCCGGCGAAGCGTGGCGATCAGCTCGGCCCGCTCGGCGGGGCCCAGCCGCTCGACGGCCGAGGCGGCACGCTCGAAGTCGCGGGCGACGGCGAGTTGCTCGCCCGTGGGAACCAGTGCCAGGGCAGCGGTGGCCAGCACGCCGACCAGCACCGCCCCCGCCGTGCGGCGCGACCGCCGCCAGCGGCCGCCGGGAGGCATGGGCCGCCGCCCCACCGCGTCGAGCGCCTGGGAACAGACGCACAAGGCCACCGGCTCGTCGCCGGACGGGCCCCGGGCCAGCTCGACGGCCGTGGCAAAACGCTCGTGGAGACCCGCGGCGGCGTCGTGACCCGCCGCGGCCGCGCGAAGGCTCACGCCCCGCAGGACGGCGAGGCCGGCACCGATCAGCCCGGCAACAGCCAGGCACACGGCGGGCACGTCCCACCGCGCCGAGTGACCCCCGGCGAGAACCGCCGAAGCCGACGCCGCGGCCGAGGCAACGCAGGCCCCCGCGGCCAGCGCGGCCCCGCGGACGTCAAGCCCGAACGCTCGCCGCACGTCGCGACGGACCAGCAGCAAGGCCGCGACGGCGGGCAGGAGGCAAGCGGCCACGGCAAGCGAGGCGCCGGCGTCGGCGAGCAGCCAGCCGACCTGCCCGGCGGCAGTGGCGACCGCGGCGCCGGCGAGGGCCACGCCGGCCGACTCGGCCGCCCGCACGGCGATCATTCGCAGCGCCTCGCGGCGTGCGGCGGCGATGACCTGCTTGCGGATGTCGGATCGGTCGTTCATAGCGGCGCCATGCCGGCGGCCGGCGTTCGCGGGCCCTCCCGCGGCCCGCGCTCCGCCGCTGAGCTACTTCTTCGGCTGAGCGGGTCGGACCTGTTTGAGAATCCGCTGCGCCTGCCGTTTGAGCCCGCGGTTCTTCGCCTCTTTGAGAACGCGTCGCGCCGCGGCGCGGGCGGCGTCGGGGTGCGAGCCCACAATGGCCCCGGCGATGCTCACGGCGGCCGTCCGGGCCTCGCGGGCGAGCTTGGGATCGTCCAGGTAGGGTTCGACGGCGGCGAGGGCATCCGGGTGCGGCACGCGGGCGAGCCCCGAGAGGACCAGCCGGCGGTCCTCGGGCCGGGCGACCTTCTCGTCCAGCTTGCCGTAAATGGCCAGGGCACGCTCGGGGGGCACCTCCCCCAGCGAGAGCATGCGGACCAGCCCGCGGAGCGCCAGCACACCCCATGTGCGGTTGTCGGTGGTCAGGAAGACCTTCAGCACGGGCTCGACGGCGGCCGCGTCGGGCCAATCGGCGAGCGTGCGGAAGGCGGCCTCGCGGAGCTCGCCCTCGGCCTCCTCGAGCGCCGCCTCGGCGGCGGCGAAGGCCTCGGCCCCGCCGATCCCGCCGGCGACGCGAAGCAGCGACGCGCGGTCGGCGGGGTCTTCGGCCTTGGCGTAGGCGGCAAGGACGGCGTCGGCGCGGGCGTCGGCGTCGGGGATGCCCCGGCAAACGGTCACAAGCGCTCGTTCGCCGGCCGAGCGCGCCCGGCTGCTCCTGGTCTCCAGCAGGGCGGCGATCAGCGCCGGCGCGTCGTCGCCCTCCGCCAGGCGCCCAAGGGCCTTCATCGCCGCGACGGCGACGGCGGGGTCCTCGGCGCGGGCCTCGGCGAGCAACTCGTCGAGGATGCCCTCGCTGCGGCGGTCGGCGAGGACGTCGATCAGCTCGGCCCGGACCGCACCATCGGCGGAAAGCATCGCCTGGAGGATGGCCTCGTCGGCGCCCTGGCCCCTCAGGGCACGCAGCGCGTCCGCGGCCGCTTCCCGCTCGGCGCGGCTCCGGGACGCCAGGGCCTTGGCCAGCACGGCCGCACCCTCCGCCGTGCCGATCCGCCCGAGCGCCCGCACGGCGGCGAGGCGGACGGGCTCGTGCTCGCTGCCGGCGGCGGCGATGACGGCCTTGCGGACGGCGGGGTCCTGGCGGACGGAGAGGGCCTCGATGAGCAGGACCTGGGTCGCCGGCGGCTGCCCGGCCAGGACGGCGGCGAACCGCCGGCCCACGCCCTCGCCCTCCAGTTCCCGGATGCGGGCGATGGCGGTGGCGCCGACGATGGCGTCGTCGCTGTCCAGCGCGTCGGCGATCCGCCGGGCGGCCCCGCCCGGCTCGGCGCGGAGCAGGCCGTCGAAGGCCGCCAACCGGACGTGCCGGGGCCAGCGGTCCCCGTGGAGGTCGGTGTAGATCGCCGCCGCCGCCTCGGCCTGGCCGGCGTCAAGCAGCCGGGCGGCGGCACGGAGCGAGCCGTCGGCGACGGCCCGGCGCAGGGCCTCGCCCTTCGCCGAGCGGCGGGCGTCGGCGAGGGCGGCAAGGGCCTTGGGGTCGGCGAGTCCCCCCAGCGTCGTCGCGGCCGCGACGGCCACGGCGGGGTCCTCGCAGGACAGCAGCTTCGCCAGCGGCCCGACGGCCTCGGCATCCCGGCGGACGCCGATCGAGGCGATGACGCCGATGAGCTTCTCGCCGGTCAGCTTGCCCATCGCCTCGCGCAGGGCCTTGTCCACGGCCGGCGAGGGGATCGGCTCCAGGGCGTAGCGGGCCATGTGGTGCAGTTCGTCGTCGGCGAGCAACCGGGCCAGGACGGGAACGGCGGCGGCGTCGGCGACGGATGCGAGCAGTTGGCAGGCGCGGTGCTTGTCCTGGCGAGAGGCGTCCGCGGACTTCAGCACGGCCAGGAGCTTGTCGGCGTCCTGCTTCGCCGGCGGCGGGCCGGCGGCGCGGGCCGCCGCCGGCAGCAGCGCCGCGGCGGCAAGGACGAGGGCGATGGTACGGCGTGGCATGTCGTGTCTCCGTTGGCGAACCGTCCGCGCGGGCCGCGCGGGTCGCGCGGGTCGCCTACAGCTTCCAACCCGTCCGCGATGCAAAGCGCTCGCGGGGGCTGGGCGGTCTCAGATACGTTCGTTGCGGTTCCTGCACCGGACGCGGCTCGTCTGGCGAGGCGGCCGAAGCGGGGGAGGCCGTGGCATCGCCGATGCGGGCCAACGCGGCCAGGCGGGGCGGGGGCCAGCAGGAACGCAACATGACTTGTCTGAGGCCGCTTAGTCCTGCGGGACGTCCACGCGCTGCCCGGTGTCGGCCGAGGCCAGCACGGCGTCGCAGACGCGGGTGGTTTCCAGGGCGGTGCGGAAGGTCGGCTCGGCCGGCGTGCCGCTCTCCAGGCCCGTCAGGAAGTCCGCCAGGGCGTGCAGGAAGCTCGCCTCGTAGCCGATGGCCAGCCCGGGCACCCACCAGTGATCCATGTAGGGATGCTCGCCGTCGGTGACGTGGATGCTCCGCCAGCCACGGACGCGCCCGGCGTCGCGGTGGTCGAAGTACTCCAGCCGCTGGAGATCGTGGAGGTTCCAGGCGACCGACGCGTCCTGGCCGTTGACCTCGAAGGTGTACTTCGCCTTGTGCCCGCGGGCGTAGCGGGTGGACTCGAACGTCGCCATCGCGCCGTTGGCCAGGCGAGCCAGGAACGCGCAGGCGTCGTCGATGCCCACCGGGCGGACCTCGCCGGTCTCGGCGTCGGGGCGCTCGGTGATGAACGTCTCGGTCGAGGCCGTCACCGAGGCGATCGGCCCGGCCAGCCAGGTCAGCGTATCGATGCAGTGGGCCAGCAGATCGCCGGTGACGCCGGAGCCGGCGGCGTCGGCGTCCAGCCGCCAGGTGGCCGGGCCGCCCTGGGGCACGTCGGCGGACATGGTCCAGTCCTGGAGGAACACGGCGCGGATGTGGAAGATGCGCCCGAGCTTGCCTTCGTCGATGAGCTGCTTGGCCAGCGTCACGGCGGGGATGCGGCGGTAGTTGTACCAGACCATGTTGGCCACGCCGGCCTTCTCGACGGCGTCGACCATGGCCTGGCCCTCGGCGGTGTCGCGGGCGAGCGGCTTCTCGGTGAGGACCATCTTTCCGGCCTCGGCGGCGGCGATGGCGATCTCCTTGTGGAGGTGATTGGGCACGCAGATATCCACCGCGTCGATGTCGTCGCGCTGGATCAGGGCCCGCCAGTCCGTCTCGACCGACTCATAGCCCCACGCGTCGGCGAAGACCTTGACGTTCTCGGCCTTTCGCCCGCAGGCGGCCTTGAGCACCGGCCGGGGCACGTCGAAGAAGCTGCCCACGTTCCGCCAGGCGTACGAGTGCGCCTTGCCCATGAAGCCGTAGCCGATCATGCCGAGGTTGAGGGGGGAAGACATCCGATAGCTCCTTTCGATTCGATGGTGGCTGCTTCAAACGGCAAGCAGCATGGCGCAAACAGCAGACGCGGCTGCCCTCGGCCGCCGACGCAGGTCGCCCGGCGTCACATTGGCAGCCGCACAACAAGCTTCACGCCCCAGCGCGTCCTGCTGCTTGTTCCTTGTCGTCTGCCGCTTGTCGCTTGCCGCTTGCTTGCCGTTTGCTTCCTGTCGTCCGCCGTTTGCCGTTCCCTGACGTCACTGCCACCCATGAGCATCCCGCACCGCCACCATGGCGGCGAGGATCTGGTTCCAGGTATCCGGCCGGGCCATCACGCTGTTGGGGAACATGCAGCCGTCCCAGCAGAGGTGCTGGAACGCCTTCGTCGGCTCGCCGTCGGGGCCGCGCATCCAGAAGCCCGCCACGTGGGGAATGTCCAGCTTGCCGTCGGGGTCCTTCGGCAGGCAGTGGCGGCCGGTCTTGTCGTGCGAGCCCGAGCCGAAGACCGTCGCGTCGTTCTGGGCCACGTGCATGTCGATCGTCCATGGGCGCAGGGCGTCGGTCATCTCCTTCAGGGCCGCGTCCAGCACCGGCTGCTCGGACCAGTCGAACCCCTCGGGCAGGATGCGGTCCTCGGGGGCGTTGACGCCCAGCGTGTACAGCAGCGTGTGCGCCATGTCCGCCTGGAAGCCCACCGTCTCCGGCTCGCCCACCCGCTCCAGCAGGTCCAGCACCTTCTTCCACGAGTGCATGCCACCCCAGCAGACCTCCCCCTCGGCCGCCAGACGCTCGCCGTGGTCCCGCGCGATGGCGGCGGCCTGCTTGAAGGTCTCGGCGATCCGCGCCTGGTTGCCCTCGGGGTCCTCGGCCCATTCGGTGGGGCTGCACGCCGAGTCGATCCGCACCACGCCGTAGGGGCGGATGCCCAGTTCCCGGAGCCTGGCGGCGATGGCGCAGCCCCTGGTGAGCTGGGTGAGGAAGAGCTTGCGGCCCTCGCCGGCGTCGCAGGCGGGCCCGCCGCCGGTGGGCGGCCAGACCGGCGCGACCACCGAGCCGACGACCAGCCCCCGCGAGCCGACAGCCTCAGCCAGGGCCTTCAGCTCGTCGGCGTCGGCATCGACGTTCACGTGCGGGGGGTGGAGGAACAGGTCGACGCCGTCGAAGCCGACGCCCTCGAACTCGGCCTCGGCCGTGTAGTCCAGCATCTGCTCCAGCCCGATCGGCGGGTTGTCCGTGCCGGGCTCCTTGCCCACCACGCCCGGCCAGGCCGCGTTATGGAGTTTCGGATACGCGTTGGTGTGCTCGCTCATGGTCGTCCTCTTCCTTTCGTTCGCGTCGCGGGTGCGGTCGCCTCCGGGCTCACCCGGCGGCGCCGACGTCCGGGGCGTCCGGGTTGACTTCCGGGCCGAAGTATCGCAGCACGACCAGCGGCTCGGTGGCCGAGGTGTTCTCGTAGGCCACGCCGGCCCGGGCGGCGGGGTCGGTGACGAACGCCTCGTCGCAGGTCAGTTCGTGGAAGCGGATCAGCTTGGGGCAGCTCACCCGCAGGTCGTTGATCCGCCCGCAGCCCTGCACCACCGTCAGCCCGTAGGCGCCGTTGTCTTCGATCGTGCACTTGACGCCCGGATCGACCGTCAGTTCCTTGGCGGTGACGCACTGGAAGCCCTTGACCCGCCCGTAGCAGATCCACTTGTCGACATAGCCGTCCGCGGCCGTGTCGGCGACGGGTATGGGCTCGAGGTAGTGGTTGGCCTTGAAATGCGGGTCGGTGTTCTGCTCCCAGTCGAGTTGGTCGACGAGGTAGTCCAGGTCGTCGTGCTTGTCGAGGGGCACGTCCTTGACCAGCAGGGACCAGGGGACTTCGCGGCCCTCGACGAGGCTCTGGTACATGCCGAAGACGTCCGAGCCCCACTGCGGCTCGTAGGTGCACAGCGAGCCGGGCGCATGGAGCACGCAGGGCGGAACCAGCCAGCCCGTGCCAGGCTTGAGGCGGTAGGCCCGGGAGATGTCGAGGATGCCGTTGTCCCCGCGGTTCCAGTTCTCCAGGCACTCGCGGACCTGGGCCTTGGTCGTGTTCGGGTTGAGCCCGAAGAACGTGTACGGGAAGTTGTTGCCCACGTTGTTCTGCTGGGCGGGGAAGTAGTAGGCCTCCGGCTTGCCGTCCTGCCCGACGAGCTTGGCCTGCTCGTCGTCCTGGTGCATGTGGTGCGGGATGGGGCCCATGTTGTCGAAGAACTTGCTGTAGACGGGCCAGCGCCCGTAGCGGGACCAGATCGCCTCGCCGACGAGCCCCGCGCCCATCTCGGCGACGGCGTCGCGGAGGAGGAACCGCTTGTCCTCGAAGACGGCGTAGCTGAGGCCCTCGTCGGGCTCGCGGCCCTCGTTGGCGGCCTCGGTGGTCGAGGCGAACCACCGCTCGTCGATGCCCCCGCGGTCGAGGCCGAAGGCGTAGAGGTCGTCGGGGTGCAGCTTCAGCCGCTTGCCCGGGTGCAGAAAGCTGCGGGGCACCCAGCAGGGCGCCAGCCGCAGACACCCCCCGCTGGCCTCCAGGGCCGACTCGACCACCGATCGTACGTTCTCGCTGACGGTCGTCAACTCCTTGACGGATACCGGTGCCATCGCTTGCTCCCGTCGCTGGTGTGATCCTGTTCGCTTCGGCGCTCACCCTACCGTCCGCCGGGCGCGGGAGCAACCCCCCGGCCGGGGACGAAATCCCGAATCCCGGCAGCCGGAGATCTGGTGCTTGAGACTTGGTCCTTCCGGCGGCATCTACGCCGCCGGCCCCGGGCGTTTCCACACGCCGGCAATCTGCTCGCCGCACTCGGGGCAGGCGCCGTCGGCGAGATTCACCGAGCGGATGCTGAAGCCCACGCGGTCGATCAGGACCGTCCGGCAGGAGGGGCAGTACGTCCTCTCGTCGGCGTGGCCGGGCACGTTGCCGCTGTAGATGTGCTTGAGTCCGGCGTCGGCGCCGATACGGCAGGCGCGCTCCAGCGTGGACACCGGGGTCGGCTGCTCGCCGTCCATCTCGTAGTCGCCGTGGAACCGGCTGACGTGCCAAGGCACCCGCGGGCCGAGCTTCTCGGCGATGAACGTCGCGATGTCCCGCAACTCCTCGTCGCTGTCGTTCATGCCCGGTACGACCAGCGTGGTCACCTCCACCCACACCCCCGCGGCCACGAGGGCCTCGAGGCAGTCCAGCACCGGCTGAAGGCGGGCCTTCATGATCTTGCGGTACGTCTCGTCGCGGAAGGCCTTGAGGTCCACGTTGATCGCGTCCAGCACCGGCGCGATGGTCTCGACGGCCTTGGGGGTCATGAAGCCGTTGGAGACGAAGCAGTTGGCGATCCCTCGCTCGTGGGCGAGCCCGGCCGTGTCCCGGGCGAAGTCGAAAAACACCGTCGGCTCGGTGTACGTGTAGCTGATCGACGCGCAGTCGTGGTTCTCCGCCGCGGTGACCACCTGCTCGGGGCTGCCCGCCTGGCCCCGGGCCGCCTGACCGTTGCGGGGCGACTGCGAGATCTGCCAGTTCTGGCAGAACGAGCACTGGAAGTTGCACCCCGGGGCCGCGATCGACAGGCTCTTCGTGCCCGGCAGGAAATGGAACAGCGGCTTCTTCTCGATCGGGTCGACGTTGACGGCCACCAGCACCCCGTAGGTCAGCGCCCGCAGCACGCCGTCGACGTTCTGCCGAACGCGGCAGAGCCCGTACTGCCCGCCGACCAGCACGCAGCCGTGCCCGCACAGCTCGCAGCGGACCTTCTCCCCGTCGAGCTTCTCGTAAAGCATCGCCTCTTTCGGCTCGGTCATGGCGCGTCGCCTCCTCGGTGCGTTGACAGCAGCCCTGCACCGAGAAGGATAGGCGCCCGCGCCCCGGGGCACAACTCCCGGGCCCCGCCCGCTACTTCAGCGGGTTCGTCAGCACGACGGGGGTGATGCGGGGGAGGATCGAGTCGGGCTCGTCTTCATCG
>CAYLPJ010000086.1:0-18625 GCA_964385465.1 uncultured Planctomycetaceae bacterium | reverse complement strand
TGGGCTGTTACGCAACCGGGCATGCACGAGAACCAAGTGGGACACGTATCAGACGTTCACCGCGAACTTGTCGGTCTTCTCGAGGTCGGCGCAGAAGCCGCCGAGCAGCTCGGCGGTCTTCTGGAGGTCCCGTAGGTCGAGGGTCTCGACGGTCGAGTGCATGTAGCGGTTGGGGATGGACACAACGGCCGAGGGAACCCCGCCGTTGGCGGTCCACATGGCGTAGGCGTCTGTCCCGCCGGTGAGGCTGAAGGCCTCGGTCTGGATCTTGATCCGCTTGCGGCGTGCGACCTTTCGCAGGCGCTCGACGAGGACGGGGTGGTTCTCGCGTCCGACCGAGACGGTCGGCCCGTCGCCCATCTTGACCTCGCCGTGCTGTTTGGCGTCGATGCCCGGCGTGTCCGTCGCGTGGGTGACGTCCACGGCGATGCCCGCGTCGGGCTTGACGTTGAACACCTGCATCTTCGCGCCGTTGAGCCCCGTCTCCTCCTGGATCGAGCTGCACGCGCAGACGCAGCACGTCGCCCCGGCGCCCTTGGCCAGCCGAAGCGCCTCGATCACCGCCCACGTGCCCGCGCGGTTGTCGAACGCCCGCGCGACGGCCACGTGCTCGGTGAGCATCTCGAAGCCCTCGACGAACGTGATCGGGTCGCCGACGGCGACGCGCTTCTTCGCCTCCTTGCCGTCGCCGGCCCCGATGTCGATGAACAGCTCGTGCATCTTGGGGACCTTGGGGTCCTTGCCGCGGTCCTGGAGGTGGATCGCCGTCGCGCCCACGACGCCGCGGACCACGCCCTTGGGCGTGTGGATGGCCACACGCTTGGCGGGCACGAGGGCGGGGCTGACGCCCCCGACCCGCTGGAAGTAGACGAAGCCCTTCTCGTCGATGTACTTGACCATCAGGCCGATCTCGTCGACGTGCCCGTCGAGCATGATCTTCGGCTTGCCCTTGGGGTTGAGCATCGCCACCGCGTTGCCGTAGCTGTCCGTGACGACCTCGTCGGCGAACTGCCTGGCGTAGTCGCACCAGAGCCGCTGCCCCGGCGCCTCGCTGCCGCTGGGGGTCGGCGTGGCCAGGAGCTCCTCGAGAAACTGCCGCGATTCCTTACGCATCGTGCGATCCTTTCGTGGCCGGGCGACAACCGCCCGCCGGGACAGAGACTACGCGCCGCCGGCTCGCCAAGCAAGCCCGACCTGCCATCGACATCGCTGCCGACGCGGTGTACACTCCCCCCATGGATGCCAGCTACCTCCAGCGGCGGTACCTGCTCGGCTTCGACAGCCGGCGGCTCGGGCACATCTTCACCGACGTGCTGATCATCGGCACGGGCGCGGCGGGGATGCGCGCCGCCATCGCCGCCTCCGAGCACGGCGAGGCCATCGTCGTCACCAAGGCGAAGATCGAGGACTCCAACAGCTACTACGCCCAGGGGGGGCTCGCGGCCGTGCTGGACCCCGCCGACTCGCCCGAGAGCCACATCGCCGACACGCTGGCGACCGGCGCGGGGCTCAGCGACGAGCAGGTGGTCCGCCACACCGTCGCCGAGGCCCCCAAGCACATCGCCCAACTGCGCGAGTGGGGGGTCGGCTTCGACGTCACCGACGGCGAGCTCGATCTGGGCCGGGAGGGGGGGCACCACGCCAGCCGCATCGTCCACGCCAACGGCGACGCCACCGGGCGGGCGCTCTGCGAGGTGCTGGCCTCCCGGCTGCGGGCGTCGGAGCGGGTGAAGGTCTTCGACGAGTGCTTCGTGATCGACCTGGTGACCGATCCCCCGGCCGGGGGCGGCGGCGCGCGGTGCCTGGGCGCGTTGACGTTCCACCCGCGGTTCGGGCTCCAGTTGATCCTGGCGGCGCGGACGATCCTCGCCGCCGGCGGCTCGGGCGTGCTGTGGCGGGAGACGACCAACCCTCGCGTGGCGACGGCCGACGCGATGGCGCTGGCCTTCCGCGCCGGCGTGCAGCTCGCCGACGCCGAGCTGATGCAGTTCCACCCGACGACGCTGTACGTTGCCGGCAGCACGCGGAGCCTGATCTCCGAGGCCGTGCGCGGCGAGGGGGCGTACCTGGTCAACCGCGAGGGCGAGCGGTTCATGCAGGGCCACCACGAGATGGCCGAGCTGGCCCCGCGGGACGTCGTCAGCCGCGCCATCCTGGCCGAGATGGCCCGCACGAACGCCACGCACGTGTACCTGGACGTCCGCCACCTCGGCGCCGAGGCGTTCGCCCGCCGCTTCCCCGACATCGACCGCCGCTGCCGGGACTTCGGGATCGACCCGGGCGAGGACCTGCTGCCGGTCCACCCCGCCGCCCACTACATGATCGGCGGGGCCTGGGCCGACCGCGACGGGCAGACCAGCCTCGACGGCCTGCTGGCCTGCGGCGAGGCGTCCTGCACCGCACTGCACGGCGCGAACCGCCTGGCCTCCAACAGCCTGACCGAGGCGCTGGTCTTCGGCGCACGCTGCGGCGACCTAGCCGGCCTGGCCGCGCAGGAGCAGCCCCCCCCGCCGGTCCGCCGCATCGACTGGCCCAGCGCGCGCTCGGAGCGCACGGAGATGGATCTCAACGACATCCGCAACTCCCTCCGCTCGGTCATGTGGCGAAACGCCGGCATCGTCCGCCGGGGCGAACGGCTCAGCGAGACGATCGAGATCGTCAACTTCTGGGGACGGTACGTCCTCGACAAGGAGTTCCACGACCCCGCCGGGTGGGAGATACAGAACATGCTCACCGCCGCCTACGTGATCGCCGGCTGCGCCCTGCGCCGCACGGAGACGCGCGGCGTGCACTACCGCGAGGACTTCCCCGAGCCGGACGCCAACTGGCAGAGACACCAGTTCGTCCGGCGGACCGAGCACCAACTCGTCGTCCAGTAGCGCACCGGCGCCCCCGGACCCGGGCGCCGCCAGCGAAGGAGACCCGTCGATGGTCCAGCCCTGCCGAGAGAAGTGGACGTCCACGATGACCGACCGCGAGCGGTTCAACCGCCAGATGCACTACCAGCCGGTGGACCGCTGCTTCAACATGGAGTTCGGCTACTGGAGCGAGAACTTCCAGCAATGGCCGATCTTCGTCGAGAACGGCATCACCAACAACGGGCAGGCGGACGCGTTCTTCAACTTCGACCGCCACGCCTCCGCCGGCGGGCGGTGGTGGATGCACCCGCCGTTCGAGCAAGAGGTGATCGAGGAGACCGCCACCCACAAGGTCATCCGCAACAGCGAGGGGCTCATCGCCGAGATGCCCAGGGACGGGCACAGCACGATCCCCCACTTCATCAAGTCGTCCATCGAGGGCCCCGACGACTGGAAACGCGTCAAGGCCGAACGGTTCCGACTCGATGACCCCGCGCGGGTGGTCGACGTCGCCGCCGTCCGCGCCAACCACCCGCCGGACCGCGACTACCCGCTCGGCGTCAACTGCGGGTCCATGATCGGCAAGGTCCGCGACATGCTCACCTTCGAGGGGCTCTGCTACGCCTGCCACGATCACCCGGCCATGGTCGAGGACATGATCGAGACCTGCTGCCAGCTCGTCGAGCAGTCGCTGGACCAACTGCTCGGCGAGATCGACTTCGACTACGCCAGCGGCTGGGAGGACATCTGCTTCAAGCAGGGCCCCATCGTCTCCGTGCCGTTCTACCGCGACGTGATCGTGCCCCGGTACAAGCGGGTCCGCGCGAAGCTCGACGCCCACGGCATCGACATCTGGTACACCGACTGCGACGGCGACGTCCGCCCGATCATCCCGCTGCTGCTCGACGGCGGGATCAACACCATGTTCCCCTTCGAGGTCAACGGCTCGGGGCACCCCGGCGAGATGCTCGACGAGTACGGCAAGGACCTGCGGATCATGGGCGGCGTGGACAAGATGGTCCTCGCCCGAAGCCGCGACGACATCCGCAAGTACCTCGAATCCCTCGTCCCCTACGTCGAGCGCGGCGGGTTCATCCCCTTCTGCGACCACCGATGCCCGCCGGACGTCCCGCAGGAGAACTACCTGTTCTACCTGGACCTCAAGGAGGAGATGTTCGGGATGGACTGAGCGGCCTGTTCTTCCACATGCCGGCCCCGCCCGACGGCGGGACTCTCGCTTCGGGCCTCCGCGATCGGCCGGCTTGCTGTACAATGGGGCGGACCTTTGCAGCGGAGGACAGTGTGCTCGGCGAGATGACGGTTCCATGGGCGGCGTGGGCGGTGGGGGCGGTTTGCGCGCTGGCGGCCGCGGCGACGGCGGGGGCCGACCAGCCGGCGGAGTACGACGTCGTCGTCTACGGCGGGACATCCGGCGGGGTGATCGCGGCCATCCAGGCGGCGGAGATGGGCAAGAGCGTCGTGCTGATCGAGCCGACCGGCCGGCTGGGGGGGATGACGACCCACGGGCTGAGCTGGACGGACTTCGGCAGCAAGGACGCGATCCAGGGCCTCAGCCGGGAATACTACGAGCGCGTCGGGCAGGAATACGGCAGCGGGGGGGCGGTGTGGAACTTCGAGCCGCACGTGGCCGAGCGGGTCTTCGACGACTGGGCGGCCGCGGCGGGCGTGACGGTGCTCCGCAACGAGCGGCTGGAGCTCGACGGCGGGGTGAGCACGGCGGGCGGGCGCGTCACGGAGATCCGCACCGAGAGCGGCAAGGCGTTCGCCGGCGGGGTGTTCATCGACGCCGGATACGAGGGCGATCTGCTGGCCGGGGCGCAGGTGACCTACCGCGTCGGGCGGGAGGCCAACAGCGAGTACGGCGAGGTGTACAACGGCGTCCAGAAGGCCCGGGCGACGAAGCACCAGTTCAGTTCGAGCAACCCGGTGGACCCGTACGTGGTCCCCGGGGATCCGGCCAGCGGGCTGCTGCCGCTGGTCAGCGGCGACCCGCCGGGCACCGACGGGGAAGGCGACGACCACGTTCAGGCGTACAACTACCGGCTGATCGTCACCCGCGCCGCCGACCGCCGCCCGTGGACCGCCCCGGCGGGGTACGACGCGGGGCGCTACGAGCTGCTGCGCCGTCACATCGCGGCGACGAACCCGTCGAGCATCACCAGCCTGATGAAGCTGGACGGCCTGCGGGGCGGCAAGTACGACATGAACAACCGCGGGGCGGTCTCGACGGACTACATCGGGGGCAGCTACGACTACCCGGACGCCAACCACCTCCAGCGGGAGGCCATCCGCCAGGAGCACAAGGACTACCAGCAGGGGCTGCTGTACTACCTCGCGACGGACCCCAACGTCCCCCGGCATCTCCGCGACGAGATGAACAGCTACGGGCTGACCCGCGACGAGTTCCAGGACAGCAACGGCTGGTCCGGGCAGATCTACGTCCGCGAGGCCCGGCGGATGGTCGGGCGGTACGTCATGACCGACCGCAACTGCCTCGCCGGGCGCGACGCGCCGGAGTCCATCGGCCTCGGCTCGTACAACATGGACTCCCACAACACCCAGCGGTACGTCGACCCCTCCGGCCACGCGCGGAACGAGGGCGACATCCAGCGCTCCGTTCCCGAGCCGTACGAGATCTCCTACCGGTCGCTGACGCCGCAGGAGGCCGAGGCCTCCAACCTGCTGGTGACCTCGGCGGTGTCGGCCTCGCACATCGCCTACGGGTCGATCCGGATGGAGCCGGTCTTCATGGTGCTCGGGCAGGCGGCGGGCACGGCGGCGGCGATGGCGCTGGACGGCAACACGTCGGTCCAGGGCGTCTCCTACCTCCAGCTCCGCCAGCGGCTGATCGACGACGGGGCCCTGGTCGAGTGGCCCAACAACGGGGTCATCCACCGCGGCGTGGTCGAGGCGGACTTCAACGACTGGGCGGACCTGTCGGACCTGGACCTCCAGGGCCTCGGCGGCGGGGCAGGCTTCCGGGAGGCCTGGGGCGCCAGGCATCAGCATCGCACGGGCACGCAGCGCGTCCGGGCGGGCGACCTGGCGTACGACCGCGGCGGCTACGCGGTGGCGCAGCGCGGCGACGGCTCGCCGGGGAAGGTCCGCGGGCTCTACGGCCAGCCCCGCCAGAACTGCCGCAGGCTCACCGGCACCATGGTCGGGGACGTGTGGTTCTCGCTGCTGGTCCAGGCCGACGACGCGACCGGCGTCTGCGGGCTGACGTTCAACCCGACGGGCAATGCCGATCCCGCGAACGACCAGGTCCGCAACGGCGTGCAGCTTGTCGGCGGGGAGCTGCGGGTGATCCTCGACGGGCAGACCACGGCCAACGTCGCCGACCTCGCGGTCGGGCAGACGCACCTGCTGCTGGGGCGGATGGTCCTCGGCGACGGGCGGAGCCGCTTCGAGCTCTGGGCGGACCCGAACGACCTGAAGGCCCTCGGCCCGGCGGATTTCGTGGACGCCGAGACCGCCCTGTTCGACGGCCTCGACCAGATCGCCGTGCTGTCGTGGGACACCGACGCGGGCACGGACAAGCCGTGGACCGGCGACGGCGGGTGGATCGACGCGATCCGCATCAGCAACCGCGAGGGCCTCGGTCGGGCGTTCCGCGACGTGACCGGCACGGATCGATACCTGCCCGGGGACGCGGACATCGACGGCGACGTCGACGCCGCCGACTACATGCGGCTGAAGCGAGCCCTCGGCACGGACGCCAACGCGACCTGGCTGGAGGGGGACTTCGACTACGACGGCGACGTCGACCGCGAGGACCTGCGGCAACTGCGGGAGAACTTCGGGCGGTCCGTCGGGCTGCTGCCCCCGCCGGCGGCGGGCGCCCCGGCGAGCGTTCCCGAGCCCGGCTCGCTGGTCCTGCTGGCCGCCGGAGCGGGCGTTACATGCGCTCGTAGACGCGCTCGATGTTCACGTGCTCGGCGACCAGCCGGGCGGCGAGGGACTTCTTCGTCTCGTCGGAAGGCTGGATCTTCACCTTGAGGTGGTTGACGGCCGCGGCGGCGGAGTAGCTGTCGGCCTCGACGAGCACGACGGGGATGTTCGTCCGCTTGATGAGCTTCATGGTGGACGTCTGGGGCGGCGAGCCGCCGGTGAGCAGGAGCCCGGCGATCTGCCCGGCCTCGGCGGGGTCCATGAGGCAGCCGGTGAGTGCGGCGAGGATGATGTCGTCGCGGTCTCCGGGGGTGATCAGCAGGCAGCCGGGGCGGACGTAGTCCAGCGCGCGGTGGGCGGACATGGCCCCGACGATGACCGCGTCGATGCTGTTGCCCAGGGCCCCGGCGCCGTGAATCAGCTCGCCGCCGATCTCGTCGAGCATCTGCCGGACCGTCGGGCTGGCCAGACGAGGCTCGTAGGGGATGCAGCCCAGCAGCTCGATGCCCTTGTGCCCCAGCCCGGCCGTCACGGCCTCGCGGACGGCCTCCAGCTTGGCCGGGAGGACCTTGTTGAGGACGACGCCGACGATCTCGACGCCGCGGTCTCGGAAGAGGCTGCGGTTGAGCAGGACCTCGTCGATGGGCCTGCCGATCCCGCCGCCGGCGACGAGCACGACGTTGGCGCCGAGCAGCTTGGCGACGTCGGCGTTGGAGGTGTCGAAGCAGGAGCCGACGCCGGCGTGCCCGGTGCCCTCGACGACGACCGACCCCCGCCCGGCGGCGACCCGGGCGAAGCTCTCGCGGATGCGGTCGGCGAGCTTCGTGGGGTGCGGCTCGCGGATGTAGTCGCGAGTGAACGACCGCCCGACCGTCACCGGGCTCATGTCCGACAGCTCGACCCGCGAGGGGAACATCGAGTCCATCAGCGCCACGTCCTCGTCCACGCGGATGCCCTCGATCTCCACGTACCGCTGCCCCACGGGCTTGATGAAGCCCACCGGCGGGTGCGTCTTGTTGAAGGCCGCCATCAGGCCCAGAGAGACCGTCGTCTTGCCCTGGTCCTGCCCGGTGGCGGCCACGAAGACCCGCTTGGCGTCGGCGGGGTCCGTCATGGCGATCTCTCTTCAATCCTGCGCGGGGCGAGCCCGCTTCCGTTCGTCAGCAAAGTCTACGCAACCGGCGCCCCCGAGGCAACAGGTGCGTGCTGTTTGACGCCTCCGCGCCCGGATTCCGGGTTGGTTCCGCCGCCGCGGGGGACTATCATTCGGGGTTTGCCGGGCTGCCGTGGAGATGCCAATGACTCAGTACCAACAGGCCGTCGACGGACACGTCACCGCGGAGATGCGCCGCGTCGCCCAGCGCGAGGGCATCGGCGCCGAGACCGTCCGTGCCGAGCTCGCCGCAGGGCGGCTGGTGATCCCCGCCAACCGACGCCACCTCGCCGGAACCGCCGGGAGCGACGGGGCGAGGCTGGACCCCGTCGCCATCGGCCGGGCCGTGAGCACCAAGATCAACGCCAACATCGGCGCCTCGCCGCTGAGCAGTTGCCGCCAGCAGGAGCTGCTCAAGCTCCAGTGGGCGGTTACCTACGGCGCCGACGCGGTGATGGACCTGTCCACCGGCGGGGACCTCGACGAGACCCGCGAGCACCTGCTCGCCCACGCCACCGTGCCCATCGGCACCGTGCCGATCTACTCCATGATCGTCGACCGCCCCGTCGAGGAGCTCACCGTCGACGACATCCTCGCCACCCTCGCCGCCCAGGCCCGCCAGGGCGTGGACTTCTTCACCGTGCACGCCGGCCTGCTCCGCGAGCACCTGCCCCTGGCCGGCTCGAGGCGGATGGGGATCGTGTCGCGGGGCGGGAGCCTGCTGGCCAAGTGGATGGTTCACCACGGGCGGCAGAACCCCATGTACGAGGCCTTCGACGAGATCAGCGCCATCCTCCGCGAGCACGACGTGACCTACTCCCTCGGCGACGGCCTGCGCCCGGGCTGCCTGGCCGACGCGTCCGACGAGGCCCAGTTCGCCGAGCTGGACGTCCTCGGCGAGCTCGTCCACCGCGCCCGCGACGCCGGCGTGCAGGTCATGGTCGAGGGGCCCGGCCACGTGCCGTTCGACCAGATCGAGGCCAACATGACCCGCCAGCAAACGGTCTGCGACGGCGCGCCCTTCTACGTGCTCGGGCCCGTCGTTACCGACTGCTTCCCCGGCTACGACCACATCACCTCGGCCATCGGCGCGACCGCCGCGGCCGTGCACGGGGCGAGCTTCCTCTGCTATGTCACACCCGCCGAGCACCTCGCCCTGCCGGCGCCCGAGGACGTCCGCACAGGCTGCGTGGCCTACAAGATCGCCGCCCACGCTGCCGACGTCGCCCGCGGGCTGCCCGGCGCCCGCGACCGGGACGACGCCATGGCCGACGCGCGGGCCGACTTCGACTGGAAACGCCAGTTCGAGCTGGCCTTCGACGGCGAGGCGGCCGCCGCGTACCGGCGCAAGGACGACGTCGACGCCGAGGCCGACTACTGCTCCATGTGCGGGCGCGACTGGTGCGCCATGCGGATCAGCAAGGAAGTCGTCGAACGAACGCGCCGCGAAGGCCCCGCGGGGGTTTCATAGTGCGACAGGACTCCCCGACGACACAACGAAAGGATCGCGCGATGAGAACGAGCGTTCTGTGTGCCCTGGCCGCCGCCGTCTCGATGGGTTCGCTGATGGGTGCGGCCTGTGCGGCCGGGAAGGAAAGCGGCACCTACACCACGCCGCAGGAGGCCGCCAAGGCCTCGCCGGTCTACGAGGTCCAGGGCGAGTACGTCGGCACGGTGGCCGGAGACGAGAAACGCAAGATCGGCGTGCAGGTCATCGCGTTGAGCGGCGACCGGCTTCAGGCGGTCTTCCTGCCCGGCGGGCTGCCCGGCGCCGGCTGGGACCAGGTGCACAAGGCCCTGGCCGACGGCAAGCTCGACGGCGGGAAGGTCGTACTCCAGCCGGCAAAGGAGCCCCGGCGGTACATGGACGGCAACCCCGAGCGGTTCTGCGCCACCGAGAAGTTCCCCCCCGAGGGGCAGGAGGACATCACCGGGACGATCGAGTCCGGGAAGCTGACGGCCAGCAACGCCAGGGGCGAGAAGATCGTGGCCGAGAAGGTCCAGCGGAAGAGCCCCACGCTGGGCGCCGCGCCGCCGAAGGGCGCGACGGTGCTGCTGGCGTACGAGCCGGGCAAGAAGCCGTCGATGGAGGCGTGGCGACACCAGAAGTGGGAGGCCTTCGAGGCCGGGTACGTGCAGATCGTCCGCAAGTCCGGCAGCAACCGCACGAAGGAGGCGTTCGAGGGCCCCTGGACGCTGCACCTGGAGTTCCGCACGCCGTTCAAGCCGAAGGCGCGGGGGCAGGGGCGCGGCAACAGCGGCGCGTACGTGCCCGCCGGGCGCGAGGTGCAGGTGTTGGACTCCTTCGGCCTCGCGGGCAAGCCCAACGAGTGCGGGGGCATCTACAAGACGCATCCGCCGAAGCCGAACATGTGCCTGCCGCCCCTGGCGTGGCAGACGTACGACATCGAGTACCATCCGCCGGGAAAAGGCAAGGACGGCAAGAAGCAGGATGCCTGGTACAAGGTGGTCCACAACGGCGTGACCATTCACGAGCGGGTGCCCCTCGGCGGCGGCGCGACCAAGCCCCTGATGCTCCAGGACCACGGAAACCCCGTCGCGTACCGGAACATCTGGATTGTGCTCGGGAAGTAGCACGACGGAACTGTAGTCCCCGGCCGGCGCCGCCCGCCGGGCGGGGATTCCCGGGTTTTTCTGGTGGATTTCACCTAGACGGATTCACCGAGGTCGGGTATACTCCCGGCCGAAGTAACTGTCCGGAGTTGCAGGTCCCGCCCCCAAAGGCGTGGCCGGACAGCCGCCTGAGCCTGGCGGCCTGCCGCGAGAAGCGAGGGATCAGTTGCCCCGCCGGGCCTGCACTGTGTGGCGCCCGGGTCCGGGCAGTTTCCCCCCTTCTTCCCGCCGGCACCGGATGGTGGAGCCTGTGGCTCCCGACAATCTGTAAGTAGAGGTCCGGAGGGACCCCGCACGCGGCCGATCCGCGCCGCCGTCCGTTCTGTGGAACGCGACCCGTTCTGTGGAATGTACGCGCCGGCGGCGACGGCGGCTCCGGCGTGCCCCGCACCCCCCAACGGGCTGCGCATTGTCCAGGCGCGCCCGCCGCGGTACCGGTGCGCCCGGACCCGACAGGGAATCTGTAGTGAACCGTGCGAACGTGCGGTCGTCCGCGCGGGCGATCGACTGGAAGTGTACATAGGCGGCCCCGGGGCCGGATGCCCCGAACCGCTGTACGGACAGGCCGCGAATGCCGTCGGCCGGAGTGGTGGGGGGACGCAGTGAAAGAAGTGAAAGAGAGGAAAGCTACGATGTACGGAACGAGGAACTCGATGGCGAAGTGTGTGTGTACCGCCGGCGTGGTGCTGGGGATCGCCCTGGCGGCCGCCGGGGCCCCGATCACGTTCGAGACGCTCCCGGGCGGGACGCCCACGGACGGCGTGGCGATCACGGATCAGTACAGCGATCCCGCCGACGGCGGGGTGAGCTTCTACTACATCGAGAGCGCGGCCCCGGCGGCGTTCCAGGACCCGGTCGCGGCCGGCTACGAGCCGATGTACATGGAGGCGACGTATCCGTCGGGGCAGGACCTGGACAACAATCACGGCTTCGGCTACGGCGACGCCGGGGATCCGCAGACGTACGTGTTCGACTACGACGCGGACGTGGACCCGCAGTACGACCTGGACAACTTCCTGCTTCGCGGCCCCGACGACGTGACCGCCCGCGGGCCGTTCACGATGGTCATCAAGTACACCGAGTTGACGACGGCGTTCTGCGGGCAGATCTGGGACATCGACGAGAATAACCACGGCACGGAGCAGTGGCAGGTGCGGGCCTTCGGCCAGCAGAACGGCCAGCCCTGGAGCGACACGAGCAACCCCGCCCTCCTGAGCCCCGAGGGCAAGGGCATCGAGGAGCCGGGCACGCTGGACGGCAAGTGCTGGGAGTTCTGCTACCAGACTCCCGAGGACGTGACCGTCAGCGAGGTGCACATCTCGTTCGTCGGCACCAAGGAGAGCACGATCGGCCTGGCGTTCGACAACTTCTACAGCACGGCCGTCCCCGAGCCGGCGTCGCTGGCGCTGGTCGCCGCGGGCGGCCTGCTGCTGGCCTTCCGCCGCACGCGCCGCCGCACGGCCTGAGCCGCGGCGCAAGAACCGCATCCCCGAGGGGCACGGCGCCGTCCGCGCCGTGCCCCTTCGGCGCGCGCGGCGCAGCGCCTGCGGCCTTGCGGCCCCGGCGCCGACGCCGAGGCCCCCGTGGACCGGCAGGGCGGGCAGGTCCAGCTCCCACAGGGGGGCGCCGTCGCGGCCATCGCCGCCCTTCACTGAACACGCGAGCGCTTCCCACCGGCCCGCGGGAACCGGTCGGCCAGCGTCCCCGGAGGAGGCGCTGCACTTCGGCGCCCGGGCTTGGTAGCATGTCCGCATGAGCCAGAGACAACCTCGCAACGTGCTGTTCGTGGCCGTCGACGACCTCAGGCCGCAGTTGGGCTGCTACGGGCAGCGGTGGATTCACTCCCCGCACATCGACGCGCTCGCCGAAGACGGGATCGTCTTCGAACGCGCCTACTGCCAGCAGGCCGTCTGCGCGCCGTCGCGGGCGAGCGTGCTGACCGGCTGCCGGCCCGATACGACCGGCATCTACGATCTCGTCACCCCCGTGCGGTCGGTCATGCCCGACGTGCTGACCCTCCCGCAGCACTTCAAGCAGTGCGGCTACGAGACGCGGTCGGTGGGCAAGGTCTACCATCACGCCGACGACGACCTCGAGGGCTGGTCGGCCCCGCCGCGGCAGTCCACCGGCGACTGGCAGGGCCGCGGGTACCTCACCGACGAGGCCATCGAGGCGATGAAGGCCAACGCCGAGATCATGGCCGCCCGGGGCGACAAGCGGCAGGGGGTGGGCCCGGCCTTCGAGGCCGCCGAGGTCGGCGACGAGGGCTATCACGACGGCCTGGACGCCTCGGCCGCCGTCGCCGCCCTGGGGGAGCTCGCCGACTCCGCCGCCAACGGAAGGCCCTTCTTCCTGGCCCTCGGCTTCCGCAAGCCGCACCTGCCCTTCAACGCCCCCAAGCGGTACTGGGACCTGTACGACCCGGCCGAGCTGCCCCTGGCGGCCAACCCGTTCGCGCCGGAGGGGGCCACGGAGTTCTCGCTGACGGACTTCGGCGAGCTTCGCGGGTACTTCGGCATGCCCAAGGAGGGCCCCGTCCCCGACGAGCTCGCACGGCAGCTCCTCCACGGCTACTGCGCGTGCGTCAGCTACATGGACGCCCAGCTCGGGCGCGTCCTGGACGAGCTGGGCCGCCTCGGCCTGCGGGACGATACCCTCATCTGCCTGTGGGGCGACCACGGCTGGAAGCTCGGCGAGCACGCCTCCTGGTGCAAGCACACGAACTTCGAGATCGACGCCCGCGCGCCCATGCTGGCCGCGACGCCCGAGACCCGCGGCGCCGCCCTGCGGACCGAGGCGCTGGTCGAGTTCGTGGACATGTACCCGTCGCTCTGCGAACTGGCCGGGCTCGACGTGCCCGACCACTGCGAGGGCAGCAGCTTCGCGCCGCTGCTGGAAGACCCGGGCCGGGCGTGGAAGCCCGCCGCGTTCAGCCAGTACCCCCGCAAGGGCGGGAAGGTGATGGGCTACACGATGCGGACGGACCGTTGGCGGTACACGGAGTGGCAGGACCGGGAGACCGGCGAGGCCCTCGCACGCGAACTGTACGACCATGCCGCCGACCCGCAGGAGAACGTCAACGCCGCCCTCGACCCCGGCCGCGAGGCGGTTGTCGGGGAGCTCTCCGCCCGCCTTCGCGCCGGGTGGCAGGCCGCCCGCCCGCCGGGCAAGACGGACTGACCCGCCGCCGGCGACCCCGAGGCCGGCTCGAGGCCGCCCAGCGCCGCCGGCCGGCGACTGCCCGGTGCCCCGCCGCGCCGGGCACTCTCGGGCTCAGGCCTCCTCGAACGCCCCGGTCTCCCCGGCCCGGGCGAGGTAGTAGACGTATCGGCGGACGCTGCGGCGGCAGACGTCGGCGAGAGGGTCGGCGACGCGCCCGCGGCGCCCGCGGGGGATCAGCCGGGCCTTGCATCGCTCGATGGCGGCCCGCAGCTCGGCGGTGCGCCCGGCGGGGGCGTCGGCCAGCAGGCGGCGGACGGGCTCGACGGCGGCGAGGTCGGCCTCGCTGAGCCCGGCGGCCACCGCGGCCGAAACCAGCCGCGCGGCGTGCTCGTCCGGCGGGGTCGGATACGCCGCCATGCCCGCCCGCTCGAAGAACGGGTGCACGCGCCCCATCGCGGCGAGGGCCTCGACGAAGGGCGTCTCGGCCGTGGCGAGCGCGTGGCGGACCAGCCGCGTCGCCAGCCCGCAGCCGCGATACGTCGGATGCACCACCACCCGCGAGATGCACTCGATCTCGGCGTTCAGCCGCGCCGTCGACGCCGAACGGTCCGGCCCGGCGTACCGCCCGCCGGTGGCGAGGTTCCGCCCGCGGACGTTCATCAGCGGCGGGGAGACGACCAGGACCGCCGCGACGGGCGGCTCGGTGTGGCGCCGCCACCTGCCGCGCCGCGTCGCCGGCGGGCGGATGACGGCCACGCGCTTGTGCAGCGCCGGCCGCCCTGCGAGGTAATGGAAGCCCCCGAGGGCGTCGTAGTCGTGGATGCTCCCGGCGCCGACGGACCAGCGGTCCGGGCGGTCGCGCCGCCCTCGGCGGACGCGGCGAGGCGTCAGCACGCGGGCGGGGGCGCCCAGCGGCTTGACGACGACGGTATCGGCACCGAGCGCGTCCAGCAGGTCCATCCGCGGCGTGGCCAGCGCGAGGGCGACGGTCGAGCCGTCGATCAGCCCCCGCAGGCCCCGGCAGAGCAGCCGGGCGGTCGTCGCGTCCAGCCCGGCGGCGAACTCGTCGGCCAGCACCAGCCGCGGGCCGGCGGCGCCGAGGGCTTCGTGGACCGCCTCGGCCAGCGCCAAGCGAAGACGCTGCCCCCCCGAGAGGTGGCGGGCAGGGGTGACCAGAGCGCCCGCTTCGGCCAGGCCGCAGCGGGCCAGCACACGCAATCGCCCCTCCATCGCCCCGCCTGTCAGCACGTCCACCGCCGGGGCGTCGCTGCCGGCCAGCTCGGCCGTGCGAAGGCGCCGGGCCTCCGGCGCCGCGGCGGCGATCCGGCCCAGCAGGACGCTCTTGCCCGCACCCGAGGGGCCGATGATCGCCAGGATCTCCCCGGGGCGAACCGCCACGCGGAGATTGTCGTACAGCGTCTCCGTCCGAGAGCCCCCGAGGCCGAACATCGCCGCCACCCGCCCGGCGTCGGCCGATCCCCCCGGCCGGCGGGTCACTTCCGCGTTGACACGAAACGTCCACGCCGCCACGCTGCTTGCTGAGGCCATCCCATGCTCCTGATGAAAAAGCGATTCTTCGACGCCATCCGCGGCGGGACCAAGACCACCACGCTGCGGTATTGGCGGCGCCGCCGGGTCCGGCCGGGGTCCGTGCACAAGGTCCCCGGCCTCGGGGCGGTCTCTGTGGATTCCGTCGAGGAGGTCTCCCCCGAGGACCTGACCGACGCCGACGCCCGCGCCGACGGGATCGAGGACCTCGCGGCCCTGATGCAGATGCTTGCCGAGCTGTACCCCCCGGCCGAGCGGCAAGGCCGCACGCTCTGCCGCGTCCGGTTCCGCTACCCCGCTCGCGCGAAGTACCACCCGTCAGACTGAGGGCGAGCCCCCGGCAACCTCATGCATCCCAATGACTTCCCAACCCCGCGGGCCGCGCGTCCCGCCCGCTCGACGGCCCTGGGCTGACACATCACAAGGGCCGGCGTCGAGTTGGCGGTCCGCCGATCGCGTACCGCGCCCGGTGGGTCTTGTGGCTTGCTCCCGGGGCCTTCGGCGTCCGGGAGATACCTGTGCGTTGTCCGGCCTTCTGTTCACCGTACGCAAAACAGGAATGGTAATATACTAAACCAAATATTCAGCTTGTCAAGGTGTTTAAGGAAAAAGAGTCATTCTATTTTATTTTCCTTCCTTGCCTACTCCCCCGGCCGGCGCCATAATGGAAGCGAAGCGCAGGTGCTTCATCAACAGGGAGATGACGCATGAGCCTCGGCTCGATCATACGCGAGCGAAGACGGGAGCTGGGCCTGACCCAGGAATCGGTGGCCGGCGACGCGGAGATGTCCAAGCCGTACCTGTCCAACATCGAGACGGACAAGGTGATCAACCCGCCGTCGGACGGCAAGCTGCGGTCGCTGGAGCGCGTGCTGGGCTTCCGCCCGGGGGAGCTGGTGCGGATCGCCCACCTCGACCGGACCCCGGCCGACGTTCGGGAGCAGGTGGAGCTGCTCTCGGCCAAGGTCCGCAGGCTCGAGGGGCGGCTCCAGGTCGCCGGTGTCGAGCCCGGCGGGAGCGAGGCGGGCAAGCCCGAGCCCGACGAGGGCGCCGACGCGCCGCGCGACGAATTCCTCGCCGGGCGGATGGTCCCGATCATCAACGGCATCTCCGCCGGATACCCCCGCGACGTGACCGACCTGGACTACCCGCCCGGCACGGCCGACGATTACATCCGCTGCCCGGACGTGCACGATCCGCAGGCCTTCGCGGCGCGGGTGGTGGGCGACTCGATGGCGCCGGAATACCAGGAGGGCGACGTGGTGATCTTCTCCCCGGCCCTGGAGGCCCGCAGCGGGGACGACTGCTTTATCCGCTTCGGGCAGGGGGAGGGCACGACGTTCAAGCGGATCTACGAGGACGACGAGAAGAGCCTCCGCCTCCAGCCGCTGAACAACACGCACCGCCCGCAGGTGGTCGCCCGCGAGCGAATCACCGGCGTCTGGCCCGCCCTCTTCCGCGTCCAGCGCGTCCGCCGGAGGTGAGCACTGGCCGAGCGGATTGCGGGCAATCCCGTCCTCCGCCCTTCAAACGCCCTTGCTCAGCAGCGTCAGCTTGCCCGCGCGGACCCCGCGCGTGGCGATGATCCGATCCGCCAGGCGGCGGAGCTGGGTGGAGGTCCCCTGCATCACGATCACCTCCAGGCAGTCGTGCCTGTCGAGGTGCACGTGCTGGCTGCACAGCACCGCGTGGTGGTCCCGGTGCTGGATCTCCGTCATCTCCTGGGCCAGGTCACGGGCGGCATGGTCGAAGACGATGCTCAGCACCGCCACCACCCGCGCCTCCGGGTCCGCCCACTCCTGCTCGATCAGCACCCCCCGGATCAGGTCCCGAACCGCCTCGCTGCGGTTCGTGTAGCCGTGGGCGGCCATCCACTTGTCGAACCGCTTGAGCAGGTCCACGTCGATCGCCAGCGCCGTCCGCGTCAACTCGCCCATACCGCATCGCTCCGCCCCCCGGCCAAGACACAGCCTACCGGCAGTGCCGGGGCGTGGCAAGCCGCCGCCGCCGGCGGTACGATGCCTGCCGAAACCTCGGGAGCACGGCGTGAGAATCCTCGCACTGGAACCGTACTACGGCGGGAGCCATCGGGCCTTCCTCGACGGCTGGGCCCGGCGGAGCCGCCACGACTGGACCGTCCTCGACCTGCCCCCGCACCACTGGAAGTGGCGGATGCGACACGCGGGAATCACCTTCGCCAAATGGGCGGCCGCGCTCGCCGACGGAGGGGCCCGATGGGACGTCGCCTTCGCCAGCGACATGCTCGACCTCGCCGCCTTCCGCGGGCTCGCCCCCCAGCCCGTCCGCGATATCCCCGCCGTGGCCTACTTCCACGAGAACCAGCTCGCCTACCCCGTCCGCCGCGACGAGCCGAGGGACATGCACTTCGCCCTGACGAACCTCACCACCGCCGCGTCGGCCGAGGCGGTGTGGTTCAACTCCGCGTTCAACCGCGAGCAGATGCTCGCCGGGCTGCGACGCCTGCTGGCCAAGATGCCCGACCACCGCTGCCTCGACGCCGCCGAGGCCATCCCCGGGCGAAGCCGCGTCGTGCACCCCTGCATCGACCCGCCGCCCCCGCCGACCGGGCCGCGCCCGCCCGGAACGCTGCGCATCCTGTGGGCCGCCCGGTGGGAGCACGACAAGGGCCCCGAGGCCTTCTTCCATGCGATGGAGAAGCTGGCCGCCGGCGGGGTGGCGTTCCGCCTGAGCGTCCTGGGCGAGAGCTTCCGGGAGGTCCCCGAGTGCTTCGGGCGAGCCCGCCGCCAGTTCGCCGACCGCATCGACCGCTGGGGATTCCTGCCCGACCGCGCCGACTACCTCGCCGCACTCGCCGAGGCCGACGTGTTCGTCTCGACGGCCGAGCACGAATTCTTCGGCCTCGCCGCCGTCGAGGCCGTCGCCGCCGGCGCCCGCCCGCTGCTGCCCGACCGCCTGGCCTACCCGGAGGTCCTGGCCGAACTCGGCGTCGAGCGCCCGGGCGAGTTCCTCTACGACGGCACGCCGGAGGCCCTCGCCGACCGCCTGGCCGACCTCGCCGCCGTTGCGGACCGGCCTGCCCGCGGGGCGGACGCCCTCGCCGCCCGCGCCGCCGCACGCTTCGGCTGGGCCGCCAACGTCCCCGCCATGGACGACGCCCTCGAAGCGGCGCTGCCTGCCCGATGACCCCCGACCGCACGCCCTCGCACCGGCCCTGCCCGACGCCGGGGCCATCCCACTCCCCGGCCCACGCCGCCAAATATGGAGTGCGGCGGCAACGACGCCGCTTTTCCTCGCCGATGGCCGCCGCCTGCACACCGAGCCCGTCGCGGCAAGCGTGCCAACGTCGGCCGCGAAGTCGCCCCGCGCGCCCCGTCGA
>CAYLPJ010000085.1:0-18807 GCA_964385465.1 uncultured Planctomycetaceae bacterium | reverse complement strand
ACATCGGCGAGGAAAAGCGGCGTCGTTGCCGCCGCACTCCATATTTGGCGGCGTGAGCCGTGGAGTGCGATGGGGGGCGCGCCGCTTCGACGGGGGGGCGGGGGGCGCTTTCGCGCCCGACGCGGGCACGCTTGCCGCGACGTGCATGGTGTGTCGGCGGCCGCCATCGGCGAAGAAAAGCGGCGTCGTTGCCGCCGCACTCCATATTTGGCGGCGTGGGCCTTGGGAGTGCGATGGTCGGCGCGCCGGTTCGACGGGGCGCGGGGGGCGGTTTCGGCGGCCGACGTTGGCACGCTTGCCGCGACGCGGTCGGTGTGTAGCCGGCCGGTGTTGGCCGAGACGGGCCACTTGATTCCGCCGACCGCGGGCCACTTGATTCCGCCGACCGCGGGCCATTTGATTCCGGCGACCGCGAGCCACTTGATTCCGGCGACCGTTCAGGGTAAGAGATAATAAACCCCTTTTGGAAGGATTCGCCATGGCTTCTCATTCGCGGTTGGTCTCCGGAGCGGTTGCGGTGTTGGTGGGTATTCTGACGGCCGTCGCGGCCGGGCAGGATGCCGGCGCGCAGTGGTTCAAGCGTGAGGTCGGCAACCTGAAGACGAAGTTCGCCTACGACGTCCACCACGGTTGCGAGGAGGACGTGGACGATCAGTCCACCGACCTGTCGATGACCCGCCAGCGTCTGGGCGTGTTCGTTCCGATCTGCCAGACCGAGGTGGAGGAGTTCGCCGCCAAGGCGCACGTGGGTGTCTGGGACCTGGACACGGGCGCCCGGCTGACGCGCCCGGACGTGTCCATGCCCGAGCACCTGTGGGACGTCGGGGCCGGCGGGACGTGGCGGCGGAAGCTGGACAACGGGTGGATCGTCGGTGCCGGCATGGACGTCAGCTCGCCTTCGGACGAGCCGTTCGAGAGTTGCGAGGAGGTGGCCGTCAACGCCCTGGTCAACCTTCACATCCCCGTCGGCGAGCGCGACGGGTGGCTGTTCTTCCTCCAATACGCCAACAACCGCTCGTTCGCCCCGCACGTTCCGCTGCCCGCGGTGGCGTACCAGTGGGTTCCGGACCCGCGCCGGTTCCGGGCCGTGCTGGGCCTGCCCTACGCCAGCGTGTGGGCCCAGCCGATCGACCGGCTGACGCTGGAGGCCCGCTACCTGATGCTGCGGCGGGTACACGCGAAGATCGGCTACCGGCTGCTGGAGCCGCTGGAGGTCTACGTCGGCTACGACTGGGACAACAACCGCTTCTTCCGCGCCGCCCGCGAGGACGACGACGACCGGCTGTTCTACTACGAGATGCGGGCCACCGCGGGCCTGCGGTGGGAGATCACCGAGGGGCTGTTCGTCGACGCCTTCGGCGGCTACGCCTTCGAGCGGTTCTTCTTCGAGGGCGAGGACTACGACGACCGCGACGACAGCCGCATCAACATCGAGGACGGCTGCTTCATGGGCATGAAGGTCGGCCTGCGGTTCTAAGCGGCCCCAGATACGTCATGTTGCGTTCCCGCTGGTCCCCCGGCTCCGCCTGGCCGCGTTGGCCTGCATCGGCGATGCTACGGCATCGCCTGCTTCGGCCGCCTTGCCAGATGAGCCGCGTCCGGCGCAGGAACCGCAAAGAACCTGTTTGAGACCGCTTCGCCCGGCGCCGGCCGGGAAGGCGCCGGTGGCCGGCAGTCAGTGGCCAGCAGCCGCCGGCCGGGCGGAGGCGTGGGGGCGCGGTGGGAACCGGCGCCCTGGTCGGTCGGGGTCGCTGGGCGATTCCGGTTCGCCTTTGCGGGGGCACTCCTTGCCATTGCGTGCATCCCCTGCATCCCTGCCACGCGCTCGGGAAGCGTCGGGGGCTTATGCCCCGGGGGCGGGTGTGTCGTCGTCGGGCTCGTCCTCGGCGTCGAGGTGGAACAGGTCGCGGAGGGCGGCAACGTGTGCGCGGGCGGCGTCGGACCCGGCGGCCGAGCGGAGCCGGGCCGTGCACGGGTGGAGCATCCGGCGGATGGTGCGGTGCAGCGTCCGCTCGAGGATGGCCATGTCCTCCTCGGCGTCGTCGTGCGTGCCGAGCTTGTTCCTCGCGTCGGCGAGCTCGTCGTCGGCGATCCGCTGCATGCGGCGGTAGAGGGCCTCGATGGTGGGGGCCACCTGGCGGACCTTCAGGCCGCCGAGCAGCTCGTCGACGTGCTCGTCGATGATCCCGTCGGCCGCCTGCTGCTGGTCGGCCCGCCTGGCCAGCGTGGCGCGGACGACCTGCTCGAGGTCGTCGATGTTGTACAGGAAGACGCTCTCGACCTGCCCGGCCTCGGGTGCGACGTCCCGCGGGACGGCGATGTCCACGATCAGCAGCGGGCGGTAGCCCCGCGTCCGCTGGGCGTCGGCCACGTCCTTGGCGGTCAGGATCGCCTCGGGCGAGCCGGTGGACGTCAGCACCACGTCGGCGGCCGGGAGGAGCTCGCCGAGCTCGTCGAGCCCCGCGGCCCGGGCGGCGAAGGCCTCGGCGAGGCGTTCGGCGGCGGGTCGGGAGCGGTTGGCGACGACGATGCTCTCGGCCCCGGCGTCGCGGAGGTGCTGGAGCATCAGCTCGTTCATCTCGCCGGCGCCGACGTTCAGCACGGTCTTTCCCGCGAGGGTCTCGAAGACTTGCGCGACGAACTCGACGGCCACCGAGGCCACGGAGACCTTTCCCATGGCGATGTCGGTCTCGGTGCGGACGTGCTTGGCCACGTGCAGGGCGCCCTGGAAGAGCTCGCTGAGCACGCCTCCGGCGGCGTCGGCCTCGGCGGCCTCGGCGTAGGCGTCCTTGACCTGGGCGACGATCTGATCCTCGCCGGGAACGAGGCTGTCCAGCCCGGAGGCCACCGCGAAGAGGTGGCGCGTCGCCTCGGCGTCGGTCAGCGTGTACAGCAGGCCCTCGCCGCCGCCGGCGCCGGGCCCGACGCCGCAGCGGCCCAGCAGCCAGGCGCCCAGCCGGTCGGCCCGCGGGTGCCCGTGCACCGGGCGGGCCGCGTAGACCTCCGTGCGGTTGCACGTCGAGAGCACCGCGAACTCCGCCTCCGGCCAGGTCTCCCGCAGGGCGCGCAGGGCGTCGGCCCGCTGGTCGGCGTCCAGCGCCAGCCGCTCCCGGACGGCCAGGTCGGCCGTCCTGTGATTCGCTCCAACGCACAGGATTCGCATGTCAGTGTCCGGGGATGAGCATGCTGGCGACGAGGACGACCAGCAGCAGCGTGAAGCCCAGCAGCGCCAGCATGGCGGCCGTCCGCCCGCGGAACCGCCTGGCGCAGGCCGCGTGCAGCGCCAGCGTATACAGCAGCCAGGTGATCCCCGCGACGAGCATCTTGGGGTGGGTCAGCCAGTTTCGGAAGTAGCCGCTGCGAGCCGGCTGGAACGCCCCGGCGACGCCGGCGGCGATGGTCGCGGTCACCAGCACCCAGCCCAGGGGCAGAACCTGGCGGAGGAAACGGTCCAGCCGCTCCAGCGAGGGCAGTTTCGCGCGGAAGACCGCCGGATCGTGCCTGCGGAGCTGGCGGTGCTTGTGCAGCAGCAGCCAGCCCCCCACGGCCGCGACGGCGAAGACCACCAGCGTGCCCGTCGAGAGCACGACGTGGAGCACGGCCCAGAAGTCCCGTGCGAACTGGCGGTAGGCCGTCGCCGACAGCGCCAGGGCCAGCGCGCCCATCGCCGCGGCGGCGGGCAGCAGGACGGCGGAGACCAGCGGGAGGGAGCCGACGGCGCGGAAGTAGACGGCCGCGGCGGCGGCGATCAATGCCAGCACGGCGAAGGTGTCGTAGGCGCTGGCGGCCGGGGCGTGCCCGCGGGCGATGCGGAGGATCAGCGCGGCGATGTTGAGCCCCAGCGCGACGGCCAGCAGGGCGGTTCGCGCCGCGGCGGCGCCGGCGAGGCGCTTTGCCGCGGCGGCCCAGACGGGCCCGGCGAGCAGGTATCCCGCCAGGGCCAGGGCGGTCAGCAGGATCACTTCGGCGGTGGGCATGGTCCCTCCCGGTCGGTTCCGGTTTCGGTCGCGTCGGCGAGGAGCCCGCGGACGGCCCGCTCCCCGCCGTCGAGGAAGGCCCGCCAGGCGGCCTCGCCGGAGGCCGCCCTCAGCGCGGCCGCGCGGCGCCGGGCATCGGGCTCGTCGGCCTTGAGCTGCTCTCGGAGGCTGTCCAGCATGGCGGCGAACTCGCCGATCCGCTCGGGCAGGGCGTCGGCGAGGCGGTCGCGGAGCCACCGGGCCAGGTGCGGCGCCGCCGAGCCGGTGCCCACGGCGACGACGACGTCCCCCTCGCGCGCGACGGCGGGCATGGTGAAGTCGCCCGGCGCCGCGTCGTCGGCGACGTTGACGAGCACCCCCGCCGCGCGGGCGTCGGCGGCCACGCGGGCGTTGACCGCCGGGACGTCCGTGCAGGCCAGCGCCAGTGCCGCCCCGTCGAGGTGCCCGCTGCGGTAACGCTCGGCGAGAACGGCCGCGCCGGCGGGCACCGCCCCGCCGGCAACCTCCGGCGCGACGATGCGGACCCGCGCGCCCGCGGCGGCCAGCGAGGCGGCCTTGCGCAGCGCGACCGCGCCGCCGCCGACCACCACGGCCAGCCGGCCGCGCATGTCCAGCAGGATCGGGCAGGTCTTCATCGGTCGCCTCGGTTCGTGGTTCCGCGAGTGTATCGCAGCCGGCGCTGCGCGTCGGCCCATTGTCCCGCGTGGCTCGCGTGTCGTTCAAGGGGCATCTTCCCCGCGGGCGCCCCCGTCGCCCGGTGCGGGCGCGGCGGCGCGGGCGCTTCGCCCTTGCGCGGCGGGCGGCGGGGGCATATAATCCCCTCGCCCCGCGGCGGGGGGCGCGGCGGCGGGAGCGACGAATGAGCCACGAGAGCTTCGCACACAGCGATGTCGGGAAGGTCCGTTCCGTCAACGAGGACGCGATGCTCGTCGACGGCGACCTCGGCGTCTATGCCGTCTGCGACGGCTGCGGGGGGCACCGCGGCGGGAAGGTCGCCGGCGCGCTCGCCGTCGAGACGATCGCCGCCCACCTCGCCGAGAACGCCGGCGTCCTCCGCCGCTGCGCCAAGCACCCCATGGCGCGGCGGCGGATGCAGGTGATCGACCTGCTGGCCGCCGCCGTCTCGGCCGCGTCGTCGGCCGTCCTCCAACGCGCCGAGGCCGAGCCCGACCTCGCCGGGATGGGCACGACCGTCGCCATGGCGGCCGTGCTGGGGGAGGTCGCGTTCCTCGCCCACGTCGGCGACAGCCGCGTCTACCTCTACCGCAACGGGCAGCTCCACCGCCTGACCGACGACCACACGCTCGCCGGCGAGTACGTTCGGCTGGGCATGCTCGACCGCAGGAAGGCCCGCGCCAGCCAACTGAAGGACATGGTCACCCGCGTGGTCGGGCACCACGAGGTGACGCGGGTGGACGCGCTGACGTTCGACCTCGCCGGCGGGGACATGCTGCTGCTGTGCTCCGACGGCGTGACCGACCGCCTCCGCGACGACGAGATCGCCCGCGCGTTCGTCAAGGCGCCCCCCGAGGCGATCCCGCGCGTCCTTATCGACGCCGCCAACCGCCGTGGCGGGCAGGACAACGCCACCGCCGTCGTGGTCCGCACCCCCCCGGCGCCGGCCGAGAGGACCGCCGACCTCCTCCGCCGGATCAAGCGACTCAAGGGCACGCCGCTGTTCCGATACCTCAACTACCGCGAGCTGCTCCGCGTGATGGAGATCGTCGAGCTCGAGACCTACGTGCCCGGCAACCGCATCCTCGCCGAGGGCGAGACCAGCGACCGGTTCTTCATCAGCACCGTCGGCTCGGTCCACGTCGTCAAGGGCGGCAAGGTGGTGGCGAAGCTGCCGCCCGGGTCGCTGTTCGGCGAGATGGGCCTGATCGACAGCGCCCCGCGCTCGGCGGACGTGATCGCCCCCAAGGGTGCGCGGCTGATGGCGATCACCTGCGACGACTTCGCCGGGCTGCTGCGGCGGGAGAAGCACCTGGCGGTCAAGGTCCTCTGGGGGCTCAGCCAGGTCCTCAACCGCCGCCTGCGCGCGACGACCGAGCAGCTCTCCACCGCCAGACGCCCCGTCCGCGCCGCCCCGCCGCCGGCGCCGACAAAACTCGACGAACTCGCCGCCGCCCTGCGACCCTTCGCCTGAGCGGTCCTGCGCAGGTCATGTTGCGTGTGTGCTTGTCTTCGCGCTGCCTGCCCGCGTTGGCCTGCTTCGGTGATGCTACGGCACCGCCTGCATCGGGCGCCTCGGCAGCCAACGCGAATCCGGCGCACACACACCAACGAACCTGCGCAGGACCGCTTAGCCCCCCCGGCCCCGCCGAGGGCTCCAGTGCCGAGCTGTCCCTGGCCGTGAGCCCATGGAGGGGCAGCCCGGCTCGTCTGCGTCTTCTCCGCGCAGCCCTGGCTTGGTCGGGCCCGGCCGAACTCCCCTAGATTAACGAAACCACAAAAAACCTACGGTGTCCTTTTGCCCGTCCGGCGGGGGCATCGTATGGTTGCTTGTGGCAGTGAAGAACCGGACGCGACGCGCGGATCGTCGGCGTCCACATGCAGTTCCCGGCGTCTTACGACACGCCCCGGCCGGTCCTCGGCCACCACATCTGTACGTCTTTGGCAGTCATTACCTTGCGCTCAGGTCGTCCCGCCTGCGCGCTCCAGCAGTCAGGAGGGACCGCAGTGATCTCCACGGAGTGGGAAACGCCGTTGTCACATCGCCTTCAGCCCGCATCCCGTCGCCGTCGGCGGCAGCAGACCGCCCGGCAGGTCGAGGTCCCGACCTTCGAGCAGTTCGAGCCACGCCTGTTGATGAGCGGCTCGCCGGAGCTCGGGGAAGTGGTTGGCTCCACGCAAGTTATCGATCCCGGTCCCGCCGGATCGGCGACCGTATCCGGCGAGCTCGCCGAGGCCGACGAGGTCGCCCTGTATGAGTTCACCGCCGGAGCCCGCGGGTGGGTCACCATCGACCTGGCGGACCTCGCCGACAGCGGGCTCGACCCGTACCTCGAGCTGCTGGACTCCCACGGGCGCCTGATCGGGCTCAACGACGACGCCTCCCGCGACACGCAGGACAGCCGTATCCGCCGCTACGTTGTTGCTGGGCAGACGTTTACCGTCCGCGCCCGCGGAAGCGAGGGCTCGACCGGCCAGTACGAGCTGACCGTCACCAGCGAGCCGTTCGACGACCATGGCAATACCGCCGACGACGCCGCGGCGATGTGGGCCAACCGCTTCGGGCAGGGCCGCGGCGTCGGCTGGGTGCACTACAGCGGGGACTTCGACTTCCTCGAATACGTCGCCGCGGTCACCGGCGAGGCCGCCGTCAACGTGCGGACCTTCGCCCACCTCGGCGCCCTGGCCGCCAACGTGTCGATCTACAACGACGCCGGCGAGCTCGTCGCCGGCGCCGCCGGCGCCGCCGGGGCCACGACGGACCTGGCCTTCAGCGTCACCGCCGGCGAGAGCTACTACGTCGGCATCTCCGGCGGGGCGGGCTCCACCGGCCTGTACCTGCTGACCATGGACCGCATCCTCGCCCAGGAGTTCGTCGACGCCGAGGAGCTGTCGGTGATCGGCGCCGGCTCGGCCACGGCCACGGGCACGCTCGCCCGGGGCGGCGCCGTCGCCTGGTCCTACACCGCCACCGCCAGCGGGTTCCTGGAACTGGACCTCGCCGCCGCCGAGGGAAGCGACCTCGACGCCTACCTGGAGGTCTACGACGCCAACCAGCGCTGCATCGGGCGAAACGACAACGCCGGGCGCGACACCACCGACAGCCGCCTGCGGATGTACGTCCGCGCCGGGCAGACCTACTACATCCGCGCCGCCGGCGCCAACGACACCGCCGGGGCGTTCGAGCTGACCGCCACCGGCCGGCCCTTCGATGACCATGGCAACACCGCGATGGACTCCCGCCTGATCCGGACGTTCCACGGCGGGCGGGGCTACGCGGCCGGGTGGATCCAGTACGGCACGGACACGGACTGCTTCTCGTTCGTCGCCGCCGACACCGGCCTGGCCCGCACGGAGCTGATCCTGCCTGGCTACTGGAACAACCTGGAGGCGACCTACACCGCCCGCGCCGCCGACGGGACGGTGCTGGGCACGGTGACCGCCTCGGCCGGCAGCAGCGTCGAGCTGGACTTCACCGTCACCGAGGGCCAGACGTACACGCTGTCCGTCGAGGGCGTCGGGGCGAGCCCGGGCTTCTACTCGCTGCGGATGGACTCGATCCTCGCCCAGGAGTTCCTCGACGCCGAGGAGGTCGAGGTCGTCGGCGACGACGAGGCGGTGGTGGCCGGCTCGCTGGCCGCGGGGGAGGCCGTCGCGTGGTCCTTCACCACGACGGCGACCGGCTGGTTCCACCTGGACATGACCGCCTCGGCCGGCAGCGACATCGACCCGATGCTGGAGGTCTACACCACGGGCCAGCGCCGCATCCGGTGGAACGACAACATCCGCCGGGACAACCCCGACAGCCACATCGCCCTCTACCTCCGCGAGGGCCAGACGTACTACGTCCGCGCGACCGGCGCCGACGGGACGGCGGGGGACTTCGAGCTGACCTTCACCGGCGACCCGCTGGACGACTACGGCAACGACGCCGACGGCGCGGTGGCCATGCGGGTGATCCACAACGGCGCCGCCCGCGCGTTCGGGCGGATCCAGTACGGCAGCGACGTGGACTACCTCGAGTACGTCCCGGTCGTCAGCGGGCTGGTGGAGATGAGCGTCAGCCTGCACGGATACCGCAACGCCCTGGACATGGCGGTGACGCTCTACGACGAGGCCGGCACCGTGGTGGACTCCGGCGTCGATGCCGGCTCCGGAGAGCTGACCCTCAGCTTCTCCGCCGAGCAGGGGGCGGCCTACTACCTCGCCGTCGACGGGCTCGACGAGACCGAGGGCTGGTACAGCGTCCTCGTCCAGCCGACGGTCTGGCAGGAGTTCATCGACGCGACGGACCTGACCCCGCCGGTGGCCGAGGAGATCGCCGACATCGGCACGCTGGACGCCGGCGGCTCGATGACCTACAAGTTCACCGCCGCCGCCAACGGGTTCTACACGATCGACATGGAGGCCGGCGACGGCAGCTCGCTGGACAGTTGCCTGGAGGTCTTCAACGCCGACCAGCGGCGGATCGGCTTCAGCGACAACGTCCGCTACGACAACGACAGCCAGGTCCGCATCCGCGTTACCGAGGGCGAGACCTACTACGTCCGCTGCTCGGCCGTGCGAGGCAGCAGCGGCGCCTACACGACCACCATCGCCAGCCAGCCGTACGACGACGCGGGCAACCGCATCGACGACGCCCGCGACCTGCGGCTCCGCGGCGACGGCGCCGGCCTGGCCGTGCTGACGCTCAACTACGCCGACGACGTCGACGTCCTGGCCTTCACCGCGCCGGTCACCGGCGCAATGACCGTCACCATGGAGCCCTACGGCGCCGGCAGCGGCGTCTCGGCCAACCTCGCGGCGCTGGACGACCAGGGCATGGAGATCATCCGCGACGAGGGCGGCACGGCCGGGGCTTCGGTCACACTCGACGTCGTCGCCGGCGACATGTACTTCCTCTCGGCCGAGGGGCTCAACGACGGCACGGGGCGGTACCTCGTCCGCCTGGCCACCACGCCGGCGCCCGAGCCGGAGCCCGAGCCGGAGCCCGAGCCCGATCCGGACCCCGAGCCCACGCCCGACCCCGACCCGGAGCCCGAACCCGACCCGGAGCCGGCCCCCGACCCCGACGGCCCGCAGCCGGCGGCCGTCATCACCGGCGAGACCGAGACCGTCGACGGCGTGACGCGGCTGACCATCCGCGGCACAGACGGCAACGACGTGATCGTCCTGTCCTACGCCGGCATGACCACGACGGTCACCACCGGCGGGGACACGCTGAGCTTCCTCGGCGAGTACGACGAGGTCTGGATCTACGGCTTCGCCGGGGCGGACCTCATTCGCACGGACTACAGCATCAGCGGCGAGAGCGTCATCTACGCCGGCGACGGCGACGACACGGTCTTCGAGAACAGCCCCGGCGCCGGCGAGGTCCACGGCGGGGCCGGCAGCGACCTGCTGGTCTCCGTCGGCGGCGGGACCGATACCGTCCACGGCGGCACGGGCGACGACAGCTACTGGGTCGATACCGTCGACGTCCTCGGCGACGCCTCCGCGGCCGAATACTCCAACCTCGCCGTCCACAGGATCGACGCGTTCGACCAGCCGTACTCGGGCAACCCGTCGCACGCGGACTACGTCTCCAAGGAGATCCGCGGGCAGAACTTCCGCGACCCGACGGCCACGTCCTACGCCCGCGGCTGGGGCAACTACTCGGCCTCGCCGCTGTTCGCCGACGGCGTGTCGTACGACGACATCCGCCAGGGCGGCCTGGGCGACTGCTACTACCTGGCCTCGCTGGCGAGCCTGGCCGAGTCGGACCCGGACCTGGTCCGCGAGATGATCACGCCGCTGGGCGACGGGACCTACGCGGTGCGGTTCTTCCGCAGCGGCGTCGAGCACTACTACCGCCTCGACGCCGACCTGCCCATCCGCTCGGGCACGAACCTGGCCTACGCCAAGCTCACGCCCGACGGGGAGACCTGGGTGGCCCTGATGGAGAAGGCCTACGCCCACTTCCGCTACGGGCAGAATACCTACGACTCCCTCAGCGGCGGCTGGATGTCCACCGTCTACCGCGAGCTGACCAACCAGAACGCCAGCACGACGTGGTCCGGCGGGTCCCAGGCCGCCCTGGCCGACTACATCGCCGGCAAGCTGGCCAACGGCAACGCCGTGACCCTCGGCAGCTACGGCAGCGCCCCGGCGCCGATCGTCGGCTCCCACGCCTACATGGTCCACAGCATCGCCGGGACCGGGGCGTCGGCCACCGTCACCGTCTACAACCCCTGGGGCGTCGACGGGAGAAGCTACGACGACAACTACGGCGACGGGCTGCTCGCCCTCTCCATGGACCAGCTCCAGGACTGCTTCTCCGCACTGGTCACCGCCGCCGCCTGACCACGCCCCGACATCCCACGCCCACTCCCGCGCCGGCCGGCCTCGGCCCGACTGCCACCGAGGCCGGCCGCGCGTTCGCGCCGCCAACCCGCTCGGGGCTTCCATCCGCGACCCCGCCTCCGTATCATCCCCTGCCATGACAACGCACGGCGACAAGGGCCGGCTCACGCCGGCGGGGTTCATCGCCAAGTGGCGGCGGGCGGAACTCTCCGAGCGGGCGGCCAGCCAGGAGCACTTCCTCGACCTCTGCCGCCTCCTCGGCCAGCCGACCCCGGCCGAGCACGACGCCACCGGCGCCGAGTACACCTTCGAGAAGGGCGTCGCCGTCACCGCCCCGGCCAGTCGGGGCAGCCGCGGCGCCGGCGGCTTCGCCGACGTCTGGTGGCGGGGCAAGTTCGCCTGGGAGTACAAGCGGAAGGGCAAGTACGCCGACCTCACCGAGGCCTACCGCCAGCTCTGCCAGTACCGCGAGGCCCTCGAAAACCCCCCGCTGCTGGTCGTCAGCGACATCGCCCGAACCGAGGTCCATACCAACTTCACCGGCACGGCCAAGAAGGTCTACGCCGTCTCCCTCGACGAGCTCGACCGCCCCGAGCGCCTCGGCCTGCTTCGCCGCGTCTTCACCGACCCGGCCTCGCTGAAGCCCGACGTCACCCCCGAGGCCATCACCCGCGAGGTCGCCGACCGCTTCGCCGCCATCTCCTCCGGGCTCCAGGCGAGAGGCCACGACGCACACGAGGCCGCTCACTTCCTCATGAAGTGCATGTTCTGCCTCTTCGCCGAGGACGTCGAGCTGCTGCCCCGAGGGCTCTTCACCCGCCTGCTCGACGAGTGGAAGGACGAGCCCGCCGCACTGCCCGGACTGCTGACCGGCCTCTTCGCCAGCATGCGGACCGGCGGGCCTTTCGGCACCGAGCGGATCCCGCACTTCAACGGCGGGTTCTTCGACGACACGCCCGCGCTGAAGCTTTCCGGGCCGGAGGTCGGCGAGATGCTCGCGGCCGCCAAGCAGGACTGGTCGTCGGTCGCGCCGTCGATCTTCGGCACGCTCTTCGAGCGGTCCCTCGACCCGTCCAAACGGGCCCAGATCGGCGCCCACTACACCAGCCGCGAGGACATCCTGCTGGTCGTCGAGCCGGTGGTGCTCGCGCCGCTGCGGCGGCGGTGGCAGGACGTGCAGGCCGAGGTGGACACCCAGCTCACCCGCCGCGCCAGGGCGAAGACCGCCGCCACCAAGCGCAAGGCCAACGCCGAGATCGAGCGGCTGCTGCGGGCGTTCCTCGACGACCTCGCCGAGCTGAAGATCCTCGACCCCGCCTGCGGCAGCGGGAACTTCCTCTATGTCGCCATCCAGGAGCTGCTGGATCTCGAGAAGGAGGTCATCACCTTCGGCGCCCGCCCGGACGTCGCCGTCGGGCTCTTTCCCACCGTCCGGCCCACCCAGCTTGCCGGGATCGAGATCAACCCCTACGCGGCCGAGCTGGCGCAGGTGGTGATCTGGATCGGCTACCTCCAGTGGATGCGGGACAACGGCTTCAACGCCCCGCGGGACCCGATCCTCGAGCCGCTCCAGACCATCGAGAACCGCGACGCCATCCTCGACCGCGCCGACCCCGAACACCCCGCCCCCGCCGACTGGCCCGAGGCGGACTTCATCATCGGCAACCCGCCGTTTCTGGGCTCGAAACTGTTCCGGCAGTACGAGATGGAGGACGACTACATCGCCGCCCTGTACGCCGCCTACGACCTGCCGAACACCTCCGACCTGTGCTGCTACTGGTTCGAGCTCGCACGGCGGGCGATCCGGCGCCGCGAGGGCACGCGAGCCGGCCTGCTGGCCACCCAGGGCATCCGCGGCGGCGCCAACCGCGAAGTCCTCCGAAGGATCAAGGACACCGGCGACATCTTCATGGCTTGGTCGGACCGCCCTTGGATCCTCGACGGCGCGGCCGTGCACGTCTCCATCGTCGGCTTCGACGACGGCAGCGAAAGCGAGCGCGTGCTGGATGGGAAGCCCGGGGAGCAGGTCAACGACGACCTCACCGGCGATGTTCCGCTGAGCGAGGCCAAGCGACTTGATGAGAACAAAGGCATCGCGTTCATGGGCGACACGAAGGGCGGAGGATTCGACATCCCATGGGCCACTGCCCGTGCCATGCTCCCCCAGCCCAACCCCAATGGGCGGTCCAGCGCGGAAGTTCTTCGGCCCTGGGTGAATGGAAGGGATATCACCAAGCGCCCTCGTGGAATGTGGATCATCGACTACGGTTGCGATGCCCCGCAGGAGCAGGCCGCCGGTTACGAGGCGCCCTTCACGTACCTGGAGGAGAACGTCAAGCCCGTCCGCATCAACAACCGGCGAAAGGCGTACGCCGAGAACTGGTGGCTGCACGTGGAGCCACGCCCCGCCATGCGCGCTGCCCTGCCCGTTGTGGGATTCGTGGTCACCCCGAACGTCACGAAGCACCGCCTGTTCGTGTTCCTCGACGGCACAGCTTTGCCCGACCACCAGTTGATCGTCTTCGCCCGCTCGGACGACTACTTCTTCGGCGTGCTGCACAGTTCGGTGCATGAGTTGTGGGCACTGAGGCAGGGGACGCAGTTGGAGACGCGGCCGCGCTACACGCCGACGACGTGCTTCGAGACGTTTCCGCTGCCCTGGGCGCCGGGGGCGGAGCCGGAGGGCGAGCCGCTCGTCCAGGCGATCGCCGCCGCCGCCGCCAGGCTCGACGAGCAGCGACGCCGCTGGCTGAACCCCCCGCAGTGGCTGGCGCCCATCGAGCGGAACGTCGACGCCGCCGACGACTTCGCCGACGTGCCGGCCGGGGCGCGGCCGCTGATCCGCCAGTCGGCCATCGACGCGATGGCGGCCGCGGACGAGAACCTTCGCCGGCGGACGCTGACGAACCTCTACAACGAGCGCCCGACGTGGCTGAAGCTGGCCCACCGGGACCTCGACCGCGCGGTCCTTGCGGCCTACCGGGCGGTCGACCCCGAAGGCGCCTGGGAGGAGGGCTTCGCCGAGGCCTGGTTCGAAGCCGGCGCCGCCCGCCCGGCCGCCGAGGGCGACGCCGCGCGCGCCGACGCCGACCGCGCCGTCCTGGCCGACCTGCTGCGGTTGAACGGGGAGAGGGCGTAGGAGGGGGCAGTACGATGCGTGCCAGATCGTCCCGCGGCGTGGTCGGGCAAGGGCATCGGGCGACCCTCGGTTTGCAGCTTGACAACTCACGGATCCGTGGTACATTAAGAATCAGTTCAGACCCGATCGTGAGAGCGCATTTCGGTGGGTCGACGGGGTTCGGTCGACGACGAAGCGAGGAGTTTCGCCAAGCGGATCGCTGCTCGCGGAGGTCAAGGAAGGGAGCGGAGACATGTCTCGCACGGCTTTTGCTTTGGCGTTTGTGCTCGGCGCAGCCGTACTGTGCGCCGCACCGGTCCAGCCGGGGGCGCCCAACGACGCCTGGCTGTTCGACAACGATCTCACGCCGTTCGCCGGCAGCGCCGCCAACGGCTCGCTGGAGGGGTCGGCGGCCTATGATGCCGCGACCACCCCGTTCAGTTACGCGGGCAATTACGCGGTGAACGTGGGCGGCACGGGTGGGGACAAGGTCCATACCTCGCGGGTCAACTTCAGCACGGACCTCGGCGGGGCCTACGAGGGCGCGGCCGCCCTGACCGTGTCGATGTGGATCAAATCCAACAGCGCCGTCGCCGACGCCGGCTTCTTCTGCCTGCGGGATCCCAGCGGCAGTGACGAATGGGGCATGCGCTACGACTCGAAGGACTGGGCCCACAACGACGACCCGAACATCATCAAGGCCGCCATCACCACCACCGACAGCCAGCAGTGGGACGACGGCAAGCCGCGTTACGACCAGGCCGACAACCAGTACTCCTCGGCCACGAACGTCCAGACGACCGCCTGGCAGCACGTGGTGCTGGTCTGGCAGGGCGACGCGAACACCAGCGACGGCGACGACAGCTGGTTTCGGATCTACCTGGACGGCGTGGAGGACAGCCCCATCCGCTCGATGCCCGAGACCAGCGGGCTGGTCGACGAGACGACGCACTTCTTCGTGGGCGACGGGGGCAAGAGCGACTGGGACGGCTATGTGGACGAGGTGGCCGTCTGGACCGACGCACTGAGCGCCGACGAGGTCGCATGGCTCAGTCAGAACAGCCTGAGCGAACTGCCCGAGCCGGCGACGCTCGGCCTGCTCGCCGCCGGCGCCCTGGTCGCCCTCGGGCGCCGCAGGCGGCGCTGACCCGCCCGACACGCCGGACGACCAGCCACAAGAGCGGGGCCCGCCAAGGTCCTACGGGCCTGGGCGCTGCGTCCCCACTGCCACGGCGCGCCACGGCGTTCCCGACGCCGCGGGGGCTCCCGGGACACCCGTCCGCCCGAAGACTTCCTCGACGTCACGACGGGCCCGATCCCCGTTCGCCGCTGCATCGGCGGCCGCGTCATCCGCCAGGCGCAGGAGGGGCAGGCACAGGGGGCCAGCCGTCACGCCCGACCGCGACATGGGGGTTCGGGGTTAAAGACCAACAGGCCGAGAGAAGAGCCCGCGTCCCCGGCAGGAAAGGGAGCACCATGTCCGAGGCAATCCGGTATCCGACGTGTCGCCGCCTGGCCCTGGCCGCCGTGCTGATGACGGCCGGGGGGGCGGGGGCGGAGGTCGCCTATCCCCCCGAGCTGCCTGGCGGGAAGGAGGCGGTGACGATCGCCGGGGCGCAGTTGCTGGCGCGGCCGGGGACGCTCGCCGACGGCGTCGACGTCGCCAAGGCCGCGCCGACCGTCGATGCGATGTACTACCCGGGCCAGACCTACCAGGCCAAGTGCTGGTCCAACTGGGGCGACGGCGTGGCCGTCGAGGGTGCGTACTACTCGGCCATCGGGGATCACGAGGCCCCGGCGGGGGACGCGATGGTCTACGTCTACGACCCGGCGGGGCGGACGCTGCGGCTGCTGACCTCGCTGAAGAAGACGCTCGACCGCCCGGCGGGGCAGTACTCCCCGAGCAAGATCCACAGCCGCGTGGACCTCGGCTCGGACGGCTGGCTGTACTACGCGACCCACCGCGGCTCGACGCGGGTGACGACCGACGAATACCACTACACCGGCGACTGGATCCTCCGCCACAACCCCGCGACGGGCGAGACGGAGGTCGTCTCGCACGCGCCGGTGGGCAAGCAGTGCATCCCGTGCAGCGTGCTCGATGCCGAGCGGCTGATTTTCTACGGCGCGACCCAGGCGGGCGACCGCGAGGACAAGCGGAACATGTTCTTCGCGTTCGACGTCCGCAAGCGCAAGCTCCTGTACAAGGGCTACGACGGCCCCAGCCGGTACATGATGCTCGCCCGCTCGACCGGGCGGGTGTACTTCGTGCCCGGCCTGGCCGGGACGCTCCGCCGCTACGACCCCGCCACCCCCGCCGAGCCCCCGGCGGAGCTGGGCATCGAGATGGGCATCCGCGCCGCCTCGAAGGAGACCGGCGACGGCTTCATCTACGCCGTCTCCACCAGGCCCGACGCCGTCCTCTCCCGGCTGAACACGCGGACCGAAAAGGTCCGCACCCTCGGCCCCGCGGCCGTGGGGAAGAAGACCTACATCACCAGCCTCGACGTCGATCCCACGGGGCGGTACCTCTATTACGTACCCGGCGCCCACGGCGGCAGCGCCGTGGACGGCGCGGCCGTGGTTCAGTACGACGTCCGCGAGCGTCGGCGGAAGGTGATCGCGTTCTTGCACCCGGCGTTGGAGAAGGCGACGGGGTACATGGTTCTGGGCACGTTCTCGACGGCGGTCTCGCCGGACGGCTCGAAGCTGTACATCACGTGGAACGGCGGACTCGAGCGGGACAAGCGCGGGCGGGTCTCGTGGGACGCCTGCATGCTGACGGTGGTCCACATCCCCGAATCGGAAAGGTGATCGACGTGCGAAGCATCCTGACAGCGATCGCGATCGTGTCGGCCGCGGCGGCGGGCGACGGGCCGAAGCTGCGCTTCGAGGACGCCGGGCAGGCTTCGGGCGTCACCGAGGCGCTGACCAGCCAGATGTGCCACGGCGCCGCCTGCGGCGACGTCGACGGCGACGGCGACCTCGACGTGTACGTCGGCGGGTTCGCCGACCGCCCGGACGAGAAGTACGCCCGCGGCAAGGCGAAGCTCAACGTGCTGCTGACGGGGGGGGCGGACGGCACGTATGCCGAGGCGGACGCCCCCGCCCTGGCGCTGAAGGCGCGGACGAGCGGGACGGCCCTGGCGGACCTCGACAACGACGGCGACCTCGACCTGTACGTCTCCAACAACTCCAAGCGAAAGGGCCTCCGCGTCCCCAACGCCCTGTTCGAGAACGTCGGCGGGGGGCGGTTCCGCGACGTCTCGGCCGGCAACGCCGCCTGCGAGACGCTCGGCGGGCGGAGCGTCGGCGTGCTCGATTACGACGGCGACGGGCTGCTGGACCTCCTCGTCGCCGTCGATTCCTGGACCGGCGGGGCCACGCGCCTCTACCGCAACACCGGCGGGCTGGCGTTCGAGGACGTCACCGCCCGCGCCGGCCTGCCGGAGAAGCTGCCCGCCCTCGGCGTGCTCACGCCGGACCTCAACGGCGACACGCGCCCGGACATCGTCATCGGCCAGGCCAACCGCTTCTTCCTGTCCGCCAAGGGCGGCCGGTACGTCGAGGGGCGCTCGGCGGACATCCAGTACGACCCGATCGGCCGGGAGGACACGCCCTGCGGCGTCGCCATGGGCGACGTCAACCGTGACGGGCGGCTGGACCTGGTGATCGTGGACCACAACCAGCCGGCCAGGCAGCACCTGTTCCTCAACGTCAGCAGCGGCGGTCAGGTGCGGTTCAAGGACGCGACCGAGGCGGCCGGGCTGAAGTACCTCTTCCCCAAGTGGAACCCCGACCGCGTGCACCTCAAGCACGCGCACGTCGAGATCGCGGACTTCGACAACGACGCCTGGCCGGACATCCTCATCGCCGCGACGATGCGGGCCGACGGCGGGCTCCAGCCGATGGTCTGCCGCAACCTCGCGGCCGGGCGGGGCAAGCCCGTGCGGTTCGACGTGCCGGACATCCGCAAGGCCCACGCCTACTTCGCCGTCGGGCCCGTCGCCGACTTCGACCGCGACGGGCGGCTCGACGTGATGATGTGCAGTTGGTTCCAGAGCATCCCGTCGACGCTGATGCTCAACCGCGGCCCGAAACGCCACTGGCTGGGCGTCCGCGTGATCGGGCGGACGGTCAACCGGATGGGCATCGGCTCGAAGGTGCGGGTCTACGCCGCCGGCGGGCTCGGCCGGGCCGAAAGCCTGCTCGGCGTCGACGAGGTCCACATCAGCGAGGGCTTCTGCACCGGCCACGCCGCGGAGGTGCACTTCGGCCTCGGGGAGGCGACGAAGGTGGACCTGGAGGTCACACTGCCCCACGGCAAGGGCGTGATCCGCCGGCGCGGCCTCGACGCCGACCGCGTGGTGACGGTCCGGGAACCGTAGCACGCCGGGGTATGGGCATCGGCCGACGTGGCCGGCCCCGGCGGCCGACGTTGGCACGCTTGCCGCGACGCACTCGGTGTGTAGACGGCCGGCGTTGGCGAAGAAAAGCCACGCCCCGGCCGTCGCCGTCCAGATCCAGCGTCGCGCCCTGTGGAGTGCGGCGGCAACGACGCCGCTTTCGAGCGGGGCGCGGGCCGGCCTCGGCGGCCGACGTTGGCACGCTTGCCGCGACGCACTCGGTGTGTGAGCGGTCGGCGTTGGCGAAGAAAAGCGGCGTCGTTGCCGCCGCACTCCACATTTGGCGGCG
>CAYLPJ010000084.1:0-19913 GCA_964385465.1 uncultured Planctomycetaceae bacterium | reverse complement strand
TGATAGGTATGATAGCAGGTGTAGGGCATATTCCTGAGAAGGCAGTTGACAGGCCCTCCTGGAAACGTTAAGAATGCTCTGATGCTCAAAACATGACCCCCTTTCGAACCGGTTCCCCCCCGGCCGGTTCGAATAAAGGCGTGGCCTGCCGTCCCCCCCCGCGGCGGGCCCGCCGCTTTTTTGCGCCGACCGCGCCGGGCGTCGAGGCGGCTCGCCCGTTGGGGCGCTGTCATTCGCACAGGTCCGCCCGGTCGCAGCAGCAGCAGATTCGCGGCCTGTCGCCGGGGTGCCGTTCCTCCCGTCCTTCCCATCCCCCCAGACGCGAGGCGCGCCCTGATGGCCATCACCCGATGCGTCATAGCGCTTTACAGCGAAGCTTGCGAAAGGCCCCCGGGCAGCCATCGCACCCGGCCGGGCGTACCGGGCCCGCGCTGGTCAATGCGACGCGATGGCCGTGGCGATCGGCTGGATTACACCGGGGACGACGATCCGCGAGCAGATGTCCTCGCCGAGGGCGAGCTGCTCGTCAAAGGACTCGGTCATCTGGAGGATCTTCTCCGGCGACGGCCAGCGACGGACGGTGAAGTACACGCTGATCGGCTCGTCATCGTACTGGCCGGTGCGTATCTGGTAGGTGCTGCCCCGCGTCTCGACGGCCAGGCGGGCCTGAAGGTAGCACTGCTCGTCGAGGGCGACGACGAAGCTCGGCTCGAACTCCGTCGGGCGCAGCGCCCCCTCGACCGCGAGGGCGTGCAGAGGCGAGCCGCCCAGCAGCGCCTCGGCCACGAGGGCGTCGCGGTTGCCCCGGTAGTCCATGTTGAAGCCGAACATCACGTCCAGCGTCTCCACGTCCAGCCCGCTGACGCCCAGGAAATACACGCTGCGGTCGAGCAGCCAGCGATGGAAGTGCCTGGCGGTCTCGAGATTCGGCGGGTTGAAGTATCCTGCCGTCATCTGGTTGCGCTGCAACTCCAGCCACGGATAGGTCCCGTTGTCGCGATTGCCCTCGAGGACGTACTCCTCCCCTTCCCGCTGGTAGAAGGTCGTCATCGCCTGGAACTGCTTCTGGACAGCCTCGAAGAAGTGCAGCACGCTCTCCCGCCCGCGAGGCAGCGGCAGGGTCGTCTGGAGGGTGATGTTGACGAAGAAGTCGTCCGTGAGGTTGGCGAAGTCCGCGTCCATCGTCACTGGTCCTTACGGTCTGTCGGCACGGGGAGGAAAAGCCCGTACTATACCGCCGCCGCGCGGCCGGCTCAAGAGGTTGGTCCGGCCGTCGGCTGCCGGCGCGGCTTGGAGAGGACCTCCAGTTTCGGGCCTTCCTGCCGCACGAGGCTGTCGTCCTCGATCGAGGCGGTCACGTAGGCGTTGCCCCCCACCGTCACGCCGCGTCCGACAACGGTCTCGCCGCCGAGGATGGTGGCGTTGGGGTAGATCGTCACGTTGTCGCGGATGGTGGGGTGCCGCTGGAGCCCCTTGATCACCCGCCCGCGCTCGTCCTTGGGGAAGCTCTTCGCCCCGAGCGTAACGCCCTGATACACCTTGACATGTCGGCCGATCCGCGTGGTCTCCCCGATCACCACGCCCGTGGCGTGATCGATGAAGAAGCTCTCGCCGATCTCCGCGCCGGGGTGAATGTCCGCCCCGGTGACGCTGTGGGCGTGCTCGGTCATGATCCGAGGCATCAGCGGCACGCCCGCCGTCAGCAGCGCATGGGCGATGCGGTACACCGTCACGGCGTAATAGCCCGGATAGCAGTAGAGGATCTCCTGGATGCTCTTGGCGGCCGGGTCTCCGTCGTAGGCCGCCTGGGCGTCCAGCGCCAGGAGCCTGCGGACCTCCGGGACGCTCTGGAGGAACGTCCTGGCCATGCCGCGGGACTCCTCGACGCACTTTCGGGTATCGCAGCACGTTCGCGGCTCGCGGCACTCGGGGCAGTCCCGCCCGGTGCAGAGGCATCGCATGACCTGCTCGGTCAGGTCCGCCGAGAGGCGAACCAGCAGGTTGCCGACGTGATAGCGGACGTTCTCTTCGGTCAGCAGCTTGTGCCCGAAGTAGCCCGGGAAGAGCAGTTGGCGGGTCCCTTCCAGGATCTCGACGATCTTCGACCTCGAGGGGAGGAATGCCTCCCCCACCCGCTGGGTGCGCGGCTCGGCGGCGTAGCTCTCGAGGATCGCTTCGGTCAGGTCACCGAGCGCGTCGTTGATCGGATCGTTGCGGTTCATGGGGGCGAGGCCTCCTGTGCGTCACGCTTCATGATAGCACGACGGCGGGCGTTGGGGCAATGCGGCAAGGGCGGGATACGCCGCCCGCCGAGAAAGCTCGGGCTTGAACCTCCCGGCGAGGCCCGATACGCTCGATACGTCGCCCGCCGGTGCGGGGGACGGATATGGAAAGGGCATGCGATGGGATGGGCAATCGGCATCGGCGTGGTGCTGTTTGCGGCGCTGGGCGGCATCTACATCTACAACGGGCTGGTCAGCCGGCGCATCCGCTGCCGCGAGGCCTGGAGCCAGATCGACGTCCAGCTCCGCCGGCGCTACGACCTGATCCCCAACCTCGTCGAGACGGTCAAGGGCTACGCCGCCCACGAGCGGGAGACCCTCGAGGCGGTCATCCAGGCACGCAACCAGGCGATCGAGGCCGAGGGCGTCCAGCAGCAGGCCGAGGCGGAGAACTTCCTCAGCGCCACACTGGGCAAGCTCTTCGCGCTGTCGGAGAACTACCCCACGCTGAAGGCCAACGAGAACTTCGCACAGCTCCAGGAGGAGCTGACCAGCACCGAAAACCGCATCGCCTTCGCACGCCAGCATTACAACGATTCGGTCGCCGCCTACAACACCCACCGGGAGAAGTTCCCCAACAACATGCTGGCCGGCATGTTCGGCTTCCAGCCGGAGGACTACTTCGAGCTGGAAGACCCCGAGATGCGTCAGGCGCCGGAGGTGCAGTTCTGATGCCCGACGCCCCCGACGTCCGCCGCGTGAGGCTCTCGCCGCCCCCGGAGCGCCCCGGGTGGGCCCGCATCGCCGCCATCGCCGCGCTGACCTTCGCCCTGCTGATCCTTGCCGGCTACTTCGCCGCACGCTTCCGCCCGGACTGGGTTCTCGTGTTCGCGTTCCTCCTGGCCGCCGGCGTGGCCGGGCTGAGGCTGGTGCGGCTGGTCCGTGCCATCCTTGCCGACCGCGCCGCGTCCACAGCCCCTGACGACGCATGCCCGCAACGACGTTCCACGACCTGATCTCCGCCAACAAGCGCAACAGCGTCCTGCTGATCGGAGGGTTCCTGCTGTTCTTCACCGGCGTCGGCTGGCTCATCGGCTGGGCCTGGGGAGGCGACCACGTCTTCGGCGGGGTCATCGCCGGTATCGCCGCCGCCGTCGCGTTCGGGCTGACCGTCGCGAGCTACTACGGCGGCAGCAGTGCCCTGCTGGCGATGAGCAAGGCCCGGCCCATCAAAAAGGCCGACGATCCGCGACTGTACAACGTCGTCGAGGAGATGTGCCTGGCCGGCGGGCTGCCGATGCCGAAGATCTACCTCATCCAGGACACCGCGATGAACGCCTTCGCCACCGGGCGGAACCCCGAGCACGCGGCCGTGGCGATCACCACCGGTCTGAGGGACCGCCTCAGCCGCGACGAGCTCCAGGCGGTGATGGCCCACGAGCTCAGCCACGTCCGCCACCGGGACATCCTCTTCGGGATGCTGATGGCCGTCATGGTCGGCGTGCTGGTCATGCTCTGCGACGTGTTCCTTCGCAGCATGTGGTGGACCGGCGGGCGGCGCCGGCGCAGCCGCCGAAGCCAGGGCGGCGCCCAGGCGATCGTGATGGTCGTGGCCATCATCCTGGCCATCGTCGCGCCGATCCTCGCCCGCCTGATTCACCTTGCCATGAGCCGCCAGCGGGAGTACCTCGCCGACGCCGGGGCCGTCGAGCTGACGCGCAACCCCCGGGGCCTGGCGTCGGCCCTGAGCAAGCTCGGCGGGGACACCGAAGTCCTCGAGGTCGCCAACCGCGCCACCGCGCCGCTGTATATCGTCCACCCGATCAAGAAGTTCGAGGCCAGGGCAGCCAGCATCTTCAGTACCCACCCGCCGCTGAAGGACCGCATCCAACGCATCCTGAGCCTGACACAATGATCCCGCGGAACCAGCGATGAGCGCCGGACGGCATAGCGAGCTGCTGGGGTTCTTCTGCCGCTGGCTCCTGCTGGCCGCCGCCGGAGCCCTCGTCGTCACCGCCGCCGCGGCCGCGATACGCGCCACCGTGGGCGTCGCCGAAGACGTCCGCTCGCGGCTGCACGTTGCCGACGGCGTGACGGCGACCCGGTCGGCCGAGAACCACCGCGCCCTGATCATCCGGGGCTTCGTGAAGCCCGAGCCGGTTCAGGGCGAGCGGATCGTCTGCTACGCCGGCTCGGACGGGGGGATCAGCCTGGGGCATCAGCGGGGCGGCAGCTTCCACCTGGTGCTGCCCCCACCCGAGCAGGGCACGCGGCGCCTGACCGTCTGCGGCCTGCCGTACGGAGGCACGGCTTTCCAGGCCCTTGACCGCCGCATCGTCGGTGTACCCGCGGGAAGGCGCCTGATGCTGCTGGACGCCCGTTGGGCCGGTGAGGTCCTGGAATCGGCGCCGGACAGGTGGCGACGACTCCTGCGCCGCATGCGGGTGAATCACGAGGTCGCGCTGTATCATCCGGGCGAACGAAGCGCAATCGCCTCCGCCGAGCCCGCCCTCCGCAGAGCCGCCGACCTGCCGCTGCTCTACGACCCCACCGCGGACAACCCCGGTCGCTCGCTGCGACAGGTGACCCGGGGCGTACGCGGCACGCACCTGCACGAGAACACCACCGTCGTCACCGACGACCCCGGCCTGGCCGATCTGGCGGTGCGGCTGAGATACCGTGCCTCCCTCATCGGCCCGCAGCCACGCCGCGGCCGAGACCGGCTGAGCCATTTCCGCTCCCTCGATGCCTTCGAAGTTTCTCTCCCCGACCGGCCGATAGAATCAAAGTGAGGCCCGGACGGGGCCTCGGCGCACAGGAACGGACGGTCGACGATGAATCGACGACATTTTCTGCGGTTGGCGTGCGGCCCGCTGGCGGGGCTGGCGCTTCGCTGCACACCGAAAGCGGACGACCGCATCGGCTCGCTACCGATGCGCGGCCTGGACCTCTCCACGCAGCCGCCGGCCCGGATCGACCCGGGCGGCCGTGCGGGGCGGCACCCTTGGGCGGTCCCGGCCGGGCGGCGCTGGCGATGGATCGTGGTTCATCACAGCGCGACGCAGCGGGGTTCGGCGGCGACCTTTGATCGCGCCCATCGCCGTCGAGGCTGGGACGAGTTGGGTTACCATTTCGTGATCGACAACGGCTTGGGCGGCCCGGACGGGCGGGTCGAGGTCGGCTCGCGGTGGCGCAGCCAGAAATGGGGCGCTCACACCGGCGGCACGCCGGACAATGCCTACAACGAATACGGCATCGGCATCTGCCTGGTGGGCGACTTCACCCGGCGAATGCCGACGCGGAGGCAGTTGGCGTCGCTGGACCGCCTGACGGCGTTCCTGATCTCCCGCTATCGGCTGACACCCGGGGACGTCCTGGGCCATCGCGACGCCCCCAACGCGACGACCACCTGCCCGGGCAATCGCCTGCACGCCTACGTCCACGGGCCGATGGCCCGACGCGTCCGCCGCCATCTTGACGCGTCCGGCGCCCTGACGTAGACTCGGGGTGTACGCATAGCCGTGGATCGTCCTCCCACACGACCGCCCCACAGGAGCCCCTAGTGGCCGACGGGTTCTTCGACGACTTCAAGCGATTCTTCCTGCGGGGTCTCGCGGCCGTCCTTCCCGCGCTTCTGACGCTGACGATCATCGTCTACGTCCTGAAGTTCATGGACCAGAACATCGTCCGGTACATCGACCAGGCGGTCCGGTGGGTCGTGGTGCAGGTGGTCAGCATCCAGCAGGGCGCGGAATTGAGTTTCGCCGGCCCGGACGCGATCTGGCGGCTGGTGGAGGATAAGGTCTGGCAGCCGCTGCACCTGCGCTGGGTGAGCTTCCTGCTGGCGTTCGTGCTGATCTACATTTTCGGGCGGTTTGTCGCCAGCCTGATCGGCCGGGCGCTGTGGCGGTTCATCGAGACGTCCTTCTTCCGCATGCCGGTGGTCAAGCAGATCTACCCGTCGGTCAAGCAGGTGACGGATTTCCTTCTGGCCGAGCGGAAGCTGGAGTTCTCGCGGGTTGTGGCCGTGGAGTACCCGCGGAAGGGCATCTGGTCGCTGGGGCTGGTGACCGGGGAGTCGATGAAGACGCTGCACGACGCCCTCGGCGATCCGCTGGTGACCATCTTCATTCCCTCCAGCCCCACCCCGGTGACGGGGTATACGATTACGGTGAGGAAAACGGAAACCATCGACCTGCCCGTGAGCATCGACGAAGCGCTTCGCTTCACGATCAGCGGCGGCGTGATCATGCCGCCCCGGGAGGTCCTCGACGCCGCGGCCGCCGACCGCAACAGGCGGGGCATGCTCCCGCCCGAGACGCGCCGCAAACGCAAGAGCAAGGAGACTGCAGAGTGAACGTCATCGTCAAGGCACGCCACATGGACGCCACCGACGCGATGAAGGAATACGTCGAGACCAAGGCCGCAAGGCTGGAACGCTATTACGACGGCATCCAGACCGTCGAGACGATCCTCGACACCGAGGCCGACCACGCCGTGGCGGAGATCGTGGTCACGGCCCGCCGCAAGCACACGTTCGTCGCCACGCACAAGGAACGCGACCTGTACGCCTGCGTGGACCAGTGCATCGACAAGGTCGCCCAGCAACTGCGGCGACACAAGGACAAGGTCCGCGACCGCCAGGGACCCTCGCTCAACGAGGCCGCCGGAGGCTGAGCGGCGCCCGCGAGCCCCCGCTCGCCACGGGAAAGGAGACATTGCATGCCCGGTCGCCAGGAAGCGGTCCGGCGGCTCTGCGCCACCGGCGTGGTCGCCGTCGTCCGTGCCGACAGCAGCGAGCAGCTCATCGACGTCGCCGGCGCCCTGCTCGACGGCGGGGTGGATTGCATCGAGATCACCATGACCACGCCCAATGCCCTGGAGGTCATCGCCGCCTGCCGCCAGGCCGTCGCAGAGGCGTTCATCGGCGTCGGCAGCGTGTTGGACGCCGACACGGCCCGCGCGGCCCTCGAGGCCGGGGCGCAGTACGTCGTCTCGCCGGTCTTCTGCCGCGAGGTCGTCGCCGTCGCCAACGACGCCGACGTGCCCGTCATGCCCGGCTGCCTGACCCCCACCGAGATCCACGACGCCACCGCCGCCGGGGCCGACATCATCAAGGTCTTCCCCGCCGGGTTCTTCGGGGCCAAGTACTTCAAGGCCGTCCTCGCGCCCATGCCCCACCTGAAGCTCGCCCCCACCGGCGGGGTGAACCTGGACACCGCGGCCGACTTCATCGCCGCCGGCGCCGCCACCCTCGGCGTCGGCTCGGCGCTGGTGACCAGGAAGGCCCTCGCCGAAGGCAACCTCGACGAGATACGCCGCCTCGCCGGCGAGTACGTGCGGATCGTGGCCGAGGCGCGGGCGGCGAAGGGCGCGTGAGCGAAGAGCCGACCATGGCGTCGCGCCTGGCCGCAGGCTTCCGCCGCCTCGTCGGGGGCGTCCTCGACGGGCCCGCCGGACGGATGCTCCTGGCCGACGAGGACCGTTTCGCCGCGCTGCCCCCACAGCGCTACGCCCGCGCGTGGATCGGGCTTCTCGGCCTGTCCGCCGCGTGGGGGCTCATCCAGTGGAACCTCTGGGGCGTCAGTTGGCGGCTCTTCCGAGACTACGAGCCGCTGCTGATGCCCGCCGCCGTCACCGCCGCGGTCTTCTGCCTGCTGCCCTACCGACGCGCCGTGCTCGCCCTGGCCGGCGCGGTCGCCGGGCGGGAGCCCGGAGGGCGGGCCCTGGCCGTCACCGTCGTCGTCCTGCTGCTGGCGATGTGCCTGGCTCGGCTCCTGCCGGACCGCTACCCGCCGAACTGGCCGCTGCTGCCCTGGTGGATCGGCTGGCTCCGCCCGCCGATGACGCTCTACCGCGTGCTCGTGCTGATGCCACTCTGGGGCACATGGGGGATGCTCATCATCGGGAAATTCTGCCGACCCTCCGAACGCACCTGCCCGCAGACCGCCGCGTTGGCCCGGGGCATCGGGGCGGCCGCCGCGGCGGCGGTCATGGGCGCGCTGCTGCTGGCGACCGTCGGCTACTTCCACCACCTCGGCCTCGGCGGGCAGGTCGGCATGCCGACGACCACGATCCTGGTCGCCATCGGCGGCGGCGCCGTCCTCTGCCGCCGCACCGGCGGCCCCACCCGGCCGGCCCTGCTGGCGACCAACCTGCTGACCCAGCTCGCCTTCCTCCTGGCCGCGATCGCCTGTCAGTGATTGGAACCCGGGAGACCGCGGGCCGGGATCACCGGCGTTCGGCTTCTCCGGTCTTCCGGCAATCCGGCAGCCCAGTCCTGCGGAATTCCTTCATTTTGCCGGGGCACCGATCCGATGAGGAGGACAGACGAATCGCCCTTCGCCAAAGGGATCTGGGCCTGACCGGGGCCGGGCGCAACGGCTGGACGCTCGGCCCTATGCTTTGCGCTGCTCGGGCCCCGCGGCCCCGTCGGACTGGTTCCCGCCCGCCCCGCCGCCCTGCCCGGGCTGGTCCTCGCCGGGGGCCTGGCCCCCTGCTTCCGGGGCCTCCGCCCCCTTGCCCTTGTCTTTGTCCTCGCCCTCGGACTTGCCCTTGCTTTCGGGCGCGGGCTTCTTCTTCGGCTGGGGCTTGGGCTCGACGCGGATGGGCTCCAGGTCGGTCAGCGGGATCTCCACCTCGAAGATGCCCGACTGCACCACCGCGATGTCCTTTTCCGGCTGGAAGCGGATCAGCGTTGCCCGCTTGTGGAAGGGCACGACGTAGACCTTGTCGCCCGGCGCCAACGCCAGCAGGCGGTCCCGTTTGGTCTGGGCGGCCTTGCCGGCCTTGCGGCCGCGGTCCATGGGACGGTTCTTCTCCGGGGGCGTCTCTTCTCGCGGCCCGCGGTCGTCGCGGCGGCCGCCGCCTTTGCCTCCGCGCCGCTCGCCGCCCTTTCCGCTCTCGCGTCCGCCCCTTCCCTTGCGGTCCCGGCGGCCCTTTTCGCCGCGTCCTCGTCGGGAGTAGGGCCCGCTCTCGGGGAACAGTTCCTGGATGGAGACGGTCTTCTCGCCCTCGTGGGTCTCGACGACGGCCCGCAGGCCGCGGAAGTCAAGCTCCTTGACGGTCCCCTTGCCCGGCCTCATGGCGATGGGCACCTCGTCGCCGACCTTGACGCGTCCGATGGCGGCCAGCCACTCGTCAAACGCCCTTGCCCGGTCGCGCTGCTGCTGGAGGGAGCGGTGGTACTCATGCCTGGCGTGCTCGGCCTCGGCGCGGATGCGTTCGGTCTCCTTGGCCTGCTCGAGCACCTGCTTGCGGAGCCCGGCGAGCTCCTGGCGGACGGCGTTCTGGCCGAAGTCCGGCATCAGCTCGTGGAGGGGCACCTCGACCTGGACGTTGTCGGCGTCGACGACGGCGATCTGGCGATGCAGTTCCAGCCGTACCAGGCGCCCTTCCTTGTGCAGGCTGGGCACGTGGACGACGTCCCCCGGCTGGAGTTCCGGCAGCGTAGCCAGCCAGGTCTCGAACTCGCCCTTGAGCCGGTGCAGGTCCGCCAGTTGGGACTCGTAGGACTCCTGCTGGCTCTTGGCGGCCAGCTCGGCCTGGATGGCCTGCTCGCGGGCCTCCTCGGCGACCTGCCGGGCCTGCCCTGTCGCCCGGATCGCCCGGCGGAACTGCTTGCCCTGGTCGGAAAGGTGCCTGCGGGAAGCCGCGATCACCCGCTTGGTCAGCCCCAGCCGCTTGGCGACGGCGATGGCGTGGCTCTCCCCCGGCTTGCCGATCCGCAGGTGATACGTCGGCGACATCGTCTTCGTGTCGAACTCGACCGAGGCGTTGTCCACGCGGTCGTGATTGAACGCGTAGGCCTTCAGCACGCTCAGGTGCGTAGTGACCATGCCCACACAGCCGGCGGTGAGCAGCTCGTCCAGCACGGCCTGGCCGATCGCCCCGCCCTCGTCGGGGTCCGTGCCCGCGCCCAGCTCGTCCAGCAGCACCAGGCAGCCGGCGTCGGCCTTGTGAAGGATATGCCGTAGCCGCTTGACGTGAGCGCCGAACGTGCTCAGAGACTGCTGGAGCGACTGCTCGTCCCCGATGTCGATGTACACGTCCCGGAAGACCGGCATCCGCGAGCCTCGACCCGCCGGGATGTGCATCCCCGACTGCGCCATCAGCGCCAGCAGCGCCACCGTCTTCAGCGCCACCGTCTTGCCGCCGGTGTTCGAGCCGGTGATCACCAGCAGGTCGAAGTCCTGCCCCAGCCGCACGTCGATGGGCACGACGGGCTCGGCCTTGGGGCCGTCCTCCTTCTGGCTGCGCCGGTGGTACTGGTCCAGCAGCAGCGGGTGGCGGGCCTGGCGGTACTCCAACTCGCCCCGCTCGACCACCTCCGGGCAGGTCAACTCGAACTGGTAGGCGTACTGGGCCTTTGCCGAAACAAGGTCCACCTGCCCGATCACCCGCATGGTCGTGGTGATCTCCCGCGTCCGCGCCTGGACGTGGATGGACAGCATGTTCAGCAGACGCTCGATCTCGCGACGCTCGTCGTTGTACAGGTCCGCCAGGTGGTTGTTCAGCTCCACCGACGCGTTCGGCTCGACGAAGACCGTCGCGCCGGTGTTGCTGGCGCGATGGACCACGCCAGGCAGCCGGCCGCGGTTCTCGGCCTTGACCGGCAGGACGTACCGGTCGCCGTGCAGCGTGACGTTGCTGGCCTGCAGCAGCTTGGCCACCTCGGCGTTCTGGAGGTAGCCGTAGATCACGTCGTGGATCTTCTTGGCCGTGGCGGCGATCTCGCCGCGGATCCGCCCCAGCCTCTGGGAGGCGTCGTCGCGGATGGACCCGTCGGGCTCGATCACCTCACGGATCGCGCGGACCTCCGACTCAAACGTGGCGATCTCCGAGGCGAAACGGTGCAGCTCGTCCAGCCCCTCATCCAGGCCGTTGAGGTAGCCCTTCACGTTGGCAGCGCCTTCCAGCGCCGAGGCGATCGCGGCGAAATCCTCGCCGGTGGCCCCGCCGGAGGGGTGCGCCCGCGCCAGGGGGTCGGTGATGTCCGTCACGCCGGCGAACGGCGGCAGGGCGACGTCGCGGACGGCATCGACCATCTGGCTGACCTGGCGCAGCCACCGGCGGATGGTCCCGGGGTTGCGCGAGGGGTTGATCCTGGATGCGAGAGCCTTGCCGAGGCTCGTGGCGCAGAAACGCCCCAGGATACGGCGGACGCGATGGAACTCGACTTTGCGGAGCGTGAACGAATCCAAACCGGGAATCCTCGAAGAGATAGGGCAAACCGCTCATTATATCGCCGCCACTGCGGCGCCAAGCAAAAAACGCCCTCCTCGCCGCCGCGCCGCCGCGGCCGGCCCCGGCGGAGCAAAACCCCGCGAGCCATGGTTGCATCCCCTACCGCCCCGACGGGCTCCGGCCCCATTGGGGCACGGCGCCGCGGGAACCTACCATGCAGGGGAACGTGACGGAGGGATCGCCCGGCCTCTCGCATGGGACCGGCGAGCCAGCAAACCGCTTGGAGAGGTGCAAGATGCTTCGAACCGCCAACGAGATCATCGGATACCGGATCGACGCCGAAGACGGCGAGATGGGCAAGGTCAACGACTTCTACTTCGACGACGAGAGTTGGACCGTCCGCTACCTCGTCGTGGACACCGGCACGTGGCTGCCCGGACGGAAGGTGCTGATCTCCCCGGCGGCCGTCGGCGAGCCGGACGCCGACGCCGGCGCCATCCCCGTCTCGCTGACGGCCGAGCAGGTCGAGGCCAGCCCGTCGATCGACGCCGACCGCCCCGTATCCCGGCAAGACGAGAAGCGCCTGGCAGGCTACTACTCCTGGCCGGTGTACTGGGCGCCGCTGGGCACGCCATCGATGGCGGTGGTACCCGGGCAGGTGCCTGTCGAGGAACAGCAGGTCGGCGGAAAGCCCGAAAGCGAGGACCCGGACCTGCGCAGCACCGACGAGGTGGCCGGCTACCGCATCCACGCCGCCGACGGCGAGATCGGACACGTCGAGGACTTCCTCGTCGACCCCGACGGCTGGGACATCCGCTACCTCGCCGTCGACACCCGCAACTGGCTGCCTGGACGAAAGGTGCTCGTCTCCCCACGCTGGATTGACCGCATCTCCTGGGCGACCGGCGAAGTCTGGGTGCAGTTGACCCGCCAGGCCGTCAAGGACAGCCCCGAGTACGACCCCACCCAGCCGGTCAACCGCGAGTACGAGGCCGCCCTGTTCAGTTGGTACGGAATGCCCACCTACTGGTGAGCAGGCCGCCACGGGCAGCCCTTCACTCCGACGCCGGACGCGTCCGCGCCCGGTCCGCCAGCAGACGCGCCACGTCCGTGTGGCCCCCGCCGCGGGCGTACTGTGCCGCGGCGCGGCCGCGGGCGTCCTCCCCGGCCGGGTCCGCGCCCCGATCCAGCAGCAGCCGGACGGCGCTCTCGCGGCCCTTGGCGGCGGCAAGGTGCAGGGACGTGGTCTTCGCGGCGGCGCGGGCATCGACCTTCGCCCCGCGGTCCAACAGCAGCCGGCAGACGTCCGTGTGCCCGCCTCGGGCGGCGAAGTGCAGCGCCGCCATCCCCTTGCCGTCCCCCACGGCGAAGGATGCCCCGGCATCGAGCAGGACGGTCGCGGCCGTCAGGTGCCCGTTCTCGCAGGCCCGGTGCAGCGGCGTGCCCCCGTCGTCGGCGCGGGCGTCGACGGCCAGGCCCTTGCCGATCATGAGCTTCAGCACGTCGGGGCGCCCTCCCATGGCGGCGCAGTGGAGCATGGTCGCCCCGTCGGTCATCCGCATGCGCAGGTCGGCCTGGTGCTCCAGCAGCAACTCGATGACGCCGACGTGCCCGCGGTAACACGCCTGGTGCAGCGCCGTATTCCCGTACCGCGCCCGGGCGTTCACCTCGGCGCCGCGATCGATCAGGAACGTCACCAGGTCGGCGTGGCCCTCCTGGGCGGCGACGTGAAGCGTCGTGTACCCCGCGCCGTTGCGCTCGTTCACCCGCCCGCCGCGGGCGGCCAGGAGCTTCGCGGCGGGCAGATGCCCCTCCCAGCAGGCGGCGTAGAGCGGGGTGTTTCCGGCGGCGTCCTTGACGGCGACGTTGGCGCCGCGGCCGATGAGAAACGCCGCGGTGTTGGCATCCCCGCCCTGGGCGGCGACATGCAGCGGCGTGGCGCGGCTCCGGGTCCGGGCGTGGATGTCCGCCCCGCGGTCGAGCAGGAAGGTGGCGGTCGCGCGGTGGCCCTCCTGGATGGCCAGGTGCAGCGGCGTGAACCCCTTCTTGCTGCGCGGTGCGGCATCGGCGCCTTGGTCGAGCAGGAAGTCGGCCATGGCGGGTCGGCCCGCCTGGCAGGCGAGGTGCAGCGGGGTCAGTTGGACGTTGTCCTTGGCGTTGACGTCCGCCCCGCCGGCCAGCAGGGCCCTGGCGGCGGCGAGGTGCCCGTTCTCGGCCGACAGGTGCAGCGGCGTGCGCCCGACCTTGTTGCGCTTGTCCACGACGGCGCGGCGGTCCAGCAGGGCGCGGACGGCCGGCGCGCGCCCGGCGGCGGCGTGGTGATGCAGCAGCGTGAGCCCCTTGTCGTCGGGCTCGTCGATCTGCCAGGCGTGCAGGGCGGCGATTTCCTCGACAGCGGCGCGGACCTCGGCGGGCATGGTGGCCGCCGGTTGCGTGGCGGGGGCGGTCGCGGGGGCGGTGGCCGAACTCGCGGGGGCGGCGAGGGATGAGGCGGCGGCGAGCAGGATGGTGACGGCGGATGCGTGTGGTGCCATGTCGCGGTCCCTGGTTTCGGGTGACGGGTGCGGTTTCGGTAGATTCAACGACGGGCGCAAGCGAGTGGACTGAAGTCTATTGTGACTTCGCGCGGGAAGCCCTTGCAAGGCGGAAGCTTGCGGGGCATAATGGCGGCGCGTCGGCCCGCGGCGCTGACAGACCGACCAGAAGGAGCATGTCCGATGACGAGAATCGGGGTACTCGCAACGGCGATGACGATGATCCTGGGCATCCTGGGCACCGGCTGCGACCAGCCCCCGGACCCGCCGAAAACCTCCGACAACAAGCTGCCGGACGCCCTGACGGTCATCCAGGCCAGTCCCCGGGAGATGGACCGGGTGTTGGCCAGCCAGAAGGCCCGGGTGAACTACCGCTACCGCCTGCGGGTCCTGCGCAGCTACTACGAGCGGACCGGCAACATGGACAAGCTCGGCTGGGTCGAGCGCGAGCTGAGAAACCTCCGCGAGGCCTACACCTTCCGGTGGGAAGGCGTCCCGCAGGTCGACGAGCCGGAGGGCGAGTCCCTCGCCAACGCCGACGAGCATCTGCTCGTCGAGTACACCGTCTCGGCCCGCAAGCAGTTCCTCCAGGCCGTCCGCGATCTGCTGACCTACTACCAGGAGACCGCGCCCAACTCCTACAAGGCCGACCGCGTGGCCAACATCCTCCAGCGCTTCGACCCCATCCGCACCTACATGTACATCCTGGACGCGGAGATCCCCCCGGCGGACCTCAAGCCCGTCGAGGTCGTCCCCGAGGCCGACCGCCTCTATGCAGAGGCCGTCACGCTCCACCGCCAGGGCAAGGGCCTGCTGCACACGTTCGTGACGACCGACTACGCCAAACAGCGCAAGGCCCTGCTGATGCTGCTGGAACTGGTCCGCAAGTACCCCCGCAGCACCAAAATCGCCCGGGCGGCCTACTACATCGGCGAGATCTACAAGGAATACTTCAACGAGAACATCCGCGCCGTCCACTGGTATCGCCGCGCATGGCAGTGGGACCCCAACATCACGCTGCCCGCCCGTTTCCAGGCCGCGACGGTGCACGACCTGCGCCTCTACAACCGCGCACAAGCCGTCGAGCTCTATCGCCAGGTCATCCTCCACGAGCAGTTCAACAGCTCCAACGTCTCCTTCGCCCACAACCGCATCCGCGAGCTGACCGGAAGCTGACCGGGCGATGCCCGGGCTACTCGAGGCACAGCATGCCCGCGTCGGCGCCGGGACGGGGCTTGCGCTCGATCTGCCACCCGCCGTCGGATGCCGCCCCGCCGATGACCCCGCCGGGGGCGGTCACCCGCAGCAGCTCGCCCTCTGCGATGCCCCCGCCCTCCTCGGCCGGGGCGGCGAAATGCCGACACGGCGGTCGGTTTTCTCGACGTCTTACGCAAGACGAAGCGGCGAGCGTGACGTTATACTGATAGAGGACAGCGTATGGGTACTTCTTTGCGCGCGAAGCGAAACCTCGGGGGCGCACGGTGTACCCGTGCGGACATGGGCCACGAGCCCGGAGGTACGGACATGTTCAGGCAGACGAGCGCGGTGGTGGTTGGTGTTCTGGTCGCGGCGGTCCTGGCCTCGACGGCGATGCCGGCGATGGGCTGGGACAACCCGAAGGTCAAGCCCCCCAAGGCCAAGCCCCACCGTCGCAGCGCGGCCGAGGGCCTGCCCCCCCTGCCACTGCCTGCGACGCCGCTGCGGCGCTCGGAACGGAAGCGTCAGCCGGCCCCGCCGGCACTGATCGGCATGGTGAACTTCTCGCAGACGCGGTTCAAGATCGTCGGCGGCGAACGGAAGAAGGTCAGCGCCTTCCCGACGACGCAGATCGACATCGAGCGGCTGATGAAGTTCGCCAACCACAAGCTTCGCATCCGCTACCGCTTCGTGCCCACCACGCTGAGCAAGTTCTCCTGGGACCCCGCCGAACTGCCCCTGCTCTACGTCACCGGCTGGACGCCCATGCCCAAGCTCTCCGACGGGCTGCTGACCAAGCTCCGCCGCTATCTCTACGACGGCGGGACGCTGGTCATGCACGCCCAGTGCGGCCGGCCGGAGTTCGTCGAGACCGCCCGCCGCGAGATTGCCCGATTGTTCCCCGACCGCGAGCTGGCGCCCATCGACACCGACTCCCCGCTCTTCCACGCCTACTTCGACGTCGGCAAGATGCGCGTCCGCAAGAATGACGACCCCTTCAAGGCCATGCCTCCGTACCTCGAGGCCGTCTACCTCGGCTGCCGCCCGGCGATCATCTTCTCGCCGATCGACCTCAACTGCGGCTGGGACGTCGAGAAGCACCCCATCGAGGGGGGCATCCTCTACCACCAGGACGACGCGGTGAAACTGGGCGTCAACGTCATCACGACCGTGCTGGCGAACTTCCAGTACAGCCGGGCCTGGGGCACGCAGAAGGTCTACCACGAGGCCGACGACAAGACGCGCGATCAACTCGTCATCGCCCAGGTCATCCACAGCGGCGACTGGGACCCCACGCCCCACGCCCTGCCCAACCTCATGAAGTACATCCAGCAGAACACCACGCTGAACGTGCAGTTCAAACGCGAGGCCGTAGACCCCGCGGCCGTGGACGTCTTCAAGCACCCGGTGCTCTACATGACGGGCCTGCGGGACTTCAAGCTGACCGACGCGCAGGTCGGGCGCCTGCGAACGTACCTGACCAGCGGCGGGGTCCTGCTGGCAGACTCGGCGGCCGGACGGAAAGCGTTCGATGTGGCGTTCCGGCGGGAGATCAAACGGGTGCTGCCCAACGCGGAGTTGGCCCAGGTCGACGCGAGCAAGGGCCCGGTCTTCCAGATGCCCTTCAAGGTCACCACGGTCGACTACGAGAGCATCGTGAAGGTCCAGAACCCCTCGCTGAACACGCCGGTGCTTGAGGGGATCCGAATCGACGGGCAACTCGGCGTGATCTACTCCCCGCTGAGCCTCTCTAACGGCTGGGAGCAACTGGACTTCGCGTACAACCGCGGTTACGCCTCCGACGACGCCCTGCGGCTGGGCGTCAACCTTTTCGCCTACGCCCTGACGCACTGATCGCCAGCCGGATCGACGAATCCACGGGCCCTGTCGCTGAGGCGGCGGGGCCCGCTTGCTGCGCTGGGGTTGACGCGGTCTTCGGGAGGGGCTTGAGCGCAAAAAAGCGGCCGACCGGGGAAAGGAGGACGAAAACCCGGTCGGCCGGAGGGACCCGAGTAGGTGGGAGGCCCCTCTCGCTCGCTCTGTTATTAGTATACGGAAAGACGGCCCTTCGTGTTTGAAATCTTTCCGGTTTTTCGCGACTTTTTCTCTGTCAATGCAAGGTATTTGTAAACAGTACCTTAATGAAGGATACGCCCATGCCGCATCGGGTGATACCCCTAGAAACGACTACCCAAAGGCCCCCTCGTCATCGAATCGGGCGCGCAGAGACTGCTGGCGCGGGGCGACCGGCAGATGGTCGGACGGGTTTCAGTCGTCCTCGGGGGTGGGGCAGCGCCGGATGGCGACGCAGTCACCGATCTTCATCGCGCCGAGCCGATCGCGGACGGTCTTCTGCAGGTCCGCCCAGACCGGGCGGATGGGGCAGTCCACCTCGTCGCATTTCGGGGGGGTGTACTGGCAGAAGTTCAGCGCGATCGGCCCTTCGATGGCCTCGATGACCTCCAGCAGCGTGATCTCGTCGGGATCGCGAGAGAGGATGTACCCCCCCCGCTTGCCGCGGACGGCGGTGATGATGTCCGCCTTGGCGAGCAGGGAGAACAACTTGACGAGATATTGCCGAGGAAGATCCCGTTCGGCACAGATGTTCTTCAGCGTCGTAGGGCCTTGACCGTAGTATTCGGCAAGAACCACAACACCGCGCACTGCAAGCTCAGCGGCAGGAGACAGTCGCATATTGTCGGATACCCTGATAGCGCAAGGAAAACGTTCGGAGACTACGTGCTTCCCAAAGCTGCCGTTACTTCAGTAACAATGTTTCCTAGGTGTGAGTACCGCAGATTCTAGTAAAAAGCCCGATTCTAGCCCGCACGTGCCGTGCTGGACAAGCCCGGCATGAAATACTCCTCGACCACGTGCTGCCAACTCATCTTCTCGGCCAGGGCGAAACCGCGGTCGATCCGGTCGGCCAGGATCTCCGGGTCGTCCGTGAGCCTCTGGCGGACCACCCTGGCGAGGCGGAGGCACTCGGCGGCTTCGACGGCGTCCCGCTCGGCCATGGATAGCCCGATCATCGCGTCGGCGTCCCGCCCGTTGCCGACTTCGAGGAAATCCCCTTCGATGACGTTCTCTTCGGTCAGCTCGCCGGCGGCGGCCCGGAGGGCGAAGCCCATGCACCCGCAGACGTTGGAGACCAGGCATAGCGCCCCGTAGCTGAGCGGCTCGAGCTGGCTGATGCCGAACGGCTCGTACACGCTGAGCCCGAACTCCAGGTCCGTGCCGTGACGCAGGTCCGCGAAGGTCATCGCCTCGGGCATCCGCTCGCCGCAGACCTCCCGGTTCCAGTCCCACTGGTTGACCAGCACGGCCCGGCTGTGGCGGTGGTTCGCGTTGAAGTCCCGGAACATCCCGCCGATGACCTCCTCGCCGCCGCAGAGGTCCGGGTAGCCGCGCTCATGGGTCACCGGCCAGCCGTAGACGCGCTCCATCTGCCGGATGTCCTGACGACGGCGCTGCCCGCAAAGCGTGCCGAGCATGAAGTACACCGCCGTCTCGCCCCGCTCGCCGAGCATGGCGTCGAGGTGGTGGAGCACGGCGAGGTCCCGCCAGATGCCCTTGCTCAGCACCGGCCGGGCCACGTGCGAGAAGACCCACGCGGGCCTCTCGCCGAAGAGGTTCTCGGCATAGCGTTGCAGCAGTTCCTTGCCATGGGCCTTCTGCTCGACCGTGATGCGGTCGGCGGGCACGCCGTTGTAGACCAGGTCGATGTCCATCGTCTTGAAGTGCGGGTCGAGGAACTGCATCTCCCGGACGACGTAGTCGCCCACCGCAAAGACGTGATCGCAGTACCTCGCAGCCTTCACCAGCGGATGCTTGTAGTTGGCGTTGACCTGCGGGAAGAGCTCCTCGCACGTCCGCCCCTCGGACTCCGCGGCCGCCATGACGTTGTAGAACATCGTGTCGTGCCCGGGCGTGTCCTCGACGATCGGCCGGACGGAGGCGACCTCGTGGGCGTGGAAAACGGTCTGAACGTCCCGCTGGCCGTCGAGGACGGCCTTGAGGGCGGTGGGCATGCCCATGTACTCGTGGGCGAGGATGACCGATGGCTCGCCGTCGATACAGCCGACGGCCTTGAGGGCCTCGTAGCCCGGCTCGGCAAGCCGGACGTACTGCTCGTACTCCCAGACGTGCTCGAAGTGATGGCTGGGGATGAAGAACTTGTCGAACAGCTCCTTCTTGAAGAGGTTCAGGCGGTTGAGGTTGACGTGGAAGACATCCAGCACGATCGCCTCGACGTCCACGCTCCGCCCGGTGCAGGCGTCGGTGACGCACCGCGTGCCGTAGACGATGCCCACGTCGTACGTCCGCTCGATGGCCAGGAACTTCTCCCGCCACTGCGGGGGGCAGATGGCGTCCAGCGAGCTGTAGATCACGTGCCCGCCGCGCCCGAGGCGCCGGTTCACCGGCGCGTCGGTGTTCAGCAGCGGGCCCAGGAGGATCGTCCGCTCCACGGCCTGCTGGTAGGCCTCCGCCGTCGTCAGGCCGGCGATCACCGTCCCGATCCCGCCGATCTTCTCCACCGCCTCGTGCGTCACGTGAACGACATTCATTCAACTTCCTCTACGTCTCGGCATTGCGGGCCGCCGGAGAGGCCCGCGGCACGCCGCCGGTCGGGGTTGCACGTCTGCCCCGCCCGGAAGAGGCGGGAACGGTCATCATACTATCGGACGAAACGGGACGAAACCCCAGTCGCCTGCCGCACAGGGCCATCGCATCTAATCGGGACTGCGGGGAGCAGATTGTTTCGAATTCCGAA
>CAYLPJ010000083.1:0-20092 GCA_964385465.1 uncultured Planctomycetaceae bacterium | reverse complement strand
GCCGCGATGACCCCGCTGGGTAAGCGGCCGTCGTTCGCGAAGAAAAGCAGCGCCCCGGCCGTGGGTCCCGAACAACGCGGACAACACGTGGACGAACGCTGCCCGGGACGGTAGGATACGCGCCATGACCAGCGAACCCAGGGCCCCGATGACGTACCGCGACGCCGGCGTGGACATCGACGCCGGGGACGAGATGGTCCGCCGCATCCGCCCGCTGGTGCAGCGGACGTTCACCCCGCGCGTCATGGACCATTACGGGAGCTTTGCCGGGCTCTTCCGCCTGGACTACAACGAGAAGCTCTTCCAGCGGAACTACCGCGAGCCGGTTCTCGTCGGGTGCACCGACGGCGTGGGCACCAAGCTCAAGGTCGCCTTCGTCACCGGGCGGCTGGACACCGTCGGCATCGACCTGGTGGCCATGAACGTCAACGACCTCATCTGCACCGGCGCCGAGCCGCTGTTCTTCCTGGACTACCTCGCCGTCGGCAAGCTGGAGCCGGCGCGGATGGAGGACATCGTCCGCGGCGTCACCGACGGCTGCCGCCAGGCCGGCTGCGCCCTGCTCGGCGGCGAGACCGCCGAGATGCCCGACTTCTACGCCGCCGAGGAGTTCGACATGGCCGGCTTCGCCGTCGGCGTCGTCGAGCGCAAGCGGCTGATCGACGGCCGGGGCGTCGAGGCCGGGGACGTCGTGCTGGCGCTGGCCAGCGACGGGCTGCACTCCAACGGCTACGGCCTGGCGCGGCGCGTGCTGCTGGACCGGGCGGGCGGCGGCGCCGACGAGCGCCCGCCGGAGCTGGAGGGCGCGTCGATCGGCGAGGCGCTGCTGACGCCGACGCGGATCTACGTCAAGCCGGTGCTGAAGGTGCTGGGGCGGTACAAGGTCAAGCGCGTGGTCAAGGCGATGGCGCACGTCACCGGCGGCGGGCTGGAGGGCAACCTCACCCGCGTCCTGCCGGAGGGCCTGACCGTACGGGTCAAGCGGAACAGTTGGAAGGCCCCGCCGATCTTCGATCTCATCGCCGCCCGCGGGCCGGTGGACTCCCTGGAGATGCAGCGCGTCTTCAACATGGGCATCGGCTTCGTCATGGTCGTCGCGCCGAGCTTCGCCGCCGCCATCACCAACCGCCTGCGCCGCATGGGCGAGCGCTGCTGGACCCTCGGCAAGGTCCGCAAAGGCGGCCCCGGCCTGATCTGGGCGTAGCATCCCCCCCGCCCGGGCTCCGAAGAGCCCGCCCTTCTCCTGCGACAGCCCGCGGCTTCGGCCGCCGGAACGGGCGCCGCGCCAAGCGGTCTCAGGTACGTTCTTTGCGGTTCCTGCGCCGGAGGCGGCTCGTCCGGCAAGGCGGCCGAAGCAGGCGATGCCGCCGCATCGCCGAGGGAGGCCAACGCGGCCAAGCGGGGCCGGGGACCAGCCGGAACGCAACACCACGTATCTGAGGCCGCTCAGGGCTCGTCGGGGAAGTATTCCTGGAGCGGGCGGACGGTGAAGGCGGTCGGGGCGTCGGTGGGGTCCTCGGCGGCGGCGCGGAGGGCGGCGATGCCGCCGACGGCGGCGCGGGCGCCGGTCATGGTCGTGATCAGCGGGACGTTGTGGATCGTCGCCATCGCGCGGATTTTGCCCTCGTCGGTCGTCGGGCCGCGGCGCGTCGGCGTGTTGATCAGCAGGTCCACGTCGGTGTTGGCGATGTAGTCGGCGATGTTGGGCCGGCCCTCGGCGAGCTTCGGCAGCCGGGTGCAGCGGACGCCCGCACGCCGGAGCAGCTCGTGCGTGCCCCCGGTGGCCAGCAGGTCGAACCCCATGGCCGCCAACTGCTGGGCCAGCAGCAGCGCGTGGGGCTTGTCGGCGTCGCAGACGCTGAGGAAGACGGTCCCGGCCGTGGGGAGGTTCATCCCGGCGGCCATCTGGCTCTTGGCGAAGGCGACGCCGAAGCTCATGTCGATGCCCATGACCTCGCCGGTGGAGCGCATCTCGGGCCCGAGGATCACGTCGACGCCGGGGAACTTGGTGAAGGGGAAGACGCTCTCCTTGATGGAGGTCTGCGGGGGGCGCGGCGAGGCGGTGACGCCCAGCTCGGCGAGGCCCTGCCCGGCCATGACCTTGGCGGCCAGCTTGGCCCAGGGCCGCCCGGTGGCCTTGGAGACGAAGGGGACGGTCCGTGAGGCGCGGGGGTTGACCTCGATGATGTAGACGCGTGCGTCCTTGACGGCGAACTGGACGTTCATGAGCCCGCGGACCTCGAGCCGCTCGGCGAGCAGTTTCGCCTGGCGCTCGATTTCGTGGATGACGGCCTCGGAGAGGTTGAACGGGGGCAGGGCGCAGGCGGAGTCCCCGGAGTGTATGCCGGCCTGCTCGATGTGCTCCATGACGCCGCAGACGACGGCGCGGGGCTCGGGCTCTCGGCTGCCGTCGATCCGCGCGCCGAAGTCGGCGAGGCAGTCGACGTCCACCTCGGTGGCGCCGTCGAGGAACTTGTCGATGAGGATGGGATGGTCGCGCCCGACGGTGGAGGCGTCGACGGCCTTGGCCATGTAGCGGTCGAGCTGCTCGGCGTCGGAGACGATCTCCATCGCCCTCCCGCCGAGGACGTAGCTGGGGCGGACCAGCACCGGATAGCCGATGCGGTCGGCGACGTCGCGGGCCTGCTCGACGGAGAAGGCCGTGCCCCCCGGCGGGCACTGGAGCCCGAGCTCCTCGAGGATCTCGCCGAAGCGCTTGCGGTCCTCGGCGAGGTCGATGGACTCCGGGCTGGTGCCGATGATCGGCACGCCGGCGGCCTCGAGCCCGCGGGCGAGGTTCAGCGGCGTCTGCCCTCCGAGCTGGACGATCACGCCGTAGAGCAGCCCCCCTTCCTCGCCGAGTGGCCGGCCGTTGAGCCGCTCGCAGAGGTTCAGGACGTCCTCGAGCGTCAGCGGCTCGAAGAACAGCAGGTCGGACGTGTCGTAGTCGGTCGAGACGGTCTCGGGGTTGGAGTTGACCATCACCGCCTCGTAGCCGAGCTCCTTGGCGGCGAAGACGGCGTGGACGCAGCAGTAGTCGAACTCGATCCCCTGGCCGATGCGGTTGGGCCCCCCGCCGAGGATGATGATCTTCCTCGTGTCGCTGACGCGGATCTCGTCGTCGAGGGCGTCGGACGCCCCGTCGGCGCCCACGCGCCGGATCGGCTTCTCGTACGACGAGTAGTAGTACGGCGTGTACGCCTCGAACTCCGCGGCGCACGTGTCCACGAGCTTGTAGGCCGGCACCACCCCGAGGGCCTCCCGCCGGGCGCGGACGGCCTCGGGCGTCGCCAACCAGACGGCCGCCAGTTGGATGTCGCTGTAGCCCCACTCCTTGGCCCGGCGCAGCAGGGCCTCGTCGGCGGCGTCGAGGCTTCCGGCGGCCTCGAGGTCGGCCTCGAAGTCCACGAGTTGCTTGATGTGTGCAAGGAACCAGGGGTCGATGCGGCACAGTTCGTGGACGGCCTCGACGGACCAGCCGAGCTTGAAGGCGTAGCGGACGTAGTAGAGCCGCCCCTGGCTTGGCACGGAGAGCTTGCGGCGGAGCTTGGGCTCGTCGACCGGCCACTCGATGTCGAGGTCGGGGTCCTCGGCGTCGGCCCCGGTCGCCCGGCGTGCGTTGAGCCACTTGTCGTTGCCGTCCAGCCCCAGCCCGTAGCGTTTGACCTCCATGGATCGGATGCCCTTCTGGAGGCTTTCCTTGAAGGTCCTGCCGATGCTCATGGCCTCGCCGACGGACTTCATCTGGGTGGTGAGGGTCTCGTCGGCATCGGGGAACTTCTCGAACGTCCAGCGCGGGATCTTGGTGACGCAGTAGTCGATGGTCGGCTCGAAGGAGGCGGGCGTCTCGCGGGTGATGTCGTTGGGGATCTCGTCCAGCGTGTAGCCGCAGGCGAGCTTGGCTGCGATCTTGGCGATCGGGAAGCCGGTGGCCTTGCTGGCCAGCGCCGACGAGCGGCTGACGCGCGGGTTCATCTCCACGACGACCATCCGCCCGGTGGCCGGGTCGACCGCGAACTGGATGTTGCTGCCGCCGGTCTCGACGCCGATGGCGCGGATGATGGCGACCGCGGCGTCGCGCATGAGCTGGTATTCCTTGTCGGTCAGCGTCTGGGCCGGGGCGACGGTGATCGAGTCGCCGGTGTGCACGCCCATCGGGTCGACGTTCTCGATCGAGCAGACGATCACGACGTTGTCGGCCTTGTCCCGCATGACCTCCAGCTCGTACTCCTTCCAGCCCAGCACGCTCTCCTCGATGAGGATCTCGTCGATCGGGGAGTACTCCAGCCCGCGCGCGGCGATGGTCTCGAACTCCTGGCGGTTGAAGGCGAACCCCCCGCCCGTGCCGCCCAGCGTGTAGGCCGGGCGGATGCAGCAGGGCAGGCCGACGGCCTCGAGGATGGCCATCGCCTCGGACATGCTGTGGGCGATCCCGCTGCCGGGAACGTCCAGGCCGATGCCCAGGCAGACGTTCTTGAACTCCGTGCGGTCCTCGGCGCGGTGGATGACCTCCCGCGTCGCGCCGATCATCTCCACGCCGTAGGCGTCCAGGACGCCCCGGTCGGCGACCGCGACGGCCGTGTTCAGCCCCGTCTGCCCGCCGAGGGTCGGCAGCAGCGCGTCGGGGCGCTCCCGCGCGATGATCTTCGTCACGCCGACGGTGGTGATCGGCTCGATGTACGTGCGGTCTGCGAACTCCGGGTCGGTCATGATCGTCGCGGGGTTGGAGTTCACCAGGACGATGCGATAGCCCTCCTCCCGCAGCGCCTTGCACGCCTGCGTGCCGGAGTAGTCGAACTCGCAGCCCTGGCCGATGACGATCGGGCCCGAGCCGATGAGCATGATGGTTTCGAGGTCATCCCGTCGCGGCATGAATGGGGTTCCTGCTCCGTTGGGGAATCCGGCCTTGCCTGCGCGGACGCCGACCGTCCGCAAATTCGACGGAGGCTAACACAACGGGCCGCCCGGGACAAGCCCGTGCGCCTGAGGGCAGCGCCGGGGGGGGCGGGGCCCGCGGCGTCCCGGAGGCCCGGATTTCTCGCGAACCTCCCCCGCGTTCGACCGGTAGAACACGACAGGAGCGGAGGATGCGTTCCGGGCAAGCGAGGAGACGATGACCGCGACACTCACGGCGGCGCCGCAGACAGAAAGCGTTGGACGCGCCCCCCGCGGCGACCTATTATTCGGCGGTCCCGCGCATTCGCGTCCCAACGAAAGGCCTGCCGTGTCGACGGACTCCCCCCGGACAAGCCGAAAGGTCAGCGACACCGAGCTTCTCCAGCGTCACCTCGACGGCGACGAGGAGGCGTTCGCCACGCTGGTCAATCGCTACCGGCGGGAGCTGTACAACTTCCTGGCGCGGTTCACCGGCGACGCCGCCCTCGCCGAGGACGTCTTCCAGGAGGCGTTCCTGCAACTGCACATCTCGGCGGCGACGTTCGACCCCTCGAGGCGGCTGAAGCCCTGGCTGTTCACCATCGCCGCCAACAAGGCCCGGGACGCCATGCGCAAGGCCTACCGCCGCCAGGCCGCCCCGCTGGACGCCACCATCGGCGGGGCCGGCAGCGAGCAGACCGCCACCTACGCCGACCTCATGCCCGCCGACGTGCCCGCTCCCGACGAGGCAATTCTGAACCTCGAGACCCGCGAAGCCGTACAGAAGATCATCAGCGGCATGCCGGAAAACCTCCGCACCGTCCTGCTGCTGAGCTACTTCAACGAGTTCGCGTACAAAGAGATCGCCGAAATCCTCGACGTGCCGCTGGGAACCGTCAAGAGCCGGCTTCACGCGGCCGTGGGGCACTTCGCGAAGCAGTGGAAGGCTTTCGCAGCGAGGCCCGGTCATGTCCAACAGCAAGGCGAATGACGAAGCATTGCTGATCGATTTCACCCTCGGGGCGTGCAGCGACGAGCAGGCGGCCGAGATCCGCCAGAGGCTCGCGCGGGACGAGGCCTTCGCCGCCGTCGACGCCGACGTGCGGCGGACCTTCGCCGCGATGGACCTCGCCGGCGACCGCGAGCCGCCGGAGGACCTCGTCGAGAAGACCCTCGCCAAGGTCCGCTCGGCCAGGGAGACCGACGCCCTGCTCGCCCGCGAGCAGCTCGCCCGGCGCGACGTGCTGCGGCCCACCTTCTCCCTCGGGGAGCTCGGCGCCGTCGCCGCGGCCGTGCTGCTGGTCGTGGGGGTCTTCGCCATCTCCTACCGCGAGGCCGCCCGGCGGAAGGACCAGATGGCCTGCGCAGCCCGCCAGGCCCGGCTGGGCGCGGCGATGCTGACCTACGCGAACAAGAACGACGGGCACCTGCCCGCCGCCGCGAGCGAGGCCCGTCGCTGGCTGCCGGCCGAGGCCGACGAGAAGCCCGCCGTCAGCAACTCCGCCGGGCTGTTCCGGCTGGTCAAGGACGGGTACGTCGAGCCGTCGACGTTCCAGTGCCCCGCCGTCGGCGGCAAGCCGTTCGTCGTCCAGGCCGGCATGAGCGACTTCCCGGCCTCGGAGAACATCAGCTACTCCTACCAGCACGCCGTGGGCACCAGGGGGCTGTGGATCGAGGACCCCCGCCTCGCCGGCGTCAAGGACAGCTTCGCCATCCTCGCCGACAGTTCGCCGCTGTTCGACGGCCGGCGGTTCCGCCGCGAACGCGTCCAGCGGCCGATCAGCGACAACCACGACCACCGCGGGCAGAACGTGCTGTACCTCGACGGCCATACGGATTTCCACCCGGCCTCGACGGTCGGGGTCGGCGGAGACAACATCTACCTCGCCGACGGCGTGTACGAGTACGACGGCGACGAGGCCCCCTCGGGCCCGACGGACTCCTTCCTGCTGCCGGCCTACACCGACGCCCCCGCCGGCGCCGGCCGCGCCGTCCTCCCGCAACAGGACTGAACGCCGCGGCGCAGCGGGCATTGACAGGAGAGCCGCTCGGTCGTATGCTTATGCTGGTGGGCCGTTTGGCGTCGCGTGCTCGGGTTTTGACCGCCATTCATATTCTCATACATCCATTCTCCATATCGCTGGGCAGGTCGACGCGAACGGCACCGGGAATGCATATGTAGAAGCAGTTTTCGGCGCCAGGGTTGTGGTATCGGGCCGCCACGGCGCGGCCGAGGGCCCCCGGGTGCTCCCCGGGCGGACGTTCCTGTCATGGCATCGATTCTGATCATCCAGGGGACGGATAAAGACCGTCTGTTTGACCTGTACGACGGCGAGAACCTCGTCGGGCGCCAGCGCTGCACAGTGCGGCTGGCCGACGAGACCGTTTCGCGCCGCCACGCCCGGCTGGTACCCCAGAACGGCGGCTGGCTGCTGGAGGACCTCGGCTCGGCGAACGGCACGTACCTCAACGGCGTGAAGGTCGCCCGGCCGATGCCGGTCAACCGCGGCGACCAGATCCGCTGCGGGACGACGCTGATGGTCTTCGGCGGGGGCCAGCCCGCCGAGCCGAACGTCGACCTCGACGAGAACGGCTCGCTCGTGGACGCCGCCATCGTCGCGACCATCCCCAGCAACGAGGACTCGGTCATCATCCCCACCCCCGAGGCCGGGGCCGAGGCCATCGGCAACATCCGCGTCCTCTACGAGCTCATCGCCGACGTCGGCTCGATCTTCAACATCCCCCTGCTGCTCCAGAAGACCCTCGACAAGGTCTTCGACGTCTTCCGCGCCGACCGCGCCTACATCATGCGGATCGACGAGAACGGCAAGCTCCGCCTCGCCGCCAGCCGCATCAGCGAGAAGATCGGCGACGAGCAGGTCCCCATCAGCCGCACCATCATCAACGACGTCGTGGAGAAGCAGGTCGGCGTGCTCTGCTCCAACGCCATGAGCGACTCCCGCTTCGCTTCCGGCAAGAGCGTCCACGACTTCGGCATCCGCTCGGCCATCTGCGCGCCGATCAACGGCCGAGACAAGATCCTCGGCGTCATCCACATCGATTGCAGCGTCTCCGAGCACGCCTACTCGACCGAGCAGCTCCGGCTGTTGACGGCCATCGGCTACCAGACGGGGCTGGCCATCGAGAACGTCAAGCTGCACCAGTCGGCGGTGCAGTCCGAGCGGCTGGCGGCGGTTGGCGAGACGGTCGCCCACCTCTCCCATCACATCAAGAACATCCTCCAGGCGCTGGACGCCGGCGTGGAGCTGGTCGAGAAGGGCCTCGAGGCCGACGACGCGGGCAAGGCGAAGAAATCCTGGCCGATCGTCCAGCGGAACCTCGAGCGGATCAACGGCCTGATCCTGAACATGCTGGCGTTCAGCAAGAGCCGCCAGCCGCTGCTGGAGAACGTGAACGTCAACCACGTGATCCGCGAGTGCACCGACCTGTTCGCCGGGCAGGCGGACGAGCGGGGCGTGGCGCTGCTGACGGACCTTGACGACATGCCCCCGATCCCCGCCGACGCCGGCGGGCTCAGCCAGGCGCTGCTGAACCTCGTCACCAACGCGCTGGACGCCGTCGAGGACGACAAGGGCGTCGTCACCGTCGCCAGCAAGTACGACTCCATGCACCGCCAGGTGACGATCCGCGTCTTCGACAACGGCAGCGGAATCGAGGAAGACCAGATCGACCGCATCTTCACGCCCTTCTTCTCCAGCAAGGGCCAGAAGGGCACGGGCCTCGGCCTGGCCGTTGCCAGGAAGGTCGCCGAGGAACACCACGGCTCGATCGACGTGGACTCCTCCGTCGGCGAGGGCACGACGTTCACCATCACGCTGCCCGCCCTGACCCCCGAGGACACCGACGGCTCGGCCAAGACCATGGCCTGAGCCACCCCCGCCGCCAGGGCGGCGCCCTTTGGGGGACGCCGCGGCGGCAGCGGTGCGATCGCCCCGGGAAGGGCCGGACTCTGCGCCGGTTCGGTCAGCCCCCCGCGCTACCGACGACGGTCATGCCGGCGACCACCTCTGCGCCCGCCATCGTCGTCATCGTCGTCGTCATCGTCTTCATCATCGTCTTCGTCATCGTCGCGGTCGTCGCGATCGTCGTCGCACTCCTCGTCGCTCTTCTCGTCGCGGTCGCGATCTGGGTGCGCCCGCGCCCACGGCGGCGGGCCGTCGCCGCGCACGAGACGCTCGGCCTTCTGACGCTGCTGCTCATCCAGCACGCCGCCCACGCGATCCTTCAGCTCGCCCATCAGCTCGGCCATGCGGCCGCCGATCTTCGGGGCGACCTCGCGGACGAACGCCGCCCGCTCGCGAGGGCCCCGGTGGTCCTCCAGGGCATGCCGGATGCGGCGGCGAAGGTTGTTCACGTTCTCGCGGTATTCGGCGCGGATATCCTCCAACCGCTCGAACTGCTTGTCGCTGAGCCGGAGGATCTCGGCGCCCTTGGGGTGCAGCAGCCGGTTCATCGCCTCGCCGGCGGGGTCTGCGAGGGCCCCGTGGAGCATGGCCTCGGGCCCGCCGCCCGGGCCTTCGTGACGGCCCGAACGCCAACCGCGGCCGCGCGGGGGGCCGTCGGGGCAAGGCCCATCCGGCGGGCAGGCGCCGCGCGGGCCAGGGCCTCGCCCGGCACCGGGCGGGCACGGCGGGCACGGGCCCGTGCGACCGGGACCGAAACCGCGACCGGGGCCCTTGCCACGGCCCGGCCCCATCCCGGGCCGGCCCATCGGGCACGGGCCGGGCCGGCCGAAGCCCATCCCCTTGCCGGGCCCCGTCCAGCGCCCGGGGCCCATGCCGCTACCGGGGCCCATGCCCCGACCGCCCCTCGGGCAGGGACCCGAACGCCCGGGCCCCATCGGCGGGCGGCCGCGAAAGCCGCTCGGGCACGGCGGGCCGCCGGGGCGCGGGCCGCGGCGCTCGCGCTCGAGGTGCTCCATCCGCTGGTGGAACTCGCTCGGGCGATCGATGCCCTCGGCCAGGCGGTGGAAGAGCTCGTGGACCTCCGGCGGGCCGATGACCACGATGGTGTTGGAGTGCTCGCAGACGGCCAGGGGGATCTGCTCCAGCATCTCCCCGAGCCGCTCGTTCTCCCCGAGCTGGCCGAGGACGTGCATGAACGCGTCGGCCGGGATGTGGTGCAACTCGATGACCTCCAGCTCCGGGCGATGGTGCTCGCGCTCGCGGTGCTCGCGGTGCTCGCGGTGCTCCCGCTCCTCCCGCTCCCGGTGCTCCCGCTCGCGATGTTCCCGCTCCCGGCGCTCTCGCTCGCCCTCGCGGCGGCGATGCTCGCGTTCCTCGTGTTCGCGATCCCGGTCGCGGCTGCGGGCAAGCGGGCGCTCGCGCTCCCGCTCGCGGCCGCGGTCGCGGTCGCCATCGCGGTCGCCGAAGGCCGGCAGGGCCAGGGCACACAGCAGAGACAGGACGGTGCAGGTCAGGGCTCGTCGAGACATGGTCGGTCTCCTTTCGGACGTCCTTGGAAGTGCGGTCCACGCAGGCGCCGCCGGCGGGACCGGGGTGCCTCATCGGTCATTATTGCCCCCGGGCGCCCTGCCGTTTACCGAAAACCGGTTTTCGGGCGGTCCCGAGCCCGGTTGCCCGGGGCCGGCCCGGTCGGTATCATCTCGCCGATGGGCACCGTGACGCACGTGATCGACGCCGAGACCCGACGGGACATGCTGCGCCAGCTCGCGCGGCTCCGCCGGCGGGGCGACCGCGTCGTCAGCATCGGGGCGGCGCCCGGGCACGCACGCCTCGGCGGCGTCGAGCCCGTCCACCGGCCGCTCGGTTCGGCCACGGCCGCCGGGTGGCGGCTTGGCGATCGCCCGGGCTCGGACACCGACGCGCTGCACGCCTGGTCGCCGGATGCCCTCCGCGCCGCCCGCGAGGCCGGCCTGGCCACCGGCCTGCCGGTCGTCGTCTCCCTGCCCGCCGCCCCGCGCGGCGCCGAGCTGGCCGACCTGCAACGCCTGATCGGCGCCGGGCTTGCAAGCGTGACGGTGCCCACCCACGCCGACGCCTCCGCCCTGCGGCGGGCGGACCTTCCCGCGGGGATGCTTCACGTGCTGCCCCCCGCGGCCGAGCCGGCCGGCGAGGATGCCGGCGCCCTCGGCGCCGCCGCCCGCGCCGAGCTGGACATCGGCGAGGCGGACGTCTGCTTCGCGGTTACCCAGCCGATGGTCCGCGGCGCCGGGCACGACCTGGCCGCGTGGGCCCACGGGATCGTCCGACAGGTCCGCGGCGGGGTTCCCCTGATCTTCCACGGCGGGGGCCCGCTGGCCGATTCCGTGCGGTTCTTCGCCGGCACGACCGGCTACGACGACGAGCACCACTTCGTCGGCGACGCCATGGACCTCCGCGCCGCCCTCGCCGCCGCCGACGCCGCGGCGGTCTTCCAACGGCGACCCGTGGGCACCCACGCGCTGGCCGAGGCGATCGCCGCCGGGCTGCCCGTCGCCGCCGCCGCCACCCCCGCCGCCGTCGAGCTGGCCGGCGGCGGGCGCGACGCCCTGCTGGTCCCACCCGACGACCCCCGCGCCGCCGCCGGGGCCATGCTGCGGCTCATCGAGGAAGGCGAACTCCGCGACCGGCTGGGCGCCGCCGCAGCGGCCGCCGCGCAACGGTTCGCGCCCGACGCGGCGCGAAAGACGCTCCAGAACATCTACGCCGCCGCCGGGGCCGCGACGGTCTACTGACCGCCGGCCGGCAGATCGCGCAGGAAGCCGTATGACCACCGACGGATCGGGCCATGTGGATCGGGCGAACGAGGCGCAGGTGGCCTTCGCCGACGACCGCGCCGCCGCGTTGCTCTCCGGGCATCTCGACGAGTTGTGCGCGCCCCCCGCCGACACGTGGCGCCGGGTCAAGCAGAACGCCTCGCGGACAGTCTACCGCGGCGAGATCGACGGCGTGACGATCTACGTGAAGCACTTCCACAGCCGCTCGGCCGTCCACCGCGTGCTGCGGATCCTCGGCAGCAGCGACGCGATGCGGGAGTTCCGCTACACGACGTTCCTCGCCCGTCACGGGGTGGCGACCGCCCCGGCCCTGGCGGCCTGCGCCGACGGCACCCGCCAGTGGCTGGCCACCCGCGCCGTCGAGCCGGCCAAGCCCGCGGACGCCTGGCACGCCGAGCAGCTCGGCGCCGGACCGGCGGGCAAGCGGCGCATCCAGCGGGCCATCGTCGAGCTGGCCGGCATGGTCGGACGCATGCACGCCGCGGGGATCGTCCACCGCGACCTGCACTGCGGCAATGTGCTGGTCCGCACCGACGGCGAGGACGAGGACGTCCGCCTGGTGCTGATGGACCTCCACCGCGCCGGGCGGCGGAGACGGCTGAGCCGGCGGGAACGGGCGGCCAATCTGGCCCACCTCTTCCACGACCGCTACCACATGACCAGCCGCACCGAGCGCCTGCGGTTTCTCAAGCACTACCTCGCCGCCGCCGGCGCCGAGGGCTCCCTCCGCGGCTGGCAGGTGCTGGTCGAGCACTTCGCCGCGCTGCACACGACACGCCAGCATCGCCAGCGAGACCGGCGGATGTTCGGGCGCGGCAAGTACTTCACCCGCTTGGTCCTGCCCCGCGGCTGGCGGGCGCGGGTGATCCTGGCGTCCAAGCGGAAGCTGGGCGGCTCGAAGGCGGCCGGGTGCGTCTTCACGCCCGATGAGTGGCGAGCGGCCCTCGCCGAACCCGAAGCCCTGCTGGACGCCGACGCCGAGGGCGCCGAGCAGGTCAAGAACTCGCGCTCCAGCCTGGTGGTCCGCCGGCGGATGCGGATCGGCAGCCACGAGGTGGACGTCTACGTCAAACGGTCGCGGCGCAAGCGATGGTGGAAGAACGTGCTGGACTGTTTCCGCGGCTCCCCGCCGGACCGGGCCTTCCGCCTCGGCCACGCGCTGCTGACACGCCACGTCGCCACCGCCCTGCCCCTGGCCGCCCTCGAGCGCCGCGCCGGGGTCGCCCTGCGGGACAGCATCCTCATCACCGAGGCCGTCGACGCCCCGCGGCTGGATGAGTTCCTCAACGCCTGGCTGGCCGTCCCCCCCGCCGGAGACATCCCGCTGACCGCCCCCCAGCAGCGCCAGCTCGCCCGGGAGGTGCTCTGGCAGCTCGGGCGGCTCCTGCGCCGCCTGCACGACAACCGCTTCGCCCACCGCAACCTCAAGGCCAACACGCTGCGCGTGCGGTGGTCGCCCCGGGAGAGCCCCGAGATCGTGCTCGTGGGCCTGGACGGCCTCAATCGCCCGCGCGTCCTCACCGCCCGCCGGCGGTTCCAGGGGCTCATGCGCCTCAACGTCTCCCTGCTGAAGTGCCACGCCGTCAACCGCGCCGGGCGGCTGCGCATGCTCATGGGCTACCTCCGCCGGGTGGGCATGGGCCGCGTGCCCTTCAAGCCCTACTGGCGGATGCTCGAGGACTGGTCCGCCCGGAAGCTCCGCCGGCAGATCAACTCCCGGCGCAAGCGCCAGAAGGCGGCCCGGAGGCCGCGACCGTGACCCCCGCCGGCGACACCCCTCCTGCCCCCCGCCGCGTACTGATCCTCAAGCCCAGCGCGCTGGGGGACGTCGCCACCGCCGTCCCCGTCCTCCGCGGGCTCCGCCGCAGCTTCCCCGACGCGGAGGTTCACTGGCTGGTCAACGACACCTACGCCCCGCTGGTCGCCGAGGACCCGGACCTCGACGCGGTGATCCGCTTCGAGCGCCGGCGGCTGGGGCGGGCGTGGCAGTCGCCGGAGGCCCTGGGGGCGCTGGCACGCTTGCTGCGCGATCTCCAGGACGCGCGGTACGACTGGGTGATCGACCTCCAGGGGCTGTTCCGCAGCGGCGCCTTCTCCGCCGCGACGCGGGCACCCGTCCGCGCGGGCTTCGCCAACGCCCGCGAGGGGGCGCCGCTGGCCTACACGATCGCCCACCTGCCGCTCTCGAAACACACCCTGGACCGCAACATCGAGCTCGCCCGCCGGCTGGGGATCGACGCCCGCCCGGACGACCTCCGCCTGCACGTCCCCGAGGCCGGGCGGCGCTTCCGAGACGCCTTCGCCGACCGCGCCGGCGGGCGGGACTACGTCGTCTTCGTGCCCCCCACGCGCTGGCCGACCAAGTGCTGGCCGCCCCGGCACTGGCGCCGGCTGGCCGAACGCCTTGGCGACCGGGCGGCCATCGCGCTGATCGGCACGGGCGGAGACCGCGACCTCTGCGCCCGGATCGCCGACGGGCTGGAGGGCGTGACGAACCTCGCCGGCGAGACGGACATCCCGCAGATGGTCGGCCTGCTGTCGGGGGCGGCGTGCGTGGTCTGCGGCGACTCGGCCGCCCAGCACATCGCCCAGGGCGTGGGCGTCGATCCGGTGGTGCTGATCGGCCCGACGCGCCCGCAGCGGACGGGCCCGCGGGTGCGCGGGCGAACGGTCGTCGCCGACGTGCCCTGTCGGGGTTGCCTTCGACGCCGCTGCCGCCATATAACCTGCATGCAGTTGATCGATCCCCGGGACGTCGGCCGGGCCGTCGCCGACGTGCTCGAGGCGCCCTCACGGAGGTAGCCCGGCCATGCCGGTTCGATACGTCTGGAAACGGCTGAAGCGATTCTTCATCTACCGCGTGCTGCACGTGGACGACACGCCGCACCGGATCGCCCTCGGCGTGGCGATCGGGATGTTCATCACGTGGAGCCCGACGATCCCGTGCCAGATGATCCTGACGCTGACGTTCTCGGCGCTGCTGCGGGCCAACAAGTTCGTCGGCGTGCCCTTCGTCTGGATATCCAACCCCCTGACCGTCGTGCCGATCTACTACCCCAACTACTGGCTGGGCGCGACGCTGCTGGGCTGCCGGTCGATCGGCTGGCAGGAGCTGGCGGCCTTGTTCCGCCCGGACCGCGGCTTCAGCGAATGGATGCAGGCCTGGTGGACCGCCAGCGGGCACATCCTCCTGCCGCTCTGGGTCGGCAGCGTTATCGTCGGCCTCTGCGTGGCCGTCCCGTCCTACTTCCTCACCCGCTGGGCCGTTATCCGCTACCGCCAGTACCGCCACCGTCACCATCCCGAGCTCTACGGCGAGCCGCCGACCTCCGCCGAGACGCCGGCCGCCCTCGGCGGCGAGACCAAGACCGGCGAGCCGACCTGACGCGACGGCCTGGCCCCGATCGCCGCGGCTTCTCTGGATTCCCTCGGGATTCGCGCTGTTCTCGACGGCGGGCGAGCGCGGTATAATTGCCATGAAGCGAGATCGGAGCCTCCGGATGAACATCGGCCAGAAACAGAACGTCGGCTCGCTGCGGTTCTTCCTGTACGACCGCCCGCTGCACCCCGAGCTGTTCGACATCTACCACGACCACCACATCATCAAGCGCGGCTACGAGGCGCAGGTCTGGGTGACGGGGTGCACGCACGCGATCGGCTTCTTCCGCGACCGCGAATGCCTCGTGGAAGTGACCGCCGATGCCGACAACATCCTGCCCCAGCGAGGGCAATTGCTGGAAGTGCCCTTCCGCGGGGAGCGCGATCACAGTTGCCAGCGCGCCCGCGGGATCACCTACATGATCAGCTTCCAGGTCGAGACCATGAGCCCGGGCGTCTACTCCCGCACCCACCACGACCTCGCCCGCCTCGGCGCCCAGCGCGGGCTCTTCGTCCCCTTCCCGAACTGGATGACCCGCTCGCTGACGCCCTTCACCTACATCGACTACGAGGCCCGACCCAACGGCCTGCACGTCTTCACCTTCCACGCCTTCCCCGGCGAGCTGACCATCGTCAAGACCCAGTCGATCTTCGAGCTCGCCTGAGCCGACAAGGCGCAGGGGCGTCGCGGGGCAGCCTTGCAGCTTCAGCCGCGGAGAAACGCGGATCACCGCCGACTCGGATTCCGAGCTCCGGAGTCTGGGACCCGCCGAAAACGGTCTGTCTCCCCTGCCCGCTTCTGTTCGCAACAGACGTATCCGCGCTGCTCCGTCTTCCTGCGCGGCCACAGCCCTTCAGCGGACCCTTGCGCCCCGTGAACCCCCGCTACGCCTCTCTGAAAACCCAACGCCCCGGATCGGCCGGGTCGCGGGTCAGAGCGAACTCCCCGGCGATCGCCTCGCTGTCCAGGCGGAAGGTCCACTCGGCGTCGTCGGCGCGATGGACCTCGGCCGTGCCCTCGGCGACGCGCCGGACCTCCCCCCGCCCGCGGCTGACGGGGCCCTCGCACGTCAGGTACGCCAGGCGGTGATCGGGCAGTCGGCGGGCGGTCAGCGGACCGGCGGTCCCCGCCTCGGACGGGTGCGTGGCCAACTGCCACGTCGCCAGGGCATCGCCGCGACGGATCATCAGGTCAAAGTGCGTCGGCCCGTGGTGCCGATGCAGGAGGATGACAAACGGCTCGGACATCGGTAGGATGATACGCGAACCGGGTCGGCGGCGCAAGAGGCCCGCCGGCCGAAACATGGGAGCGATGCGATGACTCGAAGGCGTAGCCTCGTGGCGGCAGCATGCCTGGCCGCATCGCTGGCCGGGTGCGGATCGACGGCCTACACGGACGTAAGCTACCGTCGGCGGGCGGCGTCGGAGTTTCAGGTCGGGCACCTGCCCGAGGCCGAGGCGCTCTGCCGCCAGGCCCTGCGGCGGAACCCCTCCGACCCGTTCGCGCTATACTAAATGGGACGGATCGCCGCTCTCCGACGCGAATGGGAAGACGCGATCTACTACTATCAGTGCTGCCTGGACGCCGACCCCGGCTTCGCCGACGCCCGCGACCGCCTGCTGCACACCGAACGCAGCAGCGCCGCGCTGGGCACGCGGTTGCGGTTCATCCCCCTTCCGCCGGCGCGCCCGGTGCCGCCCGTCGTAACCTACGTGGAACCAAAGGAGACACCATGAGCAATCCCCCCCAGCCCGACAACACCAACGACGCCGGCCAGCAGGGCGCCGCGCCCCCGCCGAGCCCCGAGCCCCAGCCGACCCAGCCCCCCGGCGCCGAGGCCGCCCAGGCCGCCGGGTACCTCAGCGCCGAGAGCCCCGACGCCAAGACCATGGGCATGCTCGCCCACCTGCTGGTGATCTTCACCGGATTCATCGGCCCGCTGATCATCTGGCTGGTCAAGAAGGACCAGAGCCCCTTCGTCAACCAGCAGGGCAAGGAGGCGCTGAACTGGGCCATCACGCTGCTGATCGTCGCCGTCGGCTCGGTGATCGTGGCCCTGATCCCCTTCATCGGCTGGCTCGTCGGCTGCCTCGGATGGGCCGCGATGGTCGTCAGCAACATCGTCTTCGGCATCCTCTCGACGATCGAGGTCAACAAGGGCAACCCCTACCGCTACCCGATCTGCATCCGCTTCATCAGCTAGGCCGCCGGCGGCCGACGACAGGAGACGCCTCACCGTGAGCGGGACCGACACGTACACGAGCCCGCTGGAGACCCGCTACGCCAGCCGCGAGATGCGCGAGCTCTTCGGCGCCCAGCGCAAACACGCGACCTGGCGGCGGCTCTGGCTGGCCCTGGCCGAAGCGCAGCGGGAGCTGGGCCTCCGCATCACCGACGCCCAGCTCGACGCCATGCGCGGGCACCTCGACGACATCGACTTCGACGCCGCCGCCGAGTACGAGCGGACGTTCCGCCACGACGTCGTCGCCCATATCCACGCCTTCGGCGATGTCGCCCCCGAGGCCCGCCCGATCATCCACCTCGGCGCGACCAGCCAGTACGTCAACTGCAACACCGACATGCTCGTGATGCGCGAGGGGCTCCAGATCCTCGCCGGCCGGCTGGCGTCGGCGATCGACGCGCTGGCGAACTTCGCCGCCGAGCACCGCTCGCTGCCCTGCCTGGCGTTCACGCACTTCCAGCCGGCGCAGCTCACGACCGTGGGCAAGCGGGCGGCGCTGTGGTGCGCGGACTTCCTCCGCGACCTCCGCGAGCTCGAGCACCGCCTGGCCGGGCTGGAGTTCCGCGGGGCCAAGGGCACGACCGGCACGCAGGCGAGCTACCTGGCGCTGTTCGACGGCGACCACGAGAAGGTCCGCCGCCTCGACCGCCTCGTCGCCGGGAAGATGGGCTTCGACCGCGTCGCGCCGATCACCGGGCAGACCTACAGCCGCAAGGTCGACGCCCAGATCGCCGCCGCCCTCGCAGGCATCGGCGCCAGCGTGCACAAGTTCTCCAACGACATCCGCCTGCTGGCACATCGCAAGGAAATCGAGGAGCCCTTCGCCTCCGGGCAGGTCGGCTCCAGCGCGATGGCCTACAAGCGAAACCCCATGCGCTGCGAACGGGCGACCGCCCTGGCGCGGTTCCTCATGGACCTCTCGGCCAGCCCGCTGCACACCGCCGCCGAGCAGTGGTTCGAGCGGACCCTGGACGACTCGGCCAACAAGCGCCTGGCCATGAGCGAGGCGTTCCTCACCGCCGACGCCATCCTGCTGATCACCGTCAACGTCGCCCGCGGGCTCGTCGTCTATCCCGCCGTCATCGACGCCAACCTCCGCGCCGAACTGCCCTTCATGGCCACCGAGAACATCCTCATGGCCGCCGTCGCCGCCGGGGGCGACCGCCAGGACCTCCACGAGCGGATCCGCACCCACAGCCTCGCTGCCGCCGAGCAGGTCAAGCTCCATGGGAAACCCAACGACCTGATCGAACGCCTCGGCACCGACGACGCCTTCGCCGCCGTGGACATCGACGAGATCCTCCGCCCCGAGGCGTACGTCGGAAGGTCGGCCGAGCAGGTCGATGAGTTCCTCGCCGCCGAGGTAGCCCCCGTCCGGTCGGCCTACGCGGACGCCCTCGAACAGGACGCCGAGCTGAAGGTCTGACCGCCGCCGAGCCTCACGCGTCGACCGCCTGCTTCGCGTGGGCGGCCCGGGCCTGGGACGGGGGGTTCAGCGGGGTATACTCCGGGACCAGGCGCTGGATGGCGGCGATGATCCGCTCGCGGTCGGCGCTGCACTGCAACTCGGCGTATTCCTCGAAGGCCGACTCGATCGCCCCCCAGTCGCCCTGGCGGTTCCGCCAGACGTTGATCTTCGGATGCACGGTCGGCTCGACGTCCTCGCCGGCCGTCCGCAGCTCCTCGAAGAGCTTCTCCCCCGGCCGCATGCCCGTGAAGACCACATCCACGTCCTCCCCCGGGCGCAACCCGCTGAGCGTAATCATGTTGCGGGCGAGGTCGACGATCTTCACCGGCTCGCCCATGTCCAGCAGGTAGATCTGCCCGCCTCCGCCGCTGGCGGCCGCTTGGAGAACGAGCTGGCTGGCCTCGGGGATCGTCATGAAGTACCGCGTCATCTCCGGATGCGTCACCGTCACCGGCCCGCCGGCGGCGATCTGCTTCCGGAAGGTCGGCACGACGGACCCGGCCGAGCCGAGCACGTTGCCGAACCGCACGGCCTTGAACTGCGTGACGCAATCGTCCCGCCCGTTGAGCGCCTGGGTGTAGATCTCGGCGACGCGTTTGGATGCGCCCATCACCGACGACGGGTTCACGGCCTTGTCCGTCGAGATCAGCACGAACTCCCGCACGTCATGGCGGCAGGAGGCGTCGGCAACGTTCTTCGTGCCGAAGATGTTGTTCTTGACCGCCTCGCAGGGGTTGCGCTCCATCATCGGCACGTGCTTGTGGGCGGCGGCGTGAACGACAACCTCCGGGCGGCGGTCGGCCCACACGCTCATCACCCGCCGCCGGTCGTAGATATCGCAGATCACCGGGGCGATGGGAATGTCCGGGTGCTCCTTGCGCAGCTCGTTCTCGATGTGGAACAGCGGCGTCTCGGCCTGCTCGACGAGGACCAGCTCGGCCGGGCCGAATCGGCAGACCTGGCGGCACATCTCCGAGCCGATGCTCCCGCCGGCGCCGGTGATCAGCACGCGCTTGTTGTGGAGGAACCGCGCCAGCGCGTCGCGGTCCAGTTCGACGGCCTCGCGCCCGAGCAGGTCGTTGATGTCCACCTGGCGGATCTGCGAGACGGTCACCCGCCCGTCGATCAGGTCCGTGACCCCCGGCAGCGACTGGAACTTCAGCGCCGTGCCGCTGCACAGGTTGATCACCCGCCGCAGTTCCTTCTGGTTGGCCGAGGGCATCGCGACGATGATCTCCTCGACCTCGTGCTCCTCGCAGACCTGGCGGATGTCCTCGGTCGGCCCCAGCACGGGCACGCCGTGGATGACGATGTGCCGCTTGGCCGGGTCGTCGTCCACCATCCCCACCACGTAGTACCGTTCCTCCCGCATGCGGTGGATCTCGCGGA
>CAYLPJ010000082.1:0-20729 GCA_964385465.1 uncultured Planctomycetaceae bacterium | reverse complement strand
TACTGGAAACTCCAGCGTGCCGCCTGACTGCCGCCACGATTTTGTGTCGGACACCACGAATGATCCCGGGGCGTTGACGGCTTGCATGTCGGCGGCCGCCGAGTATGCTGGCCGGATTGGAACCTACCGAACCCCTCAGGCAAGGAGAGACGACCTTGGCAGAGCAGAAGAACGTTGGTTACGACGACACGCCCATCATCCCTGGCACGACGTGGCACGTGCACGACGGGACGCGTCCCCAGCCGCCGGTGGTCACGCCCGGTACCGAGAGCAGCCAGGATGCGCCCGGCACGCCGCCCGGAGACGCGATCGTGCTCTTCGACGGCGCCGACGCCTCCGGCTGGGTCAAGGCCGGCACCGACGACCCGATCGGCTGGAAGGTCGAGAACGGCTACATGGAGGTCGTGCCCAAGTCCGGCGGCATTGCCAGCAAGGAGCACTTCGGCGACTGCCAGCTCCACCTGGAATGGGCCGCGCCCGCCGAGGTCTCCGGCGAAAGCCAGGGCCGGGGCAACAGCGGCGTGTTCCTCATGGGCCGCTACGAGATCCAGGTGCTCGACTGCTACCAGAACCCGACGTATCCGGACGGCACGACGGGCGGCGTCTACGGCCAGTGCCCGCCGATGGTCAACGCCTGCCGCGAGCCGGGCGCCTGGCAGATGTACGACATCATCTGGGTCGCCCCGCGGTTCCTCGGCGACGGGCGCGTCGTACCGGCGCGCGTCACCGTCCTGCTCAACGGCGTGCTGCTGCACAACGCCCGCGAGGTGATGGGGCCGACGACCCACCGCAAGATCACGGCCTACCGACCGCACCCCGAGACCGGCCCGCTGGAGCTCCAGGACCACAACGACCCCGTGCGGTTCCGGAACATCTGGTATCGCCCGATCCAGGGCTACGACCGCGCCTGACCCCCGCGGCGAGTCGGCAGACGAAAGGACCCGGCATGCTTGCCCAACCGGTGGCGGACCATCTGCGCAGGCACGAGCAACAGTGGCTGGAGACGCTCTTCGAGCTGCTGCGCTTCCGCAGCATCGCCAACACCGAGCCGGACGTCTGCCAGGCCTGCGCCGAGTGGCTCGTCGGGGAGCTGTCGGCGATGGGCTTCACCGCACGCGTGGTTCCCACCCCCGGCCGACCGAACGTGATCGCCGAACTCCACGCCGACGACGCGGCCCCGACGCTGCTGGCGTACGCACACTACGACGTCCAGCCGCCGGATCCGCTGGAGCAGTGGGAGACCGACCCGTTCGAGCCCGCGATCCGCGACGACTGCGTCTTCGCCCGCGGCGCCAGCGACGACAAGGGCCCGTTGGTCGCCTGGCTGGCGGCGGCGGACGCCTGGCGGTCGGCCGGCGGGGGGCTGCCGGTCAGCCTCAAGCTCCTGTTGGAGGGCGAGGAGGAGATCGGCTCGCCCAACATGGAGGCGTTCCTCGGTGAGCACGGCGAGGAGCTGACGGCCGACGCGGCGGTGGTCAGCGATTCGGAGTTCTTCGCCCACGGCGTGCCCACGCTGACCTACTCGCTACGCGGGCTGGTCTACGTGGAGCTGCACCTCCGCGGGCCGTCGGCGGACATTCACAGCGGCATCCACGGCGGGGCGGTGAGCAACCCGGCCAACGGCCTGGCGAAGATGCTTGCCGGCCTGCACGACGCCGACGGTCGCGTCACCGTTCCCGGCTACTACGACGGTGTCCGCGGCCTCGAGGACGATGAGCGGCGGATGTGGCGCGAGCTGCCCTTCGACGAGGGAGCCTATGCCGCGTCGGTCGGCGTCGACGGCCTCGGCGCGGGCGAGAGGGGCTTTACCGTCCTGGAGCGCCGCTGGGCCCGCCCGACACTGGACGTCAACGGCATCTACGGCGGATACGCAGACGCCGGCTCCAAGACCATCATCCCCGCCGAGGCCGGGGCGAAGGTCTCCATGCGGCTCGTGCCCGACCAGGACCCCGAGAAGGTCGTCGAGGGCTTCCGCCGCTACGTGGCCGAGAACACCCCGCCGGGGCTGACCGCCGCGGTGAAGGTCTACGCCAAGGCCCGCCCGGTGCTGCTGCGCCGCCGGGGCCCCGTCGTCGACGCCGCCCGAGCGGCACTGCGGGGGGCCTTCGACGCCGAGCCCGCCATGGTCCGCTGCGGCGCGTCCGTGCCCGTCACGGAGATGATCCAGCGCCTCCTCGGCGTCGACCCCGTGCTGATGGGGTTCGGCCTGCCCGACGACCGCCTCCACAGCCCCAACGAGCGGTTCCGACTGGGGCAGTTCCGCGGCGGCTGCCGTGCCGCCGCCGCGATGATCGGCAACCTGGGCTTGACAGGCCCCGCCGAAAGCGGATAATAACACGCTTTCCCTCATGCGAAGGAGATCAGTCGTGTACGCAGTGATCGAAGACAGCGGCCAGCAGTTCCGGGTCTGCCAGGGCGACGTGCTCGACGTGGACCTGCGCGGCGAGGCCGAGGCCGGCGGCGAGATCGAGTTCGACCGCGTGCTTCTGGTCAGCGGCGACGAGAACGTGAGCGTCGGCACCCCGCTGGTGGAAGGCGCGAAAGTCGTCGGGGAGATCCTGGACGAGGAAGTCAAGGGCCCCAAGGTGCACACGTACCACTGGCGACGCCGCAAGGACTCCCGCCGGAAAGTGGGGCACCGCCAGCGGTTCGTCCGCGTGAAGATCAAGGATATCGTCACCTGACCCGGCCCACCCGGCCGGGAGAATACACCACCACGTGCGGCCGCGCTCGATCCGGCGCGGCCGCCCTGTTGCGCCGGGGTGCGGGCCGCCCCGGTCGACGGCGTCAGGGCTTCTCGTCGGTCCCGGTCTGCTTCTCGAGCCGGCCGAAGTAGCGTTTGACGGTGTCCTCGTACTTGCGGGGGATGCGATTGTCGCCGATGGCCTCGGCGGCGGAGTCCTTTCCCGCCTGAACCACTTCCTTGAGCTTCCGCTTGCTGGCGCCCTTGGCCTGGGGGCCCTTGAACAGCCAGCTTGCGATGATCTCGCGGTTCTCCTGCGGGCGGTTTTTCACCCCCGAGGCCTTCATGCCGGCAGTCTTCAGCTCGTCCGGCGGGCGGTTGCTGTCCTGGGGCACGTGGCCGTGACCGGCACTGCGGCCGGGCATCTTCCCGCCGGCGTTCTGAGCCCACAGCGGCACGGCGTTGGGGTTCTGGCCGCAGACCCCGCCGGGGCACTGGCCCTGGCCCTCCCCGAGCAGCGCACAGGCCCGCTCGATCTCCCGCAGGGCCTCCTCCATGTCATCTTGGCGGCTGCCCGCCGAGGCCATGTCGTTCAGCGATTCCGTCACACCTACCAGCCCGCCGGGAACCAGGCTCTTGCCCGCGCCCACGCACTTGCCCATCCGCCTGGCCAGGCCCTTGCACTGCTTGCAGGCCTTCTCGGCCGACTTCATCTTCTCCATCATCTCCTTGATCTGCTCGTCGCTGAACCCCTGCTTCTTGAGCTCCCGACGGAGATTGTCGGCGTCGAGCCCGGCGAGCTTTTCGGCCGTCTTGCGGTCGAGGCCGGCGTCGGCCATCGCGCGGGCCTTCTGCTTCTGCGCGTCGGCGAGTCTGTCGAGCTGCCCGGCAAGGTCGGCGAGCTGCCGGGCCAGGGCCCTCTTCTGCTCGTCGGTAAGCCGGCCGTTGTTGGCGTCCTCCAACAGGTCGCCGAGCATCTTCGCCGCGGCGGCGAAGTCCCCCCTGGACAGGGCGCGGTTGAGCTCGTCGGTCAGTGCCTCCGGCGTGGTTCGCAGGCCTTTGAGCATCCGCTCCAATTCCTGGTCAGCCTGCATGTTCGGGTCCCGCTGCATCTGGCGGAGCCTGTCGGCGGCCTCGCCGAGCTTCCGGATGGCCTCGCGGCGGATGTCGGCCGGCTCGAGGCTCTCGTTGAGCTTGGCCAGCCCCTCCAGGTCGGCGGCGAGGTTGGCGTCGTTGACCTGGCGTACGGAGGCGAGGACGTCGTCGGCGGCCTGTTCGACGTCGGCCCGGGCGTCCGCGAGTTCGTCGCGGCGCTGCCGCTGCTGCTCGCGGTCGGCGAGGATACCGAGGACGTCCACCGTGGGCACGAACGCGAAGGCCGCCACGGCGGCGGCCCAGGCGGCGACCGTCCCCAGCCAGTGCCCCGTCGGCCGAACCGGGAAGTGTTTGTTCACGTCGAGCTTCCCGGCCTGGCGGCGGGCCTCCTCTGCGGCGGCGCGGGCGAAGGGGTCTTCGCTGTCGCCCAGCGCCAGGGCGGTGCTGAACCGCTCGCGGAACGCCAGGCGCTCGTCGACGGCCACCGCCACCTGCATCCTCGAGGGTACGCGGAGCACGCACAGGGCAGCCAGAAGCAAAGCGGCGACCGCGGCGAGGGCGATCCCGGCCGTGAGGCCCAGCAGCTGCACCCCGAAAAGCCGCTCTGCCAGCACGCCAAGCAGGGCGGCCAGCCCCGCCAGGGCGCCGACCGCCGCCGCGGAGCGAAGGGCCACGTCGGCCCCCAGGCGCAGGCGCGCCCGCGTGAGCTTCTGCCGCAGAATATCCCGGGTTCGCGTGGACATGGTGCCGCCTTTCGTCAGACGTTGTCTGTTCATTGTATTGTCGGAACGGTAGGGCGGTGGGACAACCCCCAACCGCCTGCTGTCTTGGACGCCGCCGACGGGCGTGCGTTTCACGTTTTCCTGGCGGCTTGCCGCCGCCGGCCCCGACCGATAGGATGAACCCCACCGCGACGGGCGAGGGCGATCACCGCCCAGGCCGCGCGGAACCGGAAAGGTGCTGTCCCATGCGGTTTACGAAGATGCACGGCTGCGGAAACGATTACGTCTACATCGACGGCTGGGAGGAGACCGTCGCCGACCCGGCCGCGACGGCGGTGGCCGTCAGCGACCGGCATTTCGGCATCGGCGGCGACGGGCTGATCCTCGTGCTGCCCGACGAGGACGCCGACGTCCGCATGCGCATGTTCAACGCCGACGGCAGCGAGGCCCAGATGTGCGGCAACGGCATCCGCTGCGTGGCGAAGTACGCCTGGGACCATGGCCGGTCGCGCGCGAACCCGATGCGCGTCGCCACGGGCGCGGGGACCAAGACGCTGGATCTGGCCCTCGACGCCGAGGGCAAGGTCGCCACCGCCACGGTGGACATGGGCTCGCCGATCCTCGACGCCGCCAGGATACCCGTGAACGTTCCGCAGGGGCGGGCCGTGGACGTATCCATCCGCACGGCCAGCCGGGTGTTCCAGATGACCTGCGTGTCGATGGGCAACCCGCACGCGGTGATCTTCGTTGAAGACGTCGCCAGCGTGCCGCTGGAGGCCCTCGGCCCGCAGTTGGAGACGCACCCGCGCTTTCCCGAGCGGGTAAACGTGCACTTCGTCGAGGTGCACTCTCGGGGCGAAGTGACGATGCGGACATGGGAGCGTGGCAGCGGGGTCACGCTGGCGTGCGGGACCGGCGCGGCGGCGGTATGCGTCGCCGGCGTGCTCAATCGCCGCACGGACCGGGAGGTCCTCGCCCATCTGCCCGGGGGGGACCTCAGGCTCGCCTGGCGGGAGCGGGACGACCACGTCTTCATGACCGGGCCGGCGACGGAAGTCTTTGCCGGCGAATGGACTCCCTGAGATGAACGTGGTGGCCCACGGGATCGACCTGGTTGACTGCGCTCGACTGGCCGAGGCGATCGATCGGCACGGCGAGCGGTTCCTCCGGCGCGTCTTCACCGCGGCCGAACGGGAGTACTGCCTGGCCCGCAAGCGGCGGATCGAGCATCTCGCCGGACGTTTCGCCGCCAAGGAGGCCGTGCTGAAGGTGCTCGGCACCGGCTGGCGGGGGGGCGTTCAGTGGACGGACATCGAGGTGACCAACGCGCCGTCGGGCGAGCCCTCGGTCGCCCTGTGCGGGCGTTGTGCCGAACTCGCCGCCTGCAGGGGGGTGGGGCGGATCCTGCTGTCGATCACCCATATCGAGAGCCACGCGATGGCCTCGGCGATCGGCCTGGCGGCGGGCGGCAGCCCGTGAGCGCCGGCCGCCCGACCATCGTGCTGACCGCCGCCGAAGCCAGCGGAGACCTCCACGGGGCCCACCTGGTGACCGCCCTGCGAAGGCTCCGCCCGGACGCTAGGCTGATCGGGGTAGGGGGGCCGAAGATGGCCGACGCCGGCTGCGAGATCGTCGAGGACCTTACCGTCCGCGCGTCCATGACGCTGGGTCCGCTGCTCCAGTTGGGCTACTGGGTGCGGACGCTGCGGCGGCTGAAGCGATGGATGGGCGATCTGGGGGCGGACCTGCACATCCCGGTGGATTCCCCGGCGCTGAACTGGCACCTCGCCCGGGCCGCGAAGGATGCCGGCAGCAAGGTGTTCTACTACATCGCTCCGCAGGTCTGGGCGTGGGCGCCCTGGCGGGTCCGCAAGCTCGCACGCCTCACCGACGCCGTCGGCTGCATCCTGCCCTTCGAGCAGCGCTACCTCCGCCACCGCGGCGTGGACGCGACCTACGTGGGCCACCCGCTGTTCGACAATCTCCCACCCCGGCCGGACCCGCTGCCGGACCTCGCCGAAGCGTGGACCACCGGCGCCTGGCGCCTGGCCGTGCTGCCTGGCAGCCGTCCCGGCGAGATCCGCGCCCACGTGCCCGCCCTTGTCGCCGCCGCGCGGGAAATCGGCCGCCGCTGGCCGGATGCCGTCTGCACCGTCACCGCGCGAACCGAGGCCTGCGCCGACGCCGTCCGCAGCGCCGCCGGAACCGAGGTGGACGGCCTGGAGATCGCCATCGGCCGTACGCGCGAAGTGCTTGCCGACAGCCACTTCGCCCTCGCCGTCAGCGGCACGGTTACCCTGGAGGCCGCGTGGTTCGGCGTGCCCATGGTCATCGTCTACCGGGCCGGCCGCGTGGCGTACAACCTCATCGGCCGGTGGCTGCTGCGGACGCCGCACTTGTCGCTGGTGAACATCCTCGCCGGGCGCGAAGTCGTGCCGGAGCTGATGCCCTGGCACGGCCGGGCAGGCGAAGTCGTGGAGATGGCCCTGGAGATGCTCGGCGACTACGGCGGGCTGCTGGAGGCCCGCGGCGACCTGCTGGCCGTGACGGACCGCCTGCGCCCCGCCCCCGGTCACAGCGCAAGCGAAACCGCCGCCGGCCTGGCGGTGAAGCTGCTGGCGTGACGTTCAGGAAACCGCCGAGCCGGGAGGCACGTCCTTGCTGGGCGTGAGGACGACGACGTCGCGGTATTCCTCGCCGTCCATGACGGTGGCGGCGAGAAGCATGCCCTGGCTCTCCATGCCGCGCATCTTCCGCGGGGCGAGATTGGCGACGACAACGACCGACGTGCCCACGAGGTCCTGCGGCTCGTACCAGGCCCGCAGCCCCGCCAGCAGTTGCCGCTGCTCGTCTCCAAGGTCGACCTTCAGGACGATGAGCTTGTCTGCGTTGGGGTGCTCGGACGCTTCGATAATCTTGCCCACCCGCAGGTCGAGCTTGGCGAAATCCTCGAACTGGATGATCGGTTTGCCTTCGGCCATGACGTTCCTTTCGCTGTCGTGTGCGTCGGATGCGACAGTCTATCGGCGTGGCTCGCCGTGCACAAGCCGTCGGCGCCGCCGCTGGCGGCGCGGGGCGGCGGCGCGGTAGAATCCACCGGTTGCACCGCCATGGAAGGACAACCCTATGGACCAATACCCATACAAGCTGAAGCCGATCTACCTGGAGAAGATCTGGGGTGGTCGGAACCTCCAGCGGCTGTTCGGCCGGGACCTGCCCGCCGACCAGGACATCGGCGAGAGCTGGGAGCTGGCGGACCTGCCCAACGGCGTCTGCGAGGTGGCCAACGGCCCGCGAGCCGGCACGTCGCTGACCGAGCTGACCCGCGAGGGCGCCGAGGGCCTGCTGGGGCCCGCCAGGCCCGCTGCCGGTGGGCGCTTCCCGCTGCTGCTGAAGTTGCTGGACGCCAATGACATCCTCTCGCTCCAGGTCCACCCGGACGCCGACGCCGTCGAGGCCATCGGAGGCGACGCCGCGCTGAAGACAGAGTGCTGGTACGTGCTCGAGAGCCGCGACGGAATGATCTACAAGGGCGTCCGCGACGGCGTCACGCCCGAGCAGTTCCGCGAGGCCATCGAGAACGACCGCGCTGGGGAGGTCGTCCGTGCCGTGCCCGTGGCGGCGGGGGACTTCCATTACCTTCCGGCCGGGACGGTCCACGCCCTCGGCGCGGGCGTGGTCGTCGCCGAGGTGCAGACGCCGTCGGACACGACGTACCGGGTGACCGACTGGGGCCGCGGACGGGAGATCCACGTCGAGCAGTCCATGCAGTGCATCCACTTCGAGCCCGCCGCCGATGCCCCGCCCGGCGCCGGCGGCGAGACGCTGTTGGCCACCGACTACTTCACCGTCGCCCGCCGCACCGGCGAGGCGGGCATGCCCGTCTCCCTGCCGCAGGACCGCTGCTCGGCGATCATGGTCCTCGATGCCGACGCCTACGCCGCCGTGCACACCACCGCCGCGGTCGAGAGCGTCGTGCCCGTCGCCGCGGGCGATACCGTGCTGATTCCGGCGGAATGCAACAAGCCCCGCCTCGTCCCGGCCGGGGCGTGCACGTTCCTGGAAGTAACGCTGCCGGCCTGACCCCGCCGTCCGGAGGCCCGCCCGGGCACCCGCAGACATGACTGAGCTCCGCATCCAGAAATTTCTCTCCGAGGCCGGCGTGGCCTCGCGCCGGGCAGCCGAGGAGATGGTCCGCCAGGGCCGGGTCGCCGTCAACGGGAAGACCGTCACCGATCTTCCCGTGCTGATCGATCCCGATGCCGATCGGGTCTCCGTGGACGGCCGAAAGGTCACACGGCCCGAAGGCCGGCCGGTGTACTTCCTGTTGAACAAGCCGCGCGGCGTGGTGAGCACATCGCACGATCCGCGGGGCCGGCCCACGGCGGTGGACCTCGTGCCCGAGGTGCCCGGCCGCAAGGTGCACTGCGTCGGCCGGCTTGACGCCGACAGCACGGGCCTGCTGATCCTCACCGACGATGGCGATCTGACCCAGTACCTTACGCATCCCCGCCACGAGGTGCCCAAGACGTACGTGGTCGAGATCAACGGTCGGCTGACGCCCGAGCAGGTGGACGCGTTCAAGCACGGGGTGCGGTTGGACGGGAAGAAGACGGGCGGGGCGAGGCTGAAGGTGCTCGACAGCCACCACGACCGCAGCGTGATCGAGGTGACGCTGCGAGAAGGGCGGAACCGCGAGATCCGCCGGGTGCTGGCCAGGCTTGGCCTGAAGGTCCGTCGGCTGAAGCGGACGGCCATCGGGTCGGTGACCGACCGCGGGCTGAAGGTCGGCAACGTGCGGACGCTGAAGCCGACGGAGGTCTCGCGGCTTCGCCATGCCGGCACCGAGCCGTTGCGGCGTGGAAAGGGACAGAAGCGGCGGGGGGGCAGGAAAGGAAAGCGATCATGACGACACACGCATCCGCCCGGAGCATCACCCGCCGACGGTTCCTCCGCGCCGCGGGGGCCCTGCCGGTGGCGCTGTCGGCCGCCGGACGGCTGGCCTCGGCGGCCGAGCCCGGCAACGCCGACCGCCCGAACGTGCTCTGGATCACCTGCGAGGACATGAGCCCGGCGTTGGGCTGCTACGGCGACGAATACGCCCACACGCCGAACCTCGATCGGTTCGGCGCAGAGAGCGTGCGGTACACCAACGTTTACGCCACCTCGCCGGTCTGCTCGCCGGTGCGGTCGTGCCTGATCACCGGCGTAACGGCCAGCAGCCTGGGCACGGCGAACCTGCGTTCGAAGATGCCGATCCCCGGGGAGATGACCGGCTGGCCCAGCCGGCTTCGGGCCGCGGGCTACTACTGCACGAACAACGTCAAGACCGACTACAACACCGCCAACGAGCCGGCGATCATCAAGGCATCCTGGGACGAGTGCAGCGGCAAGGCCCACTGGCGCGGGCGCCGCGAAGGCCAGCCGTTCTTCTGCATCTTCAACGACATGGTCTCGCACCAGTCGAGGACGATGGTCTGGCCGTACGATCGGTTCGTCCGGCAGGTGCAGTCGAAGCTGCCGGCCGAAGCCCGCCACGACCCGGCCGAAGCGCCGGTCCCGCCGTACTACCCGGACACGCCGATCGTCCGCCGGACCATCGCCCGCGCCTACGACTGCTACAGCGTGATGGACGCCAACGTGGGCAAGCTGCTCGACCAGCTCGAAAAGGACGGGCTGGCCGAGGATACCATCGTGTTCTTCTACTCCGACCACGGCTCGGGCCTGCCGAGGCACAAGCGGCTGCTGCTGGATACCGGCATGCGCGTGCCGCTGATGGTGCGCTTCCCCCGGAAGTACCGCCACCTCGCCCCGGCCGGGCCCGGCGAGACGCTCGACCGCCTGGTCAGCTTCGTCGATTTCCCGCCGACGGTGCTTGGCATGCTCGGCCTCGACGTGCCCGAACGGATGCAGGGCACGCCGTTCCTCGGCCCGGCCGCGGGGGCCGAGCGGACGCACGTGTTCGGCCACCGGGACCGGGTGGACGAGGCCTACGACGTCGCCCGCAGCGTCCGCGACGCCAACTGGCTTTACGTGCGGAACTTCATGCCGCACCTGTCCTACAACCAGCCGAGCTACTACAGCGATCTCGGCGAGATCCGCGACGAGATCACCGCGCTGGCCGAGGAGGGCAAGCTCACCGCCGCGGCGCAGAAGCACTACGCCGGCCCGCGGCGCGCCGCCGAGGAGCTGTACGACACGGCCAACGACCCGCAGCAGATCCGCAATCTGGCGGACGACCCCGCCCAAGCCGGCCGGCTCAGGCGGATGAGAGAGCTGCTCCGCGAGCACATCCTGGCCTCGCGCGACCTCGGCTTCCTGCCCGAGTTGGACATGGTACGGCGGTCGAAGGGCTCCACGCCGTACGAGATGGCACGCAGCGAGAAGGTCTACCCGCTGGGACGGATCCTCGACGCCGCCTGGCTTGTTGGCGGAGCAACGACGAACCTCCCGAGGCAGACAAGGCTGCTCAAGGACTCCGACTCCGCCGTGCGATACTGGGCGGCCGTGGGACTTCACGCCGCCGGCAAACCGGCCGAGACCGCCGCCGATGCCTTGACCGCCGCCATGGCCGACCGGTCCGCCGCGGTGCGGATCGAGGCCGCGTGGACGCTCGCCGAGTTGGGCCGCAATGCCGAGGATGCGGTCAAGCTTCTGGCCGGGGAACTGGCCGGCAGCGACCACCGCGCCGCGCTGCGTGCCGCCAGGGCCCTTCAACTTCTCGGCGAGAAGGCCCGCCCGGCCCTGGAGGCCATGGAGCGCGCCCTCGCCGCCGCCCGCAAGGGAAAGGGCGACCCGGCAATGTTCCTGCGGTTCTCCTTGGAGCCCGCCGTGGCAGGGCTGGGCGGCAAAACGTAGGCGGCGCTGCCGTTTGACGCCCGGCTCGGCGTCTGGTTGAATGGGCGCCGCGTTTGCATGGGAACCCCCGTCAGCAGGACAAACCTCGGAGAGCGATCATGGCCGATGAGCACAAGTTCCTCGCGTTGGACCTCGGGGCCGAGAGCGGCAGGGGGGAGGTCGTCTGCCTGCGCGACGGCAAGGTCAGCATGGAGGAGATCCACCGCTTTCCGACACGAAACGTGCTGATGGGCGAGACGCGGCATTGGGATTTCCCGGCCATCTACGCCGACGTTCTGGCGGCCCTGAGCGCGTGCGCGGCCCGGGGAGACGAGCTGGACGCGATCAGCGTGGACACGTGGGGCGTTGACTTCGGCCTGATCGGCCCGGACGGGATGCTGCTGGCCAACCCGGTGCATTACCGGGACGCCCGGACGGACGGGATCCACGAGCACGCGACGAAGGTGATGCCCATCGAGGACATCTTCATGGAGACGGCGCTGCACACGATGCCGATCAACACGCTGTTCCAGCTTCACGCGATGCAGCGAAGCGGCTCGCCGCTGTTGGAGGCCGCTGACGCCTTCCTGATGATGCCGGACCTGATCGCGTACTTCCTGACCGGGGTGAAGGCGTGCGAGACCTCTGACGCCCAGACGTCGCAACTGCTGGACACCTCGCTGGGATGGTCCGAGAAGATTATCGGACGTTTCGGCCTGCCGAAAGACATCTTCGGCGACCTTATCGAGCCGGCCAGCGTGATCGGGCCCGTGGCCGGCTCGGCCGCCGACGCCACCGGGCTCGGCGGCGTGCCGATGGTCGCCTGTGCCTCGCACGACACCAGCGCAGCCGTCGCGGCCGTGCCGGCCGAGGGCGACAACTGGGCGTTTATCAGTTGCGGGACGTGGAGCATCCTCGGCCGGCCGGTGGAGAAGCCCGTCGCCACGAAACGCTGCTACGAGTTGGGATTCACCAACGAGTACACCTACGGCGGGTGGTACCTGGCAAGGAACATCCTCGGGCTGTGGCTGGTTCAGGAACTGCGACGCAACTGGGATACGCCGGAGGATCCGTGGGACTACCCGCGGATGACCGCCGCGGCCGAGAAGGCCCGGTCCGGGCCGCTCGTGGACGTCAGCGATCCGCGCCTGCTGGCGCCGGCCGACATGGAGGCGGCGCTGCTGGAGGTGCTGGCCGAGTCCGGCCAGGCGACCCCGGCCGACCGTGGAGAGCTCGTGCGGATCGTCCTGGAGTCCCTGGCACTGGAGTACAACTGGTGCGTGGGCGCCTTGGGCGAGCTGTCCGGGCGGCAGCCTGACGCGGTCAACATCGTCGGCGGCGGCATCAAGAACACGCTCTTGTGTCAACTGACGGCCGACGCGACGGGTCTGCCGGTGCACGCGGGCGCGGATCAGTGCACGGCGCTGGGCAACGCGCTGGGACAGGCCCTGGCGATGGGCGTGCTCAAGAGCCCGACGGAGATCCGCGACGTGATGCGTGCGTCGACCGAGATGACGACCTACGAACCGCGTGACGCGGACGCCTGGGCGGAGAAGCGCGAACGCTACAGGAAGCTCCAGGGCTCAAAGACGTGGTGAGGACTCGCTGACGCGCCCGTTCGGCGGTCAAGACGGCAGGGCGACGGTTTTTCCGGCCTGGCCGGGAACTCGCGGCCGGGTTTCGATTCCATGCTGACCCCCCCGTGGACTCGCCTTCCGGAACGTCCGATAATATGTGTTATGTGACGTTTCGGGCAGGGGTGCCGGACGGACTGTCGGTCGCGAGCGGAATCAAAGCGGGCTCGCCGGCCTGACGGGAGGTCTCCCTCGGCCGGCGAGCCCGGTTCGGTGTGTTGGCAGACGCCGGCGGGTTGCCGCCGGCGACGTCGTCGGTCTACTGCCGGAATGCCTTCGCCAGGTCGACCGTGTCGCCGATCGCCAGGGCGTTCGTGTTGATGTTCGGGTAGTAGATGCTCAGCTTCTCGGTCTCGATGTCCAGCACGTACACGAAGTCCGTCTCGGCGTTGTACGTGCCGGCCGTGATGATGTAGTTGCCGCCCTTGCCTACGCCCTGGCCGCCGTAGGCCGGCTCGGTGTAGACGTAGCTGGATACCAGCAGCGTCGCCAGGATGACCGCGGTGATCGTCAGCAGCGTGACGGTGATGTTCTGTGCGTTTCGCATGGGGTTCCTCCTTTCACTCACTTGGAGCCGAAGTCCGTCGCGAGGGACCGGCCCTTGTAGGGCTGGAGCCGCTTGGTCGTCCGGTTGAACCGCCAGGCGGCCATCCGGTGCGACTTCAGGTCGATCACGTACACGGCGTCGAATGCCGCCTCGATCCGTCCGGTGATCATGAGGTAGTCGTTGCCGCCGCGGAAGGTCTGGGCGTCGGCCTGCCTGAGGTCCACCCCGATCACCGCCGCCAGCAGCACGACGTTGATACACACCAGCGATACAATGAGTCCTTTCTTCATGTCCTTTCTCCTGAAGGCGCCTTGGCGCGCCGCCACCGTAGAATGCCCGTCACGTCCACACTGCGTCAGACACGTCGATCCGTTGTCCGTTGGCAACCCCGGGCGGACACACCTACCGCTGCCGCGCACGGGGGGATTTCTTGAACGCGATCGCACTGACCGCCCCGATCGCCACCACCGTGACGATCAGCGACCAGATGTCCAGTCCGCCCTCGAGTTCCGGCGCCCCCTTGGCCGCCAGGGCCCGTCCTGCCCCCACCGCAAGCGTCGCCGCCGCCGTCCATGCGTTTCGTGCGTTCATACCCGCATTATAGGCCGCTGCCGGCGCGATGCAACAGCGCGCCCGCGGCAGGCGGAATGCTACAGCAGCGAGATGACGTCGCGGGCGGCGCGGGTGAACGCCGCCGTGGGCATCGTCACCGTTTGCCACTTCTCGCTGCGCGTCCGGGCCGCCAGGACGTACTCGGCGAGCGTGACGGCCATGAAGGCGTAGTGCTTCTCGCGGAAGACGTGCACGTCGGCGAACGGCGAGCGGAGCGGCGGGCCCTGAAGCCAGTAGGCGAAGACCAGCGCCGCCTGGAAGTCGTCGCCGAAGACCTTCTCCCACTCGGCCAGGCCGTCGAGGTCCTGGCGGGTGACCCAGTTCTCCCACGCCCGGCTGGGCTGCCGCTTGCCCCGGACCGCGTCGGGGAACTTCCGCCCCTTGACGTCCACCAGAAGGTTCGGCCCGCTCTCGCTGTAGACCAGGAAGTCGAAGCTCTTGACCGTCGCGCCGGCGAAGATCGCCTTCTTCGCCTCGTCGACCGCGACGTACGGCTGACCGCGGGACCGCAGGTAGTCCTCGAAAGCCGCCTCGTAATGGACGTTGCGATGGGCCACGATGCTCCGGCTCGCCGCCCGGGCGGGGCAGCCGGGTCAGCCGCCGGCCGACAGCGAGCCGATGTACTCCCCGATCGTCTGATCGACCTGCTCGCCGCTGGCGAGGTCCTTGACGCCGACCGTGCCGTCGGACCGGACGATGGCGGCCGTGCGGGCCCCGCGCCTGTTGGCGGCCTTGAGTTGTTTGCCGATGGATTGGCGATTGTAGTTGAATTCGGCGGACCGCCCGGTGGCGCGGACGGCGGCGACGAGTTCCAGGACCTTGTCCATCGCCTCGGCGTCGGCGTCGATGACGAAGACGTCCACCTCTGCCCCCCCCGGCGGGAGCTTGCCTTTCTCCTCGAGCAGGATGCCGAGAACCACGTCGCCCATGCCGAAGCCGGTCGCGCCGACCCTCGGCCCGCCGAGGACCTCCAGCAGGTTGTCGTAACGCCCCCCGCCGGCGACGGCCCGCAGGCTCGCACCGCGGTCGAATACCTCGTAGACCACGCCGGTGTAGTACGCCAGCCCGCGGACGATCCGCAGGTCCAGCTCGCAGTAGTCCGCCACGCCCATCGACGCCAGCGTGCCCATCAGCCGCTCCAGGTTCGCCAGGTCGGACTCGACGTCCTGCTCGGCGAGCAACTCGCGGACCTCATCCATGCTGCCGACGTCCTGGAACCGCGTGACGAAGGCGATCTGCTCGTCGGTCAGGCCCGCCGCGGCCGCTTGGCGGGCGAACTCCTCGCCGTCCAGCTTCGGGCGCTTGTCCAGGACCGCCAGGGCCGGCTCGACCTGCTCGGGCGGAACGAGGACGGCCTCGAGGGCCGCGACGGTCAGCGGCCGGCTGCCGATCCGCACGCAGACGTCCCGGGCGTCCAGGCCCAGCTCCCTCAGCAGGTCGATGGCGGTGAAGATGCACTCGGCGTCGGCGAGGATGCTGTCCGAGCCGATTACGTCGATATTCCACTGGAAGAACTCGCGGAGCCGCCCCCGCTGGGGGTTCTCGGCCCGGCAGAGCCGGGGGACGCTGAACCACTTTATCGGACGCGGCAGGGCGTTGATCTTCGCGTTGACCATGCGGGCCAGCGACGGCGTGATCTCCGGGCGGATGGCCAGGTTCCGCCCCCCCCGGTCGGTGAAGTGGAACAACTGCTCGGCGATCTCCTGGCCGCTCTTGACGGTGAACAGGTCGAGGTACTCGAAGATGGGCGAGTCGTACTCCTCGAACCCGTTGCGCAGCGAGACGCGCCGCCACGCGTCGACGATGTGCGTCCGCAGGCGCATCTCGTCGGGGTAGTAGTCCCGGGTCCCTTTGACGCTCTGGAATTCCATGTCTCCCGTCGCTTTCGTCTATGCCGGCCGGCGCCGCTTCGCTTTCCCGGGCTTGCCCCCCCTGCCTTTGCCCTTCTTCTTCCCTCTGGCCTTGCCCTTCGAGTCCCTGCGCTTCCTGGAGGGCTTGGACTTCCGCTTGCCCTCGACCTTCTTGTAGGCCTTCTTCCGCGCCTTCTCGTAGGCGGCGCTGCCGAGGGCCTTCCTGGCGTAGGCCTCCAGGGCGTCGGGGGTCTCGAAGACCTCGTCGTAGCCGTAGTCCCCGGCGGTGAAGTCGCAGTTGGCGTGATCGTACGTCCGGCAGATCAGTGGACGCTTCTCGTACATGCCGCACCGCCCGTCGGCCTGGAGGGCGCTGCACTCGTTGGCGATGGAGATATACCAGTCGCCCTCGTCGACGTGAATCGAGATGTCCCGGTGCAGCAGGAACCAGCGAAGGTCCTCGAACTCCTCGAAGCTCTCCGGCTCGTCGATCTGGAAGCAGAAGTACCGGCAGCACTTGCCGCCGCATTGCTTGCACATCGCGTGAATGTCGTCGCCCATCGTCTCGCCTCTCCGGCCGCCACTCGGACAAGAAGCCGATCTCCGACGGAACGGCATGCGGGAGACCGGCCGACGCGCAGTGTATACTTCCGAGCCGGCGAATGCACGGCCGTTCGCGCGGAAGGACGGACCTGCCGGCGGTGTCTCTTGCATCATGGGCCTCGCTGCGATATGCCTTCCGGTGACGGCCGCCACGAGGTCTTTGCGTAGCAGCGCCGTCGCCGGCAGCGACACGAATGCGCAGGAAAGGAGCCCCATGACCGACGCGCCGCATCCCCATGCCGAGCCCCTCGTCATCCCCTGCCGCGACCGGCGGCTGGACGACCTGCTCACCCGCGAGTTCCTGCTGACCAACCGGATCGGGGCGTACTGCTCCTCGACGGTGGTCGCCTGCAACACGCGCCGCTATCACGGCCTGCTCGTCGCCGCGACGCAGCCTCCGATGGGCCGCGTGCTCGCGCTGTCGCAGCTCGGCGAGCACCTGGAGGTCGGCGGGGACACCTACGAGCTCTCGACAATGGAGTTCCCCGACGTCATCAGCCCGCGGGGCGCCAGCCACCTCGTCGAGTTCCGCGACGACGCCGCGCCGACGTTCGTCTTCCGCATGGGCGAGGTGGAGCTCGCCCGCGAGCTGATCCTCGCCGAATCCGCCAACACGCTGGCCGTGCGGTACACCCTGCGGGGCGGCACGGGGCGGCTGCGCCTGATGCCCTTCGTCCCGCTGCGCGACTTCCACCACCTTCGCAAGGCCCACGAGCCGCACCAGCTCATCTTCGAGCGCAGCGGCGAGGATGTGGTCGTGCAGGACCGCTCGCGCGCCCTGCCGCCTCTGGTTCTCTCGGCCGGGAGCGCGAGTTTCGAACCCGGCCCGCAGTGGTGGTACCGCTTCCATTACCGGGCGGACCTCGTCCGGGGCCAGGACGCCAGCGAGGACCTCTACACGCCGGGCGCGTTCGAGCTGGAGCTGCCCGACGGGCAGCCCCGGCAACTGCGGGCGACGCTCAACGAATCCCGCCCGATGGACTTCGACGACGAGGTCCGCCGCAGGCGGGAGCGCCTGTCGTCCCTGGCGGCGTCGGTCGGCCCGGAGGCATCAACCAGCACGCGCCGGCTGGCCGGGGCAAGCGACGCGTTCGTCGTCCGCCGGCGCCGGGCCCAGGGGGGCGACCGCTGGACCATCCTCGCCGGCTACCACTGGTTCGCCGACTGGGGCCGGGATACGTTCATCGCTCTGCCGGGCCTGCTGCTGACCACGGGCCGGTACGCCGAAGCCCGCGAGGTCTTCCAGACCTTCGCCGACCACCTGTCCGAGGGGATGATCCCGAACTTCCTCGACGAGCGGACCGGGGCGCCGAGCTACAACAGCATCGACGCGTCGCTGTGGTTCGTCATCGCGGCCGAGCGCTACGCCCAGGCCACCGGCGACGAGGCATTCTGGCACGACACGCTGCTGCCGGCGGTTCGGGCGGTCCTGTCGGCGTACCGGGACGGGACGCGGTTCGGGATCCGGGCCGACGCCGACGGGCTGCTGACCGGCGGGTCGCTGAAGACCCAGTTGACGTGGATGGACGCCAGCGTCGGCGACGACGTCGTGACGCCGCGGCACGGCAAGTGCGTCGAGGTCAACGCGATGTGGTACTGCGCCCATCGCATCCTCGCCGACCGGGCCGGCGACGCCGAGCCTGGCGTCGCCGAGGAAGCCGCCGCCGCGGCCGAGCGCATCGCCGCGGCATTCAATGACGCCTTCTGGAACGAGCCGCTCGCGTGCCTCTACGACGTGGTCTCCCCCGGCCATGCCGACGGGAGCATTCGCCCCAACCAGGTGATCGCGGTCTCGCTGCCGTACAGCCCCCTGCCGGTCGAGCGGCAGAAGGCGGTGGTCCGGGTGGTCGGCGAGAAGCTGCTGACGCCGGTGGGCCTGCGGTCGCTGGACCCCCACCACCAGGCGTACCGGCGGCGGTACGGCGGCTCGTGGGAATCCCGCGACCGGGCGTACCACCAGGGGACGGTGTGGGCCTGGCTGATCGGCCCGTTTGTCGAGGCATACCTGCGCGTCAACGAGTTCACCCCGCTGGCGGTCGCGCGGGCAAAGCAGTGGCTCGAAGGCTTCACCGCGCACCTCGGCGAGGCGGGGATCGGCACGATCAGCGAGATTTTCGACGGCGACCCGCCGCACACGCCCCGCGGGTGCATCGCCCAGGCGTGGTCCGTCGCCGAGGTGCTCCGCGTCCGGCAGATGGTCGAGCCCCACGCCGCCGGGCAAGCCGGAGGCAACGGAGGCGAGAACGCGTGACCGCCCCCGCCGCCATCATCCTGGCCGCCCTGGCCGCGACCGATCCCGGCGCGGGCGTGGAGGTCCGCCTGGCCCAGGTCGGCCCTCACCTGCACGGGCTCATGCCCTGCCGCATCGAGGTGCGGGACCCCAACGCCGCCCTCGCCGGCGTGGCCGAGAGCCTGCGCATCCGTCCCGCTCGGGGCGGACCGACGCTTGCCGAAGCGGTCTCCATCCCGCCGGGCTCGGCCCTGACCCTGGATGCCCGCCCCCTGCCCGTGCTTGCCCCCGAGCAGGCATTCGAGGTCGTCTTGCTCGACGACGCGGGCAGGGCCCTGCTGCGACGGACCGTGGCCTTGGAGACGCCCGACATCGAGGCCGTCCAGCAGGCCCGCGGACGGCTCATCGACCCGCCGGCCTACGACGGGTGGATGGGCGCCCTGCCCCGCTGGCCCCTCTGGGCGAAGCGAAACGTCCTGCTGGCTTCGGTGCTGTTCGCCCTCGCTCCGGCGGCCGGGCTGCTGATTCGCGCCCCCGGCATCCGCTTGGGCGCCGTGGCGGTCCTGGCCGCGATGAGCCTTTGGCCCATGCTCGCCGTCTCCCAGGCCCCCCGGACCGTCACGGCACGCCAGGATGGCGACACACTCGCTGTCGCGTCCCGACGCACGGCCGAATGGTCTCACCCCGGAGGCACCGGCCCGGCGCCGCGGATTGCACCGGTGTACTACTCGATCCGCCAGTTCGAGGCCGACACGCTCGTCTACACGCCCCGCGGCGAAGTGGCCGTCACGCTGCGTCCGGAGGCGATCCGCCTGTTCCGCCTTGCCGGCGACGCCCCCTGAGGCGGCTATGCCCACGCCTGCCGGTCGTCTTCCTCGTCGTCGTCCTCGTCCTCTTCCACCTGAATGCGTTTTCCCGCGAGCTCCCAGGCGTTGACGTAGCGGCTGGCTCGCTGCGAAGGCCGATGGGCAAGGTGCAGGCGGATGCGGCGGATCACGATCCAGACCAGCAGCACCACCGCCAGGCCCAGAAGGGCAAGCGACAGCCAACCCAGGCGCATCAGGGACTTTCTCAACTCCGGGTCCCCCACTGCACCGGCCGCCCGCATGGTCAGGACCACTATCGCCGTCAGGCCGCCACAGATCAGGCCCAAGCCGACGGTGACGATCACGTAGTTCCCCGGCCGGGGGGTCCTGTCGTGCGCTAGCGCCATGGGCAGCCCGCCCGGGGGTCGGTGGTGTCCAGCCTGGCGAGTTCCTCCAGAAGCTCCTTCTGGCGGTCGGTCGGCTCGGCCGGGGGCACGATCTCGATGACGGCGTAGAGGTCGCCGGGCTCCTTGCCGGGCCTCTGGACGCCGCGCCCTCTCAGCCGCAGCCGCTTGGAGCTTCCCGTTCCCGGCGGGACGGTGACCGTGCTGATGCCGTCCAGCGTGGGCACGTCGATCTTGGCCCCCAGGGCGGCCTCGGTGATGCTGATGGGCACGTGGACGGTGATGTCGTCGCCCTCGCGGGTGAAGTACGGATGCGCGCGGACGTGGACGATGAGGTACAGGTCGCCCGCGCGGGCGCCCCCCTGCTCGCCCTTGCCGCGCACGCGGACGCGCGATCCCTCCTGCACGCCGGGGGGCACCTTGACGTCGAGCGTTTCCTCGGCGCCGCCTTCGCCGTCCGGGCGGGAGATGCGGATCCTCGCGGTGGTGCCCTTGACCGCCTGGAGGAATTCGAGGGTGACGTGCGTCTCGCTGTCGCTGCCGCGGCGGGGCTGTCGGGGCCTGCGCCGCCGGCCCGCTCGTCCGCCCCCCCCACCGCCGCGGAGGGAGTTGAGCAGCTCCTCGAGGCTCATGCCCATGAAGCTGCTGCCGCCTCCGCCACCGCGGGCACCGCCGAAGATGTCCTGGAAGTTGAATCTGACGCCCT
>CAYLPJ010000081.1:0-20996 GCA_964385465.1 uncultured Planctomycetaceae bacterium | reverse complement strand
GGAGTGCGGCGGCAACGACGCCGCTTTTCTTCGCCAACGGTTGGCCGGCTACACAGCGGGGTCGTCGCGGCGAGCGTGGCTGCGGCGGGCCGCCGACGGCGGCGGGGCGCGGCGTACCAGCGTGCCCGCGTCCGCCTACCGCAGGCCGCGGTCGGTCTCGGCGGCGTCGATGAGGTCGCAGGCGGCCTGGCGGAGCTTGTCGGCGGGGCGGATGTCGGTGTCCAGCACGAGGTGCTTCTCGGCCAGCAGGTCGTAGGCGGGCCAGTCGGGCAGGCCCTCGGCCTTGGGCGTGCCGGTGCGGGCGAAGGCGATCCAGTAGGCCCGCATGGCCTCGGCGAGCTTGCGGTCGGCCGGCGGGAGCGACCGCCCGCCGAACGTGCCGAACAGGTAGTGCAGGTCCGCGCCGCGAAAGGCCCCGAGCTTGCGGCCAGCGGGCAGGGGGGGGACGCGGGAGAAGCGGTAGACGTACGTGTGCGGCTGGACGAGCGCGTGGGCGCGGGCGATGGTGCGGGCGCGGGCGGCGTAGAGGTCCGCGACGGCGCGGCGGGCGGCTTCGGCGGCCGAGGCGTCGCCGGTGACGTTGTAGAGCTTCATCGCCGCGTCGGCCCGGCGCCCGAAGAGGGCGCCCAGCAGCCGGCGGAGTTGGGCGACGCGGAGGTTCCGCCGGTTGCCGAAGAGCTGGGAGCCCTCGTCGGCGACCGTGCCGATCATCAGGGGCATGGGCCTCTGGGCGCTCATCTCGAACGCCCGCGCGGGCGGGGCGCGGAGGACGAGCCCGTCGCGGAACAGCAACTCGCGGGCGCCGGCGCCGGGCAGCGGGCGGACGGCCCCGGCGGCGGCGAGGACGGCCTCGGCGCCTTGGGCGCGCATGGCACGCAGGACGGCGGGCGCCGCCGACGGGGCGTCCTTGCCGAGCAGCCGGCGCTCGAGCGCCAGGCCGGCGGCACGGGCGCTGAAGCGCTGGCCGGTCCGGCCGCGGATCCGCAGGGGCACCAGGGCGCTGTGGCAGATGGCCTTGTGGAACAGCCCGTTGGCGAAGCGGCAGGTCATCAGCGAGCAGACGCTCACCCCGCCGGCGCCGTGGCCGAAGAGCGTCACGTTGCCCGCGTTGCCGTGGAATGCGGCGATGTTCGCCCGCACCCAGCGGAGGGCGGCGAGCTGGTCCATCAGCCCCCAGTTGCCGGACCGCCCGCTTTCCTCCTCGCCCGCGATGGCCGGGTGGGCCAGGAACCCGAAGGGCCCGAGTCGGTAGTTGAGGCTGACGACCACGACGCCCTCGGCCGCCAGGGCCGCGCCGTCGAACCGCGGGTGCGAGCCGGCGCCTCCGCGGAAGTCCCCGCCGTGGAGCCAGACCATCACGGCAAGGCGTCTGGCGGGGACCTTGGCGGGCGTCCAGACGTTCAGGTAGAGGCAGTCCTCGTCGTGGGGGGCGGGCACGGCGGCGGGGGCGTCGGGCTTCTGCGGGCAGGCGGGGGCGAACGCCGTGCACCGCCGGGGGCGCGTCCACTTCTCGACCGGGCGGGGGCGCCGCCAGCGGTGCGGCCCGACCGGCGGCGCGGCGTAGGGGATGCCTCGGAAGACGGCCACCTCGCCCTCGACGCGTCCGATGACCGGCCCGGAGGCGGTCTTGACGATCGGCGTGTCCCCGGCCTCGGCGCAGGCGGCGAGACCGGCGGCGGCGAGGATGCAGCATGCGGCGGCGCGGGCGGGGTCGGCGATCTTCATGGCGGCTCCGTGGCTGGGGTTCGGTCTGCGTCCCTCTGTTCTACGCACGGGGCGCGGGGCGCATTGCACGCTAAGCGGCCTCAGACAGGTAATGTTGCGTTCCTGCCGGTCCCCGGCCCGCTTGGCCGCGTTGGCCTGCATCGGCGATGCTGCGGCATCGCCGGCTTCGGCCGCCTTGCCTGCCGGGCCGCGTCCGGCGCGGGGGCCGCAGCGAACGTATCCGAGAGCGCTCAGATGACGCGAAACCAGATCGGCCAGGGGCAGTGCCCGGGCGGCTCGCCGGCGGCGAGGGCGTCCCGGACCGGTGCCAGGGCCCCGTCCTGGAGTTCGAGGGCCATCGCGGCGGCGCTGGGCTCGATGGTGGCCTTGGCCCAGCTTACCGCGGCGAGGGCTTCGCGGGCCAGCCAGCCGCGGGGGTGCTGCTCGATGTGCGGCGGGCGAAGGACCGCGACGGCCTCGCGGGCCAGCGCCGCGTCGTCGGCCAGCAGCAGGGGCAGGCCGGGGCGGCCCGGCAGGCGGAGGACGAACGCCGCCCGGCGCCCGTCGGGGGCCTGCCAGATCGTGCTGTCGGCGCCGGGGCGGACCCAGTCGTCCAGCCGCCGGCCCCACTGCCAGGCGAAGTCGATCCCCGCCCACTCGGCGGCGAACCGCTCGGCGAGCCAGGGCAGGTCCGCCGGGCGGATCGGGCGGGGGGCCAGCCCGGCGGTCGCCTCCGGCAGGGCGTCGGCGTCGATGGCGATCTTCGCGAAGCCGTGGCAGGCCTCGTAGCCGAACCGCGGGTAGTACCCCGGGTGCCCGCAGAGGAACGCGACGGCGAAGCCCTCCCGCCGGCCGAGCTCGTGACCGGCCGCGAGCATCCGACCCCCGAGACCGCGCTTCTGGTGTTCCGGCAGGACGGCGACGGGCCCGACGGCCAGGGCGGGGGCAAGCCGCCCGCCGAGGCCGATGCGGCAGGGGCTCAGCAGCGTGTGCCCGACGATCCGCCCGGCGTCGACGGCGCAGAGGCTGAACCGCCGGTCGAAGCCGCCGTGGTGCTCCCGCAGCATGCGGACGAGGTGGGCCTCGTTCATCGAGCGGAAGGCGCGGCAGACGACGTCGTCGATGGCGTCTTCCTCGCCGGGGCGCTCGGGACGGATGGCGAGGGCGTGGCTGTCGGTCACGGTGCGCGGTCTCCGGCCTCGACGGGCTCGGCCAGGAGCGTCCAGGCATGGGGGTTGTGGTGGTCCTCGCAGCCGACGCGGTCGCCGAGGAAGTCGGCGACGCGGACGGCCTCGCCGCGCCAGCCGAGCCCGGCCAGCAGCTCGCGGATGCGGGGCAGGCTCAGGCGGTTCCAGTGGTACTCATCCACCGGGCGGACGAGGTGCTCGGCGTCGTCGTGCATCTGGAAGAAGTGCAGCAGCATCGCCTCGCGTGTGACGCGGGCGCACTCGGCGAGGGCGGCCCGCATGGCCTCGACGGACAGGTGCTCGAAGAGGTCGTGGACGAACAGCAGGTCGAAGGCGTCGTCGTCGGCGTCCAGCGCCATCGCGCTGCCCACGCGGAAGTCGGCGTCGGGGAACATCTCCAGGGCGTTGCGGACGTTCTTGGCGGCGATGTCCACGCCGGTGTAGTCCATCCCGCCGGCCAGGCCGAACGAGGCCAGGAAGCGGTAGTCGTTGGCCGAGCCGCACGCCGGCTCCAGCGCGCTCAGCCGCCGCGGGGGCGCCCCGGCCGAGGCCGCCGCACGCGACCAGAGCGCCTGGAACGTGCTCAGCGAGGCCTCGTCCAGCGGCGGGTCCTCCGGCGCGGCGGGGGGGCGTACGAGGACGTCGGAGATGTAGTCGGGCACGGCCAGGCCGTCGGCCTCGGCGGGCAGGGCGGCGAAGGTGGCCCGGACGTGCGCGGGGATGTCGAACTGCTCGACCGGCCCGGCGTCGAGGAGGGCGGCGAGCACGTCCTCGTGGCGGGCGCTGGTGGCGGGGTCCTTGCGGACGCCCAGCAGCCAGTTCATCGCCGCGGCGAAGCGCAGCTCGGCCTGCCGCAGGGCGGGAAAGGCGCCCTGGCCGTGGAGGGACTCGGCCAGGAAGTGGCGTGTCAGCACGCTCTGGACGTTGATCCGCGGGTCCTCGACGCCGCCGACGAGGTAGTCCCGCAGCACCCCCCGGTCGTGCCGCTGCCACGACCGCGCCAGCCGCTCGTTCTCGTTGTCGTGCGTCTCGGGCATCGGGGGAACCTCTTGCAGTCGCCGGCCTGCCGCCGGCCGGGACGGACTCTACACCCCCGCCCCCGCCAACGCAACGGGGACCGCCCCCGGCGGGATACCGTTTCCGCCATCGCCGTATAGAAACCGATGTATAGCGTGCGCCCGGCGTTCGGTCATGCATGGTAAGGATAACCTCAACCGAAACGGCATCTTTCGGACGTCAGAAGGCCGGAGCACATTGGCGTTTGGCAAAGGAAATACCTGTTGACAGATCGGGTATACGTGGTTATACTCTCCGTTGTCAGTTCGGTCGGTTGCTCTCCGGCCGGGCCGACAGGAGGAGAGGGCGGAGGGCTCACCCGTCCAAGGCCATTTCGTTCCGGCCAGCACCTTTCGTGACGAACGCAACGCCGTACCGTGGCGCGCGTGCTGTGTGGGCCCGTGTAGGCGCCGGCGGCAAGAGCGACATTCCGGGTCCAGAAGTAGAGGATATGACCCACCCGAGAGGAAAAAGGAGCCAGCCCATGAAGAAACTCGCGATTCTGACGACGCTGTTGCTGTTCGTCGGCGCGGCCGCCGCCGACGATATGTCCCAGTTCGTTCCGCCGTGGCGGGGCGAGGTCTCGACGACGCTTCAGATCTGGGAGTTCGGGACGGACGCCAACACGAACGTCCCGCCGGACAACGACGTGCTGATCGAGGATCCCTACACGCCGGGGTACATTCCGGGCACGGAAGTGGTCCTGGTCGATCCGTTCGGGGATCCCGGCTACTACCAGGAGGACCCGTTCGGCAGCGGTCGGTCGGGCATCTGGTCGCTTTCGGGCACCATGGACGTATTGGTCCTGAACCACGAGCCCCCCAACGACATGAAGATCGTGCGGATGCAGTTGACCTGGGCCCAGCGGGACCCCGTCGGGAACCCCGACGCCCAGCCGGCGCTGACGAACCTCGTTCCCTCCGCCGACGAAGGCCCGACCGTGGTGGACGAGTACCAGCACTGCGGCAACTGGCAGACCACGCTGTACGAGTGGATCATCCGCCCGAACCCCACGCAGGAGGAGTTCCGCATCCAGGGCGACATCCTCGTCGACCAGATGGTCATCGACACCTGGTGCACCCCCGAGCCGGCGTCGCTGGGCGTGCTGGCCTTCGGGGCCCTCGGCGTGCTGCTGCGGCGCCGCCGCAAGTAGACCCCGCCCTGACGGCGTAGAGACAACCTGACGCGACGTATCGACGGGCCGCCGGGCCGATCCGGCGGCCCGTCGCGCGCGCCCGTGCGCCCGGGGCCACGGTAGCAGCCCTCCCCGCCTTCCGCACGTCCACCACGGAATCGGGGCACTTTCTCATTTCCCAGGAGGTCGGGCGTGTACAAGGGCTCAGGTGGGGGATGCATGGGGCAAGGAGTGATCTAAGGTACTCATTGACAATAACATGGAGGTTCCAGTCCCCGTTGCGGGGAAAGACCGAGTTTCTTGCAGTAATATAAAAAAAAGGCCCCGGTAATACCACTTTTGGCCTTGTCGCAATGCGGGGTTCGCCCTATAAGGGTGCATGGAGGGTATGCTCAGGCCTCCGTGGAGGACGCTTCGGCAGACCGGCGAGGCCGGGACGCCGGGGCTCGCGGGTTCGCTCGACCCAGCTTCGTAAGCCGCTATGTTCGCAGCGTCTCAGCCAGGTGCCGCGAAAGGAGGCCGTGAAAGAGGACAGCATCCCGATGGAGAGACGGACCCTGTGGCCGGGCCGGCGCGTGGGTTCGACGCATCCGAGACCGGCCCGGTCGCATCTGACGTAAATCAGAGCAACCCGCAACCAGGGTCAGAGACAACGAGGACCCCCTCGACCGAGGACCCGAACATCAATGGAGGCGAGAGCATCATGAAGAAGATTCTTGGCATAGCGATCATGCTGAGCCTGGCCGCTGCCGGCACGGCCGTGGCGGACGACTTCAATCCCCCGAGCTGGCGAGGCCTGCCGAACACGCTTACGGTCGGCTACAACTTCACCACGGAAGCCAACCTGGATAACGGCCACTACTATCCGGAGTGGGACTTCTACCAGCGGAACTTCACGCCGGATCCTCAGCAGGATATCCAGGACCCCGTGCTGGACATCCTGCCCGGCCCCGGCGCCGGCTGGTACGAGACGGTGCCGGGCTATGACGAGACCTCCGATCCGCGGGACAACGACCCGATCGGCTGGTACAACCTCTCCGGCGAGCTGTGGCTGGACCTGCCGAACACCGAAGATCAGACCAACCACAAGGAGATCTGGATTCAGATTACGTACAGCCCGCAGGACGGGGCCGGCGAGAACCACAACGTCCCCATCATCGAGGTCACGAGCCCGACCAACCCGACGAAGGAGACGACCTCGACGCTGGTCTACGAGACGCTGTACGAGAACTTCGTCGAAGACGAGCAGGTTGTCTACTCGGTCTATCACATCGACCTGCCCGTGAACCCGCCGTACGAGGAGATTTACATCCGCGGCGGGATCGACGTCGGCCAGCTCGTCGTCGACACCTGGTGCACGCCCGAGCCGGCCTCGATGGGCATTCTCGCCATCGGCGGCCTGGCCGTGATGGTCCGCCGTCGCCGGCGCAAGTAGACCGGCTGCCTCGCGGACTCGACCGCATCGACCATTGGACCCGACGTATCGACGGGCCGCCGGACCCTTCCGGCGGCCCGTCGCGCGCGCCCGCCCCGCCTGCGGCGGGACGGGTCGTTCCGGGCGATTACGTGGCCTTTCACGGGGTTCCGACTCAAATTGGTGTGATTCCCTAATATGCCATCATACATATGTAAATTGCTTTTGTAGAACGGGAGATGATCGGGGTGAAGTCGTGCGTAACGTCAATGCATTCTGTCGGATACAAACAGGGCCGCCGAGGGGCGATCAATTCCTATAACTATACGATAGTATGAAATGCCACCCCGGCCGCATCGGCTTCTTGGTTGGTGAAACCGGCACCCGGCCATATAAGGGGATACGTGGAGGCGATGCTCAAGCCTGCCACCAGGAGGTCTCGACAGGCCCGGCTTGGCCGGGGTGTCGGGCGCATCGGGTTCGCTCAACCCGTGTTCGGCGATGGTTTTGTTGAGAACCAGGACAGCCAGGCAGCTAGGGAAAGGAGGCGATGCAGAAAGAGGACACATTCCTTCGTATCGCAAGGGCCTCGCGGCCGGGTCGTCGCGAGGGCTCGCTCCGTTTCAAAACCGACCCACCTGCATGTGACGTAGGTCAGAGCGAATCCGAGCAAACACAAACGACAACGAGGGTCAGTAGAACCGAGGACCCGAGAGACCATCTGGAGGCAAGAACACAATGAAGAAGATACTTGGCATAGCGATGATCCTGAGTCTGGCGGCCGGCACGGCCGTGGCGGACGACCTGAACCCGCCCGAGTGGCGCGACTGGCCCGGCACGGTCTACGCCGAGTGGACGTTCCCGGAGTGGAACAACCAGGCCCAGCCGGCCTGTGAATGGGACGCCAACTGCTACGGCCAGGGCCTCGGCGGCCCGATCGAGCCGGTGGGCAGCAGCAGTGCGGATGTCATGTGGGAGACGGACTACGAAGGCCGCGCCGGCGTGATCGTCAACAACGGCAGCAGCGTGGAGTCCGTGGACTTCGAGTTGCCCAACTGCATCGACCAGGAGCCGTGGAAGGAGATCTGGATCCAGATCGTGACCACCACGCCGGACTGCCCGGTCATCACCAGCGATCCGCAGAGCGACATCACGGGCACCACGACCGAACCTCTGGCCAATGGCTGGTACTACCACCACCAGGGCCGGTACATGGAACCGAACCCGGACTGGGAGCTTGTGAGCGTTTTTCTCGAGCCGGGCGCGTACATCGACCAGATCGTGTTCGATACGTACTCGGCCCCCGAGCCGGCGACGATGGCCGTTCTCGGCCTCGGCGCTCTGGGCGTGCTGATCCGCCGCCGCCGGAAGGAAGCCTGATCCCCATTCAGGCCGCATAGAAGCACCCGACGGGCCGTCGGCTCCCCGCGAGCCGACGGCCCGTTCTTCGCGCGGGTGCGTTGAACGGCGGCATGGGTTATCGGGTACCGGGTATTGGCCGGATCTCCGTGTCTGCGGCCGCGCGCACGCCCCGGCATCCACGTAAGCTCTTGCCCAATAACGAATACCGAATACCGCCGTTGATCGCGCCCGTCGCCGCCCCGCCGGCCGGGACTACCGCGCGCCGCCGAAGCGCCGCCGCACGCTGTCCAGCACGACGGCGGCGACGATCACCCCGCCGGTGATCAGTCGCTTGGTGGGCTCGCTGGCGCCGACCTGCGCCAGGCCGGCGCCGAGGACGGCGATGATCAGCACGCCGAAGAAGCTCCGCACCACGCTGCCCCGCCCGCCCATCAGGCTGGTGCCCCCGATCACCACCGCCGCGATGATCTCCAGCTCGAAGCCCGTCCCCGCGTTGGGGTTCGCCGAGGCCGCCCGCGAGACCTGCATCACCCCCGCCAACGCCGCCAGCAGCCCGCACAGGGCGAACACCGCGACCTTCACCCGCCCGACATGAACCCCGCACAGGCGGGCCGTCTCCGGGCTGCTGCCCACCGCCAGAACGTGTCGGCCGAAGACCGTCCGCGTCAGCACGAACTGCCCGGCCGCGACCACCCCGAGGGCGGCCAGGAAGGGCACGGGCAGCCCGGCGAGGCGGGCGTCGGCGATCGGCTCGATGGCCGAGCCGATGTACGCCGTGCGGGAGTCCAGCACGCTCATCGCCGCGCCGCGCGCCATCTCGAGCATGCCCAGGGTGACGATGAAGGAGGGCACGCGCCAGACCGTCGAGACCAGCCCGTTGGCCAGCCCGCAGGCCAGGCCGACTCCCAGGCAGGCCGCCACCGCGGCCGGGACGGGCCAGCCCCAGCCGACGACCGCCACGCCGAGCACGGCCCCGCCGAGGCCCAGCACCGAGCCGACCGACAGGTCGATCCCGGCGACGATGATCACGAAGGTCATGCCCACCGCGGCGATGGCGGCGTCGGGCACGGCCGAGGCGATCATGTGGAACGTGGTCGCCGTGAGGAAGTAGTCGGTCAGCATCCCGAAGGTGGCGATGAGCCCCGCGAGGACGCCCGCCATCGCGAGCACCTCGGCCCAGCCGGGGGGCAGCCCGGCGGGGCGGCGGGTGCGTCGCGGCGTATCGGCGGCGGGGAGGTCCTCTGGCGGCGGGGGGGGCACTTACTTGACGTCCTCGGCGGTGACCAGCTCGACGGGCGTCTGGCGGTCGTTTGGGGCGGCGTTTCCGGCGAGGATTTCCAGGGCGTACTCGATGCCGTAGACCGCGATCCTGTCGGCGTGCTGGTCGACGGTGCAGAGGACGCGCCCTTCCTTCATCAACTCGCGGACGGCGGAGATGTTGTCGTAGCCGACGACGTGCACGTCGCCGAGCCTGCCCGCCGCCTTGAGGGCCGAGACCGCCCCGAGGGCCATGCTGTCGTTGGCGCAGAGGACGGCGTCGAGCCCGGGGTGCTGGGTGATGATCCCGCCGACGACCTTCCGGGCCGGCTCGGTCTCCCAGTAGCCGCTCTGGGAGGAGACGATCGTCGCCCCGGCGGCGTTCATCGCGTCCTCGAAGCCGAGCTTCCGCTGGATGCCGTTGAAGGCGTTGGGCCTGCCCTCGACGATGGCGACCTCGTCGCCGCCCTTCAGCCGCCTGGCGAGGTACTCGCCGGCCCGGCGCGCCCCGGCGCGGTTGTCGGGCCCGACGAAGGGCACGCGGAGGCCCTTCTCGGCGAGGGCGCCGTCGTCGAGCTTGTTGTCGATGTTGACCACGACGATGCCGGCGTCGGCGGCCTGCTTGCAGACGGGCACGAGGGCCTTGGAGTCCGCCGGGGCGATGACCACCGCGCGGACGTTCCGCGCGATCATCTGCTCGACGATGGCGATCTGCCGGGCGACGTCCTGCTCGTCCTTGATGCCGTTGCAGATCAGCTCGTAGGCCCCGCCGGACGCCTGCTGGTGGGCGCGGGCGCCGTCCTCCATCGTCTTGAAGAACTCGTTGGCCAGCGATTTCATCACCAGCGCCACCCGCGGCGGGCCGTTGGCGTCGCCGCCCTCGCCGGCCCCGCCGCCGTCGCCGCAGCCGGCCAGAACCGCCGCCGTCGCCACGATGCAGATCGAAAGCGTTCGCGTCATCGTTGTCTCCTTCCGCCGCCTTGCCGGCGGGGTCCACGCGGTCTCAACTACGTTCGTTGCGGTTCCTGGGCCGGGGACCGGCAGGAACGCACACCATGCCCTACCGGGGGCCGCTCAGTCCGTCACGACGTCGATGCGGTCCCAGTACGCCGCCTCGTACTGCCACCCGTCGGCGTGGTTGAGCAGCTCGACGGTCACCGTCCTGCCCGCCCAGGCCGACAGGTCGATGCCCAGCGTCGCCCACCCGCCGGGGACGGTGGCCTTGGCGATCTTCTTGCGCATCACCCGCGTGCCGTCGATCTTGATCTCCAGCGTCCAGTCCCCGCGCGGGTCGTGGGCGACCTCCAACTCCAGCACCGCCTTGCCCTCGGCGGGGACGGCGAGCTTGCGGCCGAGCACGCACGGCGTGTCGGTGCCCATCGGGTGGGTGACCAGCACGCCCTTCCGCCCGCCCCATTCGCCCCGCAGGCCCGGTTCCATGTCCGAGCCGCAGTCGGAGACCTCCCAGCCGGGCGCGAACTTCGCCACCGCGTCGGAGATGTCGGCCTTGGAGACGGCCCGGCCCGCCCGGCGTTGCGGCTCGTCCGGGGGGGGCTTGATCTGCGCCCGCTCGGCGGGGGTGAAGCGGCTGTCGGCGATGGGCCCGGGCTCCCACGAGCGTTCCAGGGCGGTCGGCTCGGGCTTGGCGGCGGGGATGAGCAGCGCCTCGCGGTCGCTGCCGGGGGCGTCGATCTCCCCGCCGGCGTCGAGGACGGCCTGGCGGGCGAGCTTGCGGCAGACGTCGATGAGCTTGGGGAACGTGTACGGCGTGTGGCTGAACCTGCCCTTCGGGTCGATGGCCGACGTGTAGCGGTCCGGGAGCTTCTCGAAGCCGATCGTCGTCGCGAGGACACCCGCGGCGTTGGAGGGGTTGCAGTCGCTGTCCTGCCCGCAGCGGGTGGAGATGACGATGGTCTTGTCCATGTCGCCGTCCCCGTAGAGCAGGCCGATCAGGATGTACGCGCCGTTGAGCTTGGCATCGATGCTGTAGGCGCCCTCGCCGCCGGGCTTGCTGCACAGGCCGTGGGTGTACTCCGGGTCGCGGTGGTACCTGGCCTCGACGAGCTTCCACGTCGCCTGCCAGTCCCCGGGGTTGGTGCCATGCCACTCGAGCACGTCGCGGACCATCCCGGCGTACTGGCTCTCGGCGGGGATGTAGGCCAGGGCCTTCCGTGCGATCGCGGCGGGGTCGGACTCGAAGAACGCCTCGGCGTACATGGCCCCGACGAACTGCCCGGCGTAGAGCCCGTCGCCGTAGTTCATCAGCCGCCCGAACCGCTCGCCGAGGCGGACGGCGAGGTTGCCCATCCCCGGGGCGATCAGCCCGGAGTAGTCGGCCTCGATCTGGTAGTCGATGTCGTCGGCGTGCTTGTTGAACCGCGGGTGCCCGCTGTCCGGCGGGGCGATGCCCTTGCGGAGGTTGTCCCGCCCGGCGCGGTTGGCGTGCCACAGCCGATAGCCGCTGTTGGCGAAGTCGATCCCCGCCTGGCGGATCGAGCAGTCCAGCCCGTGGACCTCCAGCGTCCGCAGGAAGGTCATCTCGACGTAGATGTCGTCCTGGCCGAACTGGTTCACCCGCCCGGGATGCCACCGGGGCACTTGCGAGGCGTCCATGATCCGGCCGCGGACCTTGAACTCCGTCGGCCCGCCCCAGCCGACGCCGGCCATCTGGCCGACCCAGCCGGCCTTCATGCGGTCGACGTACTCGGCGACCGGCAGGCGGCGGAGCTTCGGCCCCGCACCGGCCGCAGAGGCCGCGACGACCACCAGCGACGCCAACGCCAACGTGCGTGCGAACATGCTGTCTCTCCTCTTGGCGGCGCCGATAGCCTATACGCACCGCCCGCCGCGGGCCAGAGCAAACGCGCGCCTCTGCCCCCCGGCCCGTCCCGGCCGCGGGGCGCCGCCTCGCACGCCGACGCCCGGCGCCGGCCCCGTGCTTTCCCGCGATACGCCGCCGCGGTAGGATCGTTCATACAAACCCGGACACTCCACAACGGAAAGGCAGTGCTGACATGATCACGCGAACGATGGCTCGAACGATGCTCGCCGCCGTGCTGGCCGCCGCCGCGGCCGCGCCGGCCGCGACGATCTGGATCGAGGGCGAGAACCCCGACAGCAAGACCACCCACCGCCACGGCTGGTACGACCGGGTCAAGAAGGACGGGATGAGCGGCAAGGAGTGGCTGAGCCACTACCACGGCTCGAAGGCGGGGGAGGCGACGTACCGCTTCACGGCCCCGGCGGGGGGCGAGTACACGTTCTGGTGGCGGGGCAACACGTCGCGGTCGGCGGTCTCGTGGTCGCTGAACGGCGGGGAGTTCGTGGAGATGGACCCCTCCGACAAGCGCGGGGAGTACATGATCTCCGACAAGCCGGACCACCGCTCGCTGGCGTGGGTGAAGGTCGGCCGCGTGACGCTTCGAGAGGGCGAGAACACGGTGACGTTCCGCTTCCACAGCAAGATCAGCAACCACGGCGGGGTGGACTGCTTTGTCTTCGACGACACGGGCTTCGTGCCCAGCGGCGCGCGCAAGCCCGGGGGCGGGCGGGAGAAGACCGTCGGGCCCGACAAGGCGATCTGGATCGAGGGCGAGAACCCCGACGAGAAGTCCACCAGGCGCCACGGCTGGTACGACCGGGTCAAGAAGGACGGGATGAGCGGCAAGGAGTGGCTGAGCCATTACGCCCGCGAGCCCGGCGAGGCGACCTACCGCTTCGACGTCGAGGTGGCCGACACGTACACGCTGTGGTGGCGGGGCAACCCGGCCGCGGCGAAGGTCTCCTACGCCCTCGACGGCGGGGAGATGACCGAGATGAGCTTCGCCGACCGGCGGGGCTCGTACATGATCTCCGAGAAGCCCGACCACCGCTCGCTGGCGTGGGTGAAGGTGGGCAGGTTCGAGCTGGACAAGGGCAGCCACCGGATCACGTTCCGCTTCCACAGCGGAACCCGAAACCACGGCGGGGTGGACTGCTTCGTCTTCACCCGCGTGCCCTTCGTGCCCTCCGGCGCCAACAAGCCCGTCGAGGCCGGCGCGCTCGGGCCGGCCGAGCCGGACGAGTGGTTCGAAGTCATCACCGACGACGACGCCTTCTCGCCGAAGTCGGTGATCGACATGTCGCGGTACGTCGAGGCCCCGGCGGGCAGGCACGGTTTCGTTCAGGCGGCGGGCAAGGACCTGACGTTCGCCGGCTCGGGCGAGAAGGTGCGGTTCTGGGGCTGCGTGGGCAACCTGCGGTACGGCAAGTTCACGCGGGAGCAGATGGCCCACCGCGCCCGCTACCTCCGCAAGCACGGGATCAACATGGTCCGCCAGCACCCGGTCTTCGGGGAGGTGGGCCCGCTGCGGGACGGCAGGCTCGACCCCGAGCGGATCGACGCGTTCGACTACTGGTTCGCCCAGCTCAAGAAGCAGGGCATCTACATGACCTGGTCGGTCTTCTACCCGCTGCTGATCGGGCCCGGGGACGGCTATCCCGCCGAGCTGCTGGCCGAGCTGCCCCGCGCCGGGCGCAACAGCGAGCTGCGCAAGACCTCCGGGCTGGTCAACGTCGAGCGGGAGCTCCAGGACCTCCAGCTCCGCTACCTCAAGGTCCTGCTGACTCACAAGAACCCCTACACCGGCCTGCGGTACGTGGACGACCCGGCCCTGGCGGTGGTGGAGGTCCACAACGAGGACTGCGTGTTCTTCCACCACCCGCTGAACTCCTACCGCAACCCCAAGGAGTACCCGCTGCATTCCAAACGGTTCCGCCGGCGCTGGGCGTCGTGGGTCAAGGAGCAGTACGGCTCGCAGGCCGCGGTGAAGAAGGCCTGGGGGCGCCTGCGCCCGCGGGACGACTGGGACGCCGGCGAGCTGGAGATCATGGGCGCCTACCACCTCCAGGGCGAGGGCCCGGGCAACGAGTTCCGGGGCATGAGGCGGCGCGCGGGGGACTACGTCCGCTTCCTCACCGAGCTCCAGCGCGGCTTCTACGAGCGGCGGGAGAAGGAGCTGCGGGAGATCGGCTACAAGGCGGTGACGATCACCACCGCCTGGCGGGCCGGGGGCGCCGCGGCCGACCCGGCCAACCTGTACTGCGACACCGCCTGCGGGATGATCAGCCGGCACAACTACATGGGCGGGGGCGCCGGCGGGCATTCGATCGCCGAGGGCAAGGTCAACAACGAGTCGCACATGGCCACGCCGGGTGGAAAGCTCCTGGCGGTGGGGATGTACCAGGTCGAGGACAAGCCCTTCTGCGTCACCGAGTGGACGCAGAAGCCGCCGAACCAGTGGAAGCTGGAGGCCGCGCCGCTGATGGCGTTCTACGGCTTCGGGCTCCAGGGCTGGGACGCCAGCTACCACTTCGCCCAGGGACGCACGCGGATCGGCGACGGCTGGCCGAACCTCAGCAGCTACGTCACCGACACGCCGCACTACATCGGGCAGTTCCCGGCCCTGGCGTTCGCGCTGTACCACGGGCACATCGAGGAGGGCCCGGTGGTCGCGGCGCGGCGGCTGGACGTGAAGGACCTGTTCCTCGGCATCGACCCGCTGAGCCAGGACTTCACCGGCGGCGGGTGGGACGACAAACGGCTCAAGGGCAGCCTCGCCACGCCGGCCGAGGCGCTCGCCATCGGACGGGTGACCGTGAGCTTCGACGGCGGGAAGAGCCGCCGGGCCGATTTCGGGAAGTACTGGGACCGCGACGCCAAGGTCGTCCGCTCGGCCACGGGGCAGCTCGTCTGGGACTACGGGCGCGGCGTCGTCCAGCTCCGTTCGGAGAAGACCCAGGCCGTCATCGGCCGCGCCGGCGGGCAGGCCTTCGACCTGCCCGGCGCGACCGTCGAGGTGGACACGCCGTTCGTCTCGATCCTGCTGACCCCGCTGGACAACCGCCCGCTGGCCGACAGCGCCCGCGTGCTGGTCACCGCCATGGCCCGCGACAAGCAGACGGGCACGGAATACGCCGACGGGGGGGAGAAGCTGGTGAACTTCGGCGCCCCGCCGCTGCTGATGGAGCCCGTGCAGGCGACGCTGCGGCTCAAGGGCGCCGCCCCCGAGGCGGTCAACGTCCTGGACCCCTACGGCGTGCCCACCGGGCGGACCGTCGAGCCGGCGCCCGACGGCTCGCTGCGGATCGACGGCACGCACAGGACGTACTACTACGAGATCCGTCGGTGAGGCAGCGCAGGGACCGGTCCATCCGTGGCCGCCGGCCGGTCGCACCCCCCGCGCGGTGGCCCGGCGGCAAGGCTTCGACGGGCAGCTAGCCAGGCCCGTCAGCCCCTGCGCCGTTGCAGGAACGCCAGGGCCCGCCAGAGGGCCTCGATCCGTGGCAGGGGGCGCCCGGCGGCGGCAGCGGCGCGGGCGGGGGCGGCGACGATCGCGTCGATCTCCATCGCCCGCCCGGCCGCGTAGTCCAACGCCATGCTCGGGCGGTAGGGCGCCATCTTCGCCGTGTCGGCCAGTTGCGAGGCGATGAAGGCGTCCTCGATGTCCCGCCCCGCGGCGGCCTTGGCGCCGGCGGCGACCTCGCGCATCAGCGACTCGGCCAGCGCCCGCGAGGCCTCGTCGGCCATCATCGCCGCCGTGTCGGCGTTCAGCAGCACCGACAGGCCGTTGAAAGGCACGTTCCAGATCAGCTTCCGCCACCGGGCGGCGACGAGGTCCTCGGCGAACTTCACGGGGACGCCGGCGGCGTCGAAGTCCCCGCCGATCGCCCGCATGCGGTCGGTGACGCCCCTCGCCCGGCCGGCGGGGTCGAAATCGCCCAGCGTGACGTACCCGTAGTCGAGGTGCCGGATGTGCCCGGGGCCGACCTTGTTGGAGCACAGGAAGCACAGCCCGCCCATGACGCGCCCGGGCCCGACGATGCCGGCCACCTGCTCCTCGACGCCCAGCCCGTTCTGGAGCACCAGCACGACGCCGTCGTCGGCGAGCACCGGCGGGATCAGCTCGGCGAGCAGGTGGTTGGCGGTGGTCTTGAGGCCGATGCAGACCACGTCGCAGGGAGGCATGTCCCCGGGGCGGGCGTAGACGTTCGGCGAGGTCAGCGTGACGTCCCCGTCGACGCTCTCCAGCCGCAGCCCGTGCTCGCGGGCGTGCCCGAAGTCGCTGTGCAGCAGGAAATGCACGTCCTCGCCGACGGCCGCCAGGCGGACGCCGTAGAACCCGCCCAGCGCCCCGGTGCCGATGATCGCATAGCTCCGCCTGGACATGCCGACAGCGTAATCCCTCTTCGCCCCGGATGCGAGTTTGCGTTCCGCCGCCAGGCCCCTATGCTCTATCCCGTGGCGGAAAGCACCGCGAAGACCCATCGCGAAAGGCGCGAGGATGAGACGTTGCAGCATACTGGTGGTCACGGCCTGGCTGACGTGGACGGCCTGCGGATGTGAGCGCCCCCCCCGGCGGGGGCACGGCGAGAACGCCGCCCGCCCCGGCGAACGGTCGGAGGCGGCCCGCGCGCCCGGCGGGCGGGAAGTGCTCGGCCATCTGGACGCCGACGACAACGGCCTGTACGACCCGGCCGAGCGCAAGGCCCTGCTGGCCGCCCTGGCGGCGGAGTGTCCCGAGCTGGACGCCAACTACGACGCCGACGGGGACGGGGAGGTCACCATCGCCGAGCAGACGGCGGGGCGGCATCCGCTGTCGGTCCGCGTGCCGCGGCGCATCTGCGGCCGCAGCAGGAAGTTCCCCTGGGCGATCGACCTGTTCCCCGAGTGGATCATGACGGCCTACCTCCAGGAGGACGTCCGCGACGGGCCGGTCGGCGAGCACGTCGGCCGGGGCACGATCCCCGCCCCCGCGACGCAGGCGGACGCGGCCCTTCGGCCGGCGAAGGCCGAGGACGGCGGCGGCGTGGCGTTCGACGCCAACTCCGGCCGGCACCTGACGATGCCCGGCCAGCGGGACGCGCGGTGGAACTACCGCTGGTGCCTGTTCACGTTCCGCATCGACGGGGGGAGCGGCTCGGCCAGGCGGACGGTCCTGCTGGACCTCAACAAGGCCGACAAGGGAAACGGGTCGAACACGTCGTCGCCCAGGATCTGGTATGACAGGCGGAAGGGGCTCTGTGTGCAGTACGTCGGCCGCAACGCCGGCGGGCGGGACCGGCGCGTCATGGCCACCGACGCCGTCGTCGCCGACGGGCGGACGTGGAACGTGGTGGTCTGCGGCATCCGGTACGGGCGGATGTTCGCGTCGGTCAACGGCCGGCCGCTCGCGACCGAGAAGCCCCAGCCCGACCGTTTCTCCGGCGACTGGGCATACGATATCACCTCCTACCTCGGCGAGACGGGCAAGGGCAACGCGGCGTGGGCGTACGACGCCCTCGTCTTCGGCCTCACCGAGCCGTCGGAGGCCATGGTCCGCAAGATGACCGGCTGGGCGGCCCACCGGCTGGGCTTCCAGGCGCTGCTCCCGGCGGGGCACCCGTACCGCCGGGCGAGGCCGGTGCTGGACGAGGAGGACTTCCCCCGCCGCTACGTCCACGACGACCGGGCGTGGACGCGGTGGGGCGAGTCGCTGAGCAAGGCCGTCACGCGCGTCAACGCCGGCGGGCCTCGCGTCGCCCCGGAGGGCTTCCAGCGCGTCTTCTACGACGACTTCCGCGCCGACCGCGTGACCTACAGCGGCAGCGGCGCCGGCGACCTCTGGATGGCCCCCGGGTTCAATACCGCCGTCGGGGCCGACGCCAGGCTCATCGCCCCCGGACGGCAGCCCGATGCGTACCCACACGACGCCGACAAGCGGCTCCAGACACTCTCGCTGGTCAGGAATCGCGACCGGTGGTGGGGCAGCGCGTTCTACAGCGTCAACGACCTCGGCCACGGCTACACGTGGGCCGGGCCGAAGATCGTCCGCATCCGCTGCAAACTGCTGCCCAGCGTGCCGCAGAAGGACCTCGCCGGCGGGCTCTTCCCGGCCTTCTGGTCCTACAACCCCGAGTACCTCTTCTGGCGTACCGCCAACCGGATCGAGGTGGACTGGGTCGAGTTCGACGGGCAGAACGGCCGATGGTACAACGGCCTGTCTTCGCACGTGCACTACTGCCACGTGAAGAACATCTTCGCCCGCAACCCCAAGAGCTACAAGCGCTACAAGGTCTACAGCGGGGAGCTGAGCGAGGAGAAGGGCGGGATCCCCGGCGGGTTGTACTTCTGGGACGGCGAGTTCCACACGTGGGAGTGGGTCGTCGATCGGGACATGACCTACGTCAACGTCACCGTCGGCGGGGAGGAGGGCCAAGAGCGGTGGGTCGAGATCTGCCGCTGTCCGACCGCCCCGACGTACCTCCAGCCGCTGGACCTCCAGCTCGACTACGCCCTGCGCAAGAGGCACGGCGTGCCCGAAGACGGCGCCCGGCAGGACTTCGTCATCGACTGGATCGAGGTCCTCCAGAAGACCGACGCGCTGAAGGACGTCCCGCCTCCCTTCACCGCACGCCCGACGCTCGCCGGTGAGGCGGCCGTCGGCCGGACCATCACCTGCCGCCCGGCCGTCGAGGGCGTCACCGACCTACGCTACTACTGGTTTGCCGACGGCTACCCCCTGACGTGGGGCGCCTCGGAGACCTGGACGGTCACCCCCGCCGAGGCCGGCACGGAACTCCGCTGCATGGTCAAGGCCGTCGGCGCCCGCGACATGCCCGAGGCCTGGAGCGAGCCGGTGGCCATCCCCCCCCGGCCGCGACGGCCGTAGTTGCTTGGTGTGGGCTGACGGTTAGTAGTTATCAGGCAAGAGCGTACGCGTTCATCCGCGAACCGGCGCGAGGAACGACGCGTTCGGTATCTCCTGCCGCTGCTTGTGGATCGCCTTCAGCCGCGCCGCACCGAGGTGCGTGTAGACCTGCGTGGTGGAGGTGTCGCGAGCCAATCGAGCGGCGCCCTGAAGGTATACTATCTATACCATGGAGTTCGCGTTCGTCCCCCGCAAGAGCGTTGCCAGCAAACGCAAGCACGGCATCGATTTCGCTGAGGCCCGGGCGCTGTGGGACGACCAGAACCGAATCGAGATCCCGGCGCGGACGGACGATGAACCCCGGTTCCTGGTGATAGGACGGATCGAGGGGCGGCACTGGTCCGGTGTCATCACGTACCGCGGTGAGCGTATCCGAATCATATCCGTGCGTCGGTCCCGTCCGGAGGAGGTGGAATTCTATGAAAGCTAAGGACTTCGATAGGGAGTTCGACTCAGGCGCCGACGTCACCGGGCACCTGGACACGGCCAACGCGCGCAGGCCAGGGCTGGAGCAGAAGCGCGTGAACGTGGATTTCCCGGTCTGGATGATTCGGTCGCTGGACAGGGAAGCCAAGCGCCTCGGCGTGCCCCGACAGTCCCTCATCAAGGTCCTCATCGCTCGGCACCTCGATGCGAGCAAGGCATGATGCGTTGCGGACCGGCCGACGCTGGCGACCGCCGACCCGCCGCCCCGGTTCCCCACGCCCTCGCAGATACGCAAGATTTTCAGTGATAAGTACTAACCAATATCAGCAACGACCAACGAGCAGCTTCGCGGGCGTCACCCGCGGGGGTGAAACTGCTTGTGGATCGCCTTCAGCCGCGCCGCATCGAGGTGCGTGTAGACCTGCGTGGTGGAGATGTCGGCGTGGCCGAGCATCTCCTGGACGCTGCGCAGACCCGCGCCGCGTGCGAGCAGTTGCGTGGCGAAGGCGTGGCGGAGGGTATGCGGGGTGACGTTGCCGCGCAACGCCGCACGGCGTACGTACTTGCGTACGGTGCGGTAGACGTCCTCCCTCCCCAGCGCCCGGCCGCTGCGGCTGAGAAACAGCGGCCCGGTCCGGTCGTCGCCGACCTGCGCCGCCCGGTCGCCCTCGACGTAGCGGCGGACCTCGTCGAGGGCGGCGTCGGCGACGGGGATGATCCGTTCCTTGCCGCCCTTGCCCAGCACCCGGACGACGCCGAGGGTGTGGTTGAGGTCGGGGACCTTCAGCCCGGCCAGCTCGGCCGCCCGCATGCCGGTGGCGTAGAGCAGCGTGAGGATGGCGCGGTCGCGGAGTGCGTGGACGTCCTGTGCGTCGTCGGGCTCTGCGAGCAGCGTCCGGACATGGCGGTCATCGAGGATGGTCGGCAGGCGGTTCCACTTCTTCGGCGCGTCGATGACGTCGGAGACGTCCCGCGGCAACACATGCTGCAAGACGAGGTATCGGCAGAACATGCGCACGGCCGCCAGGCCGCGGGCCACCGACGCCACGGCCAGGCCCTCCCGGCGGCAGGCGACGAGGAAGCGTTCGACGTGGGCGGCGGTCAGGCGGGAGAGGTCCCCGGCGGCAGCGTCGTCGAGCTGCGCGAGGAACCGGCAGAGGTCCCTGCGGTACGCCCGCCGGGTGTTCTGTGCGAGGCCGCACTCGGCCTGGAGGTAATCGAGGAACCCGCGCAGGTGGCCTCGTGCGTCAGGAGGCAGCGAGGAGGCCGACGGGAGCGGCGGTTTTCTCGTAGTGGCCATCGCAGATCATCTCGCGTACCAACTGGCGATGGACCGGACACTCACAGTACCGGTCGGCGCAGTGGGCGAAGGCCCGCGTGATATTGGCCAGCGTCAAGTGCGTCGCGCAGCGGGGGTCCGACCTATCGAGGAAGGGGCACACCATGGTGTCTCCAGCGAGCCACCGGCGGTTCCTTCCGCCCTGCTCGCCTGGTTGGTCTATCGGGTGTGCGGTGCTTCCGGCTTGAGCGAAAGCCCGACCCGCTGCCCGGCCGGACGTAACGCTATATCGATCAAAGGGTAACAGTCGAAAGGAGGAGCTTGCGCGCCCCCGGCCCGGCTGGCTGCGTCGGCCGCCGAAGGTGCCCCCCGCGCCCCGTCGAAGCGGCGCGGGGGCCATCGCACTCCCAAGGCTCCCGCCGCCAAATGTGGAGTGCGGCGGCAACGA
>CAYLPJ010000080.1:0-21484 GCA_964385465.1 uncultured Planctomycetaceae bacterium | reverse complement strand
TGCCGCCGCACTCCACAGGGCGCGTAGCTCCGTCTGGAGGGCGTCGGCCGGGGCGTGGGTTTCTTCGCCGACGGCGGCCGCATACACGGCGGCACGTCGCGGCAAGCGTGCACACGTCGGCCGCCAACGGCGCCCCGCTCCCCACTCGAAAGCGGCGTCGTTGCCGCCGCACTCCACAGGGCGCGTAGCTGCGTCTGGAGGGCGTCGGCCGGGGCGGGGGGTCCCTCGTAGATGGCGGCCGCATACACAGCGGGCCGTCGCGGCAGGCGTGGCCCCGTCGGGCGGGTGCGGGCGCGGGGCACTACTGCGTGGCGTGGGCCGCTTCCCAGGTGGCTTCCTCGCTGCTGAAGAGGCGGACGCGGCGCTTCTTGTATTCCTTCGTCGTCCACAGCTCGACGTGCTCGGAGAGGTTCGTCGTCGCCACCAGTTCCTCGACGGCCAGCTCGCAGTCCTGTGCGGATCGGCCGTGGATCATCGTGTAGAGGTTGTACGGCCAGCCTTCGGCGGTGGGGCGGAGGTAGCAGTGGCTGACGGCGGGCATTCGTGCGGCGCGGGCGCCCTCGGCATCGGCGGCGGGCTCGGGGACCTTCCAGGCGACGAGCAGATTGGCCTGCCGCCCGGCGCGGCGGTGTCGGAGCACGGCGGCGTAGCGGCGCATCCATCCGGCGGCGAGGAAGTCTGCGGCGTGGACGAGGAGCATGTCGGGGTCGAGCCCCTTGTCGGCGGCGAGGCGGGCGAAGGGGTCCGCCTCGGCCGGCAGGTCGCGCTGGAGTGTGCGGACGGCTCGGAGCTGCTCGTCGGTGATCTCGGGGGGTCGGCCGGCGGCGCCGGTCGCCTCGGCGGACACCCCGCCGGCGTCGGCGGCATCGGGCGGGGCGCTGTCATCGGAGCCGGTCATATCGAACTGGACGCGGAGCTTGTAGCGGCGGAGGGTGGGCAGGACCATGGGCTCGCCGGCGTCGGCGTCGGCGGCGAGGATGCGGGCGGTTCGTTCGAGCCCGAGTCGGCTGGCGGGGGAGACGGCCAGCGTAAGCCAGAGGTTCACCTCGCCGTCGCGGGCGTAGCAGTGGGAGACGCCGGGGTGCCCGGCGGCGGCCTCGCCGGCGGCGTCGAGCCGGTCGGCCGGGGTTCGCATGGCCACGAGGGCCTGCCGGTAGCCCATGGCGGGGGCGTGGAAGATGGCGGAGATCTCGCGGATGACGCCGTCGTCGCCGCGGAGGGCTTCGAGGCGGCGGATCAGTTCGTCGGCGTCGCAGTCCAGCTCGTCGGCGAGTTGGTCGAAGGGCTCGCGGACGAGGGGCACGCCGCGCTGGACGGCGTTGAGCAGTCGGCGGTCGAGGTCGTCCATGGTCTGCCTGTCGTGGCGGCGGGGAACGGCGGCGGGCTCAGAGGTCCCAGAGCTCGTCCCCGGCGCGGAGAGCCTTGGGTTTGCCCAGCACCTCGTGGAGGATGATCGCCCGGCGGGCCTCGCCGCGGTCGGCGAGGTCCAGCCCGATCGCGGCGGGCCCTTCGGCGACGGCGTAGGGGTCCTCGACCGGCGCCGCGGGGGCGGGGGCGGCCTGCCCGGAATCGCGGCGGGGCTGCCGGGCCGGGGCGGCGGCCTCGGGGCGCGGCCCGGCGGGGCCGCGGTCGGCGGGCTTGAGCACGGGGCGCTGCGACGGCTGTTGCTGTCGGGGCCGCGGCTGCGGTTGCGGCCGGGGCGGCGGCTCGGGCTCCGGTTCGGGCTCCTCCTCGATGCCGAGGAACCGGCGGAGCATCGTCTCCGGATCGGGCTTCTGCCGCCCCTCCTCGGCGGGCGGGCGGGCCTCCTGCTGCGGGCGAGGTGGCGGCGCCGGCTGGCGGCTGGACTGGCTGTACCGGTCGCGCTGCTGGGCGGCCTCGCGCTCGCGGCGGATCTCCTCCCACCGCTTGCGCTGCTCCTGGGCCTGCTTCTTCTTCGACGCGGCCGCGAGGGCCTTGGCGATCACGATGAAGACGATGACCAGGATCGGGAACAGCAGTTCGAGCCATTCGCCGGTGCCCTGGGCCAGGATGTGGTCGGCCGCGGCGGTCATGCCCGGTCAGCTCCCTTCGGATTGCCCGCTGTCGGAGCCGCTTCCGCCGATGTTCTGCCGCATGGAGGTATCCGCCTGGATGTTCTTGAGTCGGTAGTAGTCCATCACGCCGAGGTTGCCCTTGCGGAAGCTCTCGGCGATGGCCAGGGGGATTTCCGCCTCGGCGAGGACGACCTTGGCGCGGTTTTCCTGGACCTGGGCCTGCATTTCCTGCTCGCGTGCGAGGGCCATGGCGCGGCGTTTCTCGGCCTCGGCCTGGAAGCGTCGCTTGTCGGCCTCTGCCTGGGCGGCCTGGAGTTCGGCCCCGACGTTGCTGCCGACGTCGACGTCGGCGATGTCGATCGAGAGGATCTCGAAGGCCGTGCCGGCGTCGAGGCCCTTTTCGAGCACGCGTTTGGAGATGAGGTCGGGGTTCTCGAGCACCTCCTTGTAGGAGGCGGACGAGCCGATCGTGGTGACGATCCCCTCGCCGACGCGTGCGATGATGGTCTCCTCGGTGGCCCCGCCGACGAGTCGCTCGATGTTGGCCCGGACGGTGACGCGGGCCTTGGCCTTGACCTGGATGCCGTCCTTGGCCACGGCGTCCACGGTGGACTTGCCCGACTGGGGGTTGGGGCAGTCGATGACCTTGGGGTTCACCGACGTCTGGACGGCGTCGAGGATATCGCGGCCGGCGAGGTCGATGGCGGTCGTGGTCATCCACGTCAGTTCGATGTTGGCGCGGTTGGCGGCGATCAGGGCGGTGATGACGTTGGGCACGCGCCCGCCGGCGAGGTAGTGGCTTTCCATGTCCCGCGTGGAGACGTCCAGCCCGGCCTGTACGGCGCGGATCTTGCTCAGCACGATGACCCGCGGGTCCACCTTCCGCAGGCTCATGCCGATCAGGTCGAACATGCTCACGCCCGCGCGGGCGAAGTACGCCTGGATCCACAGCTTGATGAACCGCCCGATCACCGCGACGAAGATGATCGCCAGGAGGATCAGCACCCCCAGGACGATGTAGAGAACGACGTCGCCCGTACTCTGCGCCAGTTGCCCGATCATGATCGTCTCCCTTTGGCCGAACCGTGACGAACCCGCCAGCCGGCGGTGTCCCTACCTTATAGGCGCCCCATGCGCCGGCCGCAAGAACGGCAAGCGGCAAAACCCGAGGGCCGGGCCCGCCGTGGGCGGCTAAGCGTCCACTTCCCGCACGACGACGTGCGTCCCGGCGGCGCGGACGATGCGGACCTGGCTGCCCTTCTCGATGAAGCCGCTCTCGGCCTGGGCGACGACGCGCTTGCCGTCGATGCGGATCACCCCGCTGGGCCGCAGCGTCGAGTCGGCGTCGGTCTCGCGCCCGACCAGGGGCGTCAGCTCGTCGGCCTCGGGCGTCCCCTCGCCCTGCCTGGCCAGCTCGCGCTTTAGCGCCAGCCGCCGGCCGAGCGCGGTCTTGGGGATGATCTGCACGGCGAAGGCGGCGTAGATCGGCAGGCCGATCAGCGCGACGATCGTCATGATGATCCCCAGCACGCCGTCCAGCGTGAAGCACAGGTAGACCGCCCACGCCACCGCGCCGACGGCCGCGACGGCCAGCAGTCCGAACGTCGGCGTGCAGATCTCCGCGACGATCAACGCCAGCGCGACCAGCACCAGCACCACGATCAGCAGGACGGTATTCAGCACGGTCTTCTCCGAAGTAGTGGCCGGTGGCCGGTACAGCCGGCGGCCCGGGGGCCCCCGGCCGGTTGGCGGTCAGGCTTCCGTCGGCGCGATGACCACGCGGTTGCCGCGTGCCTCGACGACCTTGACCCTCGTGCCGGCGGGGATGAACGCGCCCTCGGCGACGGCGTCGACGAGGCGGTCGCCGATGCGGATCCGCCCGGCGGGGCGGCAGATCTGCGTGACCACGCCGGTTTCCCCGACCGCCGCCGGGCCCGTCCGCCGGGCCTCCATCGGGCCGGCGGGCTCGGGCTCGTCGCGGCGGGGGGCGAGGATCAGCCGGTTGGCCACGGGCATCGCGGGCATCCAGCGTGCCAGCAGCACCATTGCCAGGATCGACGCCAGCAGCCCGATCGCCAGCGCCATCGCGCCCGTGCGGAAGATGTCCCAGCCGATGTCGGTCTGGGGCCAGGGGAACCGGTCGGGGGCGTTGGGCACGACGATCGCCAGCAGCCCGACGACGCACAGCACGGCCCCGGAGAGCCCCAGCACGCCGAAGCCGGGGGTCACGAAGAGCTCCAGCACGATGAGAATGAGCCCGACGACGAACAGGGCGATCTCCCACCACTGGGCGAGGCCGATGAGGTACCGGCTGCCGAAGAGGATGGCGAAGCACGCGATGGCCAGCCCGCCGGCGACGCCGAAGCCCGGCGTGTGCATCTCGACATAGCCGAACAGCAGGCCGAGGAAGAACAGCATTCCGGCCACCTGGGGGCTGGTGAGGAACTGCACCACGCGTTCGGACCACGTGTCCTCGAACACCCTTGGCTGGCCGGCAATGTTGTACCGCTCGCGCAGTCCCGCCAGCGGCTCGCCGGACGGGGCGGGCACGATCGCGGCGGCGAAGCCGTACTCCTTCGCCCGCATGGAGTTCATGGTCAGCAGGCGGCCGGCCGGCACGGCGACGCGAAGCAGCTCCCACGCGCCGGCGGGGTTGCTCTTGACCTCGCTGAGCCCCGGCGGGATGGTCGTCCGCCCGCGGTACTCCCCGGCCAGGACGTACCGCAGCTCGCGCGTCTTCTTGTTGCGGACCAGCCAGACCTCCAGGTCCGCCGAGACCATCGCCCTGGCCAGGGCCGTGCTGTAGCCGTGCAGTTGGGCGGACTCCTCGAAGTCGGTGCGCAGGACGGTCTCGATCTTCTCCCGCTCGATGCCCTCGAGCTTGCCCTGCATCGAGATCGGCGCGCAGTCGCCGAGCTTGCCGACGGGTGTCATCACGATCTCGTCGCAGGCGACGGCGATCAGCGCCCCGGCCGAGACGGCCCGGGTGCGGACGTAGCAGACGGTGCGGATGTCGCCGAGGTCGGCCTTGAGCATCCGGGCGATGTCGAGGGCGGCCATGGCCTGCCCGCCCCAGGTGTCCATGTCGAGGATGATCAGCTCGGCCCCGGCGGCGCGGCATCGCAGGGCCTTGCGGGTCAGCGCGTCGAAGGTCTTCACCGAGATCGGCTCGCGGATCGGCAGGACGAACGCCTTGTCCACCGTCTCCGGCAGCGGCGGCTTGCCGGGCGCCTCCGGCTCGGCGAACCAGCCCTCCCCGCCCGGGGCCGTGGCGGCGGTCGCCGCCCGGGTGGCGGCGCGCGTCGCCGGCCGGGTCTGCTGCGCCCGCCCGACGAGGTGGGGCCAGGCGCCCAGCAGGGCGGCGGCAACCAGCAGCGCCGCCGGGATCGCCGGGCGCCGCCGCGTGCGTGATGACCTGCGACGAGTTCTCATACGCTCGATTCTACGCCGACCAGCACTGTGGCGACAATGCCTTGCGCGCAAGACGGCGCCCCCGCGAGAGGCCGCGGGGGCGCCGGGCGGTCGGCCGGGGGATGTCGGCGAGGATCACTTGACCTTCGACAGCTTCACCGGCTCCTTGTTCTTGGCGCTGAGTTCGACGGCGGCGAGGACGCGCTGGGTGTCATAGGCGTCCTGGAAGTCGGGGATGGGCACGACGGGCTTTTTTCCGGCCAGCACGCGGAGGATGTCGGAGGCCATGTTGGTGAAGGCGTGCTCGTAGCCGATGATGTGCGCGTCGGGCCACCAGGCCTCGGCGTAGGGGTGGTCGCCGGCGTGGGTGCACATGATGGTGGTCCAGCCCTGGACGGCCCGGTCGCCGGTGGCGTCGTAGTACTCCAGTTCGTTCATCCGCTCGAAATCGAAGCGGATCGAGCCCTTGGTGCCGTTGATCTCGCAGCCGTTCATGTTCTGGCGCCCGGTGGCGAAGCGTGTGGCCTCGAAGTTCCCGATGGCCCCGCCGCGGAACCGGCAGAGGAACATGGTGGCGTCGTCGACGGTGACGCGTCCCTTCTTTCCGGTGCCCTTGGTGCCCCCGGCGATACCCCCGCGGGCGAGCCCGTCCCACCTGGTGCGTTCCTTGATGAACGTCTCCATGACCGACCCGCAGACCTCGGCGATCTCGTCGCCGGTGATGAAGCGGGTCATGTCGATCACGTGGGCGGCGAGGTCGCCGAGCGCGCCGGAGCCGGCCCGCTTCTTGTCGAACCGCCAGATCAGCGGGATGTCCTCGCTGTCGGCCCAGTCCTGGCGGTAGTACGCCCGGACGTGGCGGAGCTCGCCGAGCCGGCCCTGCTGGACGAGCTGGTGCGCCAGCGCCACCGCCGGGCAGCGGCGGTAGTTGTACCAGACGAACGTCTTGACCTTGGCCTTTCTGGCGGCGGCGGCCATCTCGCGGGCCTCGTCCAGCGTGTGGGCGATGGGCTTCTCGCAGGAGCAGTTCTTCCCCGCCGCCAGGGCGGCCTTGGCGACCGGGGCGTGCATGAAGTTCGGCGTCACCACGTCCACCAGGTCGATCGCGTCGTCCTTGACCAGCGCCTTCCAGTCCGTCGAGACGTTCTGCCAGCCCCAGTTGTCCGCGAAGGCCTGCGGCTTCTCCTCGGGCTGGCCGAACGTGGTGTGCATCACCGGCTCGGCCGGGGGGTCGAAGAAGCGGCGGACCTGCGTCCAGGCGTTGGAGTGCGTCCGCCCCATGAACCCCTGCCCGATCAGTGCGATGTTGACAGACTTGCTCTTGGCCATGGTGTGCTCCTTTTTCGGTCGGCCCACGGTCGGTAGTCAATTGGAACCCGAGCGTTATGATAGGCGCGCCATCCTGCCAGTGCAACAGGCCGCGTCCGCCGACCCGATCTGCTGCCATCCCCCGGAGCCCTGCCGGCTTCCCCGTTCGCGTCTCCGCGTTGCCGCGTTCAGCCCCGCTCGAGCTTTCCCCGGACCTCCCGCCAGTCCTCAAGCGTGATGCGGCACTGGCGGGGGGCGCCGGGGCGGGAGGGGCCCAGGATGCCCAGCTCGGCCATGTGCTCGATCATCCGGTTCGCGCGGGCGTAGCCGATCGACAGCTCCCGCTGGAGCATCGAGACGTTTCCCTGCTCGGCCGCGAGGACCTTCTCCACCGCCCGCCCGAACAGCTCGTCGGGCCCGGCGGCGGCCTCGGTGGCCGGCTCGCCCTCGTCGTCGGCGCCGCGCCGGGGCGCCCGGGCCAGCGCCGGTTCGTAGGCGGGCTCGCCCTGGCTGCGCCAGGCGTCGGCGACGGCCTCGATCTCCGCGTCGTCGACCAGGGCGCCCTGCCCGCGGACGGGCGCCGAGGCGGCGGGCTTGAGCAGCAGCATGTCGCCGTGGCCCAGCAGCGCCTCGGCGCCGTTGCGGTCGAGGATGATCCGGCTCTCGGTCTTGGAGGCCACGCGGAAGCTGATCCGGCTGGGCAGGTTGCTCTTGATCAGCCCGGTGACGACGTCCGCGCTGGGCCGCTGGGTGGCGAGGATCAGGTGGATGCCCACCGCCCGGGCCTTCTGGGCGATGCGGACGATGCACGCCTCGACCTCCTTGCCGGCGGTCATCATCATGTCCGCCAGCTCGTCGACGACGACCACGATCTGCGGCAGCGCCTCGCCGCGGCCCGCCCCGGCGTTGAAGCCCGCCAGGTCGCGGGCGCCGGCGTCGCGCAGCCGCTCGTACCGCCGGTCCATCTCCTCGGTCGCCCACGACAGGGCGCCCGCCGCGGCGGACATCTCGTCGATCACCGGGCAGAGCAGGTGGGGCACGCGGCCGTAAGCGGCCAGCTCGACCTGCTTGGGGTCCACCAGCACGAAGCGGACCTCGTCCGGGCGGCGGGTCATCAGCAGGGACATGAGGATGGCGTTGATGCACACGCTCTTGCCGCTGCCGGTCGTCCCGGCGATCAGCAAATGCGGCATGCGGGCCAGGTCGGCGGCGATCGGGCGGCCCCCGGCGTCCTTGCCCAGGAACATCGCCAGGCGGTGCTTCCCGGCCGCTTCGCCGGCGCGGTCCATCAGCTCGCGAAGGCGGACGACCTCGCGGTCGGCGTTGGGGACCTCGACACCGATCGTGCTCCTGCCGGGCAGGGGCGAGACCACGCGCACCGCGCCGACCGACAGCGCGCGGGCGAGGTCCTCGTCCAGCCCGGCGACCCGGGATACCTTCACCCCGGCGGCGAGCTCCAGCTCGTGGAGCGTCACCACGGGCCCGGCCTGGCGGGCGACGACCCTCGCGCCGACGCCGAAGTCGTCCAGCGCCCGCTGGAGCTGCTCGGCCTGCTCGGCCGCCCGGGCCTCCGCCTCCTCCGGGCCGGCGGCGTCCGGCGCCGCCAGGAGATCGCGGGAGGGCAGCGTGTAGTCCTTCGCCCGCGGCGCGGCGGGGCGGGGGGGTGTCTCGGCCCGCCGGCGGGCGGCGTCGGCCTCGGCGCGGAGCGCGGCGGCGATCTCGTCGAGCAGGCGGCGCTTCTCGGCCGCGGGGATCGGGGTCTCTCCGGCGGCCGCGGCGGCGCCGGCCGGCTCGGCGGCGGCCTTCTCCGCCGCCGCCTCGGCCGCGGCTCGGCGGGCGGCGAGCGCCCGCTTGACCAGCCGCGGAGGGATCAGCAGCAGCCGCTCGGCGGTGACGATCGTGCCGACGGCGAAGAGCATCCCCAGCACGGTCCAGCCGCCCCAGACGGCGAAGTGGAATCGCAGGAACCGCCCGGCGGCGGCGCCGACGACGCCGGCGCTGCCCGCCACGGGATCGGCGGTGTCGGCCCCGCCGTCGGCGAGGAAGACGGCCGCGGCGGTCGCGACGACCAGCAGGACGACGCCGAAGACCCGCACGGGCAGCGCCCGCACGCGCCCGCGGACGACCAGCGCCAGCCCCAGCAGCGTCAGGAACGCCAGGGCGACGTAGGCCCCGGCGCCGATGGTGTACCGCAGCCCGTAGGCCAGGTACGCCCCGACGACGCCGGCGGCGTTTCGCACGCGTCGCGCCCGGCGGTGCGGCGCGTCCCGGGGGGCATCGGCGACATGCCCGGCGTTCGGCGGCTCGCCGGCCGGGCCCCGCACGGCGGCGCCGGGCATCTCGGGCATGTCCAGCCGGCCCAGCGGGGGCGTGACGGGCACGTCGTCGAAGTCGCCGGCGTCGCCCGGGCGCGTCGCGGGCGTCGGCGCGTAGACCTCCACGGCGTTGCCGCCGGCCCCCGCGCCCCCGGGCCGCGTCGCCGGGGCGGTCGCCGTCGCCGGCGGCGCCGGCGGCGTGCCCCTGGCATACGCCGGCGGGTCGGCCGGGGAGTACGTCAGCACCGCCATCCACGCCAGCGCCGCCACACCGATCACCACCACGGCCGCGCTGTACCGCCAGTACCAGGGCCAGGGCTTCGGCGCAGCGGGGATCGGTCCGGACACCTTCTTCTTGCGTCCGTTCCCTGCCGACGTCTTCGCCTTTGCTCCGCTCCGTCTGGCCACGCCCGTCCTCGCAGATCGGATTGCTCGCGTCGCGGCATGATAGCACACGCCCCGGCGTCGGGCGAGGGGGGCGGGGGCTCAGAACAGCGAGCCGATCCAGTTGACCAGCAGGAGGAATGCGACGACGAAGACGACCGAGCCGGCCAGGCCGATCCAGTCCCACGTGTAGTCCCGCAGGCGGGCCTCTCGGCGCGCGAGCAGCCAGGGCAGGCGGAGCAGGTCGGGCAGGAGGAGTCTGCGGGAGATGTCGCGGTCGCGGGCCTCGACGGTGATGACCTCGCGGTCGAGGGCCTCGAGGTCGTCCTCGCGGTAGCCGGCGCGGCGGAGGCGGTCCTCCTCGCCCAGCGGCGTGTCCAGCCGGGCGTAGAATTCCTCCACCGCCCGCTTGTCGTGCTGCCTGGTCAGCAGCGAGACGACCACGATCGTGACCAGCCCGGGGACCAGGTACATCGGGTTCTTGATCTGCACGGGCAGGAAGGCCTCGGCGCCCCGGCCGATGGGCACCTCGTGCCCGACGGCGGCGTAGGCGGCGACCAGCCCGTCGGCGACGTGGCGGACGCCCCAGGGCAGGGAGTCCAGCCCGTGGACCAGCGGCGTGCGGTTGAGCAGGAAGAAGAGGGGGAACATGACGGCGACCGACGCGATGGCCCCCCGGGCGGTGGTCCGGCGCCACAGCAGCGCCACGAGGATGGCCACGCCGGTGAGGCTGTTGAACGGCTCCATGAAGGTCGCGAAGGTCACCAGGCTCCGCACGCCCGAGGCCACCCACCAGCCGGCCAGGACGCCGACGACGGCGAACAGCCTCGCCGCCCGCAGGTAGTGAGCCGGCGACGCCCGCCGCGCGACGTACGGGCGGTAGACGTTGTTGACCATCATGCCGGCGAAGTTGATCATCATGCCGTCCAGGGAGCTCATCACGGCCGCGAGCATGGAGGCGACCATCAGCCCGCGGAGGACGACGGGCAGCAGGTCCCCGGCGGCGAAGGGGAAGACCTCGTCGGGGTGTGCGATGAGGTAGTCGTTGCCGGTGTACAGCGCGACGGCGAACAGGCCGATCAGCCCCCAGCCGACGGTGCAGAATCGTTTGCAGATGAGCCCGAAGACCTGGGAGCGTGCGGCGAGCTCGTTGCGTGCGGCGGAGGCGCCGCCGCCGGTGCTGACCGGCGCCGAGAAGAGGATGCCGATCATGAACCAGAAGATCCACCAGAAGCCGAACCCGCCGGCGCCCTCGCGGGCGATCAGGGCCGTAAGGTTGTCGGCGATGGCGGCGTCCAGCGGCGCCGCCCCGCCGGCGCGGACGACGGCGAAGGGGATCAGCAGGAACGACAGGACGATGATCAGCAGGCCCTGGAGCACGTCGGTGGCGTAGGCGGCGATCACCCCGCCCATCAGGGAGTAGACGATCGTCGGCAGGGCGATCGCCGCCACCGCCCACGTGCCGTCCACCGCCCCGCCGGTCATCACGGTCACCACGATCGCCGCCGACTTGATCCCGAAGCCGATCGAGATCGGCGTGCCGAGGATCGCCACCGTCTTGAACAGCACCTCCATGACCGGCCCGAAGCGGTGGCGGACCAGGTCCACCAGCGTCACCAGCCGCAGGCGGCGGAGCACCGGGGGGTACATCCAGAAGAACGGCGTGATGAGCATCCACGTCAGGCTCAGCCACATGCCCGAGAGGCCCCGCTCGAACGTCGCGCTGGCGACGGCCATCGGGTGGTTCGCGTTCGTCCCCCCGGCGAACGTGGTGGCCATCATCATCAGCTTGCCCATCTTCCGCTTGCCAAGCAGGAAGCCCCCGCAGTCCCGGATCTTCCGGAACGCCCAGACCGCGATGCCGAACATCGCCGCGGCGTAGGCCGCGAGAACCACCCAGTCCGGCCAGGCGAGTTGGACCAGCGCCTCGGCGAGCATGTCCGGCAGTATAGCTGCCCCGGCGTCGGCCCGCTACGCGCTGCGGGCGCCGCCGTCGTCCACGCGGCGGACGTAGACGTAGTAGGCGCCGCAGAGCGTCTCCTTGCGGGCGTCGTCGAACCACGTGTACAGCGTCGCCGGGCCGGCGTCGAGCTGCACGGTGAACGTGACGGCCTCGTCGTCGGGCGAGACGTCCCGCTTGTGCTCGCGCCCGGCGATCATCAGCCGGGCGCGGGCGATCGGCAGGGCGAAGCCCTCGGGCAGTTCGCCGTCGGCCAGCGTGGCGGCCGGGGCGGCCGCGGTGAGCTTCAGGCCGCTTTCCCGCGGCCAGCGGCGGAGCTCGAACTCGTACGTCCCGGCCCGGTCGACCGCCAGGTGCCAGTAGCTGTTTCGCCGCACGCCGACGCGGACCTGCTGCTGCTGGTCGACGAACACGTCCCGCCACTCGCAGGCCGAGAGCATCGAGGGGTTCTCCCGGTCGCTGCCGATGATCACGCGCTGGACCTGGTTGGCCAGCGGCTCGACGTCGGCCCACCAGGCGTCCAGGGCCTCCAGCATCCGCCCGGCGACGTCGGGGTGCTCGTCGAGGACGTTGCGGTCCTGGTGCGGGTCGCGGTCGAGGTCGTACAGCGCCGTCCCCTCCAGCAGCCGCCACCGCCTCCACAGCACGGCCGAGCCCTCCCGGCGGAGGACCGCGGGGCTGTCGGGGATGGGGTAGTCGTAGTTCGGCATGCGGCTGTAGTTGACCGCGAGGATGCGGTCCTCGGGCACGCCCCGCCGGCCTCGGAGGACGGGCGCGAGGCTGATCCCGTCCGGCGGCGGGTCGGTGGGGGTCTCGAGCCCGCAGAAGTCCGCCAGCGTGGGCAGGATGTCCTGGACCTCGGTGAGGCCGCCGACGTCCCGCGGCTCGCCGAGGCCGCCGCCGGGCCAGTGGAGGAAGCAGGGCACGCGGTGGCCGCCCTCCCACAGCGAGCACTTGGCCCCCCGCATGCCGGCGTTGTAGTACCGCGGCCCGAACGTGCTGCCGTTGTCGGTCAGGAAGATCAGGCAGGTGTCCTCGGCGATCCCGCGGGCATCGAGGAAGTTCCGCAGCCGGCCGAGGTGGGTGTCGACGTTGTGGATCATCGCCAGGAAGCGGACGATCCGCTCGCGGAGGCCCGGGTCGATCTCGCCGAGCCGGTGCTCGCCGGCGGCGAAGGCCTCCTCGGCGGCCTCGCGGTCGGCGCGGGGGACCCACAGCGGGGCGTGGGGCGCGTTGGTGGGCAGGTAGGCGAAGAAGGGCTCGCCGGCGTCGGCGCAGCGGCCCATCCACGCCATGGCCTCGCGGAAGAAGACCTCGGTGCAGTAGCCCTCGTGGCGCTGCCGGGCGCCGTTGCGGCAGTAGACGTCGTCGAAGTAGTCGTTCTCCCAGTAGTCCGGCAGGGAGCTGATGTGGGAGGAGGGGAACCAGAGGCTCTCCTGGAAGCCGCGGTCCTGCGGGCGGTAGGGGTAGTTGTCCCCCAGGTGCCACTTGCCGAACGCCCCCGTGCGGTAGCCGCCGGCGGCGAAGAGGTCGGCGAGGGTCGGCAGGTCCGCGCGGAGCATCGTCCGCCCGCTGCTGACGTTGACGGCCCCGTTGCGCGCGGCGTCCAGGCCGGTGAGCAACTGGCCTCGCGTGGGCGTGCACATCGGCGCGGCGTGGAAGTCCGCCAGGCGGACGCTCTGGCCGTGAAGGAGGTCCATCTGCGGCGTCCGCGCCACGGGGTTGCCGTGACAGCCCATGTCGCCGTAGCCCTGGTCGTCGGTGATCACGAGGATGACGTTCGGTTTCGCGTCGGGCACGTTCGGGCTCTCCTTGCGGTACGATCGTCGCGTGGCGGACCCGCCGCCCGCACGCCCCGAGACTGTACCGGCCCCCGCGCGTCCGGTCCACCCGCCGGCGGCGGCGGCGCGGGGCGGCGCGGGCAACTGGCCGCCGCCCCGCGGACCGGGTATGCTCTCCGGCGCGCCCGATCGGGCCGCGCGGCCCGGCGGGGGCGCGCCCGATGGGACCCTCGCAGGAAAGGAAAGCTCATGTCGCACCGTTCATGCCGGAAGGCCCTGCTCGCGGCGGTGCTGGTCGCCGGGTCGGCGGGCGGGGGGCGCGCCGCCGCGGCCCCGGCGAAGGTCGCCGTCGGCGGCGAGCTGCGGCGGTGGCACAAGGTGACGCTGACCGTCTCGGGGCCGCGGGCGTCCGAGGAGGGCACGCCGAACCCGTTCCTCGATTACCGCCTGCGGGTCACGTTCCGCCACGACGCCAGCGGGACGACCCACGTGGTCCCGGGCTACTTCGCCGCCGACGGCCGGGCGGCCGAGACGTCCGCCAACGCCGGCAGCGCCTGGCGGGCGCACCTGGCGCCGGACCGCACGGGCACGTGGACGTACGCCGTCTCGTTCCGCAAGGGCCGCCGCGTCGCCGTCTCGCCGGACGCCGCCGCCGGGTCGCCCGTCGCCGGCTGCGACGGGCTCGAGGGGTCCTTCGAGGTCGCCGAGACGGACAAGGCCGGGCGGGACCTCCGCGCCCGGGGCCGGCTGGACTACGTCGGCAAGCACCACCTGCGGTTCGCCGGGACGGGGGAGTACTTCCTCAAGTGCGGGGCCGACGCGCCGGAGAACTTCCTGGCCTATGCGGACTTCGACGGGGACTTCAAGCGCGACGGGCACAAGGACAAGCTCATCAAGACCTGGGCCCCGCACGTGAAGGACTGGCGCGCGGGGGACCCGACGTGGCAGGGGGGCAAGGGCAAGGGGATCATCGGGGCGGTGAACTACCTGGCCTCGCAGGGGCTGAACAGCTTCTCGTTCCTGCCGATGAACATCGGCGGGGACGACCGCAACGTCTTCCCGTACACGACGTACGACGAGCGGGAGCGGCTGGACTGCTCGCGGCTGGACCAGTGGGAGATCGTCTTCTCCCACGGCACGCGGAAGGGGATGTACCTGCACTTCAAGACGCAGGAGACCGAGAACGAGCTGTTGCTGGACGGCGGGGACCTCGGCACCCGCCGCATGCTGTACTACCGCGAGCTGATCGCCCGCTTCGCCCACCACCCGGCGCTGAACTGGAACCTCGGCGAGGAGATCAACAACGCCACGCACGAGCAGAAGGTCGCGTGGGCGAACTACTTCCACACGCGCGACCCGTACCGGCATCACATCGTCATCCACAACGGCGCGGCGCACTGGGACCTGCTCGGGGACGCGTCGGCCCTGACGGGCTTCTCCCTCCAGACCAACCGGCGCGACTTCGGGCGCGTCCACGAGCGGACGCTGCAATACATCCGCCGGTCCGTCCAGGCCGGCAAGCCGTGGGTGGTCGCCTGCGACGAGCCGGGCGACGCCTCCCACGCGCTGGTCACCGACGCCGAGGACCCCACGCGGGACGATGCGCGGCGCAACGCGCTGTGGGGCAACATCATGGCCGGCGGGGCGGGGGTGGAATGGTACTTCGGCTATCGGCACCCCCACAGCGACCTGACCTGCCAGGACTACCGCACCCGCGAGACGATGTGGGCCCAGTGCCGCCACGCCCTGGCGTTCTTCGCCGACAACGAGGTGCCCTTCTGGGAGATGACCAACGGCGACGGGAGGGTCTCCGCCCGCGACGCGTACTGCCTGTACAAGAAGGGCGAGATCTACCTCGTCTACCTCAAGCGCGGCGGCGAGGCGAAGCTGGACCTCTCCGGCGCCGAGGGCACCTTCGACGTCCGCTGGTTCAACCCGCGCGAGGGCGGCCCGCTGCGGACCGGCCGGGTGAAGGCCGTCCCCGGCGGCGGCAAGGCGGCCCTCGGCCCGCCCCCGGCGGACCCGAAGGCCGACTGGCTGGCGGTCGTCCGCCGCTGAGCGGCGCGGGGGCGCCGCGGCGGGCAGGCCCCGGCGAAGGCGGGCATCACCTCATGGGGCAACGCTTCCCCCCGGGCCCGCGCCGGCGGCGGCGCAGGGCGGCCAGGGCCGCGGGGGCCAGCAGGGCCAGCGTGCCCGGCTCGGGGACGGCGCCCGGCGGGGAGGTGTAGCCGTCGTTGACGGTCACGGCGCGGAGGTCGTCGTCGTCCACGTCGCCGTCGGCGTCGAAGTCGCCGTCGTCCCACGTCGGGTTGGCCATGCCCATGTTCGCCAGCAGGGCGGCCTCGTCGTCGCCGTCGACGTCCCCGTCGCCGTCGACGTCGCCGGGCAGGCGGTCGTCGGCAAGCTCCAGCTCCAGCCACGGCGCGTACTGCGTCAGGTCGGCCGCCCAGGTGCTCGTGTACATGTTGGTCCCGATCTCCGAGCGGTACAGGTTCATGCCCGCCAGGACCCAGTTGTCGGCGTCGTCGAGGCCGTCGGCGTTGACGTCCGTCCACGGGTCGACCAGCACGCCCCCGCCGGAGTCGCGGTCGCCGAAGCCGCTCTCGTACTCGGTGCCGAGTTCCTGCGGCGGCGTGAACCGCTCCACGTCGTAGCCCATGGCGAACGTGCCCGTCGAGAAGACCGGGGCCTGGTTCTGGTTCAGGGCGGTGTAGCGGGCGAAGCCGTCCAGCTCGTTCGTGCCCCAGCGCAGCGCTCGCGTGCTCGACCCGCTGTCGGTGTAGTAGACCGTCCCGTTCTGGGCACGGTACGGCCCCTCGCCGCCGTTGCCGGTGCCGACGATCACGAAGGTGCGGTCCCGGGCGATGCCGTCGCGGACGTCGCCGGGGTACGCCCCCTCGTACAGCCGGTAGAAGCTCGGCAGCGGGCGGTACGGCTCGGTCGTGTTGCGGAGGTGCAGCACCTTCATGTCCGGGCGGACGGTCTGGCCCGGGTCCGGGTCGGGGTACGCGATGCCCATCACCTCGAAGACGTCCCCGCCGACCGTGATCCGCGTGCCCGTCTGCCCGCTCGACGGATCGTTGGCGTCCACCGTGTAGTCGTGGGCGGCCGTCAGGAGCGTGAAGTACCCGATGGCCGTGTAGCTGGCGTTCCCGCCGGCGTGGACGTTGCCCGCGTCGGCGCCGTACCAGGTGCTCGCGGGGTCGCTGAAGTCCGCCGTGTCGGTCGTGCCGGTGATGACCGCCCGCGCGGGGGTGAGGGGGAGAAGCCACAGGTACGCCGTCGCGCCGGTGAGCGCGAGGAAGAGAACACGTCGCCTTCGCATCATGCTGCCTCCATGTTGGCACAGGGATCGGTCGTCAATGCGTCGCGGTCGTGGATCCCTGCCGGCAGGCAGCCGGCTCCTCCCAAGGCTCCGCTTGAGCACTTCCAGGTTGTCTCGCCGCCGGGTCGCCCCGTGAGGCGGTCCGGGCGGCGTCGGCGCGGGGCACGAGCCATGCCTCGCGGCCGGGTGCGGCAATGTCAGTCGGCGGGCGGCCGGGTGCTGCGGCGGCGGCGGCGCAGGGCGGCAAGGGCCGCGGGGGCCAGCAGCAGCAGCGTGCCCGGCTCGGGCGCGCCGGCCAGGCCGCCGGGGACGACGCCCGGCCAGGACATCGGCGCGACGGTGGCGAAGTCGTGCGGGGTGGACGCGTAGCCCATGTTCACCCGCAGGGCGGCCAGGTCCAGCCCGGTGACCGTCCCGTCGCGGTCGAAGTCGCCGTCCAGCCAGCTCGCCGCGTCGCCGGCCGCGCCGATGTTCCGCTTGAGCGTGATGTAGTCGTCGCTGTCGACGTCGCCGTCGGCGTCGAGATCGCCGGGCAGCACGTCGTGGCGGAGCTGCTCCTCCAGCCAGCCGGCGTAGTCGGTCAGGTTCGCCGCCCAGGTGCTCGTGAAGCTGTTCGGTTGGCTTGTGGTGGCCTGGAAGCGGTAGAGGCCCATGCCGGCCAGGACCCACCGGTCGGCGTCGTCGGCGCCATCATGGTTCACGTCCGTCCAGGGGTTGACCAGCAAGGCCCCGCCGGAGTCGCGGTCGCCGAAGCCGGCCTCGTACTCGGTGCCGAGCACCCGCGGCGGCGTGAACCGCTCCACGTCGTAGTTCATCCAGAACGTGGACGTCGAGAACTGCCCGTAGGGGGTCTGTGTGAACCCCTCCAGCTCGTTGGTCCCCCAGCGACGCGCTCGCGTGCCCGGGCCGCTGTCGGTGTAGTAGTACAGGGGGCCTTGTCCATATGGGTTTCGTGCCGCCCGGTACGGCCCCTCGCCGCCGTTGCCGGTGCCGACCAAGACGAAGGTGCGGTCGGGCCTGATGCCGTCGCGCACCGCGTTCGGGAAGCTCCCCCGGTACAGGTTGTAGAAGCCCGGCAGCGGGCGGAAGGGCTCGGTGGTGTTGCGGAGGTGCAGCACCTTCATGTCCGGACGGACGGTCTGGCCCGGGTCCGGGTCGGGGTACTCGATGCCCATCACCTCGAAGACGTCCTCGCCGACGGGGATCAGCGTGCCCCGCTCGCCGGTCGCGGGGTTGTTGGCGTCCACGGTGTAGTCGTGGGCGGCCGTCAGGAGCGTGAAGTACCCGATGGCCGTGTAGCTGGCGTTGCTGCCCCGGTAGACGTGTCGCCAGTCCGCGCCGTGCCAGGGGCTCTCGGGATCGAGGAAGGGCGACGGGTCGGTGCTTCCGGTGATCAGGGCCAGTGCGGGCCCGGCGTGCAGGACGACTGCCGCCAGGGCGATGACGGCCGCTATCGAACGCAAACGGCTTCTGGTACGCATATTCTCTCTCCCGCTGCGGGCGGATGGAGCACTTCCTCGCCCGGACAGTGGGACCTCCTCCTGGGTTGAGCCGGCTGGGGCTTTGCGGCTTGCTGTCCTGTGCCTTCAAGTATACGCGCGTATCGGATATCCGTCAAGGCGGTTTGCGCCGTTTCCGGGCCTGGGGAATCGGCGGCTCGGCGTTGCGCGACCTTGACAGCGCGGCGGGCGGTCTGTAGCATTTATGGGCTGGGCAACCGCTGGGACAGACGCCGGTCTACGGGAGCGCAGACGTGGCCAAGAAGAAGAACTCCGTCGCGCTGTTCGAGGTCATTCAGAAGGCCAAGAGCGGCGAGGCGAACATGGACGTCCCCAAGTGGATGGGCGGCGAAGGCCCCATGCCGCCGTCGGGCGAGGTCCCGCCGCCTCGCCCCCGGCCGGAGGCGAGGCCCGCCCCGGCCAGTCCGGCCTCGGCGCGTCGCGCCCGCGGCGGCGCCGGCGAGCCGCTGCTGTCCGTCGCCGGCGACCGGCTGCGGCTGTCGCTGAACATTGCCGCCTGCGCGGTGGCCGCCGCGGGGCTGATCGCCCTGCTGGCCGGGGCGTTCGCGCTGGGCTACTGGCGAGGCGGCGCGTCGGCCGAGGGCGAGCTCGCCGCCGCCGGCGCCGGCGGCCCGCTGAAGGACCGCACGCCCTTCGGTCGCCACGTGCTGGACGGCAGGGCCAAGGGCGGCGGGGGCCCGTCCGGCAAGGGCGTGGCGAACCCGACCGGCGCCGACAGGCAGAAGGGCAAGTGGTACCTGGTGATCCAGGCTCTCGGCGGCAGGACGCCGGAGGACCTGAAGGAGGCGGCGCGGATCGCGGCCTTCTGCAAGGCCCACGGCGAGCCGGCCACCGTGGCCGAGTACACCACGCCGCGAAGCGGCAAGCAGCGGTACATCGTCTGGTCGCTGAGGCCGTTCGGTTTCAGCGGCAAGCCCAGCGACGAGGCCCTGGCCTACGCCAGGAAGATCGAGAAGCTGGGCAAGGAGTATTTCGAGAAGCACAAGACCTACGATTTCCGCCAGCGGACGGCCGGCGGGAATTTCGATCCGTGGTTTGAAGTGAAACAGTGACGCGGCGAGCGGGAGCGGGTCGGGCCCGGTCCCGCGGCGTCGCCCAGCGAGGCAAGGCCGCCCCCGTGCCGGGGGCTGTCGTAGTTTTCGGAGAGCACCCATGACGTTGGACAGGTCCCTGAAGCTCAGCGGCGGGCTCGTGCGAAGCCGCAGCGTTCTCAGCCGCGCCGAGCGCATCGAGCGCCTGATCGAGGAAGGCAAGTTCGAGGAGGGCAAGAACTGCCCGCTCGGCCTGCCGAAGACCAAGGTCAAGCACTCCAAGGCCGGCACGAAGAGCAAGAAGGAAGACAAGATCGAGGAGACCGCCGAGGCCGCCGAAGCCGCCGCCGAGGCCGCCGAGGCCGGTTCGGCCGAGAAGTAGGCCCGCTCGCCCGCACGCGACTGCCGCGCGCCCGGTCCGGTTCTTCGTCGCCCGAGCCGGTCCCGGCGCGCCCGCCCCCGGAAGGTGACCCGATGCCCAAAGACGTCTGCGCCATCGCCCGGCGGATGGACCTGCTGGATGCCTCCGGCATCCGCAAGGTCTTCGACCTCGCCGCGACGCTCGAGGACCCCGTCAACCTGTCGATCGGCCAGCCGGACTTCGACGTGCCCGACGAGGTCAAGGACCGCGCGATCGAGGCCATCCGCGCCGGGATGAACAAGTACACGCAGACCCAGGGCCTCGCCGAGCTGCGCCGGCGCGTCGCCGACTCCTGCCGCGAGGAGTTCGGCTGGAGCGACGAGCCGCCGATCCTCATCACCTCCGGCGTCAGCGGCGCGCTGGTGCTGGCGATGCTGGTCGCCGTCGAGCCCGGCGACGAGGTCGTCTTCTGCGATCCGCACTTCGTGATGTACTCGCACCTGACCAACCTCGTGGGGGGCACGCCGGTGCTGGTGGACACCTACCCCGACTTCCGCCCCGATGTCGGGCGGATCGCCGACGCCATCACCGACAAGACGCGCATGCTCATGGTCAACTCGCCCTGCAACCCCACGGGCATGGTCTACACCGAGGCCGAGCTGCGCCAGATCGCCGAGCTCGCCGACAGGCACGGCCTGCTGGTCGCCAGCGACGAGATCTACAACCTCTTCTGCTACGACCGCCCGTTCGTGTCCATGGCGTCGGTCTACGAGAACACGCTGCTGATGCGGGGTTTCAGCAAGAGCTACGCGATGACCGGCTGGCGCATGGGCTGGTGCACCGGCCCGCGGGCGCTGATCGAGAAGATGACCATGCTCCAGCAGTACAGCTTCGTCTGCGCCCCCTCGATGGCCCAGGCCGGGGCCGTCGCCGCGATGGACGTGGACGTCTCCGACCACGCCGCCGACTACGCCCGCAAGCGCGACATGGTCCACGACGCCCTCGGCGAGCGCTTCGGCCTCGTCAAGCCCGAGGGGGCCTTCTACGCCTTCGTGCCCGCCCCGGGCGGCGACGGGACGGCCTTCGTCGAGAAGGCCATCGCCCACAACGTCCTGGTCATCCCCGGCGGGGTCTTCTCCGCCAAAGACACCCACTTCCGCATCTCCTACGCCACCGACGACGACAAACTCGCCCGGGGACTCGATATCCTCCGATCGCTGGCCTGACGGTCACGCGCCCCAGTCGATCTGCTCGTCCTTGCGGTACGCCAGGCCGTGAAAGAGCGCCACCGTCCGGTCCTGCTCGTCGGCGACCCGGATCGCGTACGTGCCCGTCCGCCGGCCCCGGGAGGTCTCCTCGGCCGTGGCCGTCAGCGCCGCGCCCTTCCCGGCCGCCTTGACGTAGGAAATGCTCACGTTCAGCGCCACCGCCACCGTGCCGTGGGAGTTGCACGCGGCGGCGAAGGCGAAGTCCGCCAGCGTGAAGATCGCCCCCCCGTGCGCCATGCCCATGCCGTTGAGGTGGCGGTCCTCGACGGTCATCGTCGCCACGGCCCCGCCGGGGGTGACCTCGGCCAGCGTCATCCCCAGCTCGGCCGCCATCCGGTCGCGCCGGAAGAAGCTCTTCACATGCTCCATCGCATCATGCTCCCGCGGAGGAATTCCCGCCCGCTACCTCTACCCCCCGCCCCCGGCGATGTCAAACCCGCGCTGCCGCCGCACTCCACATCTGGCGGCGAGGGCCTCTGGAGTGCCATGGGCGCGGCGCCCTGTGGAGTGCGGCGGCAACGACGCCGCTTTCGCGGGAGGCGCGGCGTGCGCTCGGGCTCGACACGGCCACGCTTGCCGCGACGATGTTGGTGTGTCGGCGGCCGTCGTTGGCGAAGAAACGGCCGCCCCGGCCCACGCCGTCCAGATCCCGCTGTGCGCCCTGTGGAGTGCGGCGGCAACGACGCCGCTTTCGCGGGAGGCGCGGCGTGCGCTCGGGCTCGACATTGCCACGCTTGCCGCGACGATGTTGGTGTGTCGGCGGCCGTCGCTGGCGAGGAAACGG
>CAYLPJ010000079.1:0-22487 GCA_964385465.1 uncultured Planctomycetaceae bacterium | reverse complement strand
GGCGTCGTTGCCGCCGCACTCCATATTTGGCGGCGACGGCCGGGGAGTGGCGCGGGCTGGATGCCGTTTCGGCGGGGCGCGGGGGGTGGCTTCGGCGGGGGACGTTTGCACGCTTGCCGCGACGTGGCGGGTGTGTCAGCGGCAACCGTTGGCGAAGAAAAGCGGCGTCGTTGCCGCCGCACTCCATATTTGGCGGCGACGGCCGGGGAGTGGCGCGGCCTGGATGCCGTTTCGACGGGGCGCGGGGGGCGGCTTCGGCGGGGGACGTTTGCACGCTTGCCGCGACGAGACCGGGTGTGTGGGCGGGCGCGGTTGGCGAAGAAGAGCGGCGTCGTTGCCGCCGCACTCCATATCTGGCGGCGCCCCGTCGGCGGGGGGTGTTGCGGGCGTTTGCGAAGCGGGGGGTCAGCGGCGGTAGTCGGGGCGGGGGGTGAAGGTGGTGTGGAGCAGCTCGTGGGCGCGGGGGCCCATGGGTTCGCCGATGAACTCCTCGTAGAGCTTGAGGACCGAGGGGTTCTGGTGGCTGCGGCGGATGGCGCGGGCGCGGTCGTCGCCGTGGAGGCCCTCGCTGCGGCGGCGGCGGATGTCGTCGGTGACGCCCCAGCTCTGCCCGCCCCCGCCGATGCACCCGCCGGGGCAGGCCATGACCTCCACGATGTGGTACGCCGGCTCGCCGCCCGCCTGCTCGGCGGCGCGAATCTTGTCCAGGACCACCTCGACGTTCGCCATGCCGTGGGCGGCCGCGAGGCGGATCGGGCGCCCGTCGAAGTCCACCTCGGCCTCCTTGACGCCCTCGAGCCCGCGGACCTGCTGGAGGTCCACCTCGTCGAGCTCGCGGCCGTGCATGTAGTAGTAGGCGCTCCGCAGCGCCGCCTCGGTGACCCCGCCGGTGGTGCCGAAGATGGTCCCGGCCCCGCTGTACTCTCCGAGTGGGCTGTCGGCCTCTTCGGCGGGCAGTGCGGCGAACTCGATGCCGGCCTGCTGGATCATGCGTGTCAGCTCGCGAGTGGTGATGGCGACGTCGACGTCCTGTCTCCCGCTGGCGAACATTTCCTCGCTGCGGAGGATCTCGTACTTCTTGGAGGTGCAGGGCATGATCGAGACCATGCGGATCTTCTCGATGTCCAGCCCGGCCTTGTCGGCGTAGTAGGTCTTGGCCAGCGTGCCGAGGATGGCGTGGGGGGACTTGCAGCTCGAGAAGTAGCGGATCATGTCGCTGTGGAACTTCTCCATGAAGTCCACCCAGGACGGGCAGCAGGTGGTGATCAGCGGCAGGGCGCCCTCGCCTGCGAGGCGGCGGACGAACTCCGTCGCCTCCTCCACGATCGTCACGTCGGCGCCGAAGTTCGTGTCGAACACCGTGGCGAAGCCCATCCGCCGCAGGGCGGCGTAGAGCTTCGGCGTCAGGTTCGTGCCCGGGTCGTAGCCGAAGGCCTCGCCGATGCTCACCCGCACGGCCGGGGCGATCTGGGCGATGCAGTGTAGCTCGGGGTCCATGAGCATGTCCCAGACCTCCTCGGTCTGGCTGTACTCGAGGATCGCTCCCGTCGGGCAGTGGGCCGAGCACTGCCCGCAGCGGATGCAGGGGCTCTCGGCCAGCTCGATGTCACCCGCGGCGCTGATCCGCGTGCCGATCCCCCGCTCGAGGAAGCTGAGGGCCCAGACGTCCTGGAACTGCTGGCAGACCGTCACGCATCGGCCGCACTTGATGCACTTGGCCGGCTCCATCTCGATCGCGCCGGTGGAGGCGTCCCGGGGTCGCTCGCTGAGGATGACCGGGAAGGTCTCCTTGCGGATGCCGAACTCGGCGGCGGCGTCCTGGAGCTCGCACGTGCCGTTCCGCCCGCAGGTCAGGCAGGCGTTGGGGTGGTTGGAGAGGATGAGCTTGACGACCATGCGTCGAACCTCGGCCAGCTCGGGGTCGTGCGTGATGACCTCCATGCCCTGCTGGACGGGCGTGGCGCAGGCGCGGACCATCCCGCCCCTGCCGGCGATCTTGACCACGCACACGCCGCAGGCGGCCGAGGCGGGCAGGTCCGGATGCTTGCAGAGCGTGGGGATCCGTACCTGGGCGAGGTGGGCGGCGTCGAGGATGGTGGTGCCCTCCTCGACCGTCACGTCCGCGCCGTTGATGCTGAGGGTGACCATGGACACTCCCGTTCGTTCGCTCACGTCCCGGCCGGCCGCCAGTCCTGGGCGCCCGGGTCGCTGTATGCGATGACCTTTTCCATGTACTCGTCCTCGAAGTACCGCAGCGAGGACATGACGGGGTTGGGCGCGGTCTGGCCGAGCCCGCAGAGGCTGGCGTGCCGCATGGCCCGGGAGAGGCGTGCGATGAGATCGAGGTCGTCGAGGGTGGCCTTGCCGTCGGCGACCTTGTCCAGCAGGGCCAGCATCTGCGAACCGCCGACGCGGCAGGGCGCGCACTTGCCGCAGGACTCCTCGACGGTGAAGCCGAGGTAGAACCGGGCGATGTCCACCATGCTGTCGTCGGCGTCGAGGACGATCATTCCGCCGGAGCCCATCATCGAGCCCAGCTCGGTGAGCTCCTCGTAGCAGACCTTGGCGTCCAGGAGGCGTTCGGGGATCAGCCCGCCGCTGGGCCCGCCGGTCTGGACGGCCTTGACGGGCTTGCCCGCCGGATTGCCCCCGCCGATCCGCTCGACGATCTGCCGCAGCGTCATCCCCATGGGGACCTCGACGAGGCCGCTGTGCTCGACCTTGCCCGTCAGCGCGAAGACCTTCGTGCCCTTGGACTCCGCCGTGCCCATCGAGGCGAACCACTCCGCGCCGCGGCGGACGATGGCGGGCACGTTGGCGAGGGTCTCGACGTTGTTGACCACGCTGGGCCGGCCCCAGAGGCCCGCCACCGACGGGTACGGCGGGCGCGGGCGGGGCGTGCCCCGCCGGCCCTCGATCGAGTGGATCAGCGCCGTCTCCTCCCCGCAGACGAACGCCCCGGCGCCGAGGCGGACCTGGCAGTCGAAGCGCATCCCGCTGCCCAGCACGTCCTTGCCCAGCAGCCCGGCCTTGCGGGCCTGGCGGATGGCCTTCTCCACGCGTTCGACCGCCAGCGGGTACTCGGCACGGATGTAGAACCAGCCCTCCGTCGCGCCGGTGGCGCAGGCGGCGATCAGCATGCCCTCCAGCACCGCGTGCGGGTTGCCCTCCAGCACGCTGCGGTCCATGTACGCGCCGGGATCGCCCTCGTCGCCGTTGCAGACGATGAACTTCTCGCCGTCCACCGCCGCGGCGCCGCGGGCGTGACGCCACTTCGTGCCCGTCGGGTACCCCCCGCCGCCCCGGCCGCGAAGGCCGCTGGCGGAGATCAGCTCGATCACCTCCTCGCCGGTCATCCCGGCCAGAACCTTCTCCAACGCCTCGTAGCCGCCGGCGGCGAGGTAGTCCTCGATCCGCTCGGGGTCGATCCGCCCGGAGTCGGCCAGGACGACCTTCACCTGGTCCTGGAAGAACGGGATGTCCAGGTGCAGGACGTGATCGTCGAAGAACGCCGGCAGGCGGAAGTCCGGGTCGTCAACCGCCTTGGCGACGTGCTCGGCCAGGATCAGCCGCCCGAGCATGGCGTCCACCTCCTTGTACAGCACCGGGGGCTGGTCGGCGACCTCGACCCGCAGCAGCGGCCCGAGGCTGCAGAGGCCCATGCAGCCGGTGGGCGTGACGGCCACGCGGTCTTCCAGGCCGGCCGCGGCGATGCCCTCGCGGAGGATGTCGGCGAGGCCGCCCCCCCCGCCGGAGGAGATGCATGCGGTCGAGGCGCAGCAGTACAGGCGGGCGTCGAGCCGCTGCTGCTCGGCTCGGCGGGCGTCGGCCTGCTCCCGGAGCGTGTTCTCAGGCATGTCGGGCCCTCTCTAGAGTTCGCCGCTCTCGATCCGGTCGCCCCACTCGCCGAGGATGCCGCGGACGCCGGCCGGCTTGACCTTCCCGTGCGTGCGGGCGTTGACGGTCACCACCGGCGCCAGGCCGCAGCAGCCCACGCACCGGACGCTCTGGAGGTGGAAGTTGCCGTCGGCCGTCGTCTCCCCGTCGCCGATGCCCAGCTCCTCGGCGAAGGCGGCCAGGACGTCCCCGGCGCCCTTGAGATGGCAGGCGGTGCCCGTGCACACGCTGATCACCGCCTTGCCCGGGGAGGACGTCTTAAAGTAGTTGTAGAACGTCAGCACCTCGTAGATTCGCGCCAGGGGCACGCCGGCCTCGTGGGCCAGCTCCAGCGCCACCTCGCGAGGCACGTACCCCCGCTGGTCCTGCACCGCGTGCAGCATCATGATCAGCGAGCCGCGCTTGCGGCTCCACCGCTTCACGATCCGCCCGATGTCCATCGCCGCCGTTTCGTCGGCCATCCTGACCTCCAACGCTTCGTGCGGGCACGCCCGCGCGTCCCGGGAATTCTACCGGCCGGCGCCCCCCGCCGCCCGGAAAACACGCCCCCCCCGCCCGGGCTGCGAAGGCAGCGGCGGGCACGCCGCCGTCCGGCGATCCCCGACAACGCACGCCCCGCCGCCAGTCAGCAGCAAGTGTCGGCGGCCGAGCAGCAGGCGCCGCGCTTCGTGTTGCCCCGGCGCCGGCCGTCGTTCCACGACCCCGGCGACGATGCCCGCGCCCCCATCCGCGGGGCGAACGCCCTGCCGCTTGTCGGCCTTCGGCCCGTAGGCGCGGTCGGGGGCCACGGTCGCGCCGATGCCCATTCCGGCCGGCGGGGCGTAGGGGGCGGCATCGAGGTCCAGCGGCCTCGCGACGGCCCGGGACCAGTCGCCGAGGGGCGTGTCCAACTCCTTCCAGCCTGCCCTGCCTTCGTACGCACGGCCGGCCTCCCGGCGGACGCCGGCGGGCAGGAGAAGCCGGCCGAGCTTCAGCTCCGGGCGTCGGGGGTTGCGGGTCGCCCGCCAGGCCAGCGCCGTCTCGCCGGCCAGCAGGGCGCAGCGGTCCAGTGTCACACGGGGCGCGTCGGCGTCCCGCCGGCCGACCCGCACCCCGACGGCGACCGGCGCCCGCCAGACCGTGCATCGTTCGGCCAGCAGGGCCGAGCCGTCACTCACCGTCACCGCCGCGCCGCCCTGGCCGGCCCGGCCGATGATGACGCAGTTGGCCAGCCTCACGCGTGCCCCGCGGCCGATCTTCATCTGCGTGGCTGCGTTGTTGCGGACGATGCAGTCGATCATCTCGAATTGCCCGCTGAGCAGCTCGACGCCGCCGCGGAAGGTGTCGTTCTCCACGAGGCAGCGGAGGTAGCGGACGCGGACCTGCGGGTAGACGTCCACGATGCCGCAGCCGGCGTTGTGGTGGAAGTGCGAGTCGACCACCTCGACCTGCGTGCCGTGATGGCTGATGCCGTTGTCCATGCAGTGGTGGCTCTCGACGCGCTCGAAGCGGACGCGGTTGCCCTCCCCCCCGGAGCTGAAGCCGTCGCGGCCGGTCCAGCAACTCGTCAGGTCGCGGACCACGACGCAATCGGCGGCGACGAACAGGTTGGGGCCCTCCGAAACGGTCTCGATCCGCACCTCGTCGGGCGTCTTGCCGGCCGGCAGCTTCACGTAGAGCATGTCGTGGTCCGGCGGGTAGCGTTTGGCGGCCCGGTCGTATTCGGCCTTGCGGAGGAAGTAGCCGCCGGGGCGGAGTTCCTCCCGGCCGGTGCAGTTGGCGCCCGGCTTGCCGTCGAAGAAGACCAGGTCGAACCCCATCCGCCAATGCCCGTCCATGACGTGGGCGTTGTTCGGCAGGTGCATGCGGTAGACGCCCTCGCCGAGGTCCTTCCAGGCGTCGGCGCCGTAGCGGACGAGCCCGCTGACGGTCGAGCCGTGGCCCTCGATCACGGTCGGCCTCTCCGGCGTGCCTCCGAGGTCGCCGACGATGCGGATCGGCGGGCGGTACGGCCGGGCCGTGTTGACCAGGTGCAGCGTGTCGCCGCCGGCGAGGGCCTTCAGCGCCGCCTGCGGCGTGGCGAAGGGCCTGGCGGGCGAGCCGTCGGCGGTCGCGTCGTCGCCGCGGGCGTTGTCCACCCACAGCTCGGCGCCCTGCGCGGCCGCGGAGAACGCGAACGTGCATACCATCGCGAAACAGAACATGGGACGGCTCATGTCGGCTCCTCATCGTGGGTCAACAAACCGCGGCGGCCGGGGCTTTCCGAGCCGGCGCCCGCCAGGCCGCGGTCGGAGCCGATTCTACGTGCCGACGGTCCCGCCCGAAAGGCGGCGGCCGGGGAGGGGTTCTGCCCCCTTGGAGGCTCCGGGCGGGGGTGGCGGTCAGTTGGACAGGCCGAAGGCGGCGGCGGCCCATCCGGCGGCTTCGGCGAAGGCGGTCTGGAGGACCTCTTCGCGGACGCCCAGGCTGGCGGCGCACGCATCGAGAGCGGCCCAGTGGCCCTGCTCGAAGGCCAGGATGAGGTCGTAGACGTTTCGGAACGGGCAGGAGTCGCCCAGCAGGGCCGACTTGATCTGCGGGGCGATCGGCAGCTTCTCGAGGACGGTCTCCATCGGGCTGTCGAGCATCGCGTCGAGCATGGAGAACATGCCCATCAGGAACAGGTCGGAAGCGCAGTCGCGCATGCCGACGGGCTCGGCGAGGCTCTCGGCCATGCGCCCTCGGGTGAGGGCCTGGATCATCAGCTCGCCGGGCTTGTCCGCCACCAGCTTCCGCAGGGAGACGATGGCGAACCACTTGCGGATCTCCGGCGGACCCAGCCAGACGAGGGCGTGGCGGATCGACTTGATCTCGGTGCGAAGCCCGAACCACGCGGAGTTGATGAACCGCAGGAGCTGGTAGGCCAGCGAGGAGTCCTGCTTGATCGTCTCCTCCAGCTTGGCCAGAGACAGCTCGGGCTGGTGGACCTCCTGGAGCAGTCGCAGGTAGGCCAGGTTCGTCGGCGAGAGGGCCTTGCCCTCCTTGATGACCGGCTTGCTGAAGAAGTAGCCCTGGAAGTACGAGTACCCGACGTCCCTGGAGATCTCGAACTCCTCGCGGGTCTCGACCTTCTCGGCCAGGGCGCAGATGCCCCGCTCGGCCAGCTCCTTGCCCAGCTCCGTCCATTCCTCCCGGGTCGCGCCCATCAAGTCGACCTTGACCATCGAGACGACGTCCAGAAGCGGGTGGCCCCGATCGGCCGGGACGAAATCATCCAACGCCAACGTGTACCCCGCCTCCCTGAGCTCCCGACACGCCTCGATGACCTCCGCGTCGGGCTCGATGTCCTCGAGGACCTCCACGGTGACGAACTCCCTGGGCAGGAGCATCGCCGTGCGGTCGAGCAGGAGCTTGCGGGTGAAGTTGACGAAGCAGGGCTTGCCGGCCGTCAGCTCGTCCACGCCGATCTCCGTGAAGGTCCTGGCGATCACCTCCAGGGTGGCCATGTCCCCTTCGACCATGCCGCAGCGGTTCTCCAGCCCGGAACGGAAGAGCAGCTCGTAGGCGTGTGTGGTTTCCTCTCGGTCGAGGATCGGCTGCCTGGCGACGAACACGGACCGCGTCAGTTCTGTCTGAGTCACTGTCCCTACCTCCCGCCGGGCCGCTCCCCGTGCCGCCGAAGGCCCCATTTGCCCACTCGCAGCAATTCACAGCGTCCCCAGGCCCGTACCTCGCTCTTCGGCGCAAATCGGGCCGGGCGTTCGGAAAAACCGCTCATAGAGTTCTGATTTTTCCAGTTTCCGTGCCGTGAGAAGGCAAATCGGGGAATCCCGTCAGGCATTCCGTTTGCGATGCCCTACAGGCGTCACCGTATACTGACCCGCGCCGCCCCCCGAGCCCCTCCACGTTGCCGTTGACCCCCGGGCGGCGAAGCGCGAGAATGGGCGGTCGAGGCATTCCCCGAGGTGGAACCTGTGCGAGCGATCGAGCATACCGTCACGGCGTCCTCTCTGGCCCTGCTTGTGCTGGCTGCATGTCCGGCGAAGGCGGCGGGATCTCAGGCCGGTTACCGCCGCGCCTTGCCCACGAGCTTCGTCGGCTTGCGCTTGATGGTGTCGAAGAGGTCGCGTTTCATGGCCTGCTGGTCGATCTGGCGGATGATGCGGACGTTGGTGGGCTTGTCGGACTTCTGCCAGCGGTAGCCCTTCCCGGGTCCGGGGACGGTGACGAACTCGGTCTCCTTGACCCAGCCGAGATCGAGGCGCATCGAGATGATGGCCGACAGGCAACTGGCGTCGTAGAGCGGCTTGTTGCGGGCGGGGACGATCTTCAGCAGGTACCGCCCCAGCGGGTGGTCGGCGTAGACCTGCGGCTCGCTGCGCTTGTCCACGCGGACGCGGGCGCCGACGGGGGCGGGCATGATCCACGTCTCGATGCCGCTGGCGGCCACGACGTGCATCGACCACGGGTCGTTGTTGCCGTTGAACTCCCCGGTCACCGCGTGGTTGGACCCGCCCAGCCAGATCACGCGCAGGCGCCCGTCGAGGTCCAGCCCCTGCCGCCGCGCCAGCAGGATGGCCGAGGCGACGTTCGTCCCCGGCCCGACGGGGACGACCCAGACGGCGTTCTCCGGCGAGGCCCCGCGTGCGGCGGCGAGGATGCCCCGCGCAGCGTCGGTGACGATCGGCTCGGTGTCCGCCCATTCGCGCCCGGGCGGGACCTCCAGCCGCCGGTCGGCACCGCGGAAGATCAGCGGCACGCGGCGGTCGGGCAGGCCGCTGTCCTGGGCGAGCTTCAGGACGTGGCGGATTTCGGCGTAGTTGACCGGCTCCTGCCCGCCGCCGTGATGCACGCTGTTGACCCCCAGCACGTCCAGCTCGCTGAACAGGGCGTAGGCGAAGTAGTGCTGGTCGTCCTGCTCGTTCTTCTGGTCGGTGTCCAGGTGCACCTGCGGGACCCCGAGCGTCTCGGGCGCGTGCACCCGGACGATGGCTTCGGCCGCCCCCTCGTGCCGGCCGTCGGATACGGTCAACCGCACCCGGCGGATGCCGGGCTTCTCGAAGGTATGGCTCACGCGCGGGCCCTCGGCGACGTGCCCGTCGCCGAATCGCCACTGGCGGACCTTCACGTCCCCGGCGGAGCCGCCGTCGGCGAAGGCGACCTCCTTGCCGGCCAGCACGGGCCCGGCAAGCGGCTCGATCCTCGCGGCGACGGGGCTGAGGACGTTCACCTTCCGGCGGACGGTGGCGGTGTGCTCGCCGTCGGAGAAGGTCAGCGAGACGGTCCGCTCGCCGACGGCGTCGAAGGCGTGGGTGACGGTCCGGCCCTCGGCCTCGACGGGGGCCTTGTCGCCGGCATCGCCGAATCGCCAGGACCAGGAGGTGATCTCGCCGGCGACGGCCTCGGCGGAGAGTTTCGCCGGCTTGCCGGCGCGAGGGGGCCTGTCGGGCAGGAGGATGCGGGCGTCGATGGGCGGCACGTCGGCGACGACCCACGAGACGCCCTCCTCCCCGCGGAAGTGGATGCTCTTGATCGGCGTCTTCTCGTCCGGGCTGAACACGCCGACGCGGATGGCGTCGAACGTCAGCGACTTGCCCTCTCGCCGGCCGTCCCAGACGTACCGCCCGCTGTCGTACCAGCCCCCGACGCCCCGGGCGTGCGTCGCCCACGCACCCTCGCGGCGGAGCTCGATCTTCCAGCCGGTCTTCGGCTGCGGCTGGTTGGGGTACACGCCGGAGAGCACGATCATCCGCGCGGTCACCGCTTCGCGCCACTCCGCCTGCCAGTACGCCGGCCGGGACTCGGGCACGACCCCGAGGTCCTTGCCGAACCCCACCCCGTACTCGTGCCACTGCGATCCCTTCACGAACGCCCCCTCGCGGAGGCTGAAGACCAGGTCCTCCGCCCGCCCGCGAAGGCCGAGCTTGTAGCCGGCGAGGTTCCCCGAGCACCTGGCGTCGACGAGCAGGTTCCTCGCGGCCGCGGGGTAGGAGACCTCCGTCGGACCGGCGAGCGAGCAGAGCGTCACGAGAGTCATCATCGCGTGGGTCATGGCGTCTCTCCGGGTTGCGGGGCGGCGGGCGCCCCGGTGCGCCGCTTCAGGCCCGCCCCCCGCCGGGCTCGGACGGCGCGGCGATCGGGGGGCGATTCGCCGGGGCGACTCGCGGACGCCCCCGAGCGCCCGCGCCATGCGCCCGGGCGTCCGGCGAGCTCGACCGGCGGACGGCGGACGGGCCGCGGGCTCACACCTTCCAGGGCTCGCGCCAGGGGCGCCAGGTCATGCGCTGGGCGTCGGGGTCGTCGGGGAAGCGCTCGGCGGCGGGGTCCCACTTCAGCGGGCGCCCGTCGAAGGTCATCGCGATGTTCGCGAGGTGGCAGACGGTGGCGGACCGGTGGCCGACCTCGGCCGGGCAGACGGTCGCCCCGCGTGTGCGGATGGCCTTGAGGAACTCGCCCATGTGCCCGCGGGAGTGCATGAGGTGCACGTCGCCGGGCTTGAGGCGGACGCGCTTGAGGCTCTCGGGCTCGGCCTCGAACCGGCCGCGGTTGACGTGCACCCAGCCCTCGGTGCCCTTGAACGTCGTGCCGCTTCGGACGCCGCCGAGGATGAGCTTGACGCCGTCGGGGTACTGGTACTCCACGTTGGGGCGATGGAAGACGTTGTGCAGGCCGGTCTTGTTGTACTGACCGGTTCCCTTGACCTCCACCGGCCCGGAGTTGTCGGCGCCGATGCCCCACTGGGCGATGTCCAGGTGATGGGCTCCCCAGTTGGTGATGTCGCCGCCGGAATAGTCGCGGATGAAGCGGAACTTGTAGTGGCAGCGGTCGGGATGGTAGGGCGCCCACGGGGCCGGGCCCAGCCACATCTCGTAGTCGAAGTGCTCGGGCACCGGCTGGGGCTGCCACGGCTTGTTGCTGCCGGCGCGGCTGGGGATGCCCACCTCGACGGTGTGCAACGTGCCGATGTACCCGTTGCGGACCAATTCGCAGCCCATGCGGAAGTTGCTGCCGGACCGCTGCTGGCTGCCGGTCTGGAACACGCGGCCGTGCTTGGCGACCGCGTCGGCCAGCAGGCGCCCCTCGCGGATGGTCAGCGTCAGGGGCTTCTCGCAGTAGACGTCCTTGCCGGCCTTGACGGCGGCGAGGGAGATCGGCACGTGCCAGTGGTCCGGCGTGGCGATGACGACGCCCTCGATGTCGTCGCGGTCGAGGACCTCGCGGAAGTCCTGCGTGGCCAGCACGCCCTCGTCGCCGACGCGCTTGACGCCCCCTTCGAGGACCTTGCGGTCCACGTCGGCGAGGGCGACGACCTGCACGTCGCGGTTGCCGGCCAGCGCCCGCAGGTGCCCGCCCCCCTGCCCCCGAAAGCCGATCGAGGCCATCAGCAGGCGCTCGCTGGCGGCGGCCTTGTCCGGGCCGCCGAGGGCGTTGGAGGTCAGCACGTACGGTGCGGCGGCCGCGGCCGCGGCGGACTTGAGAAACGCTCGTCGGGTCGTGCAGCGCGTCATGTCTCGGTCCCCTTTCGGGTTGTGCGGTCAACGATTCGGTTCATCCCTGAGTATATGAAACCCGCCCGCGGCTGCAAGCGACCACTCCGCCTCGCCGAAGCCCCTTCCCTTCGGCGCGCGTGGGTGGTAGTCTTCGGCCGGCGTCGGGTCGTTCGCGTGGTCAGGAAAGGGACACATCCATGAGCCGTGCCAGGATCGGGGTCGTCATTCACCGCAACCGCTGGGCGGGCGTGCTCGCCGAGGCGGACGCCCGCCGCCTCGAGACGCTCGGGGACGTGGTCTTCACCGACAAGGCCGAGCCGCTCACCGACGACGAGGCCATCGAGCTGCTGGCCGACTGCGACGTGGCGCTGGGCTCGTGGAACACGCCCAAGCCCAACCGGGCGATCCTCGACGCCTGCCCGAAGCTGCGGCTGTGGGTCCACGCCGCCGGGAGCGTCAAGGGGCACTTCGGCCCCCACATGGAGGGCCGCGATTTGACCGTCGCCTCCTGCAAGACCGCCATCGCGGAGAACGTCGCCGAAATGGCCGTGGCGCAGATCGTGCTGGGCCTGCGCCGGGTGCCCCGGAACGCCGCCGCCAACGCCGCCGGCCGCGCCGCCCGGCCCGACAACGTGCTCGTGATGGCCGACGCCACCGTCGGCGTGATCGGCGCCTCGGACGTCGGGCGGGAGACGATCCGCCTGCTGAGGGCCAATCACGCCGGGGCTGTGCTGCTGTACGACCCGTACGTCGACGCCGGCGAGGCCGAGGCCCTCGGCGCCGAGAAGATCGACGACCTCCCCGAGCTCTGCCGCCGCAGCCACGCCGTCACGCTGCACACGCCGGCGATCCCCGCCTGCGAGAAGATGCTCGCCGCGGAGCACTTCGCGGCCATGCGGGACGACGCGGTGTTCGTCAACACGGCCCGGGGCATGTGCATCGACGAGGAGGCGCTGATCGCCGAGTTGAGCAAGGGCCGGCTGCTGGCGTTCCTGGACGTCTCCAGCCCCGAGCCGGCGGCGGACGACTCGCCGCTGCGCCGGCTGGAGAACTGCGTGTACACTTCGCACATCGCCGGCGGGCCGGGCACGAACATCGGCCGGCAGGCCGTCGACGACATCGCCGCGTTCCTCCGCGGCGAGCAGCCCACCTGCGTCGTCACCGCCGACATGCTGGAACGGCTGGCGTAGTCGGCGTTCCCCCGGGACGTGGCAGGAATGAATGCCGAGACAGACAGAAGAACGGTGGCAGGGATGCATGCGATGGACGGGACGCCGCGGAGAGCCGGGCAGGTGACTCCTTCCGCTCCCGTCCCTTCCCTTCCCCCCACCGCGCCCCGGTCTCTTCATGCCGGGGCCGTATCCGAGCTCGTCCGTGTTCATCCCCGCCCTGCCCGGCCTGTTGAAATCCGGAGCGCCGCATGAACGTCACGTTGAGCCTGTTTCCGAAATTCTACAAGCACCTGAGCGTCGAGGGGCTGGCCGAACTGGTCGCCGAGACGGGGCTGGACACGACCAACCTCGTCGTCCGCGAGGGCTACTGGGTGGACCCCTGGGAGCTGAAGCGCGACGTGCCGAAGTTCGTCTCGGCCATGGAGGCCGCCGGGGTCGAGGTCTCCTTCGCCACGGCGGGGTTCTCGCCGGACCAGATCTGCTTCGACCCGACGCCGCTGAAGATCTTCGCCGACCACGGGATCACCGAGTTCCGCATGGGCTACTTCCGCATCGAGAAGGACGACGTGCAGACGTCCTTCATCGTCGCGCGCCACAAGCTGGCGACCATGGTGGACCTCTGCGCCGAGGCCGGCGTCCGGGCGGTCTACCAGGTCCACCACGGCTCGCTGATCCCCAGCGCCTCGGCGGCGTTCGGGCTGGTCAACGGGCTGGACCCCGCCGCCGTCGGCGTCATGCTCGACCCGGGCAACCAGAACTTCGAGGGCTACGAGCGCCCCCAGCTCGCCGTCGGGCTCCTCGGCGAGTACCTCCGCGCCGTCGGCGTGAAGGACTCCGCGCGGGGACGGGACGCCTCGGCCGGCGCCGAGCCGGGCAAGGGCTGGTGGCGAAGCTGGACGACGCTCGACGAGGGAGAGACGGACTGGCACGAGATGCTTGGCCGGCTGCACGAGGCGGATTTCAGCGGGACCTTCGTGTTCATGCCGTTCTACAATCAGGACGACCCCGACGAGATGACCCGCAAGCTCAAAGGCGAGGTGGCCTACCTCCGCAAGGCGATCGGTGCCGTCGAGGCCGAGGCCGCCGCCCGCGAGGCAGGGAACGAGACCGATCCTGACAGCGACGGCGATCACCCCCCGAAAAAGGAGAACGAGACATGAGAACCACCGCACGCACCGTGGCGGCGCTGCTGGCCCTGGCCGCCCTGACGCCGGCCGTGTCCGCCGCCGAGAAGCCCGAGGCCGGGCCGAAGAAGAAGTCCAAGGCGGCCGAGGGCATCGGCAAGTGGGGCTACCGCGGCGGGATGACCGTCGAGCGGATGAAGACGGAGGTCGCCGGGACCGCCCTGGACGCCGTCTACCTTTCCGAGCGATACGGCCTGACCGATTACGTGGTGCAGCTTCCCAAGGGCACGTACCGGGTGACGCTGCACTTCGCCGAGACGTACGAGGGCATCACGGCCGAGGGCGAACGGGTCTACGACGTCCGCATCGAGGGGCAGAAGGCGTTGGAGAAGTTCGACCCGTACAAGGAAGCGGGCAAGAAGCGGTTCAAGGCGGTGACGCGCGCGTTCGACGTGGAGGTCGCCGACGGGGACCTGGTGGTCGGCTTCACGGCGCGCGTTCAGGAGCCGATGATCAACGGCATCGAGGTGGTGGGGTCGAAGAAGGGCAAGGGCGGCAAGCCGCTGTCGCTGCGGATCGATTGCGGCGGGTACAAGGAGTGGAAGAGCCCCGAGGGCGAGGCCTGGAAGCCGGACCGCATCTACGACGGCCCCAAGCCCAAGGTCCCCGAGAAGGCGAAGGTCACCGCGGTCGGCGCGGGCAAGGACCTCGAGGTCGGGAAGTGGGGCTACGTCGGCGGGATGACCGTCGAGCGGATGAAGACGGATGTCGGCGGCACGAAGGATGACCGCATCTACCTGACCGAGCGGTACGGGCTGGACTCGTACGTCGCCCGGGTGCCCGACGGGAAGTACAAGGTCACGCTGCACTTCGCCGAGACGTACGAGGACATCACCTCCGCCGGCGAGCGGGTGTTCGCCGTCAGCCTCAACGGCAAGGATGTGCTGAAGAAGTTCGATCCCTTCGCCGAGGCCGGCAAGAAGACCTTCCAGGCCGTCGAGAAGACCTTCCCCGTCACCGTCAAGGGCGGGGTGCTGGTGATCGGCTTTTCCGAGGGCGTGCAGAACCCGTTGATCAACGGCATCGAGATCGTCGGCGAGTGCGGCGCCGCCATGCGGATCAACTGCGGCGGGTACAAGAAGTACACCGACAGCCGGGGAAACGTCTGGCACCCCGACCGGTACTACGACGGCCCCAAGCCCAAGCTCGCAAAGGACGCGAAGTAGCGCGGAGGCACCATGGGTTTCGCCATCGAGACCGGGCAGAAGGTCCTGTTCACCGGCGACAGCATCACCGACTGCGGGCGGCGGGGCGAGCACCGCCCCCTGGGCTGCGGCTACGCCCGCATGGCCGTGGACCTCATCGACGCGTCCATGCCCGACCTGGGCGCGACGTTCCTGAACACGGGCATCGGCGGCAACACGGTGCGGGACCTGTTCGACCGCTGGACCGACGACTGCATCGCCCTGGCGCCGGACTGGCTGAGCATCCTGATCGGCATCAACGACAACCACCGCTGGCTGAGCGGCGCCGACACGGGCGTCGGGCCGGAGGAGTACGCCGGGCTGTACGAGCGGATCCTCGCCCGCGCCCGCGAGGAAACCTCGGCGAAGCTCGTGCTGTTGACGCCGTTCTACATGTCCACCGCCCGCCCGGGCGAGGCCGACGGCTGGCGGGGGCGCGTGATGGCCTCGCTGCCGGACTACATCGCCACCGTCGAGCGCCTGGCCGAGGCCTACGACGCGCGCCTCGTGCGGCTGCACGAGATGTTCCAGCGCCACCTGGAAACGCGCCGGGCGGACGAGTTCGGCAACGAGCCCGTCCACCCCAACCAGACCGGGCACCTGCTGATCGCCCACGAATGGCTCCGGACAATGGGCTGGTGACCGCCGGCCGGACGCAAGACATCCGCCCCCGAACGGGGTTTCTCTCTCGGGAGACCTGCACATGAGAGACCAACCCCATCGGATGGCGGAGAACGGGCCCCATGCGATGCCTCCGCGCATCCGCGGGGTGTTCGCGGCGATTGCGCTGACCGCCGCCGCGGCCCACGCCGCCGAGGTCGGCTTCACCGCCGGGCCGACGGCCGAGCGCCGCGGCGACGGGGCCAGGCTGCGCTTCACCGTCTCTGCGCCCACGGACGTGGAGGTCGCCGTCCTCGACGCCGACGGGCGCGTCGTCCGCCACCTCGCCGCCGGCGTCCTCGGCGGGGAGAACCCCCCACCTGCGCCGCTGGCGCCCGGGCTGGAGCAGGCGTGCGCCTGGGACGGCAGGGACGACGCGGGAAAGCCCGCGACCGGCGGGCCGTTCTCCTTCCGCGTCTCGGCCGGGCTGCGCCCGCGGTTCGACCGCTTCCTGCTGTATGAGCCCGACGCGATGCCCGCCGTCTCTGCCCTGGCCGTCGGGCCCGCCGGCCGCGTCTACGCCTTCTACCAGGACCCGACCGCCAACGGCAACCAGGGCGGGCACAAGGTGCGGATCCTCGATCCCAATGCCCGGTTCATCCGCCAGGTCCTCCCCTTCCCCGCGGACCTGCCCTACGACCGCGTCCGGGCGACCGGCGCGTTCCGGGACGCCGAGGGCCACGTCGTCCCCCAGGTGCACAACTGGCACTCGCTGAACTACTATCCCGACACGGTCCTCGCCCGCGGCCGCAGCGCGTCGCGGTTCCACTGCCCCGCGGTGGACGCCCGCGGGCGGCTGTACTGGGTCGTCACCGGCGGGCGGCTGTGCGCGATCGACGCCGAGGGCGGCATCCCCTACGAGACGTTCCTGGGCCCGCCCCTGTTCCCGTCGCTGGAGTACCCCGGCGGCCCGGCCGCGTTGGCGGTCAGCTCCGACGGCGAGAGCCTCTACGTCGCGGGCATCACCGACGGGCGATGGAGCAAGGCCCGCCCCGTGCCCTGCGTCTACCGCGTGGACCTGGCCACGCGCCGGGCCGAGGTGTTCCTCGGCGACCCCAACGAACCGGGCAAGGCGAGGGACCGCTTCACCGCCCCGCGGGGCCTCGCCGCCGCCAACGGGCTGCTCTACGTGGCCGACCCGACCGCCGGGCGCCTGGCCGTCTTCCGCGAGGCCGACCGGTCGTACGTCGGCGAGATGTCCGTCACGCTGCCCTACGGCGTGCAGGTGCACCCGCGGACGAACGCGGTCTACGTTTGCAGCTACGTGCCGGAGGCCAGGCCGCGCGGCGACGGCAAGTGCCGCATCAAGGACGCGAACCTGCTGAAGTTCGCCGGGTGGCGGGCCCGCGAGCCGATCGCCCGGATCGCCCTGCCCACAACCGGGCTGAGCCCCAACGGCGGCGCGCACCGGATCGCCCTGGACGCCTCGTCCGATCCGCCGCGAATCTACGTGCCCGGCCTGCCCTACGCCCGTCCCGAAGACGCGCGGTGGATGAGCTGCTACCGCGACACGCCCGCCGGCTTCGAGCGGGTCGAACTGCCGCGGGTCGACCGGCCCTGGGGGCGCGGGCCGCGGGACATGCTCGTCGACCGCCGCCGCGGCGACGTGTACGTGAAGGTCTCCGGGGAGAAGTGGTATCACTTCGACGAGCGGACGGCCGAGATGCGCCGCCTCGTGCAGTTCCCCAAGAGCGACGGCGGCCCGTACTCCGGCGCCCACGGGGCGAACCTCGGCATCGCGCCGGACGGGCACTACATCACGCACTGCTGGGGCAAGCGGCGGGGGCTGATGCGCTGGACCCGCGACCTGCGCCCGAAGCCGTGGGACGGCTCGGACACCCACCGCACCGAATGGGGCGGCATGATGACGTTCCAGCTCAACTACATGGCCGTCCGGGGGGAGGAGATCTACCTGATCAAGCGGACGGAGGGCCCCCACCACCTGGACGTGTACGGCATGGACCTGAAGTTCAAGCGGCGGGTGGTGTGGAACGTCCGTCGCGGGAGCTGCCCGCGCGTGGACGCCGAGGGCAACATCTACCTGACCGTTCCGCTTCGCCCGACGGACCGGGACCTGCCGGCGTTCTTCGACGGCAAGCTCGGGCCGATCCCCGACTACTACCGCGGCATCGGCGAGGGGCACTACTGGTACGTGTACATGTACGGGAGCCTCGTGAAGTTCCCCCCGGCCGGCGGGGCGTTCACCTGGACCGAGTCGAAGCGTTTCAAGAACGATTTCGCCGGCCTGCCCGACGCCATCGGCGAGATGCCGCCCCGCCGGTTCCAGCACTTCCAGGGCGGGCGGTACCCGCACAAGCCCTGCGAGGTCCGCGGGGCCGAGTGGGTGCGGTTCGGCTACTCGCCGTACTCCGAGACCTACCCCGCGGGCACGCCCGTCTGCATGTGCGAGGGCACCGGCTACGACGTCGATGCCTGGGGGCGGGTGTTCTACCCGGACGTCTGCCGGTTCCGCGTCGCCGTCGTGGACGCGGCCAACAACCGCCTGGCGGCGTTCGGCCGGTACGGCAACCAGGACTCGGGGCCCGGGGGGCGAATCACCAGACCGCCGATCCCGCTGGCCTGGCCGACGTACGTGGCCGTCAGCGACACGCACGCCTACGTCAACGACACGATCGGCATGCGGGTGGTCCGCGTCGCGCTGGACCACGCCGCGAGCAAGACCTGCGCGATTCCGTAGGGGCCCATGAGAACACCCCTCCTTGCAGCGCTGCTGACCGTACTGACCGCGACGTCCGCCGCCCCGGCGTGGTGGGACACCCAGGTCCGCGCCCAGACCGCCGAGCCCGCGGTGGCGTCCTTCGAGGCCGCCGTGTGCGACGGGGCGCGGAAGACTGTCGACGACCGGCAGGCCCGCGGCGGGCGCGGGGGGAACGTCGCCGTCGTCCAACCGGGTGAGCTGCTGAGCTTCGGCCGCGAGCTGCCCCCGAGCGTCTACAGCGTGTGGATCGTCGCGCGGGCCCGCGAGGGCGACCTCGTCGTCCCCGACGCCCCCGAGCGGGAGCTCGACCTGCCCGGCGGGAAGGTCACCGCGCGCTGCCCGCGCCCGCTGGTCTACGCGAAGCTCACCGTCCGCGGGCCCGACGGCGCCGGGGGGCAATGGCGGCTGCCGATCGCCTGCCGCGCCGACCACGCCGTCGTCGCCAAGCTCTATTTCCCCGTCAACGTCGCCGGGCGGTGGCGGCTGGCCGCGGGGCTGGACGGCCGAAGCGAGATCCCCCTGCTGATCGACCGCATCGAGATCCGCGACGTGCTGGGCCACTGCCCCCGCCAGGCCGTCAAGACAGGCGGATACTCACCACCGACGCCGAGCTGACGTCGCTGCGGCGGGACTTCGCCGACGACCCCAAGCGCCCCTCCCGCCGGCCGTGGAAGCTCAAGGCCCGCGAGGCGAAGTGGCTCTGGGAGCCCGTGACGCGCACGCCGGCCGAGCGGCGCGATCGGGCGGACGCCATCCGCGCCATGCTGCCGGACTGGAACGTCGTGACGATCGACCCGGGGCACCGGCAGTGGCACGACTTCATCGGGCGGGACCGCCCGGGCGTTGTCTGGGAGCTGGCCCGCATCCACGAGCTCACCGGCAACGCCGAGGCCGGCTGGGAGGCCGCGGCCGCCCTCTGCGCCGTGGCCGAGAAGTACCCCGGCCTGGACTACTACTACCAGAACCTCGCCCGCCACAGCGCGTTCCGCAACCCCGACCCGTTGCGGTGGAGCTCGGGCGTGGGCAAGAGCGTCTACAGCGGCTGGGCGGGCAAGGACCTGATGCGCCTCGCCGAGGCGTGCGACAAGGTCTTCGACTTCGTCAAGGGCAACGCCGAGCTGGCCGCCTGGCTGGGCCGCCACGTCGCGTGGGTCCGCACGGAGGCCGACGTGCGGCGGTTCCTCGACACCCGCATCCTCCAGCACGGGTGGGACTGCGTCCACCGGCGGATCATCCGCAACGACGAGGCGTACATCCTGCTGCCGCTCATCCAGGGCCCCGGGCCCGTCTCGAACGACATGATCGCCCGCGGGATCTTCGGCAAGGTCCACACGAACATGACCGACGCCGGCGGGATCGACGACCAGGCGTTCACCAGCTACGGCCGCGGCGGCGTGCACTACATCGGCTCGACGCTCTACGCCTCGCCCAAGCTCGCCGGCGTCGCCGAACTGCTGACCGCCTACGTCGACGCCGGCGGGCCCGAGCGGTTCAATCTCGCCGACCCCGACCGCTACCCGCACCTCCCCGAGGCCACCCGCACCAAGAACGCCCTCCACGCCGCCGGCGGCTTTCCCATCATCGTCGGCGACGCCATGGACCTCCGCCGCGGCCGCGTCGAGGGACTGCCCGAGCACCCGCCCCGCGTGATCGAGGGCTTCGGCGAGGTCGTCCTGGAGGCCGGCCGGGGCAGCGCGGACCCGCGGGCCCGCTCGGCGGTGGGGATCCACACCGGCCTCGGCCGGGGCCACGCCCACCAGGACTGCCTGAACGTGGAGATGTTCGCCCACGGCTGCCGGCTCCTGCCGGACCTCGGCGGGCGCCACGCGGGGCGGAACCGCTCGAGCCCGAACATGCGCCGCAACCGGATGCACAACGTCGTGTGGGTGGACGACGAGGAGTTTCACAACCCGTACCCCGGCTCGACGACCGGCGCGACCGGCTGGACGGAGAGCTTCTCCGCCCAGCCGGGCTGCCAGTACACCGCCAACGCCGCGCGGGCCACCTCCCACCCGCAGATCACACGCTACGCGCGGGCGACGGCGATGATCGATGCCGCATGCGCCGGCGCCGACACCACCGGCGACGTGTACGTCTTCGACTGCTTCCGCGTCGATGGCGGGAGGATCCACACCTACTGCTTCCACGGCGCCCCCGCCGATGACGTGGCCGCCAACATCGAGCTGGGCCCCGCCGAGGGCGACGAGGCCGAGGCCGTGCTCAAGCGCCGCCCGCGGTCGTCCTGGCGGGCGGGCGTCGCGGCCGATCCGCTGGTGGTCACCTGGCCGCTCCGGCCGAAGCTCCAGGCCCGCTACCAGGGCAAGGAGCACCATCGCCCCGACAGGCCCGTGGGGCTGACGCTGCACCTGTACGGCTGCCGCGGCGAGGGCGTCTACGTCGGCTCGGCCGAGTCGGAGGCGGGTGGCAGTACGCCAACCGGGAGCTGGTCAACGAGGACGGCTCGAAGCGGTGGTGGGCGACGTATCCGGGCACGAGCTACTCCTGGCAGCTCGCCGGCGAGGGCCCGCTGGCGGCCGACGCCTTCGCCGACGCCGACGGCGACGGCAGGGCCAAGCTGATGGCCCAGCTCTACGGCCCCGGGGACCGCGTGCGGGTCGCGGGCTTCATCCACGCCCGCCGCCGCGCCGACGGGCGCTGGGAGCTTGGGGCCAACGTCCCGTGCGAGGTGGAGCTTCCCGGTGCCGGCCGGGCCGCCGTCGGCGCCGCCGAACTGGCCTGCGGGGCGGTCCTGCTGCCGCGGCGGAAGCCGGCCGACTGACCGGCGGCGGCGCAACTTGCCGTGGTTTCAATCGATGCGTCATTCGGGTTGTTGACTTCGCGCGGCTGGGATGGTAGCCTCGCGCGTTATACCATTGGGAGAAGCTCATCCTGGGAAGTCTGCGCTCTGACAAGGAGCTGGCCATGAAGGCAAGCACGGTCCTTTGCATCGGAATGGCTCTGGCGATCGCCGCGAGCCCCGCGTGGGGTCAGACCGGCGACGAGGACGGCTGGACCGGCGTCGTCACCGGCACGAACGTGTACGTCCGCAGCGGCCCCGGCGGGCCCGGAGCGTACCCCTGCGCGAAGCTCTCGCAACCGGCGAAAGTCACCGTCGTCGACAAGCTCGACGACTGGTACAAGGTCCTGCCCCCCTCCGGCTGCCACAGCGTCATCAGCAAGACCTACGTGACCGTCGATCCGCGGACGAAGATCGGCACGGTTACCGGGGACAACGTCTGGGTCCGCGCCGCCGGCGTGCTGCGGAACAGCGACTTCTTCGCACTCCAGCGACGCCTGAACAAGGGCAGCCGCGTCCGCGTGATCGGCGAGGCCGGCGAATACTACCGGATCGCCGCGCCGGCGGGAGCGTACTTCTGGATCTCCGCACGCTACGTCCAGCGCGCCAGCGAGGTCGCCGCGCCCGCGCCGACGCCGACGCCCGCGGCAGCGCCGGCAACCCGGCCGGCCGGGACCCCGGCGCCCGCGCCGACCCCCGCGCCGACCCCCGCGCCGCGGACGCGTCCGGCCGGCGGCGAGAGTGCGCCCGCGATCGGCGTCCAGACCGGCCCGGACGACCTGACCGGGGTGCTGAAGAAGTTCAAGCAGGCCGAGAAGCTCCTGCTGGCCGAGTACAAGAAGCCCCTGCTCGAGCGGGAGCTCAAGGCCCTCGTGGCGACCTACCAGGCCATCGACGTCTCCGGGGAGAACGACTTCCTCAAGCCCTACGTCGACGCCCGCATCGCGTTTCTCCAGGCGGGCATCGAGCAGAAGAACGACCTCGCGGCGGTCCGCCAGCTCGTCCAGAAGGTCAGCGAGCGCGAGGAGCGGCTTCGCATCGACCAGGCCAAGGCCATCTCCGAAACCCCCACCACGCGCCCGGTGACCGCCTTCGCCGCCCAGGGCATCCTGATGAAGAGCGACGTCTTCCCCGGCGGCCCGGCCGCGCCGAGGAGGTACATCGTCCGCGACCATCACACGTTGTTCATCAATGCCTACGTGCAGGCGACGGTCGGCCAGGTGGACCTCGACGGGTACGTCGGCAAGCTGGTGGGCATCCTGGGCGAGACGAAGTTCGACAAGGGCCTCGGGCTGGACGTCGTCGAGGCCCGCGAGGTCCGCGTGCTCAAGGAGGACGTCAAGCTGCCCCTGCCTCCCGAGCCGGTGGTCAAGCCCGCCGCGGCGCCCGCCCCGGCCCCCCGGCCGGTGCCCGCCCCGCCGACGCC